>NZ_CP041372.2:3307960-3969553 GCF_006965545.2 Paenalkalicoccus suaedae
GTTAAAAGTATTAAATCTAAAATATCAGTTACTTTCCATCCATAAATAAATATGAACAATATAAAAAAGAGGAATAAACTATGCAATGACATTCCGTCCCCTCTGCAACCAGGTATATTGCTTAATGAAGTCATTTCTTGCATTATCCCCTAATTTTATTAACTTGCTCTTATCACTAGCTAGCAATATAATTGCTTCTTTCCATGCTTGAACATCTTCTGGTGGACACAGAATGCTATTTATATTATTTACTAAGATTTCACGTAAGACTGGTAGATCTGATGAAACAATAGCTTTTCCGTTTGCCATGTACTCAAAAATTTTTAACGGAGACATCCACTTACTAATGTCACCACCTCCTCCAGATGTTGCCACTTTTGTTTGATAAGGGGCTAGAACAATGTCAAGCTGATCAAAATATTCTCCAAGCATCCCATGTGAAACAAAACCATGAAAAATAATATTTTCTTTGTTAACATGTTTTTTCCAATATGCTATATCTGATTCTTTGCCTCCGATAATATGAAATTCCATATTAGGTATACTCTTAGCTAACTCAGCTATTAATTCCATTCCTTTCCCTTGGTATAGATGTCCAACATAACCAATTTTCACTTGTTCTTTTCCCTTATTTACTGCACTTTTGTTTATTTTAGGTTCTGGTAGATCAGCACCATCGTGTGCCACAACAATTTTTTCACTCTTTAATTCCGGAAAAATTCTAAGATATTCTTTTCTTAGCGCATCAGAAATAACAACTAGGCGCTTAAAATTCTTAAAAGAAAACAACCTTCTTTCCAATATTTTGTGGACATAGGTCGCTGGAGGTTTATGTGCTTCATAGTAAATTTGTGACCCTTTAATAGACGAAACGTTCAATAAGCTGTACAAATCCCTACCATAATAAATATCTGCTTTTTCGTTTTTTTGAATATCTTTTTTTACATTTCTCCCGTAAATAAAGCCTCCAAAAAACCTCAATGATGGCCATGATAATTTTTTTATTTTAAAGCAATTACCAACGCCATAATAGTAATAATCATCATCAACTTTTTCAGTTGATTGTCTAGCATATAAAATAACATCATGCCCATCTTTTGCAAAAGCTTGACTCATTTTCATGACATGGACGCTGTTTGCATCTTTTGAAGGAACAGTTGATGCAGAAAGATACGCAATTTTCATTTTACCCAACTCCATACATATTTGCTGATTTTTTAGGCAATATAATACCCTTACTATTTGCCCTTTAATTTCAGATAAAATTCTTCGTACCATTTTGCAACAGAATTTATATCGAAACCTTTATTCGCTATTTCTTCAAATGTATCCTTTCGGTAACTTTTATCTAACTTTCTCAATACTTTATCGGCCCAGTTTTCTTCACTTTCATTAAGTGAAGCATACTCAACTAAGTCTGTAACCTTAACCTCATCGGTTATGCTTTCTGAGATAATGCAGGGTAAACCTGCTGCTTGCGCTTCAAGTACAACGCCCGGTAAACCTTCAAATAAAGATGGAAAAATCAAAAAGTCCATGGCTTGCAATAAATCGGCTACATCCTTTCTAACTCCAGTAAGAACAACCGATCCTTCTATTTTAAGCTCTATAATTGTCTGTTTAATGCTATCCTTTAGAGGGCCATCACCAACTATAAAAAGTTTAGAGTTCGGATTTTTTCTGAGTACCTCTTTAAAAATTTTCAAGAGAAAATGGTGATTCTTCTGGCTGTGGAATCTTCCTATATGAACGACTGCCAACTCATCTGATAGTCCAAATTCTTTTCTTTTTATTAGTCTGATATTTTCATTAAAAATGTATTTATTAATGTTTATTGCATTGGGAATGACTTTTACAGTCCCGCTTCTCATTAGTCTCTCTCCAAATTCACTTTTTGCAGCTGGAGCTGAAACGGCTAATAGCTCTGTTGCATAAAAGCGTGCTAACCGTGTAGTTAACCTCTTCACAGCGCTATCCTTATCTGAATTCCTTGCATGAGCAATACGTGTTCGTATACCATTTTTTTTGGCTTCATTGAGATAAATGAAGCCTGTGCTCGTTTGATGCCCATGTACAATCTCATATCTAGACCTATATCTCAAGAAAAACTGGGACCATGCTTTTTTATAGGAAAAGAGGTTATTTCTCCTAAACCTTGGAAAGCTGTAAATTTTTCCTCCTAACGACCTTACTTCTGCCGAAAAATAACACTCATCACTAGTGTGAATTGCAAAGTCAAATTGTATTTTCGTTCTATCTATTGAACGATAGATATCCATTGTCCTACTCTCAGCGCCGCCAGAGTCTAATCTTCCAAATACATGTAAAATTCTAATAGGTTTTTCCATTAAAATATTCCCCTATCAACTCTATTTCACTAATATATGCATTAATAACTATTTCCCTATCAAATTCTTTTTCAACTTTCCTTCGCCCCTCTAGACCAAACTGCTGCTTTTCTTCTTTACTTTTATTTAAAAATTTCTCGATTTTATCTATAAGGTCTTTTGTGTTTCTCTGCATTACTAAGTACCCATTAACTCCATCATCTACAATTTCTCTACATCCACTTCTATTAGTTGTAATAATCGGCCTGCCACTTGATGCGCTCTCTAATAATACATTCGACATCCCTTCAGGGTAATATGTTGGGTGCACAGTACAGTGCATTTTTCTTAATAATGATTGAATGTCGGTTACCATCCCATGATATTTTATTATTCCTCTATCTTCGTAATCTTTTAATATATCGCTATAATCTTCTTCGCAAAATCCACAGACATGAAAAGAAGTTTTTGGATATTTACTTTTAATAGCTTTTGCAGCATTTAAATAATAATCAATTCCTTTTTCTTTCATAATTCGTGAAATAAATACAAAATTTATTTCTTCTTCCTCCGGATATTCCAACAATGAATATTCCTCTAAGTTAACACCCGAACCAGGTATAAGTTTTCCATTCTTATTTATAATTCCATTTAATTCAAGGAATTTTTTATTTTCTATATTTTGGACAAATATATTTTTAGCTTTTTTAAATGCAATTTGGTGCAAAAATAGAATGATCCTTTGCATTAAACCTTTTTTTTCAAACGCTGTTCCTAATCCGGTAACATTAGGAAAATATGTTGTTTTATTAATTCTACATGCTACTCCACCAAAAATATTTGGTTTTATTGTGTATGTTAAAACGACATCTGGTTTAATCTCTTTAATTATCTTTACGTATTTCATTAAGAGACTTAGATCCTGAAAAGGATTCATTCCTCGCCGATTTAACGGCGTCTCCATAAAATTACAGCCTAATCTTTTTAAATGTTCAACATAATCACCATTAGGCAACGATATATATACCTCGTGTTCTTTTAATAATTCTCGAATTAATTCTTTTCTAAATTTATATAATCCAACATCATTGTTTGCCAATATTAAAATTTTCTTCATCACTATATTCTCCTTGCTGGCACACCTATATATGTACCAACTTCAGTTATATCTCTAACAACTACAGTCCCTGCCCCGATCTTGCAACTTCCACTGATCTTTAAATTATTACTAACCACACTACCAATTCCTAACCAAGTCCCTTGTCCGACTCTCACTGTACCAGCCAAATGTGAACCAGGTGATACATGAACAAAATTTTCTATTACACTGTCATGATCTATTGTAGCTCCAGTATTAATAATGCATCCTTTGCCAATTTTAGTGCAGCAGTTTATTACAACACCAGCCATAATTGCTGAACCTGTGGCTACTCCAACTTGTTCTCCAATTACCGCATTTGGATGAACTAACACTGGTATAGTTGCCCCTTCGTCTTCAAGGTTCTCTTGAACCTCTTTTCGAGTATCGTTGTTCCCGATACCTACAAAAATATCGTAATCATTTATATGGCTAATAGCATCTTTCGATTTCCCAATCACATCAAGTCCCATTGAAGATTTCAAGCTTTCGTTATCATCTAAGAATGCAATACTCTGCCATTTGTTCATTTTCAATGCAATGTCAGCTATTACTTTACCGTGTCCGCTAGCACCGATTATGAGAAGATTATTTTTCATGACCCTATTCGTTCCTTTAAATTACCTTTGAACGGTTCCATCGTTACAGTAGTTTGCGAACTGATTCCCTCTCTTACAAGCACCTTTTTTATCGTTAGGCAAATAATCTTCCAATCTTCAATCAAGCTAACACTCTTTACATATATAACGTCTAGATCAAACTTCTCTTCCCAACTAATTGCGTTCCTACCACTAATTTGCGCTAACCCTGATAACCCAGGTCTAACTTCATGACGCCGCTTTTGATGATCATTATATAGCGAAAGATATTGAACTAGTAAGGGGCGAGGACCAATAATTGACATGTCACCTTTTAAGATATTAAATAGTTCAGGCAACTCATCTAGTGATGTAGCACGTAATATCCTACCAAACTTAGTCAGCCTCACATGATCAGCCCTCAATTGACCAAGTTCATCCCTCTCATCCGTCATCGTTCTAAATTTATACATCATAAAAATCTTTTCATTTAACCCAGGTCGTTGTTGCTTAAACAAAATAGGACTGCCTAACTTTGTTCTGACTAGAACAGCAACTATTAGTAGAACTGGACTGAGAACTATAATAGCTAATGATGATAAAACAATATCCATTGGTCTTTTAAAAAATCTTCTATATAATCCACCTTTGGTTCTTTCCATCTTTATCACCACAATCCCTTAATAATCTCAGCAACCCGATTCAACTGCTCATCAGTTATCTTGGTATCACTCGGAAGACAAACCCCATTCTCAAATAACTTTTCCGATATATCCGTTCCTACAAAATCATACTTCTCAAAGAAAGGTTGCATATGCATTGGCTTCCACACTGGTCTTGATTCAATATTCTCAGCCTCCAACGCTTCAAATATATCAACCGGTCTCACATTTCCGGTCAACGTTATTGCGCTTAACCAGTAGTTAGGTCTATCCCATTCGTTCATGGGCATGAACTCAACACCCTCAAGTCCACTTAACTCTCTCTTATAAAATTGGTAGATATCATTCTTCTTTTCTACACGTTGATCTAATACTTTTAATTGACCTCTCCCTATACCAGCACTAACATTACTCATACGATAATTGAAACCTAATTCACTATGTTGATAATGTCTCGCTCGATCCCTAGATTGAGTCGCCCAAAATCTAGCTTTAGAAATTCTCTCTTCATTATTCGATACAAGCATCCCACCTCCTGAAGTAGTGATGATCTTATTTCCATTAAAAGAGAAGATCCCATAGTCACCAAATGTTCCAGTATGTTGCCCTTTATAATAAGTCCCTAAACTTTCAGCTGCGTCTTCTATTAGAGCAACATTGTGCTTCTTACATAGCTCAACAATTCGATCCATATCCGCAGATAAACCATATAGATGAACAAGGATAACAGCTTTAACCTCAGGATATTTCTTAAATGCTTCTTCTAGAGCATCAGGACACATATTCCACGTTTTATAATCACTATCAATAAATACTGGAATGGCATTCTGATAAATGATCGGGTTAGCAGTTGCAGAGAATGTTAATGTAGAGCAAAAAACGATGTCACCTTCACCAACGTCTGCCGCTTTCAAGGCAAGATGGATAGCTGCTGTTCCTGATGAAAGAGCAGCTGCATCTTTAGAGTCTACTTTTTCCGCTAACTCTCTTTCAAACTTGTTTACGTTTTCCCCAAGTGGAGCAATCCAGTTCGTATCGAATGCTTCTTGTACATATTGCATTTCATAGCCCTCATCACTCATATGAGGGGACGAAAGAAATACTCGTTCTTTTGCTGTAATAGAATTACTCAATTCTCTTCTCTCCTTAAAAAAACTAATGCACATTAGTGTTCTAGTACTTGGCTAGAATTCAAAATCTAATCAACTACTAAAAAACCAATTTGATGTCTTGCAATATATTAAATAAGCACCCCACGCCAGCAACTGACGTTTGGGTACTCTATTATAACTATTATTAGACTTTTTCTATCTCTTGTTCTAGAAGCCCACTCATATACTCCCTCAACTCATCCCTTAACCCAGGATCCTGCATCGCAAATTCCAGCGTCGTCTTCACAAAACCAATCTTCTCTCCAACATCATAACGCTGACCCGCAAAGTCATACGCAAACACACGTTGAATACTATTCAACTTCTCAATCGCATCCGTAAGCTGTACTTCATTACCAGCCCCACGCTCCTGCTTATCTAAGAAGTGAAAGATCTCAGGAGTTAAAATGTAACGACCCATAATAGCTAAATTAGAAGGAGCTGACCCCTTCTTAGGCTTCTCCACAAATTGATTCACACTATACCGACGACCAGTTTGCTTATCTGGATCTACAATCCCATAGCGATGCGTCTCATTATCAGGCACTTGCTGAACCCCAATAATAGAAGCACCAGTCTCATCATATTCGTTCATCAACTGTCTTAAACAAGGCTCATCCGCCTGTACAATATCATCACCTAGTAAAACTGCAAATGGCTCATCGCCAATGAACTTACGTGCGCACCATACAGCGTGCCCAAGCCCCTTCGGCTCTTTCTGACGAATATAATGAATATCAACCATCTTAGAAGAGTGTTGTACCTTCTCTAAAAGCTCCACCTTACCTTTTTCCGCAAGACTTTGCTCCAGCTCAAACGCATGATCAAAGTGATCCTCAATCGCACGCTTGCCTTTACCCGTTACGATAATAATATCCTCAATGCCTGATGCCACAGCCTCTTCGACAATATACTGAATTGTCGGCTTATCCACAATCGGAAGCATTTCCTTAGGCATCGCCTTCGTAGCAGGCAAGAACCTCGTTCCAAGACCAGCAGCTGGAATAATCGCCTTTTTTACTTGTTTCATGCTAACTCCCCCAGTTCCTTCTATTATATAGCGTCTTACTAAACTCTTTCCTCACTTTTCCATACATAACCGTTAGGTTGTGACTCAATAAAGCTTTATGCCGTTCGAATGTTTAAAACCAAGCTCTTCATGACGAGTTCCTTCTATTATATATACGTTCTATTTCGCCCCAGTCACCGCAACTAAATGCTTCTCCCTAAAATGAGCAATATCTAACACGTGCTGACGCAATCTATCCGACTCCATATACCCAAACTCCTCAATCAACCGATCAATCACCGACATATTCACCGGCGGTGTCTTCCCACGATAGATCATCGGGTATATTTGCTCGCTATGCACTTCATTCTCACCAAGAAGCTCTTCAAACAACTTCTCCCCAGGACGCATTCCAGTATATTTAATTGGAATATCTCTCTCAGAGAATCCAGATAATCGAATTAAATTTTTAGCGAGATCTACAATCTTAACCGGCTCACCCATATCGAGCACAAACGTCTCTCCGCCTTCAGCTAACGCACCAGCTTGAAGAACAAGACGTGATGCTTCTGGAATTGTCATAAAGTAGCGCACCATCTCCGGATCCGTTACCGTGACAGGACCACCAACTTCAATTTGCTTTTTAAATAGTGGGATAACACTTCCACGACTACCAAGTACGTTACCGAAACGTACAGCAACAAACTTCGTTGTGCTTCGTCGATCCATATATTGAACAACCATTTCAGCAATACGCTTTGATGCACCCATGACGCTCGTTGGATTAACAGCTTTATCTGTGGAGATCATTACGAATGAATCAACTCCAGCAGCACTTGCTGCTTCGGCCACGTTACGCGTACCAATAACGTTATTCTTTATTGCTTCGTGTGGGTTACGCTCCATGAGTGGAACATGTTTATGGGCCGCTGCGTGATACACAGAATCTGGCTTAAACATTTCCATCACTTCATACATACGAGTCTCATCCTGTACATCAGCAATAACTGGACTAATATCCATCTCTGGATACAACGTACGAAGCTCCATTTCAATCGCATAAATGCTGTTTTCACCGTGTCCTAATAATAAAAGCTGCTTCGGCTTAAACTTTGCAATTTGACGACACACCTCAGAACCAATTGATCCACCAGCTCCTGTAACAAGCACTTTCTTATTCGATAAACGAGCACCAATCTTACGCTGGTCAAGCTCCACTGGATCACGACCAAGTAAATCCTCTACTTGTACGTCGCGAATCTGATTCACGTTCACACGCCCAGACATTAAGTCTTCCATAGAAGGCATAATCTGCGTACGAATCTTTGTCTCCGAGCATAAGGAAAAAATGTTGTTTAATTCCGTTTTAGAAAGGGAAGGAATAGCTATAATGATATGATCAATTACTTTCGTTTCTACAATCGAAAGTAGATCCTCCATTTGACCAACAACAGGTACACCCATAATCTCGAGCTGTTGCTTGCTAGATGCATCATCAATAAATGCAACTGGGCGAAGCTCAGACGTATCGGAATTAAGGAGCTGACGTGCGACAATCATGCCGCCGTTACCAGCGCCAATTATTAGCGTGCGCTTTTTTGTATGATCAACGCGAAGCTGTGTGTCTCTGTAAAGGCGCCATGAAAAGCGCGATGCACCAATAAAGAGAATATGTAGCATCCAAGTGATAAGAAGCGTTCGTGAGAATATTGTCTGGAAAGCTACTAACTGAAAGATTCCGAGAGCTGCAATGGAGAAGGACACTGCCATGAAAATAGCAGATAGTTCCTTAATGCTTGCGTACTGCCACACTCGTTTGTACAGCTTAAATAAGTGAGCAAAAATGTGGTGAAAAACAAATAGTGCAACAGAGCTAAGAAGAAGTGCAGTTGTCACGATTTGTGCATTCGGCATGATGAGCCAGTAACCAATAAAAATAGAGAACATAACAATAAATGAATCAATAGAAATAAGTAGACTTAGCCTCGTTTTATAGCTCACGATATTCCTCCTTCAGTTTGTAGGTGTATTGTGTCGTTCATAGGTTGATTGTTAGCAGATTTATAAATAGTAATAAATGAAAGCTCCCAAGAGCTTCTTTTTCATGTTTTAAAACCAATATTTAAGAACCGTTGCCTCAGGTGCCCCGGAGCGTCGGGAGTGGTCTCCTAGAGGAGTCTCTCGCGTATCCGAAAATCCTTTTGATCGGCCATTGGTTTGGCCGATCAAAATAGTTGAGGTAGCGCCTCAGGAAAGACACTCCCAGAGCGCAGGGGCACCTTAGGTGTCGCACTTTGCACTTAAACTTTTCTTTATAACAAAAACGTTAAGCTATACTTCCTTTACAAGGAACCAGAGCTTAACGTTTTTTTCTGTACATACATCACTTACACAGCCAAGCAAATGAGAGTCCCGAAAGACTCTCATTTACACTGTGCTCCGATATCTTTAATCGGACTTAAACAGGCATCTAACCTGTCCTCACACCTCACCATTGGCAACATTCGCGCCTAAGGTCTTTTACACCCACAGCAAAGCCGAGTTCCTCCATTGATAAAGGTGCTAGAGAAATCACCTGAACGTACCTTTTTTACATCTCGTGTCCTACTATCAGGTGGGTTACTGTGTATAAGAGTGCGTCCGTAGCTGAATCGTGGCAATTCTCTTAAAAGATACCTAAAAACTTCTTACGCTTAATCGTCTTCGGACTTTCTACAATCGCGCGCTCGTTACGAACGAGACGCTCTGCGTTTTGTAAGAACTGATCGACGTACTGACTTTTATGACGCTTCTTCAGTTCATCAATCGCATCCTGCATGAAAAATCCTCGAGTCTTCGTGTTATGCGCATCGCTCGCAATAAAATGCGTTAAATTCGCTTCCACGATTTCGTCGGTAAATTTCTTCACTTTCGATCCGAACTTTCCAACGATACTGCCTGTCGTCACCTGCGTTAATGCTCCGTTCTTTACGAAACGGTAGAGCGTGTCCGGCTTTTCTTGCAGCTCGGCGTTGCGCTCTGGGTGAACGATGATTGGTGTGAAGCCAGCTAGCTGAATGTCGTACAGTAGCTGCGAGGTATAGCGCGGCACGTGGTCGAATGGCAGTTCGACAAACACATACTGCGTGTCCGTGAGTGTGATGACTTCCCCACTCTTAAGTCCCTCTAAAATCTCTCCGTACATACGAGGCTCCTGACCTTTTAATACGGTCAGTGGAATGCCTGCTCGCTGAAGCTCGGTGTTAAGGTCTGTGACCAGCTCTCCGATGAATGCTCCATCGTTTGTGTATTTACCGTTTTTGTGGTGCGGTGTGGCGATGATCGTGTCGATCCCCTCCGCTACGGCAGCTCTGGCAAGATCTAGAGCATCTTCAAGTGTGTCAGCTCCGTCATCAATACCAGGTAAAATGTGTGCATGAATGTCGATCAAGGATAGTCCCCCTTGCAGTTGTTTTTCACTTACAATATCCTATAAAACTTATCTATCGACATCATACCACATATAATTCCTTATTAGGGATATTTTATAAGACTTTTATCTAGGACTTTTATTTAGTCCCCATAATAGTAATACTGACCTGACGCCTTATCCTTGCGGTTTAACACAACTCCTAGGATACGGGCGGATGCGTTTGTGAGTAGCTCTTTTGCTTTCTTTGCGTTATCCTTTGTCGTCATGCCATTACTTGTGACAAGAACAACACCATCTGTTTTGTTTGCTAGGATTTGAGCATCTGTTACGGCTAGTACTGGTGGTGTGTCGACAATAATATAGTCATAGTGCTTTTTTGCTTCCTGTAAGACCCAGTCCATTCGCTTACTTGCTAAAAGCTCGGCTGGGTTTGGTGGAATTGGTCCACATGTTAACAGGTCAAGCTTTGGTACGAGCGTTTTTTGCGACACGTCCGTGAGTGCTGCTTGGTTCGTTAACACATTCGTGAGTCCACGCTTATTATCCGCTTGGAACGTATAGTGAGACGTTGGCTTTCGTAAGTCACCGTCTACAAGTAACACGCGGTTGTCTTGCTGGGCGAACACGATGGCAAGGTTTGCGGCCGTCGTTGACTTCCCTTCACCTGGTGCAGTAGACGTAACCGTAATGACTTTTGCTGGTTCCTCTACGCTTGAGAACTGAATATTGGTACGTATCGTCCGATATTGCTCGGTCACAGGCGACTTCGGTGAGAAGTGCGTGATCAGACTTCGCTGCTTTTCTGTTAGGTGATCCTTCTTTTTTCTTCTCAAAGAAAGGCTAAGAGCCATAACGTTCGTCCCCCTTTATCTCTGCATCTGGGACGGTATCGTCGACGACGCGATCTTCTTCCTCATCCATGACGCTGATGGCGCCGAGGACTGGTAGTCCAAGCGTTTGCTCTATGTCGTCGTCTGAACGTAGCGTGTTGTCCATAAATTCTAGTAAGAATGCGAGTCCTACTCCTGCCATGAGACCAACGACAAGCCCGATCGCCATATTAAGTGGCGGGTTGGGGCTCACTGGTGTGAGCGCGTCTTCGATCACGGCTGGGGAGAGGATATGGATGTTATCAACGTTAAGTAGTGTGGCAATCTCCGTTCGGAATACTTCTGCTGTGACGTTGGCTGTTTCAACCGCACGCACAGGGTCGGTGTCCGAGATGGTGATGGTGACGACCTGGGAGTCTCCTTCTTGTCTGACGGATAGTGTTGGATCCGTTGTCAGGCCAAGCTCTGCGTTTACTTGATCGAGTATGTACGGACTCTGCAGGATGACGTTATAGGTGTCGATGTAGCGTGAGTCAGAGTCAAATGGGTTGGCTGCTGAGAGAATCGATGCTCCGGTTGCTGCCTGACTAACAAGGACTTGCGTTGACGTTTGATACTGGGGTGTGAGCACGAGATAGCTCACGACTCCACTTGCTGATACTGCTAAAACAGTGATCGCGATGATCATGGCGATCCGTTTTTTGAGTACGTCCAAGATTTCCTTTAAGCTGATTGTTTCTTCCATGATTCCCTCCATGCCTTGGCGTCCCATTGAAAGCTAGAATTACTATATCACAATTTGTGTACTTTTGTGGGATATTTTGATAAATAATATTATTAATTGTTAGTAACGTGAGTTATATGACTATAATTGACGTGACTATTATTGATGTTATTGTGAAAATAGTTGGTTTACTGCTTCAAGACGGCGGCTTTCTTTTTCCGCTTCGTAGACGGCTTTAATCTCGTCTGCTGGTGCGGTACTGTGTCCGTTTTCTTGTAAAGCTGACTTGAGCTGTCCTTGAATCTCGTTAAAGCGTGTATCAGCGGATGCTTCGAGCGCTTGTACTTTGCCGACGTATTCGAGCTGTAGTTCAGATGACGATTTGTTTGAGTTGCCCGAGCGAACTTGGGCAAGCTCAGACTGTGCCTCGGTGACGAGGTTGTTTACGCGGCCCATTTCCTGTGATTGGAGCTGTTGGAACTGGCGTGCGTATGTGTCGATAATTTGTTGCTGGCTGAGGCCGCTGTTAGAGGAGCCAGAGCCGGATGAACCACTGTTAGATCCTGAGTTGGACGAGCCGTTATTGGAGCCAGCTGTTCCGGTTGTGCTGTTGCTTCCGTCGGCGGAGCCGTCGGAAGTGGCGGAGTCTCCGGAGGAGTCTCCGGTGTTACCTGCATTTGCTGTTACACCGTCTTCGTCTTGAGCATCTGTTGTGCGGCCGATAGAAGTCGCGCTTCCGCTTTCGCGTTCAGCGGCTGTTACAATTGTTTCCCCCGTGACAGGATCTTTGATATCTCCCGTGATCGGATCGACGATGCCGCCGGTCGCGATGTCGATGATGTTGCCGCCTGCGTCGTAGGTCTGTGCGAACTTGGGTGTGCTGGAGCCGATGGCGATGTTGCCGTTATGTTGCTCACGGACGAGTTCGGCGGCTTCGGTGCTCTGGCGTTCGATATTGTCGGTCCACTGTAGCTGTGCATAGATGACGCCGCCGATTGCGACTCCGGCAATGGTGCTTATGGTAATCCATTTTTTCATAATATGCTCCTCGCTTTTACGTGTAGGCTAGAATTGGAAGATGACTTGTACGTTTGTCGTTTGGCCGTTGGATGTTAGGGTTCCTGGCAAAGTAAAATCACCAAAAAGTCTAATCGTACCGAGCTGAATTTGGGCGTTTCCTAATACTTCAGCTACTGTGAGATTGTTTTCTCCTGCTTTTAATTGCTGAGTAACATCCAGGTCTGCTACTGGTCCATCAAATGTAGTTAGTGTAGCTGCTTCTGTGACTGAAATAGTTCCACTTCTAAAAGTTGTGCTATCAGGTAAGTTCGATAAGTTAAATCTTACTGTTGTTCCGTTAGACACGCTTCCAGTTATTGTTGTTCCATTTGCTGTTGTTAAAGATGCAGCAGTGATAACAGATGGTTCAGATGGAGCCGGTGCTCCTCCGCCGCCACCTGGAGGAGTTGGTTCTGGTCCGTCAACTGGATCCTCTGGGTTTGTTGGATCTTCAGGGTCTGGCGTTGGTGCTGGTTGTTCTGGTGTCCCTGGTTGTTCTGGTGTTGGAGTTGGAGCGCCGACATCCGGATTTTGCTTAATTGTTCGGTCTAAGAAGATTGCGAATTCTACGCGTGTTACCGGTGCCTTGGGATCATAGTTACCGTTAGCGCGACCTGCTGTGATGCCGTTTTGTGCCAGTGTGCGGACGTCATCAATGTGTGCTTGGTGTACAGCGTTTAAGTCATTTAGTGAAACTTGCGTTGATGTTGGCTGTAGGTTGTATGCACGCACGATAACGGATGCCATTTGCTCACGTGTCAATGTGTCACGTGGGTTGAAGCGTTGCAGTGCGTCTCCTGTAAAGATTCCTGCGTCGACTGCTGCCATCGCGTCATTAAAGTAGTACGCCGCGCGGTCTGTGTCGCGGAATGGATTATTGGATGATGTACGTGTAAGTCCAAGTGCTCTCGTAAACATAATTGCTGTATCTGCGCGTGATACATTTGCACGAGGTGCGAATGTTCCGTTTGGCATACCGCCGATGATGCTTTTTTCAACAAGTGCAGTTACCTCTGAGTGACCGAAGTCTCCTTGTTTCATATCAGAGAAGTTTGCTGCTGATGCTGGTGTTGCAAATAAGGACAGGATGAGTACGCTAGCAAGTAATAGGCGCATCGCTGTTTTCATAAGATGTCGCTCCTTTATTAGTAGATTGCTAGGTTTTCTCCAAAAGGCCGAGTTCCCTTTGGAGAAAACCTAGGGAGAGAGCGAGTGCTCTCTCGTAGGTTTTCACATGTTGATTAGTCTAGGAAGTCAGCTTTTACTAGGAAGCGTTCTACTAGTGCCGCTACTTCTTGACGTGAAATGTTCGCTCGTGGAGCGAAGTTGTTACCTGGACGTCCTTCAATTAGACCTGCTTGAGACAGGATCGTAACAGATTCGCGAGCGTAAGGTGCTACGTCTGCGCTGTCACTGAAGTCCGTGTAAGAAACAGACTCATCTAGATCGAAGTCATAGCCTAGAAGCTCCATCGCACGAACGATGATTGTTGCTGCTTCTTGACGAGTAACTTCGTTGTTGCCACGGAACGTGTTGTTTTCGTAACCACGGATTAGATCGTAGTCCGTAACAGCCACTAGGTCACCCATGAACCACTCGTTACCAACGATGTCCGTGAATTGTCCCATGTACGTGCTACCGCCAGTTAGGCTCAGTCCGCGAGAGATGATTGCTGCAAATTCAGCACGGCTCGCAGTACCAGTTGGGCGGAAGTCTCCGCTAGAGAAACCGCGTAGAATGTATTGAGTAGATAGCTTGTTGATTACTTCTGATGACCAAAGTGAGCTTGGTACATCGGAGTAAGACACGCTGTTTTCTACTACAGTGTATAGAGAGTTTGTGAAACCAGTGAACGTTGCTGTGTCACCGTCACGCTTTGTTGCAACACCAGTGATTGTGCCGTTTGTGTTTAAACGTACAACTACTGAATTATTGCTTAGGTCGTCGTTTGCAGTGATCGTACGCTCAACTGGTGCGTTGAAGCGAGTGATCTCTACTTCTTGACCATTGATTGTTGCAACAACTAGGAATTCGACTACTGGTGCAACAGGTGTTACTTGGTTTTCTGATGCATCGAAGTCTACTTCGTTTACGCTGATATCAACGGACGTGTAGTCTAATTCTGCAACAGGGATTGCGAATGATCCTTCAAGTGTTGCAACTTCGATGATTGCATCTGGGTTAGCCGCACGGATCACGTCAAGAACGTCATCAGACAGGCGAAGTACTGCGTACTCTCCATCTGCTGGAGTAAGGTTGAACGATACGCGATCAAACTCTTCTCCATCAAGAAGTGCTGCAAGTTGTTCAGCGTTCACCGTAGTGATTACTGTAACCTGACCAGTTACAGGATCTGTAACGCGCTCTTCAGAAGTCGTGTCGTCTGGAACAGTTACTTCTTCATCGTCGATTGGAGTTTCTGGCTCTTCAGGATCCTCTGGGTCAACTGGTGGTACTCCACCGCCGCCACCAGGTGGTTGAACTACAGGTGGTTGTTCTTCAAAAGCTTGAGCAGCTCTGAATAGAGTAATAGCTAATTGTTGCATTCTTGTGTTAGAGAATGTTTGGTTATCAGCTGGAGCCACTGTATCTCTTAGCTCAATGAACATAGATGCAACACCGTCACGAGTAATTCCATAGTCACTCAAAATATCAAGCATCGCTTGCAACTCGTTATCGTTTCGAGCAGCTACTGCATTAACACGAGCTTCTAGATAAGCTCTAATGTTGTTACGGCTTAGATCAGTTGCAAATGGTTTGTTAAGGCGGAATTCAGCCTCTAATTGATTAGCGATTACAAACAAGTCTGCAATTGAAATATCAGGGAACACGTTTGTGAATCCATCTTCAAATTCTGCGATGAAATCCTCTAAATCTTCTTCTAGAGATGTAGGATTAGAATTAGTAAAAATTTCGGCTAAACCTTGTACGAATCTAGCAGAAAACAATAATTCACCTGCATCGCCATCAAGTTCTAAAATCTCTCCATTAGTTGCGTTTACAATCTCTTGCCACTCTGCAAGATCAGTATCGCGAACATTATCGCGAATAGCATCAAACGTTATTCTCGATTGAACACCATTCGTAGACGTATCAGCGCGGAACGTACTGTAGATTGTTGTTACTTTACCAGCTAATTCTCGTACTTCCGATCTTACTTCCGCAACCTCAACCTCACTTGCGTAAGCTGTACTGCTGTCGCCTGCTAGGGGTGCTAGTGTGGCGAATGGTGTGATTGCCATTGTTGTAACGATTGCTACCGCGATGGCTTTCTTGCTAATTGGGTACTTTTTCATTGTGGTTCTTCACCTCTTCTTCAAATTTTTTGATCATTCCTACGTGAATCACGTGATTTCTTGCTTATGTAGAAGGTGATCGGATGCTGCCGGCGCGCGTTTGACGGAACGGCTTTATTTATAATGACGTCGCATCAGCGACTGGCAACAACTAACTGGTCAGCTCGGATGACTAATGGTTCTCGGTCTAAGTCATTGGTTTGCAAAAACATGGTTGGGTCTAGTTCGTCGGCTTTTAAATCAAGCATTTCGAAGTAGCCGAACTCGTCTGGTGTTGCAGTTATGTGTGTTTGCTTCTTGTTGTCTGTTAATGCAACAGTGATTCCTTGTTCTTGAGAGAGAACGAAGCCGATGATGCTAATGGTTCCGTGGTCCATCTCATAAACGTTTGCTTGCATGCGAGACGTGTGCACGTTGTTTCCCCCTCCGAATGATTAATAAGTAGATTGCGATTCCTAGGCACGCGCCTAAGAAATCTAGGATGACGTCTTCGACCATGCCTGTGCGGTTTGGGTGCAGCAGGTGGCGGTACTCATCAATGATGGCGAATATTGCAACGGTGACTAGGGTGATGGTGACGGCGAGTGTCGTGCGTTTTGTCGCAAATAGCAACAGGCGCAGGAGCAGGACTGCGAGGATGGCGAATACGAGTACGTGCGCTCCTTTGCGGATGAAAAATTCGGCGAATGCTTCGGTTGATCGGGTTTGGAGGCTTATGACGGAATCCCCATATGTGAAGGAGACCCATGAGAAGCTTCGTTCGATCCAGTCTGTTGGGACGTTTTGTAGCAGTGGCCGAACGTTTTGTGTTTCATATGACATCGAGGATGCGAGAACGATGCCGCTGATCCACACAGCGAGCGGTAATATGTAAAAAAGCATTAGTTTCTGTTTATGTTGCACGTCGTTCTCCTCTAATGGTCATGGTTAATTGGAAATTAATTTTACCTTTCGATTTGTTAGTATAGCATAGAATAATAGGGAATAGGGTCTTTTTAAGGGATTTTTTACAACTAGGTGGGGTAATTGGTCGCGATAAATGTGGGAAAATGTCGAATGACGTGGATTTTCCTACTAGTTTCTAGGTATTAAAACGTTGATACGTAGGTATTAATTTGATTTTTTGGTAGTGAATTTTGTCCTGGTCAGAGCGATAATTGGAAATTAAAATTGATTGGTATTCGACAAAATTTTTAGTGCTTTTGTAGATTTTCGCGTTATTTGTGTGAGTTTTATTGGAGAATTCCGCGCTGGATAAGGGGTTTTGAGGGTTTCCTGATGTTTAGAAAGTTGTGTGGTTGGGTAATTAGTTCGTTTGGCGTGGACAGTGTGCGGCGGGTGGACATGCTTGGGTAGGTATTGTGTTTGTATTTTAAAGGTCAAGTTCGGCACCGACGGTGCCCCTACGCTCTGGGAGTGTCTTTCCTGAGGCGCTACTTCAACTATTTCGCCCGGCCATAGGCCGTGCGAAAGGATTTTCAGATACGCGAGTCCCCCCTCTAGGAGACCACTCCCGACGCTTCGGGTCGCCTGCGGTGACGGTTTGCAAATATTGATAGCATATCCTCCATCTTTTTTGTGGGTTACGAGGCAAAAGATCGTTGCCTCGCTTTTTTATTACCGAGAAACTGTGAAAAGATTGAAAGAAGCCCATTGTCCTCATGGACAACGGGCTTCTCTAGTTACTAAGTGCCAGCTTGGTTCTTGTTGGATAAGCTTTTTTATCCTGCGAACGCATTTTTACATCCTACGTATGCTTTTTCCACTCTACGTACGCAATTCCTCTCCTGCGTACGCCCCACTTCTCTATCCCTCTACCTTCTCCACAAATTCTGCATATACGATGATGCGGTCGCTTCCGTCTGCGCTGTAGCAGCTGACGAGGGCGAGGAGGCTGTTGCCTGGTCGGTCGTTGATGACGTCGACGCGGTCTGGTGTGACGACTTCGGAGGCGAATTTGCGATAAATGTAAGTGTCGCGTCCGTCTGATATAATAATTTCAGCGCCGTCCTCTAGGCTTCTAATTGGTGCGAATAAGGCACTGGAGTTACGTGAATTGTGACCTGCGAGGGCGTAGGTCCCTTCTACGCCAAGGCGCTGATCAGGCTTCATGGTTGCGGCACCAACGGCTAAGTGCTCATTGGTTGTACCGTAGTAGATCGGTAAATGCATGCCGACTGATGGTGCTGAAATAGTGGCAATCACTGTTTCTAAACTAGGATTGTAAGAAAAAGATAACGTATCTAAACTCTGAATGATCGAGAAATCGAACATATCCTCCGAAGTCTCTATGGTGGAAGGGTCATCGGTTGTTGCTATCCCTACAGCAGAGCCCTCAGTCAATACCTCGTCTAACCCAACTGCCCTCTGATTCGCAAATAGTCGCTCTGAAGGTAGTGTTAGCGCCTCTTCCTGTGCGTTGCCGAGGGCCATGGGAGCGACGATGAATTGGCCGACTAAGAGATAACCAAGATAGAGACTACCTCCTATGAGGAGGAGGTAGCCTAGAATGCGTGTCATCGTACTCACTGCTCCGTGCGGCGTCTGCGTCTTAGGAAGACTGCGCCGAGTGACATGGCGAAGAGTGCGATCGTGATGCTGAGCCACATGGAGCCGTAGCCTGTTTGTGGTAAGAAGAAGTTGGAGCCGCTCTCTCTTTCTGGTGTGCTTGGAGAGTCGGTGCCTCCTGATCCTCCTCCATTATTACCTCTACCCGGAGTATCCGTTACTGGCGATACCTCTGGATCATCTGGAGGATCTACGTCGTCTGGAGGTGTTCCACCGTCGTTGTCACCAGGTGGCTCTTCCTCTTCTCCAGGTGGTGGATCGACTTCTTCATCCACGTCGTCGTCTGGAGGTGGGACATCGTCAATTGGTTCGTTTGCGACGAACAAGACTGGTGCGAGATCGTCTAGCGTAATGCGGATTACGTACTGCTCTTCACTTAAGACGTAGCCGTCAGGCGCTGTTGTTTCTGTTACAAGATAATCGCCTGGTAGGAGATCGTCGATCGAGATCTCGCCGTTTGCGTCGGTTGTGAAGGTGCGTCCCTCGAGCTGGTCAATCGTAAAGACAGCGTCTGGGAGGCGCGCATCGGTGTCGCCTGCGACGTGCTTGATGATCGTAAGCTCACCGCGTGTCTTAAAGTTGTCGATCTCGACTCTGACAGGTGCTGTTGCTCCGAGCGGAATCGTGACTTCTACCGCTTCTTCATTGAGCACATAGCCTTCGAGTGCATCGACCTCTTGCACGTAGTACGTGCCAGGTGCGAGGTTATCGACAACAATGCGACCGTCTGCGTTTGTCACAAGTCCAGATTCCACCACGTCACGATCTGCATCTAGGAGTGTAAACGTGACGCCTTCTAGCGTTTCGCCTGTGTCGCCGTCAAATTTCACAATTTCGAGCTGACCTTTAACGAGCTCGTTACTCATTGCGAGGCGAACGACGCCAGACTGGCTGGAGCTAATATCAAACCACTGAATCGTGCTGTTTAGCGTGTAGCCTTCAAGCGCTCGGACCTCTTTAAATCCGTAGCGACCAGGGAGTAGATTGGATACTGCGACGACTCCAAACTGATCGGTGACCAAGTTCGCTTGGATCGTCGTACCACCGCTCGAAACGAGGTCGAAGACGACTCCAGCAAGTGGCGTGTTACTGTCCTTATCTGTTTTCGTAATTTGAACGCTACCGCGAATCAGGCGGTTCGTCGCTGTAATTTCAACAAGCGCTTCCTGACTCTTTTCGACCGTGAAAGGCTTTGGCGTGCGGTCTAGCACGTAGCCGCCAGGCGCTCTCGTCTCGACGAAAGAGTAATTGCCAGGACGAAGGTCATCCACGAGGATAACGCCGTCGCTGTTTGTTGTGAGGTTAGATCGGACAACCTCTCCTTCTTCGTCAAGGATGTTGAAGACTGCGTTTTGGAGGACGCGTCGGCTATTGCCTTCGTCCACCTTCGTTAGCTTCACGCCGCCTAAGATAATATCGTTCTCCACCGTATATTCGATCTCATCCTCTGGATCGAATGGAATCGTAATCGTGTGAACGGTTTCGTTCTCTTCGTAGTGATCTGGTGCGCTCGTCTCCACTAGCTTATAGGTGCCTGGGCGGAGCTCCTTGATCGTTGCGCGACCTGTTTCATCGGTTGTAATGCCGTACTCGATGACGTTTCCATCCTCGTCTGCGAGCGTAAACTCCGCTCCAGCGAGCGCTTCCTCCGTCTCGCGGTCTACCTTGATGATGATCACATCGGCCTTTTTGATCTTATTGTCTTTGGTGAAAAATAGCTCCTCTGCTCCACCTAGCGTCACGGTAAATACTATTGGAGTGTCGTCTAGAATGTAGCCAATTGGCGCTTTTGTTTCGACCAGTTTGTAAGAGCCTGGTCGCACGTTCGTCACGGTAATTTCTCCGTTTTCGTCCGTCGTGAGCTCTTCAATTAAGACGTCGCCATCTGCTGTTAGGAGGCTAAATACCGCGCCTTCTAATGCCTTTTCACGTTCTCCTTCAAGCTTTAATAGCGTAAAGGATCCCGTAATGATGTCGTTATCGAAGACAAGCTCTAGGCGCTCCGTTTGGGAGCGAACGATCTCGAATGCAATGCGGTCCGTGGAGCCTGTAAATCCAAATGGTGCCGTTGCTTCTTCAAATGCATAGTTGCCCGGTAAGAGATCTTCGACAATGATGATGCCGTTCTCGTTTGTTGTGTAGTAGCCGAGGATTTCTCCGTCTGCATCAACGAGTCTAAATACGGCATTCTCGAGTTTATCCTTCGTCTCACGGTCCACCTTAGTAAGCTTAACGGAGCCTCGGATGAGCTCGTTTTCCTTGTCTAGTTCAATGACCGTAATTTGGTTCTTTTTAATCGTAAACGAAACAGGTGTGTCGTCTAGCTTATAATCAGGTGCTGCTTCGGTCTCGATAAATTCATACGTGCCTGGCTCGAGATCCGTTACTTCGATTCGACCGTTCGCGTCTGTTTTGAGGTTAGACCCCACAACGGTGCGCTCTTCCCCAGTGACGCGGTAGAGACTAAATGTCGCACCTTGAAGCGTGGTTTTCCCATGCGTATCGGTCTTAGTCAGGGCGACGTCGCCTATGATCTTGTCGTTTTTGATGATGATCGGGTCGGTGTTATTGCTGAGCGTGACTGGCGTGTACTCAGCGCGGACGGCGTATCCGTCTGGCGCGCTATCCTCTTTGATCATATACTCGCCATAGGCGATGTTAGTGAAGGTGAGGACGCCATTCTCGTCGGTTGTACCTGTTTTGATACGGAATTGCTTCGTTTTGTCATAGAGCGAGAAGGTTGCGCCTGGCAGGAATCCGGTGCTCTCCTGGCCTTCAAAGGTGTCCTTCACGCCTTGCTTTTTAATTGTGAGATCGCCTCTCACGCCTGTCGCGCTACCTGCGCCCGTTGTGATGCGGACGATTTGGCTGTGCGAGTCGTCTGTATCACCGTTAAAGTCTGGGTTGGTGATAAAGAGGTTGGCGTTGTTGCTGACGGTGTCGTTGTCGGCCGCCTGCAAAAAGCTCTTATACTCAATGATATAGACCGTATCGATGCCGTCTGGGAAAATCAGGTCAAACGCTGGTTGACCTTGGATCTCCTTAAACTCCACGGTGTAATCGGTGCCTCTCGTGAGTGCAGCGCCTTTTGAGAAGTTGCCGTTTGCGCTGACAGTGGTGCTATAGACGACGAGCTCATCCTCTAAAATAATCTGGTTGTTGGAGAGGATGTCGCGCACTTTGACTGGTCCTTGTAGCGTGGACTGGCCAGCGTTTAGCGTAATCGTCCATTCCATTGTAAGGCCGTTTTGACGTCCTGTTTTACCTGTATACTTGCCTCCATTTGCGACAGAAACAGTAGCAGGTAGCGAGATTTTTTGCTCGGACTCCGCGTATGAGATCTCGGCGCGGTTTGGATACGTGGCGCTAATGATCTTATCATCGAGCGATGTTTTAAACTCGACGATATAGGCGCGGTTAATGCTACCAAAGTTGATAGAGATCTCCTGCCCGTTTACTTGCGGACTAAAGTTTGCAGTTACGTTGGCCCCTTTTGTGAGCGAGTTTTGACCAGTACCAAGCGTTCCTTCAAAGATTTGAATGCTGTTTGGTAGAATCGTTTGATCGCCTTGGACCGTGTCGCGGAAGACAACGTCGGTGATCGTTTGTAGATTGTAGTTCAGTCCGACGTTCCACGTGATCTCTTTCGTGACGGCATTGTACGATCCGCCTTTAAAGCCATTTGCTCGTGTAAACGTGTCTGGTGTGAACGTCGCTGTTGCTTGGAGCGTTCGATCGACGTCGTTTTTATCCTTCCAGACGACGTTTGCTGTGTTAATGAGCTGGTTGTTTTTGTTGATTCGCGCTTCATAGTCAAACGCGGTGCGATACGTGATGACGATTTCGTTTGTAACTGGCTCGTTGAAGACGATTTTAAAGCCTTGTGTTGCGTCATCAACGGTGAGCGTGTACTTATCTGGTGTAATTCCTGTTAGTGCAAACGTGTTTGGTAGGAAGGTAAGTCCACCGTTTGTGAATACGTCGGTTAAGACAACTTCCTTCATTTCCTGCTTATCGCGATTTATACGGATCGTCCACTGGACGTTTTTATCGCGATAGTTCGGGCTGTTTGCTGATTTTAATAGAACTCCCTGTTGGACGCCTTGAGATACTTCGGACGTTTTGTCAGAGAAGCTGACGCTGTTTCTCGCCGTGCCATTCGCAAGTAGGCGCTCGTCGAAGCTCGTTTTATAGGTGATTTTGTAGGCTTCGTTAATGTCGCTGTTGAACTGGAAGCGGAAGCCCTTGCGATTCGTCGACTGTTGCGTGTCAGGTGTGACGCTGTACTCGCTTGGGTCCACGACAGTCGAACCACTCTCTTGGCCGTTGACGTTTAGCGTGATGCGCTCGACCTTGAATGTGTCGGAGATAAGCGACTGGCCAGAGTCAAAGTAGTCGGTCACAACCGTATTAGCCGCCGGAATTTGACGCTGGTTGTAGTTAAGCTTTACCTCCCACGAGACGGTTTGATTCACGTTATCATACGTAACCGCACGTTTTTGGAGCGTTTGCCCACGTCCTGTTGAGACCGTCGCAGAGGCGGTTAAGTTCGTTAAGCCGTCTCCTTTCAGTGTCGCTGTATTTCGATAACGTACGCCCGTGTCCTCGGTGATTTCTGTCGTAAATTTGAGTCGGTACGCGTCAGTGATGGTGCCGTTGAACGCGACCTTGACTAAGTTGTCTGTTGCTGTGAGCGTATATTCACTTGATGGCACGAGACCTCCTTGTGTCACGGTACCGTCAAGTTGCACGTTTAGATAGTAGAGCTCCACGTTACCTTGAAGCTTTTGGTTACCAAAATCACTCGTGCCGAGCTCGCTTAAAATTGGATCCTCGAGTACGGCGTTTGTGATCGCATTTTTCTCTTTATTAAAGTCGACCTCCCACGCGATTGTCTCTGCGTTAAAGCTGCGGTTTGGTACACCTCGCTTATCAACAGAACGCGCCACTTTTGGTTTAAACGTGATCGGGATGACGACTGTCTGTCCGCCGTCTGGTCCTACTGGCACGATGATCTCTTGATCCGTGTCACCAGTAAGATCTTTTCTTATTTCCGTCTGAAACCGCACGGTACCTGTGACATTACTGCGGGTTTCGATTTCCTCGTTAAATGTGAGGACAACGGTACGGTTTGTGTCTAATGTAAACGATCCTAACACCGTGCCGTCTGTATCTGCGAGTGAGCCAGAAACGGCATTAAATACCGCAAATACATTCGGTAGCTGGAACGTAAACGTAGAGCCAGCTCCGTATTTTAAATCTGGTAGCGCAAACTCGTAAAATACTGCCAGGTTCAGCGTTTGATCCGCTGGGTTTGGCATCGGATCCGGTAGCGGATCTCCATTTAATAATGTCATGCGGAAGTTTGTGATAATGTTTTCCGTAATTGGTCCTCGGATGAGGTCTCCTCGCGCTGCTTCGAGCTCTTCCTCTTCGGTTAACGCTTCTTCCTCTTCTGGAAGGGCTTCTAGGTCTTCTTCTGGTAGAGCTTCTGGATCTTCTGTTGTTGTTTCGTCTTCTGGATTTGTTGGTTCGTTGGTTGATTCGTCTGGATTTGGTTCTTCTGGATCGGTGCCTTCGTTTGTCGGTTCTTCAGCTGGTGGCGGCTCGGATTCACTGTTACCTTGGTCCGATCCTCCATCCGGATTTTCTACCGGCGTATCAGGCTCAGATGCCGGCGGGTCGGTGCCCCCGGTGTCTCCGCCTTCATTGCCGGAGCTCGGTGGCGTCTCGGACTCGTTGCCTGGCGCCTCCTCGGTCGTGCTGTTGTCGTTTGATCCATTATCGGATGTTGTTGCGTCGTTGCTTGTGTCGGTGGTGCTGGCTCCTTCGTCATTTGTGTCCGTGGCTGAACTACTGATGTCATCGTCGGTTTCATTGGTTCCAAGCGCCTCTACTTGTTCATCACCCTCTACGCCTTGCGACTGTGACGCCGCAAATGCTGGGACCATGCCCGAGAATGTGATCAAGAAACACAGAAGCACGAGGATCAACCGTTTGATCTTCATACCACTACCCCCATTCACAGAAAATAATTGCTAGTTATTACCAGAAAGTAAGGAGTAAAATCTTTCTAGTTATACTAAGTTTACGAATTTTCCGACAATTTTCAACAAGTATTTTTATATGTGACGATTAATTATACGTAGCATACAGCCGTATATGAGTGATTCCATGCATTTTACAGATGTTTTTTCTTGTTGGCGGGAATTTTTGCGGGAATATGAGCCTATTTAGGTTGACTGGAGTGAACGAAGAGTGGGTCGTGGGTGACGGCATGGATTATTTGTGTGTATATTGTACTATCTTGTCGACATATGTCATAAAGTGCATATTTATGCGTTTTGAGTGGAAGGGTGTTCATAGGGAATAGCGATTCGATTAATTGGGAACGGTGCTTCATTATCCGGAAAGACGCTTCGATTATCCAGAAACGATGCTTCATTATCCGGAAACGGTGCCTCATTATCCGAAAATGTGCTTCGATTATCCAGAAACGGGGCTTCATTATCCGGAAAGACGCTTCGATTATCCGAATACGTTGCTTCATTATCCGGAAACGTGCTTCGATTAACCGAAAACGATGCTTCATTATCCGGAAACGGTGCCTCATTATCCGAAAATGTGCTTCGATTATCCAGAAACGGGGCTTCATTATCCGGAAACGTGCTTCGATTATCCGAATACGTTGCTCCATTAACCAAAAACGTGCTTCGATTAACCGGAAATGTTGCTCCATTAACCGAAAACGTGCTTCGATTATCCAGAAACGATGCTCCATTATCCAGAAGCTACACTTCACAACCGCTCTAACCGGGTTTGATAAGTGGCACTTATTCACATGCACGTTAGAAAAACCGCAAAAGGCACTTGTCGAAGTCGACAAGTGCCTAACTGTTACTCCTATGCAACTGCTCGTTTCGTATCGAAATAGTGTTTAATCAGATTGAATGCACTCACGAATGAGAAGCCTACTACGAGGACAGATAATGGTAAAACAAATAAACTGAATGGGCCTAAATCGTTAAACGGATCTCTGATCGTGATCGATAGCATATTGTAAAAATTAAATGCCATCGTTACTCCTATTATAATTGAGAATCCCCCATCAACCACCGCCCTAGTCTTAGCGACGTGCTTCTTCTCTTTTGGCTTTGTAAGCATCTTCGGCTTTTCCTCCGTAGCAGGATCATAGTAGGCACGGTGCACGCTCCAATTAATGATGCCAAAGGAGCCGTTTTTTATATGCTCCCAGCCAGGTTTGCTCATGTTCGATTCTTCCTTATTCGACAACTTTGTCACACTATAGCTCACCGCACGAGGTGTTGCACGTTTAAACACAAACCGATTCACATTACGCCCACACGAATATAATTGCCAGCCGTCCGCCTCTTGATCCTCCAACCATCTCTCTATGTTAGCCGGCAAATCCACGCGCCACCAGGCAAACACTTTCCACTTGACCTCTTCTCCCCGATCTAACCCTTCCGGCCTTAATTCCTGCGTTCTCGCCTGCAGGAGGAAACTCACGTAAACACCGAAAGCAAAGACGATCATCTGCATAACGAGAGCAACATACCATAGAGCCATTGCCGTATACTGTTGCTCACTATAGAGATCACCAAGATGATAGGCAGTTGCCACTGTTGTAAATAGCAACGTAATGACTGTTACTACCCAGCCCATTAGCAATTTATTGTTGCGTTTTATTATTGGTTTTCTATCTTCCATGTCATAGTATGGATCGAACACAGGCGTCTCGCTGTCACTTGGGAGCGTTGTGGTGCGTGTGATTTGCCAGTTTCCATCTGAAGCTACTTCCGTCCAGTCGTTACCTAACGACTCTTGTTTGTAACGGATCATGAATGTTGCATAACGCGGCTCTGCTTTTTCGAAAACAAATTTGCTGCTTTTTGCATCAAGATGTGTCAGTCTATAGCCCTGCGCTTCTAAATCCGCTAGCCATAGCTCCGTTCCGTGGATATCTATACTCCATAGCCACCTGCGCTTAACTGTATCTTCGCGCACCGAATCCCTCCTTTTTATGGATAAATCTTTCCATAAGTTTAGCCTATTACCAGTTTTGTGTCTAACTTAGCGGAAAGTTCCTCTCTTTTAAGTACGAAAAAAAGAGTCGGGGGTTCCGACTCTTTTCGACTAAGTGGTTGGTGTTTCTTCTGGATTTTCCTCCGCTTGAATGGTAGTGAGATCGGAGAAAAACCAATACTGCGCGCCCGCTGCGATGTACGTGTAGATCGGCAGGATGATGGCGACGGCGATGGCACTGAAAGTCAGATTCAAGATAAAGGCAAACACAAGGTGCAGGGCGATTACGACAAAAATGATTTTTACCGTGTCATGCGTGCGATTGAGGAAATGTTCGCGCGCCCGCTTCGCGCTCGCAACGACTCCAATGTCCTCTGAAACAAGAGTGAATTCCCAGAATATCAACAGGATACGCAGGACGAAGAGTGCAATAGATACAATTAATAGTAAGAAAAGTCCTAGTAACGCATTAATAACTAATGATAAAGCTGATAGTATAAGTGGTGTCAGAAATAGTAAATCTAATAGAATTAGTCTTGGTAGAAATTTAAGTCCGTTTTTAAAGAAAACTCTTTCGCTTGATGTGTTGTTTTTTGCAATAGATGCCATGGTCCCAATATAGCCTCCGTGCAAAAATACGCGTAACACATAGTACACTATACTGAGGAGGATAGAAGTCCATACAAAACTAGCGGAAAGGGAACTAGTTATTGTTCCGTCCGTCAGTTCAGCGATACGATCAACGATAACTGCGTCTGCAATTAACGCGTCAAGCGAAGGTGCAATCGGTTGGAAAACCAATTCAAACGCGAAATTTCGAGCGTTTGGTGCAATCAATTCAGATAAATATGTAAATAAAACGGTAAAGAAGATTGCGTCGAATATCATCGGATAAATCATTAGACGCGGATGTTTCCGGACAGTTGCTAATGCATTATTCATGTCATCACCTCTGGGTAATTGTAACATAGGTGGTATTTAAGTGGGAGTATTTAGGGTTTTTATACTATGGAGGGCAAGATCAAGCGCGGAACCTCCGGTTCCCCTTCTCGTCGTTTGCAATTACCGGTGGTTGCTTACTCAACTATTTCTGGCGGCCAAACCAATGGCCGCCAGAAAGGATTTTCGCTGCGCGGAAGGGCTACCACTGGTAGTACGCAAACGCCGCTTCGGGTCACCTGCGGTTAGTAAATAACACTTCCTCTTTTTTGTTTGAAGCACGAGGCGAAAGTTCGTTGCCTCGCTTTTTTGCTTTCTCATCACTTCTTCTACTTTGCTCCTCACTTCCGGCATCTTGCGCGTCATAACGCTGTGCTTTCTCTTCATAACAGCGGTGGTTCGCTTCACTTCGCCCTATCTTAACTAGAAACTTTTAATGTCGCATGATGTTCGCAGAGTTGCCTCCTTGAACTTAGACTCGGACTCTCTGAATTAATAAGACTGAACGAAACTAGTTAGTACTTAAGCAATTAAAGCACTTGACCTTTAATAAATAAGAAAAAGCCAACTGGCAACATACTGTTACCAATCAACTTTTTCATCCAATCAAGTTACGATTGAGTTAGACAAACACTGAGCACCAGTAGAAGCTACAGACTATCTTGTTCCGCACTAAGATACTTCTCGACTTACTTCATACATATATTTGATAAAGTTTAAACTTACTAAAAGTGTTAATAAACCTAATGCTAAATTCAACGAAATAAGAAGATGGTTTCCATTATTTATCATGTTAAAGTTTAAGTTTCTTGAATCGATGATCGTCGAAATATTTAAGTAGAGCTGTAACATCATGAGTACACATATTAATGTTGCGCCACCTCCGTCGATGAGAGCTCGAGCTTCTACAACTTTTTTCTTTTCTTTCGCATTATTAATGAAACGAGGCTTTTCCTCAGACGTAGGATCATAGTATTTTCGGTGCACACTCCAATTCATAATTCCGTACGAGCCATTCTTTATATGCTCCCAATCAGTCTTTGACTCGTTTACTTTTGCATCACTAGGTAATCTATTGATGCTATAACTCACTGCCTGTGGTGTTGCACGTTTAAACACAAACCGATTTGCATTACGACTACACGAGTATAACTGCCAGCCGTCCGCTTCTTGATCTTCAAGCCAACGAGCTGCATCCTCATGGGTGTGTCGTCTAAACCAGCTAAACTGCTTCCACCTTACCTCTTTTGTTCGGTCTAATCCCTCCGGCCGTAATTCTTGCGTTCGTGCTTGTAGGAGGAAACTTAGATAAGCAGAAAAAGCAAAAAAGATCCCCTGAAAGGCCATAACAGCATACCACATAAATAAAGTAACAAAGCTTAACTGTGTGCTATATAACTCAGTGACATAATTTATTGTGAATACTCCTATAAAAAAGATCGTTATACTTGCTAAAATCCATCCCAATAACAATTTTTCGTTGCGTTTTACAACAGTTTTTCTATCTTCTATATCATAGTAAGAGTCGAACATTGGTGTTGCGCTGTCACTTGGTGGCTTTGTCGTTCTTACAATTTGCCAGTGACCATCTGAGGCTACTTCCGTCCAATTGTCACCTAACGACTCTTGCTTATAGCGCACCATCAACGTTGCATAACGCGGCTCTGCTTTTTCAAAAACAAACTTGCTGCTTTTTGCATCAAGGTGAGTCAACCTATAGCCCTGCGCTTCTAAATCGGCTAGCCATAGCTCCGTTCCACGAATGTCTATACTCCATAACCACCTGCGTTTGACTGTGTCTTCGCGCACCGAATCCCCCCTTTTTATGGATAAATCTTTCCATAAGTTTAGCCCATTACCAGTTTTGTGTCTAATTTAACGGAAAGTCCCTCTATTTCAAGTACGAAAAAAAGAGTCGGTGGTTCCGACTCTTTTACACTGTGGTGTTTGATTATTCAACACTATTTTCCACCAAATGAATGGTTGTGAAGTTTTGAAACAGGTTTAGTTGTGCGACTGCTGCGACGTATGTATAAATAGGTAGAATGATGACTACGGCGATTGGCGAGAAGGTGGCGTTTAATACAAGTCCCGCGGTGATATGGATGGCGATGATCAGTAAAATACTTGGAGTAGTTTGTGTCGTGCGATTACGAAATGCAGCCATCGCAAACTTCTCTCCCTCTCCTACGCTTGCATCCTCAAAAACGATCGCATACTCCCAAAACATGTAGATATATCTGAGTATAATGTAAAATATAAATGCTATAAAATAGATGATAAGACCAATGTCCGGCCCAAGCAAAAAGAAGAAAGTCGGCAACACTACAATTGCCGCGAAAATGATTTGTACGAGCGCGAGTCGCGGTAAGAATTTTACTGCGGATTTAAGAAACACTCGAAACCCAGCTCTTTCTGATCGAGTGACTGCGGCCATCATGCCTATAAAACCTCCATGTAAAAAGGTTGGAATAAGGAGGAGTCCGAGTAAATAACTAAGTAATGTTATGGTCCTGCCATTTTGGCTTGCAATATACTCTGTCATTTGCATGGTGAGTATATTTTCACTTATCACCATTGATAGTCCTGGAGATAGAGGTTGGATGTCGAAATTAAATCCAAACGGCTCTCTTTCTCCCGTTAGCAGGTGAGCAAAGATAGTGAAAAGTAAAAGGAAGTAAATCGTGTCAGCAATCATTGGAATTAGAATTAGTTTTGGATTGCGTAACGTCTGTGCTAGTGCATTTTTCATATAGAATGATCACCTCTGGGTAATTGTAGCATAGGTGGGAATTATGTAGGATTGTTTTTACTATGGATGTCAAGAGATCCAGGTCAAGGTCAAGTGCGGAACCTCCGGTTCCCCTTCGCGCCGTTTGCAACTACCGGTGGATGCTTAACGGGCTTTCCCGGCGGCCAAACCAATGGCCGACAGAAAGGATTTTCGCTGCGCGGAAGGGCTACCACTGGTAGTACGCAAACGCCGCTTCGGTGCACCTGCGGTTAGTCTTTAACACTCCCTCTTTTTTGTTTATAGCACGAGCGAGAGTTCGTTGCCTCGCTTTTTTGCTTTCTCGTCATTTCTCCTACTTTGCTAATCACTTTCGGCACCTTGCTCGTCACAACCACGTGCTTTCTCTTCATAATAGTGGTGGTTCGGTTCACTTCATTCAGTTCCAAAATATTTTCTCCATTTTCATACTGGGGAGATTACCAGCTTATATAAGCTCAGGAGGAGGCAGATTCGGAGAATGCTCGGAGGCAATTAGTAGTAAGGCTTACGATGAGACCGCACAGGAAGGCGTTTAGAGGGAAACGGCAGTCGATCTCTGTCGACGAGCAGGCTCAGATTCAGACCCTACTAATGTCGGAGGGCGTTCGCAGAGCTGCAAGCAAAAAGCCGAGCTTATGCGCTCGGCTTTGGTGCTAATTCAACGGCTGATTTGATAGCTTCTAACATGCTACGTTCGTCCGCAATATTTTTTCCTGCAATATCAAATGCTGTACCATGGTCGACCGACGTCCGAATCACGCCACTATTGAGCCCAACCGTGATATTGACGCCCGCTTCAAGTCCGAGCACCTTAATCGGTCCGTGCCCCTGATCGTGGTAACATGCAACAACGATATCAAAATCTCCCCGACCCGCGCGGAAAAATAGGGTATCGGCTGGGTGAGGACCTGATGCATCAATACCCTCTGCCTTCGCTCGTTCGATACCAGGCATCAGTTTTTCTTCCTCTTCTCCGTTGCCAAATAGTCCATTTTCACCTGCGTGTGGATTAATGCCGCAAACTGCAACACTTGGATTTTTAATTCCTGCTCTAGTTAAAGCATCGTGTGCAAGTTTAATCACATTGTATGTTCTTTCGGGATTAATCATCTCAATCGCTTTAATTAATCCAACATGTGTTGTTAAATGAATCACTTTAAGCTTTGGTGACGTCAGCATCATCGCGTAATCTTTTGTCCCTGTTAAATCTGCAAGGATTTCTGTATGACCTGGGAAGAGGTGTCCGCCCTTGTGCAACGCTTCTTTGTTAAGTGGCGCTGTTGCAATTGCGTGGATTTCTCCCTTCATCGCAAGATCAACTGATTTTTCGATGTAGCGATATGCAGCATCTCCTGCGATTGGGGACACTTCACCAAACGCAAGATCTTTCGGAATAAGCGCCAGGTCGATACAATCAATCGTGCCAACCTCTCCAATCGCTTCAGAAACCTCGTTAATGACGTTGATTTTTGCATCACTTTTCGTAAGTTGAGCTGCGTGCTCTAACCTTTTTGCATCACCTACTACAATTGGTGTGCTTGTTTCATAAACATGCTGATGAGCTAAACTTTTAATAATAATTTCTGGACCGACGCCAGCTGCGTCCCCCATCGTAATAGCTAAAATTGGTTTTGTCATGAAGGTTCTCCTTTCAACGCTGTCAGCGCTTTTGAAAACGTATCTTCTGATCCAAATGCTCCTGCTTTTGTTACAACATGCAAATCATGTCCACCGATAAATTTCCCAAGAGGCACACCGACTTCTACTTCATCAATGAGTCGAATGCCAGACACATTCATCTCGTTGCAAATCTTTTTCGCTGTGTCGCCACCAGTCATAATAATTCCCGCATACTTTTGCGTTTTAACGATCGTATGAACCAGTCTTCCCATTTGCTCCACAATTTTATTACTAACATCCGTCTCCGTCATGCCGAGCTCTTTGCCTGCTGCCTGTGCTTTTTCGATATCAGCTCTTGAGCCGCTTGAGAAAATAGCGATATTCTTACCTTGCTCATACAGTGTTGCAATTCTCAACTCTGCCTTGTTTAGTTCTTCTTTATAAGCAGATGGATCAATTAATAGATGAGAAGGCAACTCGACAGATGCAACATCCTTACGCTCTAGGAATCTAGTAAGTTGATTTCTCGTTACAGAACTGACGCTTCCTGCAACAAGTAAGACTGGATCTGTAGCTAAGTCTCTAGGTTCTAATTGACTCTTTTTCGTTAATTCAAACGTTCTTGGTAAATGGTTAGCAAGGCCTGCTGATCCAACCCAAACAACCGAATAAGCTAATCGTTTGATGCAGTCTGCAATAGCAAATAAATCCTCTTCTACTTCTGAATCAAAAATAACGTAAGAGATGTCTGCCTTCTTAAACTTCTCCAGCTCTTTACGCACAGAGTCATAGCCTTTTCTTAAAACTTCTACGTTGATTTCACCGATATCTCGGTTTGTTTGATTCTGCACAATCTTTTTCACGGAAGAGCTAATGACAGGAGATTTAGGATCCTTTGCCATTTCCGTTTCAGCTAGTGGTGTAGAATGCAACAATAAATCACCGTTCTTTACGACACGGCCGTTCTTTGGATAAGCTGGTGCAATAATCACAAAATCAGGCTGATACACGTCGTACATTGCATCAATTTCACATCCAATATTGCCTCTAAGCGTAGAATCGAGCTTTTTATAAACGATTTCTACTTGCTTATCCCGTAACGTTTGGGCAGCTTCTTTTACTTGTTTATACGCTTCTTCAGGAGCAATAGAGCGGCTGTCCGTATCAATGACGAGTGCTTCCTCAACACTCTTCGTGTCGCTGTTTTGCATGTGAAAGCGAACGGCTGTTGTCAGTCCAGCTCTAGTCAGCTGAACGCCACTATCGTTCGCTCCTGTTAAATCATCCGCAATTATTCCAATTCGCATACCAATCAGTCCTTGTCTATTAAAAGATCCCTAAGGGTGACTTGCACCCTTAGGAGCTAGTTATGATTAACCTACGTACTCGCCTTCTTTTGTCATCTTGCCCTTCTTCTCTAAACGTTTGACTAAAAATGCAACATAGATAGGAAGAAGTATTGCTGTTGTTACTACACTTGCTGCAACTTGCACAGTGGCTAGTCCTGCAACACCTGCAAATGAAGCATTCGCTGCTGCAATTGCTGCTGGAGTTGCAACCGCGTTTCCTGCAGTAGAGCCCTCAGCCACCCCGACAATCGGATTCCATTTTAATGCTTTGAACACTAGGTAAGCAGCTGTACCAGTGAAGAATACTGTCATGATGCCTAATGCAACACCACCAAGACCACCTTCGATAATCGCGTTAAAGTTGATACCCATACCTAAAGCGAATGCGAAGAAAGGAATCAGCATGTCGCTACCTTTTGCAAGGAAGTCACGCATATCAAGGTCAAGGTTACCAAGAACCATACCAATGACAATCGGAAGAAGAACGGAAATGAATGAAGTTAGAGAAAATAGTCCGTCGACAAATCCCATTGCGCCAAAGATGGATAATGCAACCATTGTTAAGAAAGGACCATCATTTAGTGCAAGAATAGAGTATGCCGCTTTATCGTCTTCTTTACCGTATTGTCCTACAAGTGCCATATAAAGTCCGCCGTTACTGTTTGTCATTGCCGCGATAATTGCGATCGGAGCTAAACCTAAGAATAGGCCGTTGTCTCCTGCAAACATGTACGCGAGTAAACCGACTGCCGCACCGACTGCCCACTTAACCCCTAAGAGCGTTGCACCTTTTCCTAGAGAAACCCCGACGTTGCGCAGATTAATTTGAGCACCCGCACAAACAAGGAAGAGTGCAATTAACGTTCCAGCTCCGTCTACAAATAATGCCTGTGTAAAGTTACCGATTCGAAGTAAGTCAGGAGCAACAGTGTTGATAATTGCAGCAAGTAGCAATGGTACTACCATCATTCCACCTGGAATTCGGTCTAAAGTTGATTTAATCTTCATCAATAATACCCCCTATGTTGGTTTGAGCGAAGAATTAACCGGTATTCTTCACACAAAAGACAAATTTGAAAGCGCTTTTAAGATTATATTACTTCCGATAGTTGAATTATGCAATAGTTATTTTTCGTAATAAAAATAACGTTGCAATTTGCAACGTTATTTAATGTCCTTATTTAATTTTCTCCATAAAGTCGTCCGATTAATCCCTAATCTTTGCGCTGCTTTCGATTGATTCATGTTTTCTTCCTTCATTACAAGGTGAACGATGTCTGTTGTAATATCTTCCAAGGTCTTCGATAAATCTATTGGCGCGCTATGTTCGGGGGTATTTTGCTCATTTAACACTTCTGCAACTACGTCTTCAGATAAGTAATTATCTGTTGCATGTTTGACTAATTTTTTTACGATTTTCTTTAGCTGTTCAATGTTTTCAGGGAAAGAATAATTGTGCAACAGCTCAAGTGCAGCCGGCTTTATACCTACTACTTGCTTTCCGTAGGAGGAGTTATAGTTTCCAATGAAGATACGGATGAGCTCATCTAAATCTTCGGAACGCTCTTGAAGACGCGGCATATGCAAAATGGAGCCTTCGATGAGGAACGTTTTATGTGCATCCGGAAGTTCTTCAATTTGATCTTCAGAAGTAAAAGAGAAAATGAATCGTGTACCCATCGCGATTTTTTTGAGCTGGAGAATTCTTTCGCGATTGGCAGTGTCGAGGTTTTCAAAGCCTCTTATATAGATTGTTCCGTTACGATCTTCTTCTAGAGATTCTAAAAGTGGTGTAAGATCGGTCGTGATTTTATCCTTTATATGAAGCTGTAGGAAATCCTTCTCTCTATTTAAACCTTCTGTGTGAATAGCGTTCGCGAAAAACTGCTTCCCTGTACCCTCTTCTCCGATGATGGTGATTGGCGCTGTCTCTAAGAGAAGTTTGTTGGCTTTTGCAATAAGCTTTTCAGTAGCTTTGCTATTTGCAACAATTTGCGCAAAGGAAACTGGGAACAGTGGATTTCGGTATAGTCGCACACCAGATTCGATGGAGCGATCACTTGAATGTGCATTCAGCTTCACATACATGTACATTTTGCCTTGAGAGTGAAATTTTCCACTTTGAAGCGGATATGTTTTGTTTTTAATGGTTATCCACTTTGGGAATGCCTGTTTTGTTTGATACGTAAACATCGCATCGTAAATATCCTTCCAAGGTGACTCGATGAATAACTGCCTTGTTATATCGTCTATAGACTTTCCATTTATATTTGCAAATGCACTGTTGCAATAATAGACCTCGCCATCGTCTTCAAAAATGACGATCGCATCCTGCTCCTGCAAAAGATAGCTTTGATACACGGAATCGCGCTGTTGCTGATTTTTCACCATACGCGCCATATCACGAACTTGGTCAAACGCGCTAACTACCGCTTCTCTCCCTGAGGTGATAAGCATGCCTTGAACGCCAGACTCTTGCGCGACTCGAGTGGTGACAGTATCTCCAAGGATAATTTGTGATCCGTTTGCTGTTGCATTTTTCACCGCTTCTTTAACATCACTCTCGTTATGCACGATCGTATACGCGATATCCATGTTGAGTAAGTCAGCAATGGATACAACTCCCTCACAAACGTTAGGAAAACCGATTACCTGTACCTTTCTGTTGTACGGTTTGATCAAGGTTAATGAGCGGATAATATCGTATCCAGAGACTTGAATTTCTACTACTGGGATCGATGTATATTGCTTCAGTAATCGCGCCGTTCCTCCGCGGCTAATAATAAAATCTATGCGTTCCGTGGTTGCAGCTTGAGAAACCAGGGCGATTGCCTCTGTCAAATCTGCCTCCTTCACAACTATATCTAAGTCAGTTTGCTCCGAAGCTAACTGGGTACCTAATTCTTTGAGCCCTCGATATGGGGCTATGAATAAAACATGAACGGACATAGTCCACCTCCTAAAAGTGTTGCATTTTACAATAGTTTATCACACTTTCACCCGAAAATCTGACAAAGTTTAGTAATAATTTTGTCGAATGGTTTCTATTTACAGGTGATTTTGTCTAGGCTATGGTGAATATGGGAGGTGTTATATGATCATTAAACATAGAAAGACACCTGCGTTTTTCCCTCAATATGAATCTCTCCTTCGTAGGTTGCAGACGAATCATCCGGTTTATCCGAGCGTCGAGGACCAGTTTTCTCAATTTAAAGCTGGTTTCATTGGCGAAAAATCGGTTGATTACCCACTTTCCTTTTTGTCTGCTTCCACCTATCACATATTCCATCAAGTTAGATTACACTCACAGGGTCATTACTTTGAGGTAGATACGCTACTTCTATGCCAGCAGTTTGCTCTTGTTTTAGAGATTAAGAATTATAAGGGTGCGCTTCGGTTTGATTTAGAACGAGCGGTGTTGCATAAGGCAACGCCCGAAAAAGGAAACGAGGTGTATGATTGTCCAGTTTTACAGGCTGAAAGGCAGGCTATTCGATTTAAGGAGTGGTTAGGCGAGCAGTCTGTTACGAATTTGCCTGTTTATCACCATGTGCTGCTCGCTCATAAGGAGTCGACGATACTGAATGAGGAGAGACTTGCTCATGTTTCTCGTGTCGAACATGTCACGCATGTAGTTAATCAGATTGAGGCGCTAAGTTTAGATGACGCGATCACGCCTGCGGTGATGAAGAAGGTTGGTCGTAGCATTGTGCAACATACGGTACCTAAGCGAGAGTATTTGTTGCAGAAATTTGGTATTGGCGCTGAGGATTTGATACACGGGGTTCATTGCAGGAAGTGTGGCTCGTTTGATGTGCTGCGGGCATCGGGCAAGTGGACGTGCATAAAGTGTAGTTATGCGAGTAAGGAGATGCATGTTGCGACAATTGCTGATTTTAAGAATTTGATTGGGATGCAATTTGCAACGCTGGAGATGAAGCAGTGGGTTGGGATTAAGGACTCACGAACTATTTTGCGTATGCTGGATAATATTGCTGTTAAGCATAGTGGATCTACGTGTAAGGCGAGGTACACTTTTAAGAATTGAGTGGTAGATTATTAGATTGAACTTTTGGCAATCTGGTTATAAAGAGCGAGATGCTAAACTGCTGTGCTGTTAAGACCATTGCTAGAGTGTCGTATAGAGTTTTATAAATTAGATCTGCTTTTTACGGTCCTTTATTCTAAGATCATATTGCTAAACTGCCATTCTGTTAAACCCCATGTGAGGGTGCAGCATGGCAGTTGGGCAATTTGAGACAACGTTCGTTTATGAAGTGGCTTACTAGTGGCCTTGTAAACTAAACTGTGTAAGTAAGAGTGCGTACGACTTTTACTTCGCAGTTTAGTTTTTTATTGTTAAGATAAATTCATATGGTTGGAGGAGGATGGGTATGGTGAAAAAGGATCGAAATGCTAAAGCGAGTGAGTTGGCAAAACAGATACTAGAGACGTATGAGCCTGAATCCGTTCAAGATATGCAGGAAGCCCTTAAAGATATCTTTGGTCCAATGTTTGAATCTATGCTAAAAGGCGAGATGAATCACCATCTAGGTTACCAATCTAACAGTAAAGAAGAGAAAGAATCACTAAACAGAAGAAATGGTTATGGGAAAAAGACGCTTCAAACGAGCTCTGGTGAACTGGACATTCAAGTGCCACGTGATCGAGACGGATCATTTGAACCTCTTCTTGTCCCAAAGCGTAAAAAGAATCTCTCTGAGATGGAGGATAAGGTAATCTCGATGTACGCGAGAGGTATGTCACAACGTGATATCTCCTCTACAATTGAGGAGATCTATGGCTTTTCCATCTCTCACGAGATGGTCTCAGACATCACAGACAGTGTGATGCCAGATCTTGAAGAGTGGCAGTTCCGTCCACTTCAAAGCTGTTATTCATTTCTGTTTGTAGACTGTATGTATACCACCATTCGTAACCACCACGAGACGAGAAAGTATGCCGTTTATACGATTCTCGGTTATACACTTGAAGGTAAAAAAGAGATTTTAGGTTTGTGGCTAAATGAAACAGAAAGTAAACACAAATGGATGCAGATCTTCGATGAGATTAAGTCCCGAGGTGTCGAAGACATCTTCTTTATTTCAATGGATGGTGTCAGTGGATTAGAAGAAGGCGCTAAAGCCGTCTTCCCAGAGGTCGTGGTCCAGCGTTGTATTGTTCATTTAATACGCAACTCTGTCCGTTATGTACCTTATAAAGACTATCGTGCTTTCACTAAATCTCTTAAAACCGTTTATGGTGCTCCAAATTTGAAAGCTTGCCGAAAAGCCTTTGATGAGTTTGAGAAGCAATGGACACAATACCCAGGCGCTATTGATGTCTGGAGAAGAAACCTTCAACACGTTGAACAGCTTTTTGATTATGGCAGTGCGATTCGAAGAATCATGTACACCACCAACGCGGTCGAAAGTGTTCACTCCAGCTTTAGAAAAGTCACTAAAAAAGGAGCATTCCCCCATGAGAATGCTTTATTAAAACTACTCTTTTTACGGATTAGAGAATTAGAAGTGAAATGGGCAACTGGCTTCGTTCCTAACTGGGCCCAAGTATTAAATCAGCTATTGATCAATGAAAGCCTACAGACTAGGGCTGCCAAGTACCTGGAGTAAGAAACTTACACAGTTTATTTGACAAACCCTTACTAGTTTTGTCATAACCGATCGCTATTTTGTCATAACCGCACCGCACTTTGTCATAACCTCACTGCATTTTGTCATAACCGACCACCATTTTGTCATAACCGCACCGCACTTTGTCATAACCTCACCGCATTTTGTCATAACCGGCCACCATTTTGTCATAACCTCACTGCACTTTGTCATTACCGGCCACCATTTTGTCATAACCGCACGCCACATTGTCATAACCGCACGCCACATTGTCATAACCGCCTGCCACATTGTCATAACCGCACGCCACATTGTCATAACCGCACGCCACATTGTCATAACCGCACGCCACATTGTCATAACCGCCTGCCACATTGTCATAACCGCCTGCCACATTGTCATAACCGGCCGCCACATTGTCATAACCGGCCGCCACATTGTCACAACCGCACATAAAACCCCCGCCAGCTTTGCGCTGGCGGGGGTTCACACTGTTACCAGATTAAGTTGTACAGCATTTGGGCGCTTTCGGCGCGGTTGGCATGGCCTCGTGGTGCGAAGCTGCCGTTGCCGCGTCCTTGGACGAGGCCGGCTGCTTGGGCGGCTGCGACGTAGTCGCGTGCCCAGGTGCTGACGGCGTTACCGTCTGCAAAGTCCAACGCCGCGGACGAGTCTACCTCGCCGCCAACGTGCGCGTATGCTCGCACGATGATGGCTGTCATCTGCTCACGCGTAATCACGTCGTTTGGCGCAAACTGTGATGCTGTATGTCCTGTTACGATGCCTGCGTCTACTGCCGCTGCAAGCTCACTCGCGTACCACGCGTTTTGAGGAACGTCCGTAAACGAGACCTCTGTCGTGGTTGAGCCCAGAGAAAGAGCTCTTGCGACCATCGCCGTAAACTCGGCGCGCGTGACGTCACGGCGCGGTGCGAACGTGTTGTTCTCGTAGCCGTTGATCACGTGGCGCGCGGAGAGGCGCTTGATCGTGTCGTGTGCCCAATAGTCGCTCGGCACGTCGCTGTAGCTCTTATCGTAGCTGAGCACCGCATACGTGCTGAAGCTTGTGAGCTGTGTCGTGATCATGCCGTTTGCGACGCGGCCGCCAACGTAGGTGATCGTGCCGTCATCGTTGATGCGATAGATGCCGAGTAGGTTCGGATCGGCGTTATCTGCGATGCGAAGGCTAAGTTGCACGGGCTCGTCGAAGTTGCTGAGCACTCGCTTTTCGCCGTCTGCAGTTACGACGGAGAGGGTGAACGTGTACATCTCACCTGCTGCGGATGCAGCGTTATCTCCGATCGTTCTGTCTGACGGATCGACCGCTTCAAACTCGATCGAGATTTGTGCGGATTCGTCGCCTTGTGCTAGCGCTTTGAGTGCTGCGAGAACTGCTCCTGGAAGCTCGAGTGTCATCTCCTGACTCTCTACTCTCACACGATTATTACGATTAATCGCCTGTGCGTTTGCTGGTAATAATACCTGCTTATCACCGCGTCCGACTGTAACAGGGATTTTACCCTCTGCGTCCACCTGCGGATCGTTTACGATGATTGGCTGACCAGGTGTCACCGGCTCTTCTGGATCTACCGGATCGACTGGGTCAACAGGATCTACCGGGTTTACCGGAGGCGTCGTGCCGCCGTTACCGCTTTGACCAGGCGTCTTAATGACTACCGCCGTCAGTGGCTCGATCTCGATTTGCGTCGCGTTTAGCGTAAAGCCGGTTGGGTTCGCGATGCGCGTTGTGCCCGCCTGCTTGCCATCCACTAGTACGTCGCCACGACGCAGGTTGACTCCTGTTGATACTGTGCGTTTCTCATCATCCGCGTTCACAAACACGTGATACGTCGCGCCTTTTGAATCCTTTGCGCGGTAGCCGATCACGAGATCCGTGTCGTTAATTTCTGGAGCGTCAATGAGAGAAACGTTGTCCGCGATCTCCTCCATCGTGCCACGCGTGAAGGCATCTGTGGAGCGACGAAGCTCAATTAATCCCTTCGTGTAAGCACGTGTTGTCGTGTTGATTGGGAATGCTTCTTTATCCGTCGCGCGCTCCCAGTCAATACGGTTAATGATGTCCGAAGAGTCATACGAATCATGGATAAAGTACGGATACGTAAACGGCTCGCCTGTCGCATCTTCCATGTACGTAGACTTATACGGCTCTTCCCCTTCTGGAACTTCACGATCAAAATCTGGATGACGGAACTGCTTCATACGTCCAAACTCTTGACCAGCGTGTAAAAACGCGGTTCCTTGTGCGGTTAACACCATCGTGTTTCCTAAACGAATGCGCTTATGGATTTCCTCCTGATGGAACTCAGGGTCCTTTTTAATCGACTGCGCGATAACGTCGTGAAGCGTTAAGTTATCGTGGGCTGCGATATATGGAACAACGTCGCCTGGATTCGTCGCCTTAAAGTTGCCTGGATTTGCCGTCAGGTTATTATAGATCGTTTGAATGTTACGAGCGCCGTTTGTGAGGAAACGAGGCTGACCCTCACTACCAAAACCAGACTTAAGCTCGTTACGGAATTCGTCAGAGAAGGATCCAACGCTTTCTGTATCCTGCATCCACTGCTGGTCAGCTGGTTGTACGTCCGGATCGTTTTCGTCCCCAGCATACGTGACCCAGCCTTCTCCGATCATAACGATATTTGGATTTAACGCCTTCGCTTCGTTATACGCAAGCTGAATCGACTTTGCGTCGTGGTCTCCCATCATATCAAAACGGAAGCCGTCCACTTTAAACTCGTCGACCCAATACGTAATGGAATCTACTAAAATACGTCGTGCCATGTCGTGTGTTGTGCCAAGACGTCCACCGCCAAAGCTTGTGCGTGGTGTGCCATCAGCGTTCATAAAGTGATAATAGTTTGGCTCTAGGTCTTCAAAAATGTGCACGCGTGCCGTGTGGTTGTAAACCACATCTAACACAACGCCCATGCCGCGCTCGTGAATCTCATCAATCAGATTCTTAAACTCCTCAATACGCTTTGCGGCATCGTCCGGATTTTCCGAATACATGCCAGACAGCGAGAAGTAGCTGTGCGGATCATAGCCCCAGTTGTAGTTAGTGTTTGTCGACTCGTAGTCGAGCATGCGCACGTCGCTGTTGAACTCGTCGGCGAAATAATAGCTCATCACCGGCAGAAGTTGCACGTGCGTAACGCCTAAGTCCTCGATATAATCAAGGCGCTCCACGAACGAGGCAAATGTACCGAACTGCGCTTCTAAATCCTCCGCGATATTCGGATCAGACGTGAAGTCGCGAACGTGTACCTCATAAATAATCGCGTCCTCTCGCTTCTCAAATCCATCAATATCGGCAAAGTCTAGCTCAGGCCCAATTGCGGATGGATCCACAATCGCCGCCTTCCCAACGCTCGTCTCATCTTCGCGCTCTCCAAGCCACGTCGCCATCGACTTCGCGTACGGATCGAGCGCTAATACCGTCTCATCGCCACGCTCAATCGCGTAGTGATAATAGTAGCCCGTATGGTCAGAAACATTCGTGTTTCCTTCCTCCAACGTGACCTGCCACACACCTTTATCGCCACGTGTCATCTCTACGGTAGCAACCTCTGTATCCTGATTGTCTTTATCGTAAAGCACGACCGACACATTGTCGGCGCTAGGCGACCAAAGCTTTAATGTCGCCGTGCCGTCACCGTGAAGACTTGCACCAAGCTCGCCATCATAGCTGTAAAGCGCATCTTTATAGCGCCAGCTAGCAGATGCTGTCACTGTGCGACTATCATACGTAATCGTATACGGTGCCGCTTCGACATCTAAATCATTAATTGTGATTGCCACAAGCTTATCGTCTTTTATCGTAGCACTCGCCACGTCGACTTCCTGCTCATTGCGATCAATCACTTCAATCTCATCAACAAGACGTTCAACGTCTACGCCACCTGTTGCAGAAAAACGAAGATCAATCGTATCCTCTGCCACAATTTCCGCAGAACGCATGCCTTCTTGTGTGACGAAGTAAGGGTTCGTAAATGCAATATCTACTCCCTCTTTTACGAAGATTTGTCGGTGCTGATCTAGCTGGTTAAATACCATATTACCTGTTTGCGCTCCGCCTTGCTGGCGCTCAACAAGTAAAAATCCAACTTCCTCCGGATTCTCGGCAAGCTCTAGATCGACATAGCCTCCGTAGCGTCCAACCTGTTCATTAGAGAACGGCAGCGCGTCGTTTGGCCAGTCAGCGCTCGGACTTACAACATCTCCCCAGTTCCACACGCCCCATGGCTCATAGTCATTAGCCGCGCGCGTGTAGTGAATGCGTAGCACGTTATCTGGTAGATCAACTGGCTCATAGAAGAAAAGCTCGTCTTCTGCAGTAATCCAGACTTCGTTCATCTCTGGAGCGAGTAGGTCGAAGACAATGTCTCCCGATACGTTATTTCCGTTGCGGTGATTGACAAGCATACCGATGCGTTGTGCGTTATCAGTGATTGGAATATCCACGTAACGACCGAAGTCTGTTTCGTTTTCAAATAAGACGGAACCATTTGGCCATCCTGTAGAAGGACTTACAACATCCTCCCAAGTCCATAGTCCAAGCTGGTCAAACACGTTGTCCGATCGCTCTAAGTGAACGCGAAGCGTGTTATCTGGAATTTCTTCTGTTACTGGTGGTTCAGATGTATCGCCAGATAGGATTTCTCCACCTTCTGCTGTCAGTAACACCGTTCCGCCGTCTTCTTTAGCAGGAATGGTGAGTGTGACTGTTTGTTCTTCTGTTGCTTCGAATACGCTACCTGTGTAGGCGTCTGTGACGACCACATCAGCGGAATCGACGTCTAATGTAACTGTCGTCTGCTCGTTTGCTGTGCTTAGTCCGATGTAGACGGAGTTGTCGCCGTATGCGCGTTCCACGAGTAGGTACTTATCTGCGTTTGATCCTGCTACTTTTACGCGGTTTCCTCGCGCAAAGGTAGTGGAATGGTCGCTTCTAAAATTCAATACTTTTTGGTAGTGCTCGAGCATGTCGTTATTCTCTACGTCGTCCCACGCTAGGTCGTAGCGGTTGTCGTAGAGTGGATAGTTGTTGTCGCCGCTCTGTCCGAGCTCCTCGCCGTAGTAGATCACGGGCTGGCCTTTGGCTGTGAGCTGGAGAGATGCTGCGACTTTAAACTTCCCTTCATCACCACCGAGAGTATGGAGGAAACCAGCTTCATCATGGCTTGATAGGAATTGTCCGAGTGTTGCCGTATTGTCGATCGTTGCGTTGCGGTTTGTGAGCGTTTGGTTCGCCGCTTCTAGGTTGCCGTCGACGAACTGACGCGCGATGCCTTTAAAGCTAAAGTCTAGAAGGGAATCCATCATACCTGTGGATAGATGGCCGGCAAAGTTGCCTGTACCTGCTCCAAACCATTCGCCGATCATTTTAAATTCTGGCATTTCGTTGGTGAGTTCGTTTTTAAATACTTGCCACGTTGCGTCTTCGACGTGCTTGACGGTATCCACGCGGAAGTAGTCGATGCTGTTGCCTTTCGCTGTCGTGGATTTTTCAATCCAGTCTACCTGCCAGTCAACGATTTGCTGGCGCACGTCCGGATCTTCTGTAATGAAGTCTGGTAGTCCAGCTAGCTCACCGCGGATGTCTCCGCCTGAGCCACCGTCGTGACGGAGCATGGAGTCAAAGACTGCGCGCTCTTCTGGTGTTGGATACTGCGCTGGTGGGTTTGAAACGTTCGCGTCACCGCGCTTCAGTCCGTAGCCTGAGTGGTTAAGGACCACGTCGACCATGATTTTAATGCCGTTTTCTGCTGCTGTATCAATCATTTCGTGATAGTCGGTCATGTCTCCAAGGTGTGGGTTGAGGTCGGTGAAATCATTGGCCCAGTAGCCATGGTAACCGAAGTATGGATGCTCTTGTAATGTTGCATGCGTTTCGAGCGCTCGTGCATCGTGACGAATGTTGTCCACCACTGGCGTGATCCAAATCGTGTTAATACCGAGCTCTTTTAAGTAATCAATGTTCTCTGTAATCCCTTTAAAGTCTCCGCCTTGCGGTGTGCCTCGCTGGTATTCTGCAGGGACTTCATCATAATTTAATCCGTGCGGATCATCGTTTGATGGGTCTCCGTTGGCGAATCTGTCTGTCAGCATGAAGTAAATGACAGCCTCATCCCAGTCGAAATCATCTGGTGCGTTCGTCTTCTCGCGTGCAAGCACCGTTAACGTTGTTTCTCCCAGATGATCCTTGCCATAGGCGTCTGTGAGTGTGAGCGGGATCGTCTTCTCGCCTGGCGTGACGTTGCTTGCAACGGCTACGGTGATGGCGCCGATCTCGGGATCAATCTCGAGGTCCGCGGGGCCGCCGAGCGCTGTCGTGTCTGCCGTGATGCTGCGAATTGCGCCGTTTTCGGGATTGGTGATATCGACTGTGAGCACAGCGTTTTGGTTATAGTCGATCGCGTTTGGCGCTGTCGTGCCGGTGATTTGCATGTCATAGTCTGCGAATGTGATCGTGGACTCCGTGTGGTACGGATCTGCAATCACTGTTGTCTCGCCGTTTTGCGTAACGCGGAATTCGTAGTCGTACGTACCGTTCGGTAGCGCGTCAAATGTCGCGTTGAAACGCTCGTTTTTCGTCTCATACGTCATCGGAATCTCTTCGCCGTTGATGAGTAGCGAGGCGCTCTCGATCGTGTGCATCTCATCGGTTAGATAAAGATCTTTGTCGCGGTAGAAAATAGTAGCGGAGTCTCCGTTTAAAGCTGGAGCAGGAATGCTCGGCACGACGAAGGTGTCCGTGCTACCTTGGGTGACGCTGATTTTTGTGAGCGGGTCTTGGGTGTTAAGTGTGATGTTACGGTCTGGACCGTCTTTTTGTGTGTCATCAGTCCACTCTAACGTATCTCGGAGTAGGAATCCAAAACCTGCGGCATTTGCACCCATAGGAATATAGGCTGTTGCCGTTGTAGATGTGTACTCAGTAAATTGAGCCGGTCCGTCTTGGACAATTCCATTACCCCAATACCAAATGTTCCATTCGCCGAAGTCTCCTTCAGGGCGTTCGTATGTGATGCGCGCCTGGCGCTCTACTGTTTGCTGGGCTAGTAGCTCGTCTTCTTCTGCAAATGCTTGCAGTGGTGACAGAAACCCGGTAAGGATGCTTAATAGCATGACGATTGCCATAGTTAGGCTTGAGCGCCGCGTCGCTTTTTTGGTGTGCACGTTCAGCATAATTGTCCCCCTATCAGTTTTTGGTGAGGTTGTTACTTTCGAGATTAAGATCCAAGATTAAGGTCAAGGTCAAGTGCAAGGTCAAGGGCGGAACCTCCGGTTCCCCTGCGCTCTGGGAGTGTCTTTCCTGAGGCGCTAGTTCAACTATGTCAGCCGCCCGTGGGTCGTCTGACAGGATTTTCACCTACGCGAGTTCCCCTCTAGGAGACCACTCCCGCCGCTTCGGGTCTCCTTCGGTTACGCTGTAAACCTTTCTCTTTTTAGTTTCAGGGCACGAGGCGGAATGGCGTTGCCTCGCACTTTACTTTTGTTAAAGGTGATGCAGATTGATACACTCCTTTCCTGGTTTTAAGTTTTTTGCGAAACCGTTTGCATTTTCAATTATAAAAAGAGGCTTCGTCATTTTCAGTCAGATCGACATGAATGCAAGCGCTTTCTAGAAACGAGCATAATTGTTTTCTGAAAATTGCGCAAGAAGTATTTTTCGGAGTTTTATGTATATACAAGATAGATAAAACGTGATGAATAGGTAATTTGAGGGTGGTTAGATTATGTGAAAGTCTCTAATTTTACATTTAAAGGGTATTATATGTGTTGGATAGCATGGAGAAGGCTTTGCTAAAATTAGTACAATTGTTGGCAGTCGATAGTGTATTGGCTAATTGTGAAGGTGTGTACGAAGTCGTGCAATTCGCGCAATTTGTGCGCACGTTTGCGCAATATTGTCGAATGTAAAGAGGTGGATTTGTCGAGGTCTGTAAGCTCTCATTAGGAATGAGAGATGTAACGTATAGTCCAAATTGGCAAACTGCCATTGTGTAAAGACCACCTTGTGGAGGTAGCATAGAGTTTGGTTCACTTGAGGTTGTTCGTTTAGCGGTCTTTTACAGACAGATCACATTGCCCAAATTCCGTGTTGTAAGACCCAGCGTGGTGGTGTGTATAGGATGAGTTAGCTACTCGTGATAACTGCAACGGATTTTGTGATAACTGAACCTCATTCTGTTATAACTGCAACGGATTTTGTGATAACCGCCCACCATTTTGTCATAACCGCCCACATTGCCTTACCACCACCAAAAAACCCCGCCGTAGCGGGGTTTAGCGTGTAGTCTATCTAAAAATACCACCTAACAGTCCATCTAACAGTCCTCCAAGCAGACCTCCTAGTAAGTCATCGACAATATCTAACAGCCCTCGTGAGAGCACGAACGACGAGGTTTCTCCAGTCGTAGTCGTGCCATCTTTATCGAGCACTGGCGTGATCTCGACGGTGCTACCAACAGTCAGGTCAGCGAGCAGATTCGTCAGGAAGCTCTGATTAATGCGATACTCCGCGAAGCCGCGGTCAATGTCCGCTTGCGTCAGCGTGATCGTTGCCGATGCGCCGCCCGTGAAGTTAAGGAAGATGCGGTCGCCAACGTCTGCGTCTGCAATTCCGTTTGCATTAAGATCAATCTGAATCGCGCGGTCACCGCTCAAAATACGGCTAAGCACATTGTTTGAACCGTCACCCAGATTCAACGAAATCAGCTGATTTGGGAACGTTGGCAGGAGAATATTCTTCCCGTCAGTCTGGTCAATCACGTTGTTTCCTCTCAAAAGATCGAGATTTAAGAGATGACTCGAGCCACTGCCGAGGCGCTCAAGAATGCTGACGTTGAGCGAAATATCGCGGAAGCCACGATCGATATCCTCTTGCGTAAGCGTCACAGACAGCAGATTGCTGTTGCCCGTCTTCACGCGCACAATATCGCCGCTACGCAGGTCCGTCGTCTCTAAAAGATCCACGCGAATCAGCGCATTATTGCCAAGCAAGAAGCTAAGATCAATCGTCCCATCTAATAAACCAGGATTTAGAATATCAAGGTCAATCAACGGACGATCAGGGTTTACAGGATCAGTTGGGTCGCCTGGGTCCGTCGGATCGCCAGGGTTAGCTGGGTCTTCCGGGTCGACTGGGTCCGTCGGGTCTTCTGGGTCGATCGGATCCATCGGATCATCAATCTCCCCATCGTCGATAATCGGATCGCCATTTTCGATCATAAAGCGACTTTGACCCATGATTGCGCCAATTCTATTGGTAAAAATCGCGGTATACGTCCCATCCACAAGTCCATCAAGCGTGAGTTGGAAGTTACCTTGTGCATTGATCTGCACGTTGCGATCTGCAACACGTGTACCGCTATCGTTTACAACAATCACGTCAAGCTGCGTAAGAACGGCACCGTCCATCATACCAGTAAGCAGCGTATCGCCATTTGCATTCACTTGCGCGTCACGCAAATCGACATCAAGCGACTCTAGGAAATCAAACGTGCGTTTAATAAGAGTAATAAATTCCGCTCTCTGTACGTCGCCGTTAGGTACAAACATCGTTGGCGTGCGTCCATTTGTAATATTATGAGTAAATAGCGTGCGAATCTCCGACTGGAAGAAGGAGTTGTTTACGTCTGAGAAAGGCGTCTGTGTTTGAAGTGGTCGGAAGAAAAAGGAGCGATTAATTGTCGCTGCCATTTGTCCACGCGTCATCGTTGACATCGGCATGAAGGTATTATCCTGGAAGCCACCTAGAATCCCTGCGTTTTTCGTTGCGGCAATGTTGCGCCACGATCTGAATGACGTTGGAATATCATTAAATGGTGCTCCAGATACGTTTTGAGTGTCGAGGTTTAATATACGGCTGAATAAAATCGCAGCCTGTTCACGAGTTAATGGGTTCTTCGGACGGAATGTACCGTCTTCAAAGCCGGAAATCCAGTTTCTTTCATCAAAGAACACGAGTGAATCGAAGTAATAATCACGAGCATCAATATCCGAGTATTTGTTGGTCACGGCTAGTGTCGACAGTGGGAAAATCGTTGTTGCCAAACATAAAATAGCAAAGATTGCGAAAATTTGTCTTTTCATATGGTTTGCTCCCTTTTTGATATTTTTTGTTTGCTGAATGATTTGTGTAACTGCCTTTGTTGTTGGCCTGCCCTTGTTTGAGAGAATGAGAGATTATGATGATGCGCGCCATGTTAGCTTCTTGAAAAGGTTGCGGATCATGGCATATTGTCTGGGCAGATGGCGCCTTACTTGTTGCGTAAAATGTTGCGCTTTTTTTGTTGCTGATTTTGGTGTTGCTAGATTGGTTCGTTTGAATTCGGTTTTGGTGAATTTGGTTTAGTAGAATTCGTTTTAGTGAAATTCTATTTTGGCAAATTCAGTCCTTTTGAATTCATTCCATGTAAAAAATCCTAGCCGCGACTATCTGCACTCATCCTTGAGTCCTTGTTTTTACTCCTATGCCCTCCTTTAAAGTCATGTAATAGATTGCATGGTGCCTACGCTGTTAATATACCACCACTGGCACTTATTTTTACATTCTTTAACTAATTTTGACAAAAGTATAGAATGCTTACGTAGGATTATCCAGATTAATTGTCGGAAAATACTGAATACTGTTGTCAAATGTCGAGCCAATAGGTAAATCATAGTAGAAATTGTAGATAATTGTGGAGCAGTGATCCATTTTGTATTTCCATTCGTTGTATTTATAGAAGGAGTTTGTGTCTAATTTCAGGACTTATCTCGACATGGAGAAAACCTTTTTATACAGGCGTTTATAGGCCTTTTATAAATTCAATTGGAATGATGAGCAGTGTGGGGAGTGTGAGAATGCGGCAATAATATGGATTAATATGGATTTTTTATAGGTTTGTAATTCGGTTCGTATGTGGATTGATTAGATTTGTAGAGAAGTTTTACTGTATCGGTTGAGGTAGTTGAGTAGGTTAGATGGGGATGGGGTTGCGATTATCCGAAAACGGTACTTCATTATCCGTTTGTGTAGCTTGATTATCCGAAAACACTGCTTCATTATCCGTTTTCGTAGCAACATTATCCGAAAATGGTACTTCATTATCCGTTTTCGTAACTTGATTATCCGAAAACGCTACTCAATTATCTGCACATCCCCTCTAATTAACTACTCAACTCGAATTCACCAGTTTAATAGAAGTGCCACCTATCAAAACCTCGAAAAAAGGCCGCTCCACTAAATGCGGAGCGACCTTTCTCTATTATATGAGCTTAATCATCATCGTCGTCATCGTCATCATCGTCGTCATCGTCGTCATCGTCGTCGTTTCCTCCATTACGATCGCGCTCGAAATCAATCTCTGAGCCGTTAGCAAAGTCGATCTCGATATCAAACTCGTCCCATGTGCCGAACTCGGCAAAGGTGGCTGTTACTCGGGCTAACACCTCATCATTGGAAAGGTTCGGCGATAGTTGCCACTGCGTTAAATAGGTTTCCATTTGACGGATAGCGGCATCTCCTGTGATGGTCGTATCACGGTCGTTCCGCTCAAACTCAATCTTGGCATAGGCGCCGCCGCGACGGAGCTTGTACTCGAGGTCGACCTCATTGCCATTCGTGTATTCGATGTCGATATCGAGCTCGCGAATCGTCGTTTGAGTTGGTGCATTCGGTGCGGTCGACGAGCGAATCTCGATCTCCGCGACCGTGCCGTTAGCAACCAGCGCGGTGATCGGATCGCCCGTGCGTAGCTGATCTGGCGTGATGTAGCGACCATTAAATAGAACGAGCGTCGAATCACGGAGCGTCAACGTTTGCGACGTCCCCTCAAGCGTGGTCACCGATAGCTGTCGGTTCGCTGCGTTAACATTTGTGACCGTGCCGCGCACATATTGACTTACCTCTTGGTCCAAAATCTCCCCGTACGTGCGGTCGAGTAGCGTCGCTGTCTCTGCGCGCGTGACGTTATTGTTTGGCGCAAAGCGTCCATCAGGTAACCCTTCGACAATGCCATATTCCGAAGCGACGTTTACATAGCCGATCGCCCCTGACGGAATTTGCGATGCGTCCGTAAATCGCGGCGTCACATTCATTTGCGCGAGCGCCTGCTGCTCTAGACCGAGTGCGCGGACGAGCATGCTCGCGATCCACACGCGCGAAGCCGGCTCGTTTGCTCGGAGCGTCGACTCGGACGTATCAAATAGGCCCTGTTCCCGCGCTATCGCTACATATCCATGCCACCATTTTTCCCCATCAGCAGCACTTGTATCGCTGAAGAATAGTGGCGTTGATGCTGGCACGGCCTGTGCCTCCGCCTCGAGACCCAAGATGCGCACGGCCGTTGCGATCGTCTCGGCCCGCGACACATTCGCCTGCGGCTTAAACGTGTTGTCCGGGTAGCCTTGGAATACCTCCTTGGCCGCCATCCGCTGCACAAACAGCTCGTACCACGCACCCTGGACCGTATCGCGGAATGACGTCTGGACCGGCGTGCGATCCTCATTCGCAAACACCTGCGTCGCAGGAACTAACAATAATATGGTGAGAAACAAGAGTAACACCCTTCGCATGCTATACTTCCTCCTTGTAAGTAAAATACCCAAGTGCCGACGAAGCGCACGCAGGTTACAGGTATTATACTCCCATCTAGATCGGACGGCGTATGCCATTAGGGGTATTTGTAAGACTGCTAATGTTACTAACATTTTGGGAATTGGAGGGGGAATTTTCCTGAAGTAGTGCTTCATTATCCGCTTTCGTGGCTCTATTATCCGAAAACAGCGCTTCATTATCCATTTTCGTGGCTCCATTATCCGGAAACAGTGCTTCATTATCCGCTTTCGTGGCTTCATTATCCGAAAACAGCGCTTCATTATCCATTTTCGCGGCTTCATTATTCGAAAACGCTGCTTCATTATCCGCTTTCGTGGCTCCATTATCCGAAAACAGCGCTTCATTATCCGTTTTCGTGGCTTCATTATCCGAAAACGCTGCTTCATTATCCGCTTTCGTGGCTCCATTATCCGAAAACGCTGCTTGATTATCCGTTTATGAGGCTCCATTATCCGCTTTTGACCTTAGATTGCTGGCACTTTATTCTCCTGCAGTTAGGTTTTAAAGCTTTCAAAGACTAGTAATAATTTGTCGAAGGCTTTCTATTTACAGGTGTAAATTGCTAGGCTATTGTAAATGTGGGAGGTGTTATATGATCATTAAACATAGAAAGACACCTGCGTTTTTCCCTCAATATGAATCTCTCCTTCGAAGGTTGCAGACGAATCATCCGATGTATCAAAGAATTGAGGAGCAATTTTCTCAGTACAAAGCTGGCTTCGCTGGCGAAAAATCGGTTGATTACCCACTATCCTTTTTATCTGCCTCCACTTACCACATATTCCATCAAGTTAGATTACACTCACAGGACCATTACTTTGAGGTAGACACGCTACTTCTATGCCAGCAGTTTGCCCTAGTGCTAGAAATTAAAAACTATAAGGGTGCTCTGCGATTTGATGTTGATCGTGCCGTGTTGCACAAGACAACACCAGAAAAAGAAGAGGTATTTGACTGTCCCATTTTGCAAGCGGAGCGACAGGCAATCCGCTTCAAACTATGGTTAGCTGAGCAGTCTGTTACAAATCTGCCGGTCTATCACCATGTGCTGCTCGCTCATAAGGAATCGACAGTACTGAATGATGAGAGTCTTCCTCACGTTTCTCGCGTAGAGCATGCGACGCGTGTCGTTGATCAGATCCATGCGCATACGCCGAATGATGCGATTACGACGGCGGTGATGAAGAGGATTGGACGTAGCATTTTGCAACGCTCGGTGCCCAAGCATGAGTATGTGTTGCAAAAGTTTATGATCCGGGCGGATGAACTTATCCACGGTGTGCACTGTACGAGTTGCAATTCGTTTGCCGTGCTGCGTGTGTCGGGCAAGTGGACGTGTATGGATTGTAGCTTTGCAAGTAAGCAGATGCATCTTGCGACTATTGCCGATTTTAAAAACTTGTTTGGGATGCACTTTGCAACACGAGCTTTGAAGCAATGGATGGGGATCGAGAGTACGCAACTGGCACTTAGACTCGTCGGGAGGTTAGCGATAAAATCTAGTGGCTCCACGCAAAAAGCTCGATATACGTTTAAGACTTAGCAAAAGAGGATCGTAGCTAATTTGGCTACGATCCTCTTTATTTGGATAAATGAGTTTAAGAGATTGAGTTAATGAAGTGCCAGATTATCAACACCACCTACTTCGCGACGGAGTTTTATCAGCGCGCATTTGCGCCAGCTTTTGACGGTTTCGGTGCTTACTCCACATTGACTCGCGATTTCTCGCTGTTTAAGTCCTTCTATGATGGCGAGCTGGAACCACTGTTGCTCTCGCTTTGAGAGTGTGTGGCGGTGTTTGTTTAAAAAGTCCTCTAGTAATTCGTTGTCTTCGATGTTGCTGTCGTTTGTACCAGCGAGTTCGTGCATGATGGTTGGCTCGACGCTGACTTGGCGTTGCTGATGGCGATCGCGTCGCTCGAGCTCCTGCTGGATGCGGCCGCGGACATAGCTTTTTGCATAGGCCGGGAAGTAGCCGCGCCCGGAGTCAAATTTTGTCCATGCTTCGTGTAATGCGATTCGTCCGATTTGTTCGTATTCGTCGCGGTCGCCGCCTAGATTCCATTTGTTGATAAGTTTGTGGATAAGCGGCATGTAGCTTTGGCATAGGTCTGTGAATTCGTCGTCTTGATTATCTGCTTGAAGCGTGTCATTTGTGTTGATTGAAAACTGTGAACTGTTTTTGGATAATCGGGTGGCATTTTCGGATAATGGTTCGACGTTTTTGGATAATCGTAGCTCCTTTCTGGATAATGTTCCTCTGTTTTCGGATAATCGCAGCTCCTTTCTGGATAATGATCCACCATTTCCGGATAATCCACCTTCCTTTCCGGATAATGTTCCATCATTTTCGGATAATGAAGCCCCCTTTCCGGATAACTGCCCTGCCTCACCCTCCAACAACCTTACAATCCCATCTAAGTAACTCGAAATATGCGTTAATTCGCCTTGCTTTCCCTCGTGCATTGGTCGATCCTTCTCAGAGCGCGCTCTGCTTGTATTCCGCGGTAGAGCAAGCATAGCGCGCGATCTCGTCACCTTGCCAACGCCTAAACAACACGTTTCCTCTAAGCAAACGCACGTAATCTCCTGGCGATCGCATGCAATCAGCACGACCTTTTTACATAAATACTAATATTTTTACAAATTTTATGACTCAAACGAAAGAATCCGTGGTAATATATAGAATATATGAGTGACTTAGTAACCCCAATAGGTTACATCCTCATCATTTCTATGCATCTGACAGCACATCATTTGCATAACAAAGGAGGCGCGATCATCGTGCTCGGTACATACATATTCCACCCGACGCAACAACTTATCCAGCAACCCCTTCAGCGCAAATTAGTGAAGGGAGCATCCAGCACATGCACGTACTCGATCACTACACCATCAACGCCGACACGATGATTCTGATGCCTGCTTATGACATCAATTACGAATCCATTGTCTATGAAAAACATTCGTGTTACTACGTCAGACAACCAGCCTTTTCGCTTATAGATGCGGCTTGCCGGATGGCATTCGCGACGTATGAAGGGCGGGTCCAAGCTGTAAAGTCAATGCTACCTTACGAAAAAAAGACGCCAGTTTTGATTAGCGAGATCGAACAACTAGCAGTCTTCCCTACGCATTCGCCGCAGAATATGGAGTGTCATTGGGTCTTTCCCCAGCACGTTTTGCAAACGTTGTCACGCCATGACGGTCAAGCTGATGTTGTCTTCCGCGATGGCTTGACGCTAACGGTGCCCGTATCAAAACGAACCATCGACAATCAGATTTTACGAACAAGCCACATGATGCAGCTCTATGCCCACTACCAGCGGGCATAGAGCTTGTTTTTTAGGGTCGGTGCAACGTCACATTGTGACATTGTCACAACATAGGACCTTTATTGATCTAGTTGTACATCTACATATATTATCCTTTATTTGGTTTAACCTAGAGGGAAGTTGGGTATTTGTAAGCATACTAGTCGTTCACTATATAGTAATGAATGCGCTTATCTCCAACTTAGGGAGGGTTTTTATGAATCCGATTATTTTGAACACCGAACAGGAAAGTGCGTTTTCTTTAATGGGCGCCAGAGCCATCGAGGCTTATGTACGAAACGAAACTGTGATGATCATGTTTTGGGAGAATCGTTCTTTTTCGCAGGCTATTGGAATGATTGAATCCATTAACTTGCAGGCTCAACAGATTTTGATCGATAACATGTGGATTAGCATGGAACTACTGTTACGCGTAGAGAAAGTACGTTAAACCACTCAACTTGACCTACATACTCTTACCAAAAACTGCTTACTCTATGAAGCAGTTTTTTCTTTTGATTCATCCGCTGTCTTGCTCCCACCTCTTTTACAACTATGTTAAAATGGAGGAAATGCGAACGATGTTTCTTAAGGAGGAAAAAGCCGTGAAGCCAGCAAAAATCCACCCTCTTATCCTGATCTCGCTCCTGATTAGCGCAATCTCGATGGGGCAATTCGCGTATCGAAACGTGGCCAGCGAGCAGTTCGGCTACGCGATATTCTTTATCGTAATGACGGGACTCTTAATCGGAATGATTATATTTGGGCTCGTGGTAAACCGAGGCATCTCGAAGGTGGATGTGGAGTAAATAGCAGAGGGGCACAGCGACGAGGTTGCTGTGTTTTTTAATTACACGTTTACCTTTCTCTCTTCGGAGAAAATAGACAGTAAAGGAGGCTGATCGTGTGGACTGGTCGGTGTATCTGTTTTCGTTTGTCATTATTTTTTCGGTGACGATGCTGTTGCTTTATTTGAGAGGGAGAAGGTCGGGTTGATATTTGATAGAGGCTGGGACAGGAGCGATTTACCTGTCCCAGCTTTTTTATGTGGGTGACTTCGACGGGGATGGCTCGATTAACCGGAAAGGCAGTCTAATTAACCGAAACCGTGCTCCGATTAACCGGAAAAGCAGTCTAATTAACCGAAAGCGTTACTTCACTATCCACTTGCGGCTTTTGGTTAGCTTATCTCTTTAAACTTTCTTCCGCTTTAGCGGAGGTTTTGTGGGATGTCGGTCATTGCGCGTTCCTCTACAAAGAATTCTGTCTCGATGCCACTGTTATTGAGCTCGGTTATGCGTTGCTGTGCCGCTTCGGCCGACTCATAGTAGCCTTCTTCGACAAAGAATGTGTCGTCTGCGCTATGCAGGGTGCGCACGTGATTAGCATCTACTTCCATTAACTCGACGCTTATCTGCTCTAAGCTTTGCAGGTCTTCTTCTTGCGAAACGGAGGCCGATCGTACGGAATGCACAGGTGCAAACGTTGTTTCGCCCAGAGAAGTAACGTCTGTGACGATTGCAGCAGAGTCGTGCACCTCGAACACCTCGAACAGCGCGGGCTCGTTGAGATAGGCGGCGAGCATGATCGTCGCATCGTCGAAGAGTGGAATGCTGGTGACGTTCCGGAACATGGTGTCGCTTGGCTCGTCGTCCGTCCTACTTGTCTCGTACGCGGCTTGCGATGCGCTCTCTTCTCTCGGAAATGTCGGCAGCTCCTCCGGCAGGCCGCGAATGCCGCTTATCGTGTAGACGATCCGCGCTGGGTAGGCTTCGAGCGTTGCCTCGAAGTACGCTGGTGTCGCCGATGGCCCCGTAAGCTCGCCGTAAGCCCCGTCGAATATGTCGATCACGAGCCGCTCGTAGGTCTCGTGGATGCCGTGATCAATGTACCCGATACTCTTCCCGTCGGTGATTTCGCCACCTGTAAACGTGCCTGCGTCCATATAGTTTTCCTCTTTTGCTTGTGCCGCGGTTCGTTCTTCGTCGGCATTTTCGGGGTTATAGATGGTCGCTTCTGATGCTGGGTCGTTGTCTGCGCTGGTTTCGGCATTGTCGTTTTCTTCGTTCGTCGGTTCAGTGGCGCCGTTGTTTGCTTCGCCATTCGGTTCGTTTGCTTCAGTTGGCTCATCATCGTCCGGCTCGTTCTGTGCTGAGTCTTCGTTTTGGCCCGGTTCGTCGGCTGATTCAGCAGTGTTACCGAGCTCGTTCAGTTCCTGCTGCGCCTCGTCCTGATCACTGGTGCATGCCATTAATAAGCCCGCGCTTGCTATGGTGAGAAACGTGAGTCGAGCTCTTTTCATAGGATCTCCTCCTTGTTTTCCTTTGTCGGGTAAGTGGCTTCATTCCTGGCTAACTTGTCCGCTATTATACCTAGTTAGTCGGTTTATATAGAGGTTGTGTTACGCTTTTTCCTACGCTGTATAGTGTGGATCTTGGTTAATTGCGCGATCTGAGGGCATGATCGCGCGGATTTTTTGCTGAATTGCGTGAGGTTGAGCGTTCATTGCGTAAAACTTTGGCTTGATTGCGTGGGGTTATATTAATCGCGCAAGTTGAAGACCCGACTGCGCAGAATTCTACCTCCATTGCGTGAGTTTGTGCTTCAACCGCGTGAATCTCCAGCATAATTGCGTAAACCATAATTAATCGCGCAAGTTGAAGACCCGACTGCGCAGATTTTCACCTCAACCGCGTGAGTTTTACCTTCCATCGCGCGAATCTCCGGCACAATTGCGTAACCCCCCCCACCCACTTTGTAACATCTATCCATCTCACAACGACTGATTATGTAAGGAGGGATCTGATGATGAAATATCTGCTTATGCTAATCGGGTTAATCGTTTTAGTGGGTTGCACAAATGACAACGACTCAACTAACAACACGTCCATCGAGGAGCCTTACGAATCTGGATATATCACGGCTCAAGATGGCGACCGACTGCTGTTTGTTAGTTCGGAAGCCCAGGACTTCAGTGATACCGGTGGAATTGAGGAGTTTTACTCTGCCATTTGGTTCACACCAGACGATCAAGACGTACAAGTTGGGGACTTTATTCACGTGTCCTTTTCTGTCGTAGAAACCTCTTATCCTGGCCAAGGCACGCTCGATCAACTTGAAGTCGTACCGCGCGATCAGCCTGAAGGCGCCAACTTGACAGAGGCTGAGGCCATTCGTTCCGCTCTATCCGAGCTAAGTGATGACGATCATTGGTTCTATGCGGTGGCAGAAACATCGTTTGATCCGCAAAGCGCATCTTGGTCAATCACATTAAAACAAACGGATTCTTTAGAGGAAACTACCATTGAAGTAAGCGACGAGGAAAGCTAACATTCTAAATTAAATTAGAGAAAGCACCCGGTTCAGCATAGAATCGGGTGCTTTTTCCTGTATACGTGCGCGTGGGGTTACTATAAATTGCATGTAATTACCTCCTCGCGCTAGTTGAGGCATTCAACTAACGGTTTTGAATGAGGGCTGGTTGGGTTTATGTGCCTTAATTGGGTTTAATGTTCCGCTTTTGAGTTTTATGTGCCTTACTTTGAAGTTATGTTCCTAACTTAGTTTTTATGTTCCGCGTTCCAAAGTTATGTTCCTTACTCAGGTTTTATGTTCCGCGTTCCAAAATTATGTTCCTTACTCAGGTTTTATGTTCCGCATTCCCGTTTTATGTTCCCAGACCTAAACTTATAAAGCACTCCCAACACAGCACTTAGTCAAGTCCACGCCCTTCACGCACTTTACGCCCTCCAGCTCGCAAGGTCTTACTTACTTGCTTACTTCGCCACAACCGCCCCGTTCAGCTCGGCAATCAACTGTTCCATATGCGTCTCTGTCATCTTCTGCGAGTTGAATGCCACGAGCGCTCGCAGTGGCATGTAGCGCATCATCGCCTGAAACATTTCGTAGGATTCATCGTCTTCGGACATGTTTGCAAACGGGCTATCTTGATTCATCTCCGCCATCCATTTTTCAAAAATAGGCGCTAGGGTTGGATTGGCTAAAATGTCGCCGGCCGGCGTGTTGCGCGTCACGGTCATCGGGAGTGCAACCGTTGACGTCACGTGCACCGTGCCCTCCTGCACAATCTCCGCGGACGATTTGCCGATCAGGATATCAAACTCTCCAGACTCCACATGCCAGTCGCCGAGCACCGTGCTGTAGTAGGCAAACGAACGCTTATCGAGCGTAAACGTCACACGCTTCGACTCGCCAGGCTCAAGTGCCACCTTATCAAAGCCTTTCAGCTCTTTATCCGGCCGCACGACCGAGCTCGCCGTAACGCGCACGTATAGTTGCACAACTTCCTTACCAAACACGTCGCCCACATTCGTCACCGTAACCGACACATCTACCGTGCCCGTGTCCTCGATTTCTTTTTGTGAAACCACGAGGTCGCTATAAGCAAAATCCGTATAGCTTAAGCCATAGCCAAACGGGAAGAGCGGTGCAATTTTCTTTGCATCATAGTAGCGATAGCCAATAAAGATACCCTCCTTGTACTCGACCTGATCGCCTTCTCCTGGGAAGTTCAAGTAAGACGGATTATGACTAAGTACTTCCGGGAATGTTTCCGCGAGCCTTCCGCTCGGGTTTGCTTCGCCATAGAGGACATCGGCGATCGCTCCGCCAACCGCTTGTCCACCAAGGTAGGCTTCGACCACTCCTTTTACTTCGTCGAGCCACGGCATCACGATTGGCGAACCGTTACTCAGTACAACGACAACATTTGGCTGAACGGCACTGACTGCATGGATCAGCTCAAGATGGCTTCTCGGGATATTTAAATGCTCGCGGTCATAGCCTTCGGATTCGAAGTGATCTGGTAGACCGACAAATAAAATAGCAGCGTCCGCATCTTGCGCATTTGTCACCGCCTCTTGTACGAGAGCGTCATTCGGTTCATCCTGCTTAACCTCATAGCCTTCTGCAAATGTAATTGTGGCACCGTTTGACAGCTTTTGAAGCTCTTCTACCGCATCGTCAAGCTTCGTTGGATTAATGTGCGAGCTACCGCCACCTTGGAAGCGTGGCTTCTTGGCGAACTGACCAATAACAGCAAGGTTTGCAGATTTAGAGAGAGGAAGAATACTGTCCTCATTTTTAAGGAGCACCGTACCCTCTGCCGCTACTTTACGTGCAAGCTTGTGGTGATCTTCTTTATCGTAGTGGGCATTCTCTACGTTATTTTCCTCCGCTAAAAGAATGATCGCAAGCACGCGCTCGACGGCTGTATTTAGCGTCTCCTCTGACAGTGTGCCGTCCTTTACGGCGGCGATAATTTTGTTGTCGCCAAGACCATTGCTCGCCGGCATCTCCAACTCAAGACCAGCTTTAAGGGCATCCACGCGCTCATTCACCGCGCCCCAGTCAGACACGACAAAGCCGTCAAAGCCCCACTCGTCGCGCAGAATCGTGGTAAGTAGTCGCTCGTTTTCAGACGCATACGTACCATTTACTTTGTTGTACGCACACATAACGGTCCACGGCTTCGCTTCTTTAACCGCGTCCTCAAAGCTCGCAAGGTAAATCTCACGGAGCGTGCGCTCGTCGATGATGGCGTCCGTTGACATGCGGCGATGCTCCTGATTGTTTGCTGCAAAGTGCTTGAGAGACGTACCGACGCCTTGGCTCTGCACACCCTTCATATGGCTAGTCGCGAGTCTGCTCGAGAGGAATGGATCCTCGGAGAAGTACTCAAAGTTACGACCGCATAGTGGTGATCGCTTCATATTTGCGCCGGGTCCGAGTAACACCGCCACATTCTCCGCCTGACACTCTTTACCGAGTGCCACGCCGACCTCCTGAATCAGCTCAAGGTCCCACGTACTCGCAAGTCCAACCGCCGATGGGAAGCACGTCGCTGGTACACTATCATTGATTCCGAGGTGGTCCGCTCCCTCACTTTGCTTACGCAATCCGTGTGGTCCGTCCGTCACCATGATCGATGGGATCCCTAGTCGTTCGATCCCTTTGAGATGCCAAAAATCTAGCCCGGAGCATAGCCCAGCCTTCTCCTCCACTGTCATCTCTGCCACTAGCTCTTTCACACGATTTGTCATGTAAATTCCTCCTTGTATTGGTGAAACTAGAATGGTTGTTTAAGCAAATAGTAAACGATTACACGAGATAATTATTGTGTTATGATTGTTTTTTTAGTAGTTTCTTTATGTATTTGGGACTTTTAAGGAAGAGGTGGCGATACGTGATCAAGAAAGTTCGTGACGTAGCAGAGTTAATCAGTACAACTTTTTCGTTGGACGTTAGGGTGGTGGACGGGAATGGGGCGACAGTGTTGGAGCATGGTAAGGATCGGGTTGCAAATCCTGTTTACCCAACCAAACAAGCCCTTTTATCAGGCTGTGGCTTCGAATTCGTTGAGCAAAAAACAATGCCTTTCGTGCACCTATCCCCTTTTGCCGAATCCTACCTTCTTCAAAACATAGAGGATGTTGGCGTTATGATCGTCGGTCCAAGCGTCTCGCAACGTTTAACTCCTGCCGAGCTCACCGGCATTGTCCGCGACCAAAAGCTTCTCGTAAATAGATACGTGATGCAGGATTTTTATGATTCTCTCCCGGTTCATTCTAAGTCCGAGCTCCGTCACATTGCTCGGATGCTTCACTATCTTCTTTTCGAAAAAAGAATCGAAGAGTCAGAGATTTTGAGCTCTGATCAGATGAAGGCTGGAGATTTAAATTCGACTGCCACAACGCTTCATCCAACGATGATGCTCGCAAAGCAAAAGCAAGAGCTGATCTTCCATCAGGATCCTTTGCTTGAGAAGAAGTTCTCCGATCTCCTGCAAAAGGGACAGCCAGAGAAGCTTGAAGCATATATGAAGAGTCTGCCAAAAATGCAGCTTGGTGTGCTCGCAACGACGAGTTTTTTACGGAATAAAAAGAACCTCGGAATCGCAGGCATCACGATCGCGACGCGCTCTGCCATGGCAGGCGGCGTAAACTCCGAGGAAGCCTACACACTAAGTGACCACTACATCCAGCGTATTGAAGAGATCACCGACTACGCGCGGATTGATGCTCTATTAAGCGAGGCCTATCTTACCTTTGCACGTCTCGTCGAGAAGCGACGTTATAGCAGGCATAAACGCGAAATTATTCTCGCGCAAAACTATGTATTAAATCATGTTTACGAAAAGCTGACGCTCAAAAAAGTCGCCACCGCTGTAAGTTTAAACCCATCTTATTTATCCTCTTTATTCAGCCGCGAGTCTGGTCAGTCACTTAGTGCCTATATCCTAGAGGCACGCATTAACGAAGCGAAGAGCCTATTAACGATGACGGACTCCCCTATTTCGGAAATATGCGCCTGGCTCCAATTCAACGATCAAAGCTACTTTACGAAGGTATTTAAGCAGGCTGTTGGCGTGACGCCGAAGAAGTATCGGGATGGGGTTGGGTGAGGTGGGGTAGCTCGGGAGCTAATTGCGCAATCATAGGGCGTGATTGCGCGGGTTTCACCCTCAACCGCGTGAATCTTCGGCATGATTGCGTACGCTCAATTTAATCGCGCAAGTTGAAGACCCGACTGCGCAGATTTCCACCTCCATTGCGTGAGTTTGACCTTCAACCACGCGAATCTCCGCCTTGATTGCGTAAACCTAATTTAATCGCGCAAGTTGAAGACCCGACTGCGCAGATTTCCACCTCCATCGCGCGAGTTTGACCCTCAACCGCGCGAATCTTCGGCATGATTGCGTAAACCTAATTTAATCGCGCAAGGTGAAGACCCGACTGCGCAGATTTCTACCTCCATCGCGCGAGTTTGACCTTCAACCGCGCGAATCTCCGCCATGATTGCGTAAACCAAAATTAATCGCGCATATCTAACACTGATTTGCGCGAAGTGCCACTGTATCTTAAACACAATCCCCCCCCCCCTCGCGCTAGTTGAGCTCTTCATTCAACTTTCCCTACGAGAAAAAGGCACGTGTCCACTAAAGAGACACGAGCCCTTCTTCCCTTACCTTTATTTATACGTAACGCTTGTACTAATTGGTAGAAGCGCCACTTTTGTTCTACTTACAACTAAGCTCACCCCTGTACCTTGCTGCGTAACGCCACCTGCACCTACTAGGTCCACATTCACAACAACGTCTTGCGATCTGGTTCCAATCAAAGAACCGAGCAACCCATCAAGCGTACTAACAATCCCACTTAGTAGCCCTGTTGTCTGCCTGATTCTTACCTCTCCGCTTGCGATATCCTCGGCTGTTACAACATGGGTGAACGCTGTTCCGTTTACCGTTAATCGTACCGTATCCCCGACGTTAAGCTGGTCGAGTGGGCTCAGCGACTGAAGCGAGATGCGCCAGTCGGCTGTGGCGTTTAGGAGGCCAGCGAGGAGGTTCTCGCTCACTCGCACGACTTCCGGAGTCCTCAGCGGAAAGCGCGGGAGCGCGCCCGCTAGAACGGAGGAGCGAGCGACTGCGTCTCCGTTACGCAAAACTACAACCTCTACCTGTAAATCAGCGCCGCTACCGATCGTGAGCAGCTCCTCGGCAGACACCCTTACTGATTGATCCAGTCCGTCACCAGATGCTACTACGTCAAAGGAGCGTAGCACCGCTCCATTTACCAACAGCTGCACGCGGTCTCCCGCGAGCAGTCTGCCGTCTTGTAGGGTGACGCGAAGCGCATCCCTGTCCACTAAGGCGAGCGGATCTGCCGAAGCGTTCCCGAACGACTCAACAAAACTTACACCGACTACCGGAAGTGGACAGATGAGTTCAAATCGCTCACACAAAATGGTAGGAAGTGTCCCGACTGTTTCCCCCAAATCAACTAGCACCTCACGGGTAAACACGAGTGGCGTTGCGACCGTCTCGGTCGACTCGCTCCCTCTCGTAAGGACTGCCCGGATTGGCACAGTCGCCTCCGCTCCACTTAACGCTTCCACTACACCCTCGAGGTCTAGCTGCTCTAGCGACACGGCGAGCTCTCCGGCGTCCAAGTTGGCCTGCGTGAGCGTCCGAGTGATTGTTTGTCCGGCGACCTCTAAAACAATCTCATCGCCCACAAGCGGCACGCCGTCGACGGAGTCTGTGAGCGCGATCCGCACGAGCTCCTCGCCTGTCAATGCATCCACGGTGCTCGCGACCGGCCCTAGCACCGGCGTGAATAGCGGTAGCTCGGGTAGCGTGACGTCGACCGTAAACTCGCGCGTCACGTCAGCGTTTGTGAGTCGCACGGTGAGCGTGTGTGTCTCGCCGCCCTCAAGGCGTTTGAGCGACGCAAGTGTTATTGCAACGCCCTCTTCTCCAACTACCTCTGCAGAAACAAGGGTGACGCTGCCTGCCATCACGGTAATGGACGTTCCGGGATCCACGTCCGTGAGCTGTAGCACGTCATCACCTGCGAGTAGCGATGCTAAGGTGAGCTCGTTTGCGGTGATGGTCGTGCATACGAGCGGGATGCTACACACGATGTCTCCAACTGCGTCGCGCAGGCTTTGGAGGAGATTCTGTGTGATTGGGACGGTAAGCTCCGTTCCTATTGCATCTAGGTTTTTATAGATCACACTTGGTACGATAGTGAGCGTGTCGCCTGTTCGTAGCGTACCGACGAGCTCGGTTACTTGTTCGTCCGTTAGTTTGACGGTGGCGATTTCTGCTTCGATCATGGCGTCTGTGATTAGGATGGTTTGCGCGTCTATTTTGCCACCAAAGTCGAGCTGTAACTCTGCGCCTGCCCCGATGTGGAGGAGGTCGCTTGCTGTGTTACCTAGGCGAATGTCGATGCTACGATTCGCGCTGAGTAACTGCGTTAGCAGTGTCTCCCCATTTTCTGTGACGAAAAGAGGTTGGAGCTGCTCATAGAGTGGTAATGTGAGTGTTGTTTGCTGTGATTCGTCACTGCGTCCGTCTTGCTTGAGTGTTGCAACTAGGTTAGTCGTTGCTTGGCTACCTAGTTGTCGTGCGATATTTTTCGGTAATGTGATAGGCACTTGTCCGTCGTCTAGCATGGCTTGTGTAAGTGCGATTGTAGCGATTGTTGTGTTGCCTATGGATAAGGTAATCTCATCGCCGATATTTAGGAACTCGGGCTCACTTAGCTGTATCATGGCGATTGCGCCTTCGTTATTGAGTAGGTCTAGAGTGAGTGTGTCGACGGCGTTTAGCGAGATCAGTGAATCAGGTATTGCGGGCGGGTCTGGGTCTGGATTCGGTTCTGGGTCGGTCACCGGCGGACATAGGATTGGTAATGGTAACGAGCAGACAATGTCTCCAATCGTGTTGCCAAGTTGCGCCAAGAGATCCTCTGTTACTTCGACGGCGAACGTTTCGCCGATTGTTTCTTCCCCTTCGTAAGTGACTGTCGGGATGATAGAAATGCTTGAACCAACTGTTAGGGATTCTAATAACTGTGTCACTACATTCTGCGGAAGTGTCACTTCAACGAAGCCTTCCTCCAAAATCTCTTCCGTTATATCAAATGTTTGTGTTGGGATTACATCATTAAAATCGAGCTCTAACTGCGCACCTGGTCCAAAGTGGAGAAGGTCGTTTAAGTCAGCGTCTAAATCAATTCGAATCGTGCGATCCTCTCCTAATAGACGTTGTAAAATAGCTAGTTCGGTCGCTCCGTTTATAACAGATTCAACTGTTTCAAACAGTGGGAACGAAACAAGCTCTGTTTCAATCTCCTCATCTCGGTTTTCTAAATTCAACGACACCGCAAGCGTTTCAGATGCTCGACTACCTAGTTGTCGCACGATGCTTAGCGGTAAGGAGATATCTACTTCGCCATTATCTAGCATGCTTTGAGTGAGAACGATAGTATCAACAGTAATACTCCCTACCGTCACCTCAAACTCGTCTCCCACGTTTAAAAAGTCGGTATCTAATAAGGTCACCGTCGCGATTGTCTCTTCATTTCGAAGGAGGTTCAGCGAGATGAGATCAACCACGTTTAACGAAATCAACGAGTCTGGTACTACTGGATCTGGATCCGTCACCGGTGGACATAGAATTGGTAACGGCACCGAGCAGACGATGTCACCAATCGTGTTGCCAAGTTCCACTAAGAGGCCCTCTGTTATCACGACGGTGAAAGCTTCACCGACTGTTTCTTCCCCGTCATAACTCACTGTTGGTGTAATCGAAACGCTCGAACCAACTGTTAGCGATTCTAATAGCTCCGTCACTAAATTCTGCGGTAGCGTTACCTCGACGAAGCCTTCCTCCAAAATCTCTTCCGTTATATCAATTGTTTGTGCATCAATAACACCATTAAAATCAAGCTCCAGCTGAGCGCCTGGACCGACGTGCAATAGGTCCTCTAAGTCTGCTTCCACATCAATTCGAACTGTACGATCCTCTCCTAATAAACGCTGTAAGATATCTAGACTCGACGCTCCGTTTATAACAGACCCGATCGTTTCAAAAAGCGGAAACGTTACTTCGCGCACTAATGTCTCGACGGATTGACCGTCCTGCTCGAGCGTCACTTCTAACTCTGCGACAGCGCGACTGCCCAGCTGGCGCACGAGGAAAATGGGTAGCGTGACATCAACCATACCTGCATCTAGCATGGATTCTGTCACCTCAATCACACGAACCTCGGTCCCACCGAGCGTGACGGTAAGATCGTCTCCGACGTTTACGAGCTCTCGATTCAGTAAATCAATGCGCGCAATGACCCCATTGTTTCTCAACAAATCAAGGGTGATTATGTCCGCAATCTCAAGCCCGATCAAGGACTCAGGGTCAGACGGATCCGATTGATCCGGTGGGCACAGGAGCGGGATCGTGCAGACGATATCGCCGATCACATCGCGGAGGTCGTCAAGAAGACCACGCGTGATCTCCACTTCGTAAGGCTGGCCAACTGTCACCACCTCCTCAAACTCGATGGACGGTGTGATTTCAAGCGTCGTGCCAACCGTCAAGGAGCCAAGAAGTGTCTGTGCGAGCGGCTCTTCAATCTTCACATCCACAAAACCATCGTCAATCATGCCAAGCGTCAGCTCGATTTGCTGAGCCGGAACCCCTTGGCTAAATGCGATGAAAAGCTCTGCGCCCGGGCCGATATGATTGAGTTCATCAAGCTGCAGATCAACACGAATCGTGCGCGTGGTCCCAAAAAGATTCTCCAGAAGCGCAGCCGGATTTAGCGCGCGAATTACCGTTGCGACCTCCTGGAAGATCGGGAATGTTAGCGATTCGACAACCGTCTCGTCCTCCCTGTCTTCGCGAGACAGCTTCACAGCAAGATCGGTCGTTGCCCGGCTACCTAACTCGCGCACGAGCGTAATCGGAAGCGTCACGTCTACCTTCTCAGCTACGAGCATCTCTTCCGTGAGCTCCACGACGCTCACCTCGCGTCCAGCAAGCGTCACAGTAAGCTCATCGCCAACCGATAAAAATTCACTCGCGAGTAAATCAATTTGAGCAATCACACCGCCCGATTGGAGCAACGAGAGCGACAGCAAGTCTCTAAATATCGTAAGTCCGATCAAGGACGCCGGCTCCTCGGGGTCTACTGGGTCAACGGGCTCCTCCGGCGTTTCCGGGTCCACCGGCGGAGGCTCGGGTCCAACTGGCACGCAAGACACGAGCTCACAAATCCGCGCGTCCACCGCCGCCGACACTCGACCTCGCAAGCCGCGCAGCACCGCCTCCGTGAGCGTAATTCGCACTTCCCCACCGCGCATCTGCTCGACCTCGTCCGCCAGCACAGGCGTAAGGATCACGACATCATTGACTCTGGTGAGAAACCGCATAAGCGCCGCCTCATTAAGACGAACCCCAACCTGCTCCCGAGCCACTTCGTCGGCAGTCAACACCGTGCGGATCGGCACACTGCGATTGTTTTCCAAACGGAAGGTATTGCCTACCGCAATTTGCTCTAACCCATCTGGCGCTACGCGCACTTGCACCGTGCGAGAGCCCGCCAAAAAGTCGATTTGCTGCTCTAAGCTTGTAAAGCTCGCCATGCTTGGCGTAGCGAGTGGGAAACGCGGAACTTGAATCACCTCGTCCTCTGTCGTAAAGCGGTCGCCGTCCACAACCGTGCTCGCGTTAACCGTAAGACGGTTCTCACTTTGCGACCGCCACGCACGCTCGGGTAGCGTAAACAATAGAGGTTCTCCTGCCGTGAGCATACGCTCCACCGTAAACCCGTTGCTGAGCGCAAGCGTCACCTGCGCGTCTTGATCGCCTTCGACGCGGAAGGTTGGCGTTGTTGTTAACCTGTCGACAGCAATTGTTCCGTCAGTTAGTCCGGGCTCTTCCACAAACAGCGTGATCGGCTCGTCCTGTTCGCTTGAGAGGACGATCGCTTCCTCGAAAACGATAGTGCCGACGCTGTTGGTGAGCCTGATGGTGAAGGATTCCCACTTTGGTAGCGTGAGCGTTGCCTGTTCCATGTCCGAGGCTCCGCGCGTGAAGCGGACTCCGCCCGTTTCCGTTTCTCTGCCGTTCGTCGCAGCGAACGTCAGCTCATTTATATCCGTTCCCGTTTGAGAAAACAGGATGCGGACGCTGTCCTCTTCTTCTATGACGTCATCGATCGCTATTTGAAGGGTGTGTACTGATTCGACACCGCGTTGTAAGAGCGTGACAAACTCTGCGCGGCTTACGTCTTCATTTGGCGCGAACGTTGCGTTAGCGCGGCCGTTCGTCAACCCGGTGTGAAAGAGTGTGACGATGTTTCTCGCCAAAGCATGTGAACCTATATCTGTGAAAGGTGTCGGTGCATCGACGTGCTCGAGTTTGAAGGCGCGTGTTAGGATGGTGGCCATTTCAGCTCGGGTGAGTGTGCTTGTGCCTCGAAAATTACCGTCGGGATACCCTGTTAGAACGCCTGCGCGTTGCATGCGTGTGATTTCGGTAAAATAGGGATGCGTGTTTGGTATGTCGGTAAAGGGCTGTGTCTCAGCCGGTAGTGGTAGCCCGGGATCGAGCAAACGATGTAGGATGGCGGCTGCTTGCTCGCGTGTAAGACTTGCGCGTGGCAGGAAGCGGCCTGTTTCGGCACCTCTGATCCAGCCTTGTTCGGTGGCGTAGAGGAGCGGTCCATAGTAGTAGTCGCGTGCGCTGACGTCTGAGTACGGTTTTGGTATATGGCTGATGGGGTTAACTTGTTGGGCAGGTTTGTAGATTGTTGTGCTCTGGATGGTTTGCGTGCTCTGGCCCTGCGCTGCGTATTGCTGCGGATCGAGGCTCGCATGCGCGCTTGGCACAAGTGGGGATACGATGTACATACTAAACAGGCTTACAGCAATAATAACAAGTTTGATGATCATGACCTTGTCACTTCCTTCTCTCTGAGATACGTGGTATTTGCTACTTCCTACGCGATTGTGCAACAGAGACATCGAGGCTGCTTTCATATACATTTTTTATGAAAAAACTATAACACAGAATTTTATGATTTTTTGAATTTTTTGTGATAAAGTGTGTGTTTTTGACAATTTACCAAGATACTTGTATCTTTGTGCACGGTGAGTTTTGTCGAAGTTAGTAGAAATATGGAAGAGAAAGGGTGGGGATGATTCAACTGCGCAGATTTTCTCTTTCACTGCGCGAGTTTGTGCTTCAACCGCGCGAATCTTCGGCGTGATTGCGTAAGTTCAATCTAATCGCGTATATCGAAGGCCTAACTGCGCAGGTTTCCACTTCCATTGCGTGAGTTGGACCTTCAACCGCGTGAATCTCCGCCTTGATTGCGTAAACCTAATTTAATCGCGCATATCGAAGGCCTAACTGCGCAGATTTCCACCTCCATCGCGCGAGTTTGACCTTCAACCGCGCGAATCTCCGCCTTGATTGCGTAAACCTAATTTAATCGCGCAAGTTGAAGACCCGACTGCGCAGATTTCTACCTCCATTGCGTGAGTTTGACCTTCAACCGCGCGAATCTCCGGCTTGATTGCGTAAACCAAAATTAATCGCGTATATCGAAGGCCTAACTGCGCAGGTTTCCACTTCCATTGCGCGAGTTTGACCTTCAACCGCGCGAATCTTCGGCTTGATTGCGTACGCTCAATTTAATCGCGCACATCTAAGGCCTAACTGCGCGGAATTAAACCTCCATCGCGCGAGTTTGACCTTCAACCACGCGAATAACCCGATCTGCCTCGCACTTAACAGCTGGCTCTTCATTCACAAGCACTCCAACAGAAAAAAACCGCCCCATCCTATGGATGGAGCGGCCTACGTTATCTGATGATGCTTTCAATTGTTGTTCCGATGAACGATGTGTTCACTGTTTCGTCGTTTGCTAGCAGGATGACGGTGTAATTCATGCCGTCGTTGCGCTTGATGAAGGAGCGGTAGCCTGTTGTTGAGCCTTCCAGCTGGCTCACTCGTCCGTTGGCAGAGTTGTACACCTGCCAACCGTAGCCCCAGCTACCTGCGTGGCGCGTTAGCATATGGTTATATGCCCATGTTGTGAGTAACCTATTGTTCTTCATTGCTGTATCAAGCTTTAATAGATCCTCTGCTGATGCATATAAGGAGCCTGATGCTCCACGTGCTGCGAAATCACGGTTGCGTGGCGCGTAAGAACCGTTTACAAACGCGTAGCCGTTTGCGCGCTCTCTGGCAGAGAGAGTGTTGATATCAAATCCTGCTCTCGTCATGCCCGCAGGCTTCATAATCTTTTCTGTCACATACTCGCCGTAAGACATGCCTGACGCAGCCTCAATGACCTCGCCTAAAAGCTGGTACCCGATGTTGCTGTATCGCTGGTCCGTGCCTGGCTCATATAGGAGCGCGCGCACGCTTTGTGGCTCCCACGGGTAGCCTGCCGTGTGCGTTAACAGGTGCGACAGGCGAATGCGGTCCGCAAACGGTGCGTTTGGCACATAGTCTGATAGGAAGTCGGATAGCATTAACTTACCATCAGCCTGCAGTTGCATCATCGCAATGCCCGTGAAGCCCTTCGTGATCGACGCAATCGCAAATGGCGTATCAGCCGTATTGCGGATGCCTGCGCCAACATTTGCCATTCCATAACCGTTGGACACGATCTTTTGTCCTTGCTTCTGGACTGCTAACGAGCCACTAAATTTATTTTGACGCGCCAAATTTGTCAAAAACGCGTCTACCAATTTCCCTCTCGACGCATCTGAGATCCCAGGCTCTAGGAGGAAAATATCGCCGGTCTGCTGCACCCAGTGCACACGGAATCCGAATACTTGAGAAACCTCGCGGAGGGATATCATCGAGCGCCCCTGAATGTTACGTGGGTTATTCGCGAAGTTGACTCGATTCCCATTAAATACGTAATAATTGTCTAAAAAAGAGAAGCTAAAGGTGCCTGTTGGTCCATTACAAGACGCTGTACGAGTGCTTTGGTCCCAACCAATTTGGTAACCGATTGCATGACACAATCCGCGTAATTCAATAAAGTTTGTGTTGTTTTGTAGAATTGGGTCAATATCAAAGGTTGCTTGTCCATCATTTACGAAGACGCCTTTTGCGTCAGCTTGTGTTGGCAACTGAAATGCCACTAGTAGGGCAAGTAGTGCTGTAAGTAGTATGTACTTCCGTTTCATTCTTTCCCTCATTTCTAACCACATTCTTTTAAGGTTTATTCCAGATTTTTGAACACGGTTTTTATTATAGTCTCATTTTCTGTCTAACACTAGGGACTTTTGAACAAGTAATGGGAATGTAACCAAACTGTAACGAAGCGGGACTTTTTGAGGAGAGTTAAGGTCAAGTGATGAAGTGCAAGGGCAAGGTCAAGAACGGACCTTCGGTCCTCCTACGCTCTCGGCTGGCACTTTCCTGAGGGGCTAGCTCAACTATTTCGATCGGCCAAACCAATGGCCGTTCGAAAGGATTTTCGCTGCGCGGAAGTGCCCCTCTAGGAGACGCCAGCCTTCGCTTCGGAGGACCGAAGGCGGTTTTAATTGATAGTATGTAACACTTCCACTTTTTTATTTAGAGTAGCAGGCCCTTCGCTGCCTTCCTTTGCTTTCGTAACGGATTGGCTATAGGAGCAACTAACTTTTAAGATAAACCATATTAGAGCAAGGTTAATGAAGGGCTTTGCTGTGATTGCCCTTGGTTCCATAGAGGTTTGGGATCAGGTCCATAACTTATAAATGGGGAGCATAACTCTGGAATTAGGAACATAAAAAGCAAATAAGGCACATAACTCAGTGAAATTAGAGAACGAAGCCCATAACTCTGAAATGCGGAACATGAAAGTTAGTTAAGGAACATATTCACGAGATCCGGAACATTACTTTCAAATCAGCAATATATGATGAGGGAATTTAAGTATTTAACTTTATAAACACTCCCTCTTCGAGCTGGCAGACCCGGAGAACATTCGGAGACAATCCATAGGACTAGGAGGTGGCTGAGACCACGCAGGAAGGCTGCCTTTGCCTGACGAGTAGGCTTAGACGGCGACCCTATGGATGTCGCAGAATGTTCGGAGGGCTGACAGCTCGAAGAGCTGATTTAAATTAGCTAGCACTTTCTGCCTTTATTTCTGTACATAGCACGTCGTTTTGCATGTCTACGTAACTCATGAAGTAGGTACTTGTGTCTTTCTTCTTTAGTGATGTTTAGAGGTGGAAGCTATTGGCTATACCCACAGTACGTGACAAATCACAATAAACTATTCTGAAGGAGCGATATATCATGAGTCAATCTGATTTCAACGAACGTCAAACAGATGGTCAGCCAGGTCAAGAGCAAAGTCGTCAACCAGGTGACGAGCATAAAATGGATCCGCAGCCTATTTATGATGATCCCGACTATAAAGGTAGTGGGAAGCTCCAGGATAAGGTGGCTTTAATTACTGGGGGCGACAGTGGTATTGGTCGAGCCGCTGCGATAGCCTTTGCAAAAGAAGGCGCCAAGCTTTCCATCGTCTATCTTGAGGAGCATGAGGATGCGCAGGAAACGAAGAAGGCAGTTGAACAATACGGTTCACGTTGTTTACTCATAGCAGGAGATATTGGCGACGAGTCGTTCTGCCAGGACGCTGTCAGGCAGACGGTGGACGAGCTTGGCGGGTTGGACTGTCTCGTCAACAACGCGGCTGAGCAGCACTACCAGGAGAAGATTGAGGATATTTCGAAGGAGCAGATGGAGCGGACGTTCCAGACGAATGTGTTCTCGTTCTTCCACTTGACGAAGGCCGCGATGCCGCACTTCGGCGAGGGTAGCACGGTGATCAATACGGCGTCGGTGACGGCCTACAAGGGTATGCCGGTGCTGATGGACTATGCGGCGACGAATGGTGCGATTGTGTCATTCACGCGTTCGCTGTCAGAAAATATTATTTCCCAGGGAATAAGAGTGAACGCGGTCGCACCAGGTCCGATTTGGACGCCGCTGATTCCGGCTTCTTTCCCAGAGGATAAAGTAAAAGAGTTCGGTACGGATAACCCAAGTGGTCGTCCAGCACAGCCGGCGGAGCTAGCGCCGACGTACGTGTACTTGGCGTCGAAGGATTCGTCTTATGTGTCGGGTCAGGTGTTGCATGTTAACGGTGGTACGATTGTGAATGGGTAACAGTTTGAGATAATGGAGTTCAAGTACGGACCTTCGGTCCTCCTGCGCTCCCGGCTGGCGCTTTCCTGAGGGGCTTGTTCAACTATTTCAGCCGTCCAGCGGCCGGCTGAAAGAATTTTCACTTCGCGTAAGGGTCCTCTAGGAGACGCCAGCCTCCGCTCCGGAGAACCAAAGGGTAACGGTGTTTATATGACGCCGTTACCCTTTTTTATGGGTGTTACTAGGCGAAAGTTCCTTGCCTAGCTTCTTCTTTTCAGACCTTTAATAAGCAGATAAACGTGCTCCATCTGCTCACGGTACATAAAATTTGTATACGGTACATAAAAGCTTAGTACCGTACATTTATTTCTCACACGGTACATTCTTTCTAAATACGGTACATAAATCTTCTATACGGTACATAAACCCGAAATTACTAAAGATCCAGCCATCAAAGGTCTTAAAAACCACAAGAAAAGAGCCTCTTCCACGAAGAAAGAAGGCTCTTACCTTATGCACTTTTTAAATCAAACGCAGAGCTGGCAGACCCGTAGGACATTCGGAGACAATCCATAGGGGAAAGAGGTTTTTGAGATCCCACAGGAGGCGTTTAGGGTAAGGCGGCAGCCGCACCCTGCCGACGAGGAAGCTCAAAGACCGGCCCTATGGATGTCGTAGAGTGTCCGCAGGGCTGACGGCTTGGAGTAAGTCACGTTCCTTTAACGTTAAGCATCAACCGTTAGCCTGAAATCAACGGGAAAATCACCCACTGCTTTCTAACTTCAAGGCTAACTCAAAAAGCTCGCAAAGAACGCAATCTTTTTGTGATGCTTTTCTGACCGTGAAGACCACACGGTCTATGGATGTCGTAGAGTGTCCGCAGGGCTGACAGCTCGAAGTGCAGATTTAAACTATTTGGCATTTAAGCAATTGAAGCTCGAAGAGCTTACGCACTTGAACTAAACTAGTTAGCTCTTTATTAATCAGCCCGAAGGGCTGCTCTTGACCTAAGGGTCTATGTTAGAGACGAATAATACTCTCAATCAGACTCCCCACCACAGCAGGCTTCGACCGCTCGTCGTTCGCCAGAACGATGATCGCAAAGGTACGTCCCTCATGGCGGCGAATGTAAGTACGATAGCCATCAGTAGAACCTTCTAGCTGTGTTACTCGCCCGTCTGGCGCATGGTATGCCTGCCAGCCGAAGCCCCAATCACCTGCGTGACGACCGACCATCGTGTTATACGTGCTCCTAGACAAAAGCGTATCGTCACGAAGCGCCTGATCTAGTCGTGCTAGGTCGATAACCGTCGCGTAGATACTGCCTGACGCACCACGTGCGGCATAGTTACGAGTTTTTCTCACATAACGACCATTGGTGTATTCGTAGCCGAACGCTCGGATCGACGGGTTGACGATATTAATGTCAAAGCCGGCACCGGACATCTTAGCGGGCTCAAAAATATTCTCGCGCACATACTGACCGTAGGACATGCCAGACGCCTGCGCGATGATATCGCCTAGGAGCTGATAGCCGACGTTGCTGTAGCGCTGGCTGTTGCCCGGGGTGTAAATGAGACTTGAGACCGCGCGATAGTTCGGCGCCTCCCATGGAAGCCCAGCCGTGTGCGTAAGTAGCTGACGCACAGTCATCCGACCAGCGTTTGGAACACTCAGCAAGTACTTGCTGACCTTGTCGTTCAAATTAATCTTGCCATCCTCCACGAGCTGCATCACCGCAATCCCCGTGATCCCCTTCGTAATCGACGCAATCGCAAACGGCGTATGCGTTTTGTTCCCGATCGAGTGGTATGCGTTCGCGATGCCGTAGCCACCAGACATCAGCAGATCACCGCGCCGCTGCACAGCGACCGAACCATTAAATTTGCGCGCATCCGCAAGCTTCTTCACCTGACTATCGATGAGCGACGCCTTCTGATTGTCCGTCAGACCATCTTTGTAAAGGATAATATCACCCGTTTCAGAGAGGTAGTGCACATCTCTTCCGAATACGCGAGAAACCTCACGAAGCCCAAGCATCGTGCGGCCGTTTATCACGCGCGGCCGTGTGGAGAAAGAAACCGTTTGTTTATTTAATTCGTATGTAGTCGCGCCTGAGATATAGCTAAACGAGCTTCCCTCGGCCTCGCAGGTCGTTTTTTTCGTTGAGGAATCCCATGAGACACTGCGTCCGAGCGCTGTACAAAGTCCTCTTAATTCGACGAAGGTTGTGCTGTTTTGTACGACTGGCTGGACGTCAAATTTGAGGGCTTTTTCTTGCAGGTAGACGGTTTTTGCTGATGCGGTCGGTGTGATGAGTAGTAGGGTTAGAATAAAGCTAAGGCAGATTGTTGCTATAGTAAGCCGTTTTTGGCGGTGGTTGGTCAAATTGTCCCTCTCCTGTCGGTTGACGTTCATTTAACAAATTATGACATTGTTTTGGTTGGAGGTCAAGGTCAAGGTCAAGGTCAAGGTCAAGGTCAAGGTCAAGGTCTAGTTCAAGTGCGGACCTTCGGTCCTCCTGCGCTCCCGGCTGGCGCTTTCCTGAGGGGCTTGCTCAACTATTTCTGACGGCCAAACCAATGGCCGTCAGAAAGGATTTTCGCTGCGCGGAAGTGCCCCTCTAGGAGACGCCAGCCTTCGCTTCGGAGGACCGAAGGGTAACGGTTCTTAAATTCCACTAACCCTTTTTTAGTTTATTTACTAGGCGACAGAACGTTGCCTAGCTTTTAGAGATGAAACAGTTCCATTACATGCTTCAACGTCCATTAATTTTGCATACGGTTCATAAATCTCGTATGCGGTTCATTCCTTCTTCATACCGTACATAAATCTCCTATACGGTTCATTTTTTTCTCATACGGTTCATAAAGTCCAATTGCTCAACTTCCGTGCTATAAAAACCCAAATCTTTTTGGTAAACGCTCTTCTTTCACCTGCACGCAGAGCTGGCAGACCCGGAGGACATTCGGAGACAATCCATAGGGGAAAGAGGTCTTTGAGATCCCACAGGAGGCGCTTAGAAGGAGACGCAGTCGAGTCCTGCCGACGAGGAAGCTCAAAGACCGGCCCTATGGATGTTGTAGAGTGTCCGCAGGGCTGACGGCTCGGAGAGTTGCTTAAAACTAATTGGCAATTGGTTAACCTAACCTAGCAAGTAGAGCTACTCTAAAATAGATAGAATGTAAGAAGTCACTTACTAGGTATATTTGTAAGTAGATCGCTAAAAATGTCGAACTTTATTCTTAATAATATCTTTTTTAAGGAATTTAATGATAATAAATACTAATAAACTAGTCTTATCATTCTTTCAAATAGGTGGAAAGTCTATATTTAATCAATATTTTACATGGTATGATTTTGCAAAATATTGTGAGTTTTGGAGGGGGTGTTTTGTTCATTTTAGCGAACGAAGTATCCATATTTTCTGTCCAATGCAGTAGATGATGAGACTATTATTGATAGGAGATGGTGTTATGCAAGGGAAGAGTACAGCTCGATTACTCTTAGTAATGATGGTAGGCTTGCTGGCAGTTTTAGTTTTAGGTACGACGGTTAGTGCGAATGGAGGCCCGACGAATATTCCGAAGGTGACAGACATTGAATTACAATTTAATAATGACTTAGAATTCTTTATTGAAACAAGTGCTGATCCAACTGATACGGACTTAAATTTCTTAGTGAATGTGAGCCAAGGATCATTCGCTCAGCCGCTTGATAAAGATGATATTACACCAAGATTAACAAGTGATCATGAAGATTACATTGACTTAGTTGGAACTAGTCACTTTGAAGATTATAATTATTCCACTAGTGACGATAATACTTATTACTTAACTATCTACGCATATAAACCTTATGCGGAGGATAAATACATTTCTGATGAACCAGCTCGATTCATTATTAGAACTTCAAATGGGATGGAAAATGACTCTCCATTCATAGTCACTATTCCTAACGAACCTGCTGACCAGTTTTTCTATTCACAAGGTGCTACTTCGATCGTTAAAGTCTCTAAAGAAGAAATTAATAAGCTAGAAGGTAACACACTTGCTATTAAACGTAACCTAAAGTATCCAACACTTATCAAACCTATTAGCAATCTAAACGGTGTTTTTCCTTACACATTTAATATAGAAACGAATTCAGAGGAAACATTTGAATTCAGCGCACGCGTAAAAGTCGATAGTATCTCAGACATTGCACTTTCTCCGCCTGATTCAGAAAACAGAACTGTGCGATTATTTAAAGACAATGGACCTGACTACCAGTGGCAAGAAATCATAGGAGAAGCTCCTTATAAAGTAGTGAACGAAATACTAGATATTCCTTCATTAACAGGCTCAGACAAAATTATTGCTGGCTATGAAGTAGCATCTGTCAATCATACTGTTGCGAATGGAAATGATCATGGACCCGATTCACTTCGCGCCGCAATTGATAATGCTAAAAATGGAGACAGAATTACGTTTGCTAATGATGTCAACACAGTTAATCTAACTGCACCTTTAGAAATCAATAAAAATGTGCACATAGATGGGAAAGGTGCAACTATTAATGGAAATTCCATTGTTTATGATTATGACTATAATAATAACTACAATTGGAATGCTCCTCTTACAGTAAGAAATGGTGCACAAATTCGTTTAGAGAACTTAAAGCTAATGGAGTTTGGTATGGATTATTTCCACCTTACTGACGTTTTCACATCTGCTCCGCTACCAAATAAAGCAATAGACAACAACGGATTTTTAACATTTTCGAATGTTGTAATTAAAGCCAAGAAATCTTATTACTGGGCTAGCTCTTTAGATAATAACGAAATTACCATAAGCGATATCTATCTTCCATCAAAAACTGTGTTTTTAAATACAACCGTTGCTAGTTCTTTCTATGACACGATAGATTTGTATGGTCATTACTCTGAAACGGATGTAGAAGCCTTCAACTCAATTTTTAACGATTACGCTTCCTACAACACTTTTGATCGTGCAGAAAACAACATATTTTTATATGGTCATCATGTTTATTCTTTGGGAATAAATGATACGAATACTTATGTAGCCACTATTCCTTTTGAGAACACAGGTTTAGAACCTCATAGAACAATCTCTACATTTGCTCAAGCAAGAGATACTGGGAACAACATATTTGCACCAAATAAAAGAGATATACTTAATAACGACCGCATCCGCAATAACACGATCGATCGCGGAGCATACGAGCTTGCGCCAATTAGCAACCCTACACCACCAGCGCCTCCAGTAGGCCCAACGGTTCCGGCTGACGGTGGTGCGGATGGAACGCCTTCTGTGCAGATTCCAATTAATCGCGTCGCAAACGGCAATGGGACGTTTAGTGACACGGTTACGATGACGAATCAACAAGCGACTCAGTTGATCCAACGTTTACGAGAAGCCGACCGTACGACGGTGCGTATTGTGCTCCCGGATGCTGATGATGAAGTAGCAAATGCACGTGTCAACATCTCTCGAGCGATCCTTGCGCAATTTGCAGACGCTGACTTTAGCTTAGAAATCGCAACAAACGACGGACGCGTCATTGTCTCAAATAGCTCCCTACTTGATTTCGACGAAGATCTCTTCTTCCTTTTCCGTCCCGTGAAGGATGATGAAGGCAAGCTCACAGTCGAGAATCGCGCTAAATCCGATGATCTTGTGACAGAAAACGTGGGGTCTCCTGATAGTTTATTCGTTGTCGGTCGTCCAATGACGATTGAGACGAACATGCAGGAACGCCTCGTCGAGCTTGAATTCCCTGTCCCAACAGGCGATGTGCCAACTGACGGAACTCGCACACTTAAAATGTTTATTGAGCACAGTGACGGCACGAAGGAATTAAAGGATGTCGAAGTGTTTGATCGAGATGGTCAAACTTACATCCGCTTTACAACAGAAAAATTCTCCACGTTCACTGTTTTAAATGTGGAACTGTTAGAGGATCCTGTCACGCCAGTTGAACCTGGTTTCCACGAGAGCTATATCCGAGGCTTTGACGACGGCTCCTTCCGTCCGAGCGCAAACATCACGCGTGTGCAGGTTGCGGCGATGCTCGCTCGTAATCTTGGATTTGAGGATGCACCAGGCACAAGCGGTTTCACCGACGTCCCTGCGACGCATTGGGCGTCTGGATCAGTCGGATTCCTTAAGGCTGAAGGCATTTTTGGAGGCTACAGCGACGACACCTTCCGCCCAAATGAGCCGATCACTCGAGGCGAGCTAGCGGCCGTGATTGCTCGCTATAAAGGCGTAGGTGGAGGAAAATCGAGTTTCACTGATGTATCTGGTTATTGGGGCGCTGGCGATATTGCGGCGATTCAAGAACTAGGCATCATCCAAGGATACAGTGATGGAACGTTCCGACCACGCGCGAACATTACTCGCGCCGAGGCTGTTACCATGCTAAATCGCACCTTTGAACGCGGACCACTTTACGGTGTAACTACACCAAGCTGGCCAGACGTCCCAGCGACGCACTGGGCGTTCGAAGAGGTAGAAGAAGCATCACGTGACCACTCTTTCCTTCCTCGTGAAGGTGGCGGAGAAACGATTGTTGTTGAGTAGTATGAAGAGGTCCCTAGTGGGCCTCTTTTTTTGGGTTGGGTTTTGAAGATTGAAGGTCAAGGTCAAGTGCGGACCTTCGGTCCTCCTGCGCTCCCGGCTGGCACTTTCCTGAGGGGCTTGCTCAACTATTTCGATCGGCCAAACAAATGGCCGTTCGAAAGGATTTTCGCTGCACGTAAGTTCCCCTCTAGGAGACGCCAGCCTTCGCTTCGGAGGACCGAAGGGTAACAGTTCTTAACTTCTACTCACCCTTTCTAATTTATTTACTAGGCGAAAGAGCCTTGCCTAGTTTTTAAAGATGAAACAGGTCTATTGAATGCTTCGACGTTCATTTTAGTTGCATACGGTTCATAAATCTTGTGTGCGGTACGTTCTCTCTTCATACGGTACATAAATCTCGTATACGGTTCATTCTCTCTCCATACGGTACATAAATCTCATATACGGTTCATAAAATCCAATTGCTCAACTGCCGTGCTATAAAAACCTAATTCTATTTGGTGGACGCCCCTCTTTCACCTGCTCACAGAGCTGGCAGACCCGGAGGACATTCGGAGACAATCCATAGGGGAAAGAGGTCTTTGAGATCCCACAGGAGGCGCTTAGGGTAAGGCGGCAGCCGCACCCTGCCGACGAGGAAGCTCAAAGACCGGCCCTATGGATGTCGTAGAGTGTCCGCAGGGCTGACAGCTCGGAGTGTGAACACCTTCCTTTATAGCTAAGCATCAACCGCTAGCCTGAAACCAGCGGGAAAAACACCCACTGTTTTCTAAGAGCAAGGCTAGCTCAAAAAGCTTGCTACAAACCGCAACCTTTTTGTAATGCTTTTTAGACCGCGAAGCCCACACGGTCAATGGATGTCGTAGAGTGTCCGCAGGGCTGACAGCTCGGAGAGCAGCGTGAAACAAGTTAGCACTTCATCAACCTAGCCCGAAGGGCTGCACGTAAAGATAGTTGGCACTTAAGCAACCAAAAAGCCCCTCCAGCGCTAGCTGAAGGGGCCCGAAATATTACTGAAGTAAACGATGCAACATGAGCGTAAGCTCCAGACGCGTTAGCGTCGCATCTGGTGCAAACGTCGTTTCTGTTGCACCGATCGTGATTTCTTCTCCGTACAAAATACCAATCTCCTCTTCAAACTGATGACCCGCGATGTCTGTGAAAGGCACAGACGGTGCCGACTCACTCAGTCCAAAACCACGAACAAGAATAGCCGCAGCCTCCCCACGTGTTAACCCATTAGAAGGAAGGAAACGCTGATGCTCATCCCCTAAAAAGACATCCGCATCCGCTAGAGCAGCAAGCTCAGACGCATACTTGAAGTCATCCGCAATATCAGAGAACGGTACCTCCACATTTTCGTCCAAAGCAAGCTCTAACTGACGAGCCAGCAGCAAGCCAGCCTCCAGACGCGTCACATCTTGGTACGGACGGAACGTGCCATTCGGATAGCCCTGAAGCACACCAGCCTGCACAAGATCGCGCATCTCGCCGTAGTAGCGCTCAGTCGAATCGTAGTCGCTAAACGACGGTGCCGCCTCGCCCGCCGGCCAGTCAAACGCATCCGTACGCACAATCACAAATGTGAGTGGATCAATCGTGATGTCCGTAGCCGTAAGCTCAAACCCATTCTCTTGGCTAACCGCGTTTACGCCCGCTTCATCTGCGTCCGCAATAACATCGCCACCTGTAAGATCAACAGGCAAAGAGAGCGTGCGCGCATCACTGTCGGCATTGATAAAGACATGGTACGCCTCCGAACCACTAGAATCAACCGCGCGGTAGCCGATCACAAGATCCTCGTCCTGGATCTCTGGTGCATCAATCATCATCACGTTCTCGTCGATATCGTCCATCGTCGCGTGACGGAACGCATCGGTTGAGCGACGAAGCTCGATCATACCGGCTGTCATCTCACGAGTAAGTCCGTTAATTGGGTTAGCTTCTGCATTTGTTGCTTTGTCCCAATCGAATTTGTTAACGGCGTCCGAGGAATCATACGAGTCGTGAATAAAGTATGGATACTCAAATGGATTGCCGTCTTCATCTGTCATAAATGTTGATTTGTAAGGCTCCATTCCTTCCGCAACTGGTCCTTGGAAGTCTGGATGACGGAACTGCTTGGTGCGTCCAAATTCCTGACCTGCATGCAAGAAGGCTGTTCCTTGAGACGTTAACACCATCGCGTTCCCTAATCGGATACGCTGATGGATCTCTTCTTGGTGATCCTTTGGATCCTTTTGAATCGATTGTGCAATGACATCGTGTAGCGTTAAGTTATCATGTGCTGCGATGTATGGCACGACGTCTCCTGGATTTGTTGCTGTAAAGTTGTCTGGATTTGCTGTTACGTTGTTGTAAATGCGTTCAATACTACGAGCGCCACCTGTAATAAAGCGTGGCTCGCCTTCACTACCGAAGCCTGATTTTAGTTCGTTACGGAAATCGTCTGAGAAGGATCCGACGCTTTCTGTATCCTGCATCCACTGCTGGTCTGCTGGTTGCACGTCTGGGTAGTTTTCATCCCCAACGTACGTGACCCAGCCTTCGCCAATCATGACGATGTTTGGATTTGCTGCTTTTGCTGTGTCATACGCAATTTGAATCGACTCTGCATCATGATCGCCCATCATGTCAAAACGGAAGCCGTCGACTTTATATTCTTCGACCCAATGCATAATGGAGTCTACTAAAATACGTCGTGACATCTCGTGTGTCGTACCTAATCGTCCACCACCAAAGCTGATGCGTGACGTGCCATCTGCGTCCATAAAGTGGTAGTAGTTTGGCTCTAAATCTTCGAAAATATGTTCACGAGCTGTGTGGTTATAGACTACGTCTAAGATGACGCCCATCCCACGTTCATGAATCTCATCAATTAATTGCTTAAACTCTTCAATCCGCTTTTCCGCATCATCAGGATCTGTTGTGTACATTCCTGATAGGGAGAAATAGCTGTGTGGGTCATAGCCCCAGTTATAGTTTGTCTGCGTTGATGCATACTCGAGCATGCGCTCACGTGCGTTGTACTCATCTGCGAAGAAATAGCTCATCACAGGTAGAAGCTGCACGTGCGTCACACCGAGGTCCTCGATATAATCTAGGCGCTCTGCGAACGCGTTGAACGTGCCGAACTCGCTCTCAAGCTCATCCTCAATTGATGGATCTGATGTGAAATCGCGAACGTGCAGCTCATAAATAATCGCGTCCTCCCGCTTCTCAAATCCGTCAATCTCTGCAAAATCAAGCTCTGGTCCGATTGAAGAGATATCGACGATTGCTGCTTTCCCAACGTGCTCATCGCCATTCACACTATCCCACGTCGCCATCGATGGCGCATATGGATCAAGTCCTTCGACAATCTCGCCATCGCGCTCAATCATGTAGTGGTAGTAATAGCCAGTGTGATCCGCAACGTCAGTCGTTGCCGCTGTAAGCGTCGTTTCCCACACGCCTCGATCGGAGCGCGTCATCTCGACGTCTTCTGCGACGATATCGTACTGATCGTCTTTATTGTAAAGCGTCACAGTAACATTGTCCGCGCTCGGTGACCATAGCTTTAACGTCGCGGTACCGTCTGCGTGTAGCTCTGGTCCAAGCTCTCCATCATAGCTAAATAGCTCATCCTTTAAACGCCAGCCGACAAGTGCTTGAACGGTGCGTCCATTATATTCAATCGTAAATGGCGCTGCGTCAAGGTCAAAGCCACCGTAAAGCGTGACCGCTGAATCGCTGTCGATCGTGACATTTGTTAACGCGACCTCATTCCCTTCGCGATCCGTTACCGTAATTTCTTCTTGGAGCGTCTCCGCGTCTAGCGAATCCGTGCCGGTAAAGCTTACTTCGATCTTTTCCGTCGAGAGAACTTCTGCATGACTCATGCCTTCGAGCGACGCAAAGTATGGATTGTTGTAAGCCATATCCTCTGTGTCACGTGTGAAAATTTGGTTGGAGTTTTGTAGCTCCGAGAAGCTCATATCCCCTGACTGATCGCCTGTTGCTTTGTTTAGAAATAGGAAGTTGATTTCTTCCGCATCCTCTTGTAGTTCAATATCTACGTACGCACCATATCGACCTACTTCTTCAAAATCAGTCGCTCCATCTGGCCATCCATTAACATCTTCAGACGGTGTCGCCACGTCTCCCCAGCTCCACACTGCCCAATTATCGTAGTTGGCATCCTCACGGCTATAGTGAATTCGTACGGTATTATCGTCTAACTCTACTGGTTCTGCCAGCGTGTATGTACCATCTGCACTCATCCAAATTTCGTTCATTTCCGGGGAAATAATGTTGACTGCGACATCACCCGTCAAATTATCGCCTCGATTATTGTTGACGAGCATATCAAGTCGCTCTGCGCCATCGGCTAGTTCAATGTCATAATACGGTCCAAAGGATGTCATCCGATCAGTAGAGAATCGCGCCTCCCCTGGCCAATCAAATAGCTGATCCGTTGGCGTCTTCGCGCCATTCCAATACCAAACGCCAAGCGTCGATACCGTCGTATCTCCTGCATCGTAGTGGACGCGTAAATGTCCGTCCTCCGGTGCCTCCGTGTCCTGCGTGTTCACGTCACTTTGTCCAATTGCCGCCGCTGGGAACAAACTAAGCCCCATGACTCCGGCTAGAAACATCGACGAACGCCTCTTCCAAGTAGATTTCATACGTATAAACCCTCCCTGTTGTAGTAGTCAGCGCTTGCTTGCTTGCTTGCTTGCTTGCTTGCTTGCTTGCTTGCTTGCGCAATCGTTTGCATTAATAGGTATAAAAAATGCAATTTGTATGAAGTGCTGATAGAATATTAATATGCAAGCGCTTTCTTATAGTTAATGGTAAAAGAATACTGATTAGAAAGCAAGAGGTAATTGGTCACTTATGGTATTGGACCTAATGGGAGAAGTTTTTACATAATGAAGATCAAGATCAGACCTTCGGTCCTCCTGCGCTTCCGGCTGCCGCTTTCCTGAGGGGCTTGCTCAACTATTTCTGTCGGCCAAACCAATGGCCAACAGAAAGGATTTTCGCTGCGCGAAAGGGCCCCTCTAGGAGACGTCAGCCTTCGCTTCGGAGGACCGAAGGGTAACGGTTCTTAAATTCTATTAACCCTTTTTTAATTTATTTACTAGGCTAAAGATCGTTGCCTAGCTTTTAAAGATGAAACAGTTCCATTAAATGCTTCGAAGTTCATTTATTTTGCGTACGGTTCATTCTTTCTTTATACGGTACATAAATCTCGTATACGGTTCATTCTTTTCTCATACGGTTCATTAAATCCAATTGCTCAACTGCCGTGCTATAAAAACCTAAACCTATTTGGTAAACGCCCCTCTTTTCACCTGCACGTAGAGGTGGCAGACCCGGAGGACATTCGGAGACAATCCATAGGGGGAAGAGGTTTTTGAGATCCCACAGGAGGCGCTTAGGAGGAGACGACAGTCGACTCCTGCCGACGAGGAAGCTCAAAGACCGGCCCTATGGATGTCGTAGAGTGTCCGCAGGGCTGACAGCTCGGAGAGCAGTGTGAAACTAGTTGGCACTTCATCAATTTAGCTCGAAGAGCTAATGCTCTTGCACGTAATACTAGTTAGTACTTTATCAATCTAGCCCGAAGGGCTGCTCTTAAAACTAGTTGGCACTTAAGTAATATAGCTCGGAGAGCTAAGGTAGGTGTATTTGAACTAAACTAGTTGGCACTTAGCAACACAAAAATATGGTATGCTAAAAGCAGACAAATTTGCACGTTTTTGAAAGGAGTCCGCAAGATGAAAACTCGCATTCTTATTTTACTCGGCGCTGCCATGAGCATGCTCGCAACGCCCACACTTGCGAACGAAAACAACGAAACGAATGAAACACCATATATGATCGAGCCCCAGTATGACAGCGTTCAGCCCTTCTATGAGGACGTCGCAGCCGTTGAATTAAACGGCAACTGGCAGCTCATCGACCGCAACAACCAGATTTTAGCCGAGCTACCATATGACGAGGTCGAGCCGTTTTCTGAAGGGCTTGCTTTGGTGGAAACCTCATCGGGGTTCGGGTATATAGATACTGCCGGAAATGAGGTCGTACCGCCGACGTTTGAAACAGCGAGTACGTTTTTCCGAGGCCTTGCGGCTGTTGATGAGGAAGGCGACGGATTGCTTACTTTTATCGACGAAGTCGGCGAGCCGGTGCTGCTGGCGCCAAGCGAAGACGGCGCGGCACTACATCAGGGGTACAGTCGCGTCTTTTCGAAGGAAGAGTATGATGTATTGAACAGAAGTGGGCAGTTTGCTGCTTTTAATGAGGAGTTTTTTGCGGTTTCTGAAGAAGAATCATGGGGAGCAATAGACAGAGAAGGCAACGAGCTGATTCCATTTGAGTATGCGATGCTTTACGGCGAGTGGAGCGGATTTGCGGTTGGCTTTGAGGAGGATGGCGCAGCGGATGTGTTTGTAGAGCGGGAGCTTGTGATGGACGACGTATCGCTAGCGGGGATCCCTCGGAACGGCGTGATTCCGGTGTTTGAGGATGATGTGATTGTGGCCTACAACACGGAGGGGCAACGGTTGCTAGAGGTAAATGTGGATGGTCGCTGCGATCAGGTGACGGTAGAGGACGAGGTGATGGTTGTCTACTGTGGCTCTGAGCAGTGGTTAATTGATGGTTCTGGCGAGCCTGTGCATGATGCGGCTTACGATCGTATTGTGAGTACTGGTGGTGCCTCGACGTTCCAGCGTGGATTATTAGGCGTTGTGCAAGGCGAGGAGTTTTTACTTGTGAATGCGCAGGGTGAGCTTGTCATGAATGTGACGGAGCTTGAGCCTGAGCTTGATGCTTCGTATATTATGGAGGTTCGTATCACAGAGGACGGGGCTATTTTTATTGTGGAGCCTAGTCGCGTGTGGATGTATAGTCCTGAATCTGATTCGGTCGAGCTGCTTCCGTTTATGTCGCTATCTGGCTTCTCGGACGGTGTTTCTGTCGCTTTGGATATGGAGCAGCGGATTGGTCTGATTAACGAGTTTGGCGAGGTGGTTTTCCCATTCGAGGTGGAGGCTATTGCGCGCTCGAGTGAGGCTACTGCGGCTGATGCGCGTATGCCGTTCTCTGAGGATATCGCGGCTGTGATGATCGAGGATCGTTGGGGCTATATCGAGAATCCTCTTTTAGAAACATTGTTGCCGATTGCGGCAACGTCTTCTGAGGAGGGAGCGAAGCGGACGGTGATTGACGTGGCGTTGCCGCTTTTAGTGTCAGTTGGGCTTATTGTGTTTGTGGCGTGGCGTGTGAATAGGCGGAGACGGTAAAGTGATTAGGGATTAAGGTCAAGTGCGGAACCTCCGGTTCCCCTTCGCGGCGTTTGCTACTATCTGTGGTTGCTTACTCAACTATTTTGTCCGGCCAAACCAATGGCCGGTCAAAAGGATTTTCGTTGCGCGGAAGGGCTACCACGGATCGTTACGCAAACGCCGCTTCGGGTCACCTGCGGTAACGGTCATATAAGTGAGGTTAGCTCTCCCCCATTTGTTTGATGACGGACGAGGCGTGAGGGCGTGCCTCGCTTTTTTTAATTGAAAAATCATGGTGAATAAGACCATAGATTTGCTGTTAAATCAGTAATGCGGATGAATCTGTTTGAAATGCACACTGTGTAACCTCAAATGCACATCTTCATCATGTAAATGCACGTCCACAGGTGTGAAATGCACGCGTTCATAATTAATGCATACCTACGAAGCTGAAATGCATACCACGATACCTTAATTGCACGTCTACACCGTGTAAATGCACGTACACGGGTCAGGAATGCACACGCTCATAATTAATGGCATACCTACAAAGGTGAAATGCACACCACGACACCTTAATTGCACGTCTACACCATGTAAATGCACGCCCATGAGTAAGAAATGCACACGCTCCTATTTAGTGCATGTCATCAGGCACTTTTGCTTTTACAGCAAGCACTTCGGCAACTTATCCCTTTATTAAAGCCTTTTCGACCTAGTGTCTACACTTCCCCAATCGAACAAAACAACTTTCCTTTCCAACCTACAAAGAAGCTACCTCCAAAGATTCGATGGAGGTTTTGACCATGCTCTTGATCTTGACCTTATCCTTCCCCATAAAAAAAGGTTGCCAATCACCTCAACCACCGTAACCGCAGGGGCGCCGGAGGTGACCGCACTTGACCTTGATCTTGACCTCCCCCACCACAAAGCCAACCGCCTATTGACACTCCCTCCCAACAGGAGTATGTTCATTTCAGCAACATTATTTGAAATGAGGACCTCAATATGAAACTTACGATGAAACCAAAAATGAAAAACTCCAAAAAGAAACAGTTCGCCGTGATCGGCCTTGGCCGCTTCGGCGGCAGTATCTGCAAAGAGTTGCATGCGCTTGGGCACGAAGTGCTCGCAATCGATAAAGAGGAAGAAAAGGTGCAAGAGTTTGCCCCATATTGTACGCACGCCGTGCAGGCGGACAGTACCGACGAAGGCGTACTACGAAACAGTGGGATCAACAACTTTGACCACGTCGTTGTGGCAATCGGCGACAATATTCAGGCGAGTATCTTAACCACGCTTGTTCTAAAGGATCTCGGCATTGAGAAAGTATGGGCGAAGGCCCAGAATGCGTATCACCAAAAGGTGCTTGATAAAATTGGCGCCGACCTTGTTGTGCATCCCGAGTTTGATATGGGGATTCGTATTGCGCACAACATGTCGTCAGAGAGAATCGTTGACTTCATCGACCTATCCGATGAATACAGTATTATTGAACTGCTTGCTTCTGACAAGTTACATGGGAAGTCTTTAGCCGAGCTCGATCTTCGAGCCGCTTATAGCATTACCGTTCTAGCGTACCGTAACGAGAAAGGGATGAACATTTCACCAGCACCTGAAGACAAAATTAAAGAAGGTGAGCTGCTTGTTGTGATGGGTCATAAAAAGGACCTAGCTCGCTTCGAAGAAGAAGGTATGTAGCGTGTACAATATTTTTGCTCGTTTTGATAAGCTCAATCCACCCCAGTTTCTCGCCGTCGTATTTGGCTTGGCGATCTTGGTCGGCTCGGTGCTCCTGTGGCTGCCGATCGCGAGCACGGAGCCGGTGCGCTATATCGACGCGTTGTTTACGGCGACGTCGGCTACGACTGTGACGGGACTTGTGGTCGTGGACACGGGGACGGTGTTTACGCGCTTCGGGCAGGTGGTGATCATGGCGCTGATCAAGCTCGGGGGGCTTGGCTTGATGTCGTTTGCGGTGCTGATCGTCCTGGCGCTCGGCAAGAGGCTTGGCTTACGCGAAAGACTCTTGATCCAGCAGTCGTTCAACCAGCCGTCGCTTGGGGGGATCATTCGGCTCGTGAAGGTGCTGCTCATCTTTTCGTTCTCGATGGAGTTGTTCGCGACGTTTATCTTAGCTCTACGGTGGGTGCCAGAATATGGGCTCGCAGAAGGGTTGTTCCAGAGCCTCTTCCATGCGATCTCGGCGTTTAATAACGCGGGATTTTCGCTCTGGTCGGACAGCCTGACGCGTTATATTGGGGATCCTGTCGTGAATTTGATCATCACGATCCTGTTTATCACAGGTGGTCTCGGATTCACGGTTGTGTACGATCTTGTTAAAACGAAGCACATGAAGCGGCTCGCGCTTCATTCCAAGATTATGCTCGTCGGCACGCTTGCGATCAACGTCGTGGCGATGCTTATGTTCTTCCTGCTTGAGCGCGGCAATCCAGCGACACTCGGCGCGCTGACTTGGGGGGAGCAGTTTTGGGCAACGTACTTTCAGGCCGTGACGCCACGTACAGCCGGCTTTAACACACTCGACTTCGGCGCGATGGAGCCTGCGACGATTACCTTCATGCTCCTTTTGATGTTCATCGGCGCAGGTAGCGCGTCGACCGGTGGCGGGATCAAGGTGACCACCTTCGTCGTCATCGTCCTTGCCGTCGTAACCTATCTGCGCGGGGCTCGCGAATCCGTCGCCTTCAGCCGCGCCATCAAAGCCGACATTGTCATCCGCGCGCTCGCAATCGTCGTCATAAGCTTGAGCGTCGTGTTTGTGAGCATCTTCGTGCTGTCTATGGTGGAAACCGCGCCGTATTTGACCATCGTGTTTGAAGCGTTCTCTGCTTTTGGGACCGTCGGCCTATCGATGGGCATCACGGATTCCTTAACCGATACAGGCAAAATGGTGTTGATGTGGCTGATGTTTTTAGGGCGCCTCGGTCCAGTAAGTATTGCATTCGCTCTCGCTAAGGCAAGCCATAAAAACGTGCGCTACCCGAAAGAGGATGTGTTTACGGGGTAGGTTGAGAGATTTAGGTCAAGGTCAAGTGACTAAGTTCAAGGTAAAGTGCGGAACCTCCGGTTCCCCTTCGCGGCGTTTGCTACTATCTGTGGTTGCTTACTCAACTATTTCTGTCGGCCAAACCAATGGCCGACAGAAAGGATTTTCGTTGCGCGGAAGGGCTACCACGGATAGTTACGCAAACGCCGCTTCGGGTCACCTGCGGTAACGGTCATATAAGTGAGGCTAACTCTCCCCCTCTATTTGTTTCATTACGAGGCGTTAGAGCATGCCTCGCTTTTTTATTGAAAAATCATGATGAATAAAACCAAAGATTTGCTGTTAAATCAGTAATGCGGATGAATCGGTTTAAAATGCACACTATGTAACCTCAAATGCACATCTTCATCATGGAAATGCACGCCTACGGTTGCGGAATGCACGCGTTCATAATTAATGCATATCTGCGAAGGTGAAATGCACACCACGCTACCTTAAATGCACGTCTACACCATAGAAATGGACGCCCACGGGTCAAGAATGCACACGCTCCTATTTAGTGCATGTCATCAGGCACTTTTGCTTTTACAGCAAGCACTTCGGCAACTCATCTCTTTACTAAAGCCTTCTCAACCTGAAGTCACCTCTTCCCCAAACGAACAAAACAACTTTCCTTTCCAACTTACAAAGATGCTAGCTTCAGAGATTTAGTTGAGGTTTTGACCTTGCTCTTGACCTCCCCCAATAAAAAGAGGGTTGCCAGTCACGTTATCCACCGTAACCGTAGGTGCCCCGTAGCGATGGGGCGGACTCCTAGAGGGGAACTCGCGTAGGTGAAAATCCTGTTAGACGACCCCTGGGCGGCTGACATAGTTGAACTAGCGCCTCAGGAAAGACGCCCCAGAGCGCAGGGGCACCGGAGGTGACCGCACTTGACCTTGACTTCAACCTCCATAAAACCAAAAAAATCCACGTGCGCAAGGAGCACACGTGGCTTTTCTACTATTATACTTATTGTTCTTTACGAGTACGCGTGATCATGATTGTACCAGCTGCTGCTAGTAGTAGTCCTAGTGCGATCCAAGCGTATGGTAGTGTTTGCGAGCCACCTAAACCAGTACGAGGCATTTCTTCTGGCATTTCAGCACCAGTGAATAGCTCAGGGAACTGGTCAACGATTGCTGCTGATAGTGCTTCAGCTGGCATTGTCATGTGTGCATAAGCTTCGCGGATGTTTGTGTACGCTGTTTCGTAGTCGCCTTCCACATAAGCATCAAATGCTGTAACAAGCTGACCAACGTGCGCTGTTAAGCCTTCTTCTAATGCTTCAGCTGGGACGCGACCTTCTGTTGCTGCGTCTAGGAATGCTGCTTGCTCAACGATATACTCGTCAAGGTCTGCTAGCGCTTGCTCTTGTCCTGCTTCATCATCTCCACCAGTTGCAACTACATAATCAACAAAGTAGCCGATGTGAGAGTTCCAAATATCAAGGAATGCATCTCCAGCTTCGTCGCCGTAGACAGATGCTACTGCAGCCGTTAAGTCGTCAGAGTTCGCAAATAGTGCGCCTGCTGATGCATCAAAGCTGTCCGCTCCGTCGATTCCATCCTGCATTGCCATAGCTGCTAAGCCTGCATGCTCGGTGAAAATGTAGTTTAAGTCTGCACGGAGATCAACCGCTGGTGTGTCAGGGTTTGTCCCTTCAAACACGTCTGGGAATTGATCAGCAATTGCTACAGAAAGCTGTTCTGCGAACATGCTCATGTGGTGAATTGCTTCTCTTTCTCCTGTATAAGCCGTTTCAAAGTCACCGGCTACGTATGCATCAAACACTTCTAAAAGGTCATCGATGTGCATCATTAACCCTTCTTCAAGTGCCGGCTGTGGTAAACGGTCTTCTGTAGCAGTTGCAAAGAACGCTGCCTGTTCAACCTTGTACTCTTCTAACTCTGCTAATGCTTGGTCGATACCTTCTTGGTTACCTTCACCAGTAGCTACTACATAATCAACGAAGTACGTAATGTGAGAATTCCAGATTTCAAGGAATGCCGCTCCATTTTCCTCCCCATAGACTGAAGATACTGCCGCAGCGATATCATCGGAGTTTGCGAGTAATGCGCCAGCCGCTTGATCAAAATCTGCTGCGCCGTCAGCGCCTTTGCGCATGGCTTCGATCGCGAGGAATGCGTGCTCTGTGAGCGCCGTATCAAGTGTGATACGTAGCTCAGCTGCAGGCGTCGAAACGCTCGACTCTATCGCCCCGCCGTGGTCCCCAGAATCAGTGGAATGATCGTGCGCTAGTGCCGCTGTTGGCATAAGTAATGAAATTCCTAACAGTACTGCAATCGGACTTTTCTTAGACATTTTCATGTGTAAATCTCCCCTTTTAGGTTAATTAATTGCTTGGTCTTACCCTAGATAACGTTACGATCATGAAAGCGGATCACTTTTTTGTAGAAATAAATATTATTTTGTGAAAGTTGAGTTTTTTGGAGGGTGGTCGAGGGGCAATGTGGTGGGGGTTTTGGAGTAGGAGCTTCGATTATCCGTAAAGATAGCGTCATTTATCCGGATTCTCGCTTTCATTATCCGAAAACTGGCCTTCATTATCCGGATTCGCCCTTCCATTATCCGAAAACTGGCCTTCATTATCCGGGTTCGCCCTTTCATTATCCGAAAACTGGCCTTCATTATCCGGATTCGCCCTTCCATTATCCGAAAACGTGGCGTCATTATCCGGATTCGCCCTTCCATTATCCAAAAACCCAGTGACTCCACCACCTTGATCTTCCCACCTCCGTTCGCTATGATAAAAACACAAGTAAACGCTATCAAAAAGGAGGCGAGGCCCCATGTGGATGCTGTTGTTGACGATGATTGAGCGTGTTGGGATTATTGTAACGATTGTATTCGTGCTGACGCGACTACCGTTTTTTCGCGAGATGATGGATCGCCACGAGCTTGATCGTAGGCAACGTTTTACCGCGATCGTGTTTTTTGGATGCTTCGGCATCATCGGCACCTACACCGGGCTTAGCCTCAGTACGGAAAGCCTCGAGTTTAATCGTTGGGCTTCCGGACTAGCGTCTGATGAGGCGATTGCCAACTCGCGCGTGATTGGTGTCGTGATAGCGGGGTTACTCGGGGGCTACAAGGTAGGCCTCGGTGCAGGTCTGATTGCCGGCGTGCACCGGTTTACGCTCGGAGGTTTCACTGGATTCTCGTGTGGACTCGCGACGATTATTGCTGGACTTTTCGCTGGTTATTTCTATAAAAAGAAGAAGTTAGTGAGTGTCAAAACGGCGCTCCTTGTTGGGATGATCGCGGAGGCAATGCAGATGGCAATTATCATTGCTGTCGCGCGCCCGCTTGAGAGCGCGATTGCTCTCGTGCAGATGATCGGCGTGCCGATGATTATCGCCAACGGGCTCGGTTGCGCGCTCGTTCTCCTCATTATAAAGAGCGTCGCCAACGAGCAGGATCGTGTCGGAGCCCTTCAGGCACAGAAAACGTTGCGGATTGCTGATCAGACGTTGCCGTACTTACGCAATGGGCTTGACCGTGTGTCGGCGGCAGCCGTCGCACAGATCATTCACCGTGAGATTAATGCGAGTGCCGTCTCGTTGACAAACCGTACCGAAATATTAGCGCACAGTGGACTCGGTGCCGATCATCATTTACCTGGGAGTGACATTCAGACGCAGTCGACGAAAAACGTGATCGCAAAAGGCGAATTAGCCCTCATAGAGAAAGAGTCGATCTCCTGCAGAGAAGCGAGCTGCCCACTAGAAGCCGTGATTATTGCGCCTCTCACGCAGCGAGGGGGCACGATTGGCACACTTAAATTCTATTTTCGCACGGAAAAAGATATAACGGGTGTGATCACGGAGCTGATTCGCGGGCTCAGTCTGATGATGAGCACGCAGCTGGAGATTGCAGATGCAGATAAGGCGCGCAAGCTTGCGCAGGAGGCGGAGATTAAGGCATTGCAGACGCAAATTAGTCCGCATTTTATGTTTAATACGTTGAATACGATTAGTTCGTTGATTCGGATCAAGCCGGCGCTCGCACGGAAGACGTTGATTTCGTTGTCACACTATTTGCGTCAAAATATGTCTGCGGCGACTGCGCGGACGACGACGCTTGAGCAGGAGCTTCGGCACGTGCAGGCATACTTGTCCATAGAAGAGACGCGGTTTGACGGTCGGCTGGAGGTGCTCTACGAGATTGATCCGGCGGCTAACCTGACGCTTCTGCCTCCCCTCTCCCTTCAGCCACTTGTAGAAAATGCGATTAAGCATGGATTTAAAGAGCGTGATGCGAACTGTGTGATCCGCGTGATGGTGTGGCGCGTTGGGCAGGAGGTCTCGATTCACGTTGCGGATAATGGAACGGGTATGGATTCCGAACGCCTCGCACAAATTGGCTCGCGTTTAGTAGAGTCGGATTCGGGAGCTGGTCTTGCTTTATATAACGTGAATCGTCGGTTGACGATGATGTTTGGGGAGACAGCTTCGTTGCAGATTAAAAGTGAGAAAGGCCAGGGCACGGAGATTGCATTTACAGTGCCTGCCGAGGAAGGAGAGCTTGCGCATGAGCACGTCTATTAAAGCACTCGTTGTTGACGATGAGCGCTATAGTCGCGAGGAACTACAACATTTATTAAAGGTACATCCCGTGATTGAGGTGATTGGTGAGGCGGACACTGGTGAATCTGCGCTCATGCAGGCGCTTCAGCTAACGCCAGACGTCGTGTTTTTAGACGTGGAGATGCCGCGTATGAATGGCCTAGATGCCGCTCGTTCGTTGCGTGAGCTTAAAAAGGTGCCACACATCGTCTTTACGACGGCGTATCCGGACTTTGCCGTCGAGGCGTTTCGTCACAACGCGCTTGACTATATCTTGAAGCCGTACGAAGAGGATGCGATTGCTGAGACGGTGCGTCGGATTACGGTGGCTTTTGGTGTGCAGGAGGCTTCGCCTGAGAGTGAGCTGATTGGAGCCCGCGCCTCTGTTACTCCCGGCGCGCCCGGTCGTCTCTCGATCGAGTCCGACGGCGAGATCATTTTCCTCGATCCCCGAGAGATTCTTTACCTCTTCCGGGATGAAAAAAGGACGAAGCTTGTCACCACAAGCGGCGACTATGAAGCAAAGGCTCCGTTAAAGGAGTTTGAGGAGCGGTTAGCTTCCTTTCATTTCTTCCGTATTCATAAAGGTTATTTGGTGAATCTGGATTTCGTATCACGGCTGTCGCCTTGGTTTAATGGGGCGTACCAGCTGGAGCTTGTTGGTCGGGAGGAGCAGTTGGCGGTGAGTCGGAATTATGTGAAGGGCCTTAGGGCTGCGCTGTCGCTTTAGTTTATCAAGTGCTAACTAGTTTTAAGAGCAGCCCTTCGGGCTTTATTGCTAAAGTGCCAACTAGTTTAAATCAGCTCTTCGAGCTAATAATTTTATAAGAGGAGTCAGCTCTGCGAACGCCCTACGACATTAGCAGGGTCAGTGCCTGAGCCTACTCGTCAGGCAGGAGTCGACGACCGTCTCCTCCTAATCGCCCTTCTGCGTGGTCTCATTCCCTGCCTATTCCTGCTAATTGTCTCCGAGCATTCTCCGAGTCTGCCTCCTCTAGAGCTTCTTTAAAGGGAAGACTGAAACACTTAAATCAAACTTACCTACAATAATAGATTACTAGGCGCAAGTTCATTGCCTAGCTTTTTGCTATTGAAATCGTGTTGATACCTGGTTTATGGTTCATTCATGTTGATTACGGTTCATAAATTCTATATTACTAAAGAGACACTTATCAAAAACCTGAAAAACTTGTTAAGAAAAACTTTCTTTCCCAAAAAAGGATGCTCTTTTAAATCAATCGTAGAGCTGTCAGCCCTCCAGACACTCTCGGCATAGGGTCCGTAAGCTTGCGTTTGATTTAAAGAGTGCATTAGAAAAGAGTCTTCCTTTTATTTGGAACGGCTTTTTTTCGTGTGATTTGTGGGTTAAGATAAGTGGCTCTCTAGCAAATCGATGTTTATGTACCGTATAAGAGCTTTAAGTACCATGCTGAACGTTTATGTACTGTATAGAAGCTTTATGTACCGTAAGCAGAATTTGCTCATTGTAAATGAGCGTAAAAGCTTTTCCTAAGCTAGGCAACGCCTTTGCGCCTTGTAATTTTTTTATTAAAAATTACAACTGTTACCCTCCGGTCCTCCGGAGCGAAGGCTGGCGTCTCCTAGAGGAGCACTTCCGCGCACCGAAAATCCTTTCAGACGGCCACTGGACGACTGAAATAGTTGAGGCAGCACCTCAGGAAAGTGCCAGCCGGGAGCGCAGGAGGACCGGAGGTCTTGCACCTCAACCTGCAAAAATGGCATGTCAGCCTCCATATTAGGCGTGTTGGCCCGATTTTCTCACAAAAAGAGCCTGAGCCGTCATAATGAATGTAAACGCATACATTATGAGGAGGTCAGGCACATGATTACGTTTATGGTTGGGGTTGCCTTGCTAATTGTTGGGTATTTTACGTACGGGAAGTTTGTGGAGCGCGTGTTTGGTGTGAAGGATGCGCGTCCGACGCCTGCTTATGTGAATCAGGATGGGGTCGACTATGTTCCGATGAATACGAGGAAGAACTCGTTGATTCAGCTACTGAATATTGCGGGGACGGGGCCTGTATTTGGTCCGATTCTCGGTGCGCTTTATGGTCCGGTGGCGTTTATTTGGATCGTTGTTGGGTGTATTTTTGCCGGTGCTGTGCACGATTATCTCACTGGGATGATTTCGATTCGTAATAAGGGTGCTCACCTGCCCGCTTTAGCGAGTAAGTTTTTAGGTGGGGCGATGAAGCACGTGGTTAACGCGTTTGCGATTCTTCTGTTGCTTCTTGTTGGTACGGTTTTTGTATCGACGCCTGCAAGTCTGATTCACCTGCTTATTGATGGTCGTGTCGCAATTGGATTTATTTTAGCTGCTATTTTTATCTACTATATTTTTGCGACGCTCATGCCTGTTGATAAGATTATCGGTCGTTTTTATCCGTACTTCGGTGCGATTCTCCTGCTGAGCTCAGCGGGTGTTGGGGCGATGCTTCTCTTTACTGGGGCGCCGATTCCAGAGCTTACGCTATCTAATTTACATCCTGATAATGCACCTGTTTTACCGCTTCTCTTCTTTACCATTACATGCGGGGCTTTGTCTGGATTCCATGCGACGCAAACACCTATTATCTCTCGCACAACAAAAGCGGAGCCGCAGGGTCGCAAGATTTTCTATGGCATGATGATTGCAGAGGGTATTATTGCGATGATCTGGGCCGCAGCGGCGATGAGCCTGTTTAACGGGCCGGTCGGACTCAATGAGATCCTTGCTGCCGGTGGACCGGGCGCAGTTGTAACCGAGGTATCGACGCTCTTACTTGGCTCAGTGGCTGGTACGCTTGCCGTGATCGGGGTTATCGTGCTGCCGATTACTTCCGGCGACACGGCGTTCCGAAGCGCTCGAATGATCATTGCCGAGTACTTCTCAATTGCACAGAAAAAAGTGTCGAGCCGTCTATGGATCGCGCTACCGCTGTTTGCAATCTCTGTTGTGTTTACGCAAATCGACTTTAACCTATTGTGGAGATACTTCAGCTGGGCGAACCAGGCGACCGCTGTGATCGCACTCTTCGTTGGGGCAATGTATCTGTACATTGCGAGGAAAAACTATTTTATCGCGCTGATACCAGGAGCCTTCATGCTCGTCATGGTTATCACCTACATTTTAAATGCACAAATTGGATTTGGTTTATCGTGGCCAGTTGCGTGGACAGGCGGAATCATTGGAGCAACAGTGCTCGTTGTGATGTTCTTCCGTCAAGGTAATAAACAACGAGAGCGTAATCTACCGCTCGAGGTCGACGTGTCCGATTACGAGGAGAAGGCGTCGTAGGGGGCGGTTAACCGGAAATGGGGCTTCGATTATCCGAATTCGCAGCTCCATTATCCAGAAACTCTACCGCTCTTCCAGCACGGCACTTGATTCACATGCTCTTCTTTCTCAAATTGCCATAGCGCCACTTTATGAAAAACAAAAAGCCAGGTGTGCTCTGCACACTTGGCTTTTTATTTGGTGGAACAGTGTGATTCGATATTTTGTGCAATCTCATGAAAGGTGAATTTGTGATTGACGATGTCGACGATAAAGTCCTCGGCCTGTTGCTGATCCATGTCAAAGGTGAGACCGTTATAGGATAAAAATTGAAGCATTGCTACGAGTGCTGTGCGTTTATTAGCATTCTCGAAGACATGATTTTTAGACAATGAATCGACGAGTGCCGCTGCTTTACTAAAGATCGTCGGATAGGCTGGCTCCCCAAAAGCAGACTGCTTCATCCGATTCAACGCCGAGTCTAGAAGCTCTGGATACCTGACACCTACCGGCTCGCCCGGGCTATAGCGCTCAATAACGAGCATATTTATTGCAATGACTTCTTCTTCGGTGAGAAACCTCATTAGCGCTCTACCAAACCTTTAATTGCTTGATCATATTTTGTCATATTCGCATCTAACGTATCAAAAAAATCGGGGCTGATCCCTTTAGGTAGCTCCACTTTTTGACTTTTGCGGATTAGAAGTGCACCATCCTGCTCCTCCATCACCACAGTATCCCCTTGTCTTACTCCCAAACGCTCTAGCAAGTCCGCTGGAAACGTAACACCTAAACTGTTGCCAATTTTCGTTACTTTTCGCTCCATGTTGAAATCCTCCTTTTTATTTATGATATGTGTTTTATTATATAATTGTTATAACAATTATATTTAATTATCACGTAAATGGCAAGTTAGTAAAAGGATATGTGAATACTTTAAGATACGATTACTTACATAGTCTTTATCGACTAAATACAAGCCTCGAACCAAGTTCGATACTTTTTTTGCATTGTCATCACCTCGTCTAAGCCCTTACAAACCGGCAGTTAAGCAACCCGCGCTTCCTAGGTTAACCGAAAGCGCCGCTCAATTAGCTGGAAACGTGCTGCAATTAATCGGAAACTCACCTAGATTAACCCGTAACTCACCCCGATTAACCGAAAACTCTCTTCAATTAACCCGTAACCCTCCCCGATTAACCAGAAACCCCACCCAATTAACCAAAACCCACCATCCACAAACCCACCCACAGCCTCCTCATATCCACCTCCCAATGCGTCACACTGGCGTCACATTCACCTGCTATTCTTCATCTGTGTCCTACCTACACACCACATTCGAAAGGAATGATCTACATGTCCAACACTTTTACGAAGCAACAAACAACTGGTCTCGTCATACTCGGAGTCGTATTCTGGTTCACAGCAGCACTGATGGTGCAGTTTACAGGAGATTTCTTCTTCAACGGCGAAGCTATAAGAATCACCATGGCCTTTCTTCTTGCCATACCTGTGCTCCTATTTTTTCTCGCCATTACAATCGCCGCCTTGCGCATTGAACGCAATCAAACCTTTGAGGCCGTAAGCATCATGACCATGGTCGCGCTATTATTAGATGGACTTGCAATGGCATTCTTCCGCGAGCTCTATCACAGCTCCTATCAAGTCTCCCACTATGGCGCAAGCTGGATCATGTGGGGTGCCGGCATGGGATTACTAATCGCCTACATTCGCTCAAAAACATAAGCACACAAAGGAGGACGAGCCCGCATGATCACCATCCTACTCGTCGAGGACGACAAGTCTTTACGCCGACTCATACACGTCTTTTTGAAGAAACAAGGGTACACCGTCCTTGAAGCCACAAACGGACTAGAAGCCCTCGCCCTTTTGGAGGACAACCACGTGGATCTCCTTCTATGCGACATCATGATGCCTGAGATGGATGGCATCAGCTTGATGGAAGCTTGGCAGGATGCAAAGATGACAACCCCTGTGCTTGTCGTTACCGCCAAAGAAGATATGGAGACGATGGAGCGAAGCTTTCGGGCTGGAGGCGACGATTACATCGTGAAGCCGATCAAGCTACAGGAACTGGCGCTCCGAATTCAGGCGTTACTAAGACGAGCCCGCATTACAGCCGAAAAACGGATTACGATTGGAACCGTGATCGTCGACTACGAATCGCTATCAATTGAAGCAGGTTCCAACACGATTTTCCTCCCAAAGAAAGAATTTTATCTACTGTATAAGCTGCTTAGCTATCCGCGGCGGGTCTTCTCGCGCGTGGAGCTGTTGGAGGAGATTTGGGGATTGGATGCGGATGTCGATAGTCGGACGGTGGATAGTCATGTGAAGAAGATTCGGCGGCGCACGGAGGAGATCGCGGAGTTTGAGATTGTGACGGTGCGCGGGCTTGGCTACAAGGCGGAGCTGTGCGTATGAAGCGATTTTTATTCTCGATCCAAGTAAAGCTGACGCTCGCGGTCGTGACGATCCTGTTTGTTGTGGCGATCTTGTCTGTCGTGCTCGTGATTCCATTTGTGGAAACTGTGCTCTCGCCCGTTGGTATAGGGCTCGTGCTCTTGTTGTCGATTGTGTTGGACGCGATCTTTATCACCTTCGCGGCGCGATTTATCACGCGTCCGCTCGAAGAGATTCGGCACATGGCCGGTGAAGTGACTGCTGGGCGCTTAGAGGCGCGGACGACGTATACAAGTCGCGATGAAATCGGTGCGCTCGCCGCTGACATGAACCGCATGGCCGAGTCGTTGGAAAGCGTGGACCGCCTGCGACAAGAGTTTGTCACCAACGTCTCCCACGAATTCAAAACGCCGTTAAGCTCGATTCAAGGCTATGCCGAACTGCTCCAGCAGGAGGACTTTAGCCGCGACGAGCAGCGCGAATTCGCCGGCGTCATCGAGAGCGAAGCCGCGCGCCTGCACCAGCTCGCATCGCGCCTCCTCCAGCTCTCCCGAATCGAAACCGAAAGCACGCACGAACAAGCCACCACCTTCGATCTAGCCGAGCAAATCCGCCAAGTCCTGCTCACCTTCGAGCCCTTTTGCCGTCAAAATCCCGTGGAGCTCGATATTGAGCTTGAGCCCGTTACCATCACGAGCCAACAGCGTTTACTCGTTCACGTATGGCAAAACCTTGTCGACAATGCGTTCGTGGCTTCGCCTAGTGGCAGCGTGATTACTGTGCGCCTGTGGCACGATGAGAGAGATGGACGGGCAGTCGTGCGAGTGCACAACGTGGGACACATCCCACTTGAGGCACAGGAGCGCATCTTTGAGCGCTTCTACCAAGTAGACACCTCACGCACGCGTGATGGCGCCGGCCTCGGCCTCGCCATCGTGCGGGAGATACTCATGCAGGTCGGTGGAGAAATTAAGGTAAGTAGCTCCGTTGAGGCAGGCGTGACGTTTGAGGTGAGGGTGTGATTGATTGAGAGTGCGGGTCGATTATCCGGAAGTGAGGTATCATTATCCACTTTTGTGCTTCGATTATCCTTAAAGGGAGCTTCATTATCCGGTTTCGTGCTTCGATTATCCGGAAACGGGACTTCATTATCCGGTTTCGTGCTTCGATTATCCGAAAACGGAGCTTCATTATCCGGTTTCGTGCTTCGATTATCCGGAAACGGAGCTTCATTATCCGGATTCGTTCTTCGATTATCCGGAAACGGAGCTTCATTATCCGAAAACAAGGCTACATTATCCAGAAACTCTACTCCTCTCCGCTCTCCCAGCACGGCACTTGATTCACCTGCACTTGCACTTCAGAATAGAAGCACCTGACCAAACACTTTTGGTCGGTGCTTCTTTTTATTTAGACGAACCCCGCCCCGACTTATATAGCCGGACTAAAGGTGTCCGACTATTCCGGATTTTCCCTTCCATGTAAATCGCACGTTTAACGTTGTTTCAAAAAGTGAATGGAAAAGATATGTTATATAACTGGAAGGAGACTTACATGTATGAAAAAACATCTTATCCTGTCGCTCGGTGCTGTGCTGACGCTTGCTGCTTGCGGGAATAACGAGACGAACGGAGATCCTATAAATAATGAGAATGCCGGTCATACGCCTGCTGGTCAAAACGAATCTGGCGCTAACAACTCGCCCGCCAACGATGAAAGCGATATCAACGAGAATAATAACGAAGACATTATGAATGAAAATGAGAATGAGGAATCCAGCGCCTCTACTCCCTCTGGCTTGATTGACGAGAACCGCGATCATGATCCTCAGGAGATTGTCGAAAATGCGATTGCACTCTTTGATGATTTAGAGAGCCTCCATTTTACGCTGGAGAGTGAAATTAATCAGCAAATGGACATGGAAGGCATGCCCGAAGGTGAAATTAATATGTACATTACTGAAACACATTGGGAATTCATTCAAGACGGAGAGTATTATAACCGTTTAGAAGTGGAAGCATTGTCAGAAGGCACGGAAGACGGCGAAGAGTTTACGGAAGAAGAGCCAATGAATTACTCATTTACGTACCTGGATGATCCAACTTATCAAATTACGTATGATGAAGGTGACACCGAGGCCATTCGTTTTGAACAACCTATTGAACAAGAAGAGTCAGTCGACTTTTCACAATGGGCATTCCAGCTCGAGGATATCTTAATGAACGCCGAGCTTACGTATGAAGGCACGGAGGAAATTAACGGCTACGATACGTATCACGTACGTGCGGAAATGGACGGCGAAGTGTCCGAGCACTGGTTTGACCAAGACACGTATTATGAAGTCCAAACTGTAACTAGCAGTGAAGCTGGCGAAGAATCGCCAGGAGATCAGACGACGATTAGTACCGTGACTGACTATGAGCTTGATCCTGATTTTGATGAGAGCTTGTTTGAAGCACCGGAAGATGTGGAAGTTGTGGACGGTTCGTTTGAAGATACGATTGGATAATAAGAGAACCTTAGACTTTGAATATTGAAGGTTAAGTGCAGACCTTCGGTCCTCCTGCGCTCCCGGCTGGCGCTTTCCTGAGGTGCTACCTCAACCAACTATTTCTTGCGGCCAAACCAATGGCCGCAAGAAAGGATTTTCGGTGCGCGGAAGTGCTCCTCTAGGAGACACCAGCCTTCGCTTCGGAGGACCGAAGGGTAACAGTTCTTTCATTCTACTAACAGCTTTTTTTATTTACTTACTAGGCGAAAGGTCGTTGCCTAGTTTTTTAGAGATGAAAAAGTTCGATTATGTGCATCGTGTTTATTTATTTTGCAGACGGTTCATAAACCTCGTATACGGTTCATAAAATCCAATTGCCCAACTGCAGTGCTATAAAACCCAGAACCTTTATACCCGAACGCTTCTCTTCACCTGCACGCAGAGCTGGCAGACCCGGAGGACATTCGAAGACAATCCATGGGAGTAGGAGGTTTTTGAGATCCCACAGGAGGCGCAAATTAATAGAGCATCGACCGCTAGCCTGAAAACAGCGGCAAAATCACCCTCTGTTCTCTAAGTGCAAGGCTAGCTCAGACTGCAAAGAGCGCATTCTGCGATGCTAGTTCAGACCGCAAAGTACGCGGTCCTTGCCGACGAGGAAGCTCAAAAGCCGACCCCATGGATGTCGTAGAGTGTCCGTAGGGCTGACAGCTCGGAGAGCTGTGTGAAACTAGTTGGCACTTGATCAACATAGCTCGGAGAGCTGTGTAAAATTAGTTGGCACTTGATCAAACTATACCTGACACCAAAAAAGCAGATGCCTTCGCCAAGAAGGACACCTGCTTTTTTACCTGGTTTGCAACAGATCTTTAATTGCAGTCTTTAAACTTGAGTAAATATTGTCTGATGAAATGACGTGATTTTTAGACTGCACCGTAATCGCAAGCCCTGGACGAATGCCGGTTACGATGGTGCGAAAACCGAGTAAGTTAAACACTCGGTAAAGCTCGTTGAACGCTACTGCTCCATCCTCTGTAATCGACGGTACACCCGAGAAATCGATGACAACGTTCTCCACACCTTCAAACTCCACAATCTTTGTGACAACCGCTGATTGAATGTAGGATGCTTTTTCGCGAGTGAATACGCCAACGATCGGAATGGCGACGGCGTGATCCAAAAGCGGTACCAGTGGTACAGAGTACTCGAGTATGTCCAAGTCCTGCCTGCGAATGCGCTCCTGGAGCTCTCTTTTTTCGGTCTGATCCATCGCCACCCCAACGACAATATCTTCGTCCGGGACGTGGTACAATTGCGCCTCGTAATCCCGACCTGCAAAGTCAACCGTGTAGTGAGAGCTTCCTTCATCAAATGCTTGCCTATGACCGATCATATTAGGGCCCGAATGATCTTCTTTGTGAAAATCGGATATAGACTTTCCAATAATTTCGTGGCGCTGTAAGTTCGATTCTTTCATCTTTATACCGTCACACTCTATGTACACCATATCGGAATTTACAACCCAAATAAATGCTGGAACAAACTGTGTCCAAACCGCATGTCTAATGCTCATTAAGGAAACTCCTTTCTAGTAGGAAATCTGTTTTTCTATATGCGCGAGAGCGCTTTATGTAATCCGTGTACCCTTCCCTACCAAATCTATCCTTAAACCTCTATTTTTTCACAAAAAATGCACGAAGTAGCGTACGCCATATTGGATCCTTTTTCTCGTGATAGCTAACCTTCTCTAAAAACGGAAAGTCTTCAGGAGTTACTGCAAGCTTTGCATACGGCTTCACTGGTTGCTCACTGACCCACTCACTTTTGATGCCTCCCTGCTTAAATGTGGTTTTGGGCAATAGGTAGACGGTTCCGTCTGTCCATTCGTCCGTTGTGCGGTTTTCCACAGAGAAGTAGTAGTAGCGGGCTTGATCGGTTTTGATGCAAATGTTGCGGATGCTGCCGTGGTAGTCGCGACGATTTTGGGTGGCGAAAAACAGTGGCCACGTGCCATCGTTTGCGGCGAAGACGGCTTTGATCGGTTGGCCGGTGAAGAGGGTGCTGTCTCTCGGCTCGAACTGGCGGATGTCCTGATTGTTGGAGCCGTGCAGGACGGTGTCGGTGCGCTCGGCGACGTACTGGAGGAAGCGGTGTTTGGGGTACAGCGCGTCGTAGGCGATCGGCTCGACTGTGCCTTCGGCGGTTTGGCTGAGTAGGCGTTTGTAGGCGGTGATTTCGTCGTCTGTGTATGTAACGCGCGGCTGCCTGAGGAGGCGGCTTGTGCGGAGGATGTAGGATTTTAGTTGCATGGGATCATTGCTCCTTTTTGAGAAAATATGGGTGTAGGTTTAGTATAGCGTAGTTTAAATGATTAAGTTTATCTAATTAAGTTCAAGGTCAAGTGTGGAACCTCCGGTTCCCCTTTTTCTATTCTGGAGGTCAAGTTCTTGGTCAAGTGCGGAACCTCCGGTTCCCCTGCGCTCTGGGAGTGTCTTTCCTGAGGCGCTAGTTCAACTATGTCAGCTGCCCACGGGTCGTCTGACAGGATTTTCACCTACGCGAGTTCCCCTCTAGGAGTCCACTCCCGTCGCTTCGGGTCACCTTCGGGAACGGTAAATTTGAAGTTCATTGTTTTTTCCATTTGGTTCATAGATTCCGTATACGGTTCATTCTTTCTCCATACGGTTCATAAATTCCGTATGCGGTTCATTCTTTATAGATCCTTTTACAGGTATTGAATTAATTGAATCAACTGCCGTGCTGTTACGGGCTTGTTCCGCGTTGGTTTTGGCATCTTGAAGTTTTTTCTCCCTTATACAGCACAAAACCCCTGGCCTACTTATACTATGCCGGGGGTTTTGCCTTTGTTTTTAACATCGTATCTTCTACGAGTCCCCATACGAGTAGGGCTACGCCTGCGATGAACGTTACGATGGAGAGGTAGTGTGGATATGGGATGTACTCTTGCATGGATCCTGTCAGTATCCATGCAAGTGTCTCTGTGCTACTGATTCCTTGTCCATTTGCAATGATCGCGCCGATTAAATAGTTGCCGATGAATAGGATGCTTGCCGTGAGTAGCAGGATCGAGCCTGCGATTACTTTAGCCATGTGCATATCTCCCCTTTTAGGTAGGGATTTCCTATTTGAGAAAATATAAACGTATACGTGAAAAGCAGGCTGGTCATACAACCAGCCTGCTTTTCTATTAAATCAACGTCATGAGGAAGCCGCCTACTGCTCCAGTTAGAACGATCACCCACGGTGGGAGTTTCCAATAGACGAGCATGAAGAATAGGACTGCGGCGAAAGCGAAGTCGAGCGCTGTTAGGATCGAGCTTGTCCAAATTGGTTGGTACAAAGCGGCGATTAAGATACCAACGACGGCCGCGTTGACGCCCATGAGTGCGCCTTTTACTTTCGCGTTTTTACGAAGCGTGTTCCAAAATGGTAGTGTACCTAAAATTAATAAGAATGCCGGTAAAAAGATAGCTACTGTAGCTAGTAAGCCGACCTGCCAGCCGCCGATAACGGCGCCAATGTAGGCGGCGAACGTGAATAATGGACCTGGAACAGCTTGAGCTGCGCCGTAACCGGCTAGGAATTCTGCTTCTGTGAGCCAGCCTGTTGGAACGAATTCGCGTTCCAATAGTGGTAACACGACGTGGCCGCCACCGAATACAAGAGAGCCGGCGCGGTAAAAGCTGTCAAACAAGGCAACCCAATCGTGAGCTGTTACTTCACGTAGGATTGGGAGCGCGATTAATAGTCCGAAAAAGAGTGCTAAACATACACCTGCAAAACGGTGTGAAATCGGGAATTTAAAGTCCTCTCCTGCGTCGTCGATCGATTGGTTGCGATACAGGAGGAATCCGACTAAGCCTGCAATCAGGATGACACCTACTTGCGTGAACGCGGTCGACCAAAGTAAAACGGCGACGATGGCGAAGAGGGCTATCGTCTTTCTTCTCAAATCAGGGGTGAGATTTTTGGCCATGCCCAATATGGCGTGTGCGACGACGACGACTGCGACGATTTTGAGGCCGTCGATGATGCCTGTGTCGGCGATTCCATACCCGAGCAGGACGGTTGCAAATAGGATGAGCGCGATGACGGATGGCAGGGTGAATCCGAGGAAGGAGACGATACCGCCTAGGATTCCGGCGCGTATGACGCCTATTCCAATTCCGACCTGCGAGCTTGCTGGGCCGGCGAGAAACTGACATAACGCTACTAGGTCTGCGTAGGTTTTTTCGTCGAGCCACTTGCGTCGTCGGACGTACTCTTCGTGGAAGTAGCCGAGGTGTGCGACTGGTCCTCCGAACGAGGTGAAGCCGAGTCTTGTTGAGACGAGGAGGATTTCAATTAGTCGCTTTACGATATTTGAGTTAGAGTTTGGCATTGGGTTCACCTTTCTTTTGGGTTTTTGTCTTAAAGTCAAGGTCAAGTGACTAAGTTCAAGGTCGGACCCCCGGTCCTCCTACGCTCCCGGCTGGTGCTTTCCTGAGGGGCTTGCTCAACTATTTCTGTCGGCCAAACCAATGGCCGTCAGAAAGGATTTTCGCTGCGCGAAAGTGCCCCTCTAGGAGACACCAGCCTTCGCTTCGGAGGACCGGAGGGTAACGGTTTTTTCAACTTGAACTCTTTGTTTTATAGGTTACTAGGCGTTGGTGCGTTGCCTAGCTTTTACTTCAGTAATAGTGTAGCTATTGGGTACAATGTTCATAGATTTTGTGTGCGGTTCATAAAGTTTTTGTACGGTTCATTCTTTTGTTATATGGTTCATAAACTCTCTATACGGATCATTAATTTCGCATACGGTTCATAAAACCTAATTGCCCAACTGCCGTGCTATTAAAAACCAAAAGCTTTATTGTGTAACGCTCCTCTTTCACCTGCTCGTAGAGCTGGCAGACCCGGAGGACATTCGGAGACAATCCATAGGGGAAAGAGGTTTTTGAGATCCCACAGGAGGCGATTAGGAGGAGACGACAGTCGACTCCTGCCGACGAGGAAGCTCAAAGACCGGCCCCATGGATGTCGTAGAGTGTCCGCAGGGCTGACAGCTCGGAGAGCTGATGAAACTAGTTGGCACTTTGGCAACTAATCTTAATTAATCTCTTTAAATAGTTCGTATGCTTTTGTTCTGGCTTCTTTTAATATATTTTCCCCCTTAGGAGTAGTCGTGTAGTATTTGCGGGTGCGGCCGGCGACTTTTTGCTCCTCTTTGGCGAGGAGGCCGTCGTGCTCCATGCTGTGCAGGATCGGATAAAGGGTGCCGGCGCTCATCCGATAGCCGTGCTCACGGAGTTCGTCGAGCATCCACTGGCCGAAGATGGGATGTTCGCTTGCGTGATGCAGGATGTGAATATGTATAAAGCCTAGGAATAGCTTGCGCAGGACGCGATCTTCCATAGTAAATGGCTCCTTTTGGTACGACATGATGGTGCTGGATGCTTGGTGTTGCATTAGTAATATCGGATTTCGATACTATTAGGGTAGCAGGCGGGTTGAATGGATTCAAGAGTGGTAGAGGATTTTAACATAACCTTTACAAAGTGATGATGTGAGGGCTCTTTTTATTTGCGTACGCAATCTCTCCCCTCCTGCCCAAAATCAGAAGAAAGGCAGTTGCCTGAGCATCTGCCTTTCTTCTGGTCTTCTTTATATATGCTGCTTCAGAAAATGGGCGAGGCCGTTTTCGTCGTTGGTAAACTCTGTGACTCGTCCGATTTGCTTTTTGACGTCGTCGTTGCCGTTCTTCATGACGGCGGCGACGTTTGCGAGCTGGAGGAGTGGCAGATCGTTGCCGGCGTCTCCTACTGCGAGTAAGCCGTCCACGCTGTGACCGAAGTGTCGCAATAGCTCTTTCACGCCCGTTGCTTTGTTGATGCCATGCGCCATGACTTCGACGTTGTGGGAGGAGGACGATGAGGTGGAGAAGTCTTCCGTCTCTTTTAATTCCTCTAACCAGCTAATAAATGCGCGCATGTCCTGCTGCTCTTTGGCGAAAAAATACGCCTTTACATTGCCACTTTGTGGCAGTTCGTCGAGCCAAGCGATTTTAGTTTCAACCGCTTCTCTACGTGACTTTGCCTCGTGATTTTCGACACTCGTAGTCTCGAGATCTTGGACTTGGCTCTCGATCAGCTCGCGGTCGGATGCTAAGGCAAACCGCTGGCCCTCGGCCGGATGGATCTCGTAGTACACGCCATGCTCGCGCGCGCCATCGATCAGTTTGCTGATGAGCTCCGGCTGAATCGTGTGATGCGTCGGCTCACCCATCGCGCCGTCCTCGGCCACGGCGATGAGTGCCCCATTCGCCCCAACCATTGCGTCAGGACGAAACGAGGGTGGAAGGACATCGCGCACCTCGCGAAGCGTGCGTCCCGTTGCGAGGATCACAAGGCCCTCTCGCTGCTGGAAGTTTTGTAGAATTGCCACGGTATCCTCCGACACCTCGTGGTTGGAATCGAGTAGCGTCCCGTCCATATCTAATGCGACTGCTGTAATCATTGGTACCTCTCCTTTAAAAGCTTGGTTGCTGCTTATTTTAGCTTACTATAATCACGATGCGATCTCGAGTGAAGGAGCTTTGGGACAGAAAATAACGAGTACGCCTCACAGTGGAAGTGGCGTACTCGTTACAGAATGACGCTCGTTTTGAGCTATCGGCAAAGCGTGTCACTTCTCTGGAATTCTGCGAGATTGCGTGTCGTATCTCGCGGATTGCGCGTCACTTCTAGCAGATCTCCACAGATTGCACGTCACTTCTCAAAAATTGCGTGTCACTTCTCCCATCGGAGCTGTTCCTCGCGGAAACGGCTGGCATTTTGGCAACTTGATCTTGCTTCCTTTAGGTTAGTGTGTTTAGCTTCTCTTAGTTTTTAGCAAAGTGTGTTCACGTTCTCGAATAATGTGTTCAACTTCTCTCGCATTTCCGTCAAGTGCGTTCACGTTCGCATGTAATGCGTTCAACTTCCATTTATGGAGCCTCTCGATTGCCCAAGTGCCAGCCGACAAGCCCCCAAGTAAGGTGAATCTCGACTATTAAAGCATGCCATACTCTATGAACGGATAACCGAGTTGCATTTTGTGATAACTGCACCCTCTGAACGGATAACCTAGCCTTATTTTCGGATAACCTCCACCTTCGAACGGATTACCTCTCGTCATTAACTAAACAAATTCGCTAAAAGTCCGATTAGGATTCCGATGACACCAAAGTCGGAGTCGCCGAACGTCGTATTCTCAAAGCCTAGTCCACCTAATACAGGCAGTAATAGGGCTGGAATGAAGCTGATAATGACACCGTTCGTAAATCCGCCAACGGCTGCACCAACTTTTCCTCCCATCGCATTACCAAACACGCCAGCTCCCGCTCCCGTGAAGAAGTGAGGCACAAGCCCTGGGATAATGAGTGCGAGTGAGAAGATGCCAAGGAAGAACATGCTGATCACACCGCCGATAAAGCTACAGAGGAAACCGATGATAACCGCTGTTGGAGCATAAGGGAAAATAATCGGTACATCAAGCGCAGGCTTAGCACCTGGCACAAGCTTTTCCGCGATCCCGCGGAAGGCTGGAACGATCTCCGCTAAGATCATGCGAACACCAGCCATGATGATGCTAAAACCTGCAGCAAACGTGATCCCTTGCATCAGACCAAACATGATATAGTTTTGATCGCCAGCGTAAGGCGCAACGACGTCTGGACCTGCAACAAGAACAAGAATTAAGAACATCACAACCATCGTTAATGCTGTTGCGATCAAGGAGTCGCGCAAGAAGGACCACTGCTCAGGAATCTTAATGTCCTCCGCTGACTTCTTTTCGTCACCAACATACTTACTTACAAGCCCTGCTGATACGTAGCCAATTGTGCCAAAGTGACCGAGCGCGATCTCATCGCCACCAGTTACTTTGCGCATGAATGGTTGCGCAATCGCAGGCATGATGACCATCACGGCTCCTAAAATAACAGATCCAGTCACAACGAGTGTTACTCCAGTCATGCCAGATGAGCCTAATACGGCGGATAAAAGTGCTGCCATAAAGAAGGCATGATGCCCTGTTAAAAAGATGTATTTAAATGGCGTAAAGCGAGCAAATAAAATATTCGCAATAAAACCAAATCCCATAATGAGCGCTGTCTCGGTCCCGAGCGTCTGTTGCGCGAGCGCGACGATTGCCTCATTGTTTGGAATAACCCCTTGAATGCTAAACCGATCCTGAATAATACCGCCTAATGAATCGAGAGAGCCAATAATAACGGTGGCTCCGGCCCCTAAGATAACAAAGCCAATGATACTTTTTGCTGTGCCAGAAAATACTTTAGCAAACTTCGCACGTTGTAACACGAGCCCTGTTAAAACAATTAGACCTACTAACACTTCTGGCAAGCTTAGTATCTCATTCATTAGGAATTCGAAAAAACCCATTGCTGTCATACCCCCTCAGGTAGATGTGTTATTCGTTTGGTTCCGTACGCAGATTGTGTGGTGAATGTGGTTTTTGCACCCTGCGTAAGCTTTCCTCTCCCTGCGTAAGCCCCACACTTACTTCGACGCTAAATAGTCGTCGATTGCCTTGCCTACTTCGTCTTCACTTGCCATATTTAACACGGCACGTACTTCTGCTTGTCCGCCTTCGAGCTGAGAGGCAAATTCGTTATTTGTTAAAATTAAGTCACACGCGATGCTTCCTGCTGTACCAATATCCGTTGCATCTGTCTCCGCATCGATACCCTTCTTTTGAATGACCTTGTCCACCGTCATCTTCAGCATTAAACTTGATCCAAAACCCATTCCACATACACATAAAATTTTCATCCTAATTTCCTCCTCGTTTTTTATCTGAATTTTTATTGAAAGCTCGCCACAATGCGAGATACTTCCTCTTGTGATGATGCCTTTGTTAAGTTTTGCAATGTCTTTTCATCCGAGAGCCAACCAGAAATCTTTTGGAGCATCGACAAATGTGACTCCGAGTCGACTGCCGCAAGACAAATAAATAAGTTCGCTTCCTCCCCCGCTCCATTCGTTTTTGCCGGAAAAATCACAGGGTCTTTGAATACCGTTAACGAAAATCCTGCTTCATTCACCCCATTCTCTGGTCGTGCATGTGGCAGTGCCACCTTTGGTGCAATTAAAATATAAGGACCTAGCTCCTTAATGTTTGTAATCATGGCATCCACGTAGCTGTCTTTAATAACGCCTTCTTGTAAAAGCGGAGCTGCGCTTATTTTAATCGCTTCTTGCCATGACATGGCAGAGTCTCTCCACTGGATTCGTTCTTCTTGTAAGACATACTTACTCATCCGTTCTTCCCTCCTGATTGATAGTGTGCAACGTGAAGTAGCTCTTGCACGCGTTCTTCATTCATCATGAGCTGATATAAATACTGTAGTTGCGGTACGTGCGCCGTTTTATCCGGCGTCGCCATAAACAACACAGCTGTCGAATTGATTTTGTCTCCCTTTTGATAAGGAGTCTCTAAATGTACTAAGCTAAATCCTGCTTTCTCTACATGATCAGAATGCGTATGCATAAATAGTAGTCCTGGAATCAACTCGTACAAATATTCCTTCTCATACACGGTTTCTTGCAGGTCGCCTAAGAACTCCTTCGTCACAAACCCTTCTCGCTCCAACAGTGCGACCCCGGTTTGCATGATCGTCTCTAAATCCGTGCTCCCCGTTACCGCCACGCGCTCGTTTGGAATGAGTGCCGCGACTGATAAGGAGGCCTCTGTTTGATCAAGCGCAATGCTCTTTTTTGGCGTCTGTTGCATGAACTGATCAATTTTTTTGAGCTCTTCCTTCGACAGCACTGGCTTGACGATGACGTATGGATAGGAGCAATCGTGCAACGTGATCGTCGAGATGATAAAGTCCGGCCTGTCCCATCCTTCCATCTCCTTTAAATCCGAGACCCCGAGCGTTTCCTTGACCTCTATTTGAGGAAAATGCTTCATAAGTGTCACCTTGAGCAGTCTACTTGCTGCAATTCCGTTTGGACAAACCACCCAGATTTGATGTCGTTCGTTCTCATACGAGGACTTCTCGTAGATTGCCGCAAAGCCAATGATTAATGGAATCAGACTATCTAGTCGGACACGCTTATCCACGATGATCTCTTCCGTCATCACTTCCCACACGTGAGCAACAATAAAGGGGTACTGTTCCTCCACTTTTTTCTTTAAAGGATGTAGGTAGCTGATCGTATAGTCGGTGGCCGCCTTGCAGGCAAGCCAGTCGCCGTATATATTTTTACGTTGCTTGCGAGTAAGTCCTGTAAGCCCAAGCCGTGTACTAATTTTTTCGCAAAAAAGCTCGAAGGGTTGGTCGTCAGGTAGCTTTTGCTCCTGGATAAACCCTGATAAACTGCCGCGCGCCGAGAGGTAGGTGTAAGCAAAGGCAACCTCCTCCGCACGCACGTCTAGTGAGGCGAGCTCGCTCAGCTCCTCCCACACCTCGCAAAACCACGGTGGCGGAATCTGGAGCTCCCGCTCTGGCTCGATCCAATTATCCGTGCGACTGCGCTGCACATGTAGAATCCACACACGAAAGTAGGAAACGTGATTAACGGCATGAGCCGCTTTTTGCTCAAGAATCTCGTAGGATGTATCAATGTCCTTCATCGTTAAGTCCGCCCAATTGAGGTTAATGACCGGATTCACCGTGTCCCACATGTCACCAAGCTGCTCCATGACGCTCAGTAGCGCAAGGCGCTTATCAAATTCTGAACCCGTTAGTATAAAGCCTTTGCGACCTCGCTCAAGCTCAAGGTGAAAGGCATTGCACCACTTCTCTACTTGCTCCATCTGTTGCAACACAGTCCCTTTACTAACATCAAGCTCTTCTGCGATTGTTTTAAGGCTCTGCCAATCATGTTGAATCAGGAGCTCATGGATGGTGATTAACACTCTCTCCTCAAATCCAACCGAACGCCCTAAAAAGGTAATCGCCTCTAACGCTTCTCGTACATCCTCCGGTTGAGGATCCTTCGCTAACTCCCACATGCCTTTCCCCTGCACATGCTCGAGGTGTATATCATAATCGCGAAGCCAGTCAGCCACTTTTGCCAAGTCATACCGTAATGTCCTTTCCCCGACTTGAAACAATTGTTCAAGCTCCTTTAGCTTCATGTGACTGTTACCGCTTACAACCATTTGTATAAGCTGTCTCCTTCGTTCGTTCACGCTGCTCACCTCCTCGTTACAAACAGTATAGCCTGCATGCAACATAAATTGAATACGCTTACATTCTGACTTCATTCAATAATCGTTGAAGGAAATTAAATGGGGCTGTATGTGATTACCCCACACTTGCCTCACACTCATATACGTATGGTACAGTGAATATATCTAACAATGCGCGGACTGACCGCATTTTCTATCCCAAAATAGCTTGAGGAGGTACGCCCATGTTTGACTACGTCGAGCGCATTAGCGCCATCTTGCGCGAGCCGTTCATGAACGCCGCACTCGCGTTCGAGTCCACGCCGATCGTGTTCGCGTTCGTGCTTGGCATCGTCGGCGCGCTCGCCCCGTGCCAGTTCTCCGGCAACCTCAGCGCCATCACGCTGTATGGATCGCGGAGCCTGCGCGAAGGCATCTCGTGGCCCGAGACCTTTTTTTATACGCTTGGTAAAATCGTGGCGTTCACCGGTTTAGGGGCGCTTGTCTGGCTAATCGGCCAAGAATTTCAACGAGAATTAACGCCCTATTTCCCATGGCTAAGACGAATTGTCGGGCCAACTCTGATCATCATGGGCCTCTATATGATTGGGGCATTTAGACTGACGCAGACAGTATCGTTGTGGAGGCAGCGGACGGAGAGGATCAAGGGGAAGGGCGGCGCATTTATGCTTGGCTTTAGTTTTTCGCTAGCATTTTGTCCAACGATGTTTATCCTGTTCTTTGGTCTGCTCATGCCGCTCACGTTCACGAGCTCCGTAGGCGGGGCATTACCAGCAGTCTTCGCCGTTGGCACGGCGCTACCGTTTTTATTTATAATAGGCTCGATCTGGTTTTTAGGCGCAGGCAGCGCGCTCGTAAAGAAGGGTCGTCGCGTTGGAAGGTACGTGCAATATGTGGCTGGTGCGGTGTTAATCGTGATCGGGGTCTTGGATATCGTGACGTTTTGGTAGGTGGGTTGCTGTTACGTCTTACTTATATATTAAACCGTTTTTATTCATAAAGAAAAGCACCTGTCTAAAAGTTATTAGACAGGTGCTTTAACGATAAACTTAGGTGAAGTAAGACCCCACCCTTACAAACCGGGCGAACCGATTTTTTCCTTAGATAGAATTATACATATCTTATCTAATATAGTCAATTATCTTCTTGAAGTACTTATATACTGCAATTAATGAGTCTTGATTATCATATGCTCCCTCTAGCTTTTTCGTGCGTTCTAAAAGTTCTTGGAGATCTTTGTAACGAGCATTTTTAATGCCTGCACTATCAATGTAAGTATAGTGAATGTAAATTAGTGCCGTTAAATCATGAATTTTTCTGTTAGTGAGCCTTTTAATTCTAGCACTTTTAGATAAGCCCTCTAATTTTTTAGCAAAGTTAGTAATTGGTTTGATTATAAGCGTGGGTTCAATTTGTTTCATTTGAGTAATATCCATTAAAATAGGGCTGTTATGTGCCGCAGTATTTCGGATATTCTTTGCATACCGAAGGACCTCTTGAATCTCCTTATAAGCACGAGGCTCCTTTTTACGTTTGTAATAATATTCAACAAATTTCACAAGTGCTCCAAAAGTCATCACTTCAAACAAAACCCAAATTGGTGCATCGTTATGGTGCTTATTATATAACCCATAATTATAGTGGCTTTTTTTATTGAGTGCTTTCATATAATCATTTAGGGAACTATTATCCTTTTTTAAATAGTCCTTTACAATACTATACCCATCCTCTGATGGATCATTCGTAATATCTGCAAGTATTTTTGTTTTAATTTTATGTTCAATATCTAAACACATTTGTAATACTAAATAACGTAATCTCATATCGATAGTTGCTAAATCCTGCAATAATTTAAAGTCCAAATTAACGTATTTATCATGTTTATTTTTTTCGAAATTTTTGCGATATGCCGTGATTTTGTAAAAGTAATTGGAGGTTTCTAAAATCTCTTTTGCATCTTCTTTAGAAATCAGATTAAACTTTACATTTTTATATTCAAGATGTTGAATCATCTCATCAAAACTAAGTTTCCTTTTTGGTACTTTTTCAGTGCCATTAGTCAATGTGATCCCCCTCATTCATTCTCTTAATAAACACCTTACCGACTAAAAATTCATATGTAAAGAGAATGAAGACATATTAAGAGGACTTTCTAGCCATACTGAGAAGGAAGTATGTACAAACTCCGCCTATACAATACTAAGACCTCTCTAATTGCCCAACTGCCAGCCGACAACTTCCCTCGTGATGACTATATGTATGAAGAAATTCTATCCTACTCTAGATTTGATTTATCTGGCTCCGTTTCCGGATAATGCCCCTCCGTTTTCGGATAATCGCTCCTCCTTTCCAGATAATGTTCCCCCACTTTCGAATAATCGCACTCTCTTTTCGGATAATGTTCCTCCACTTTCGGATAATCGCACCCTCTTTCCGGATAATGTCTCTCCACTTTCGGATAATCGCACTTCCTTTCCGGATAATGTTCCCGCATTTTCGGATAATCGCACTCTCTTTTCGGATAATGTTCCTCCGTTTTCGGGTAATCGCACTTCCTTTTCGGATAATGTTCCTCCATTTTCGGATAATCGCACTCTCTTTCCGGTTAATGTTCCTCGGCTTTCGGATAATCGCAACTCCTTTCCGGTTAATGTTCCTCCGTTTCCGGATAATCGCACCCACCCCATCAAAAAAAACGCCCCACCCCCATCAGGAGGAAGAGCGTTCTCATCATCATTACTTATGATTAGTTTGCTGGGTACAGCATTGCTGCGCGGTCTTCTGTAACCATATACACTTCTGTCATGTAGTCGTCTACGAAGAAGAAGCTTGAGCCATTAACAGCGCGGCCCTTTGTTAAACTAAGTGGCGTTTTAAATCTCAAGCTTTCCATCGTGTTATAACCAGTCTCTTCGAATCCGATATCAAAATCGAAGTCATCATAATAATCACTGTATCCTAAAAACTCAAGCTCATTTAATCGGAATGTATCAGCTGGAATGATTTGCATCACATACTGCTCAATGTCGCTATCACCGGAATAAAGCTTCGGCTCTCTTACCGTAACCTGCATGCCGTCATTGAAGTTTGTCACGTGCAGACCATTTCTTACATATTGATTCACCACTTCCACGTTTCCTCGGCGAGTAATATTAGCGGTCTTAGTCGCCTGCGTCCAGTGCACGCTTGCGCCTAGGGATTCACCGATGAAGCGAAGTGGTACAACTGTGCGATTGCTCTTCGTCACTGTCGGCGGTGCATCAAGTCTAACCGTCGTACCATTTATCGTCGCCGTAGACTTGCCTACGTGCAACACAATCTCATTCGGCCCCTTGCGACCGGTAATCTTCTTTGTCTTTGCATCATACGAAACTGTCGCGCCAAGTGACTCAAAAATACCACGCATTGGCACCAGTGTTCTGTTCTTAATAATCTGAGGCGGCTGATCATAGCGCTGAACCTGGTTATCAATCCTCACTGTCGCAGCCTCGGCCGCCGTGATATGTAACCCAAAACTCAGCATGAACAACGTGAACATAGAAGCGAACAGAATAAAACGTTTTAACATAATACTATCTCCTTCAATATTTAGTTTTTACAGACATATATTAGCACCTTATGCACACCTTGCATATACACTTTTAGACATTTTTACACATCGGGACAGAAAATAAGGCTAGCGCCTTAAAAAAAATTTTTTGCGACTATCTATAATAGAATCATTGGATACTTGACGGTTTAATAAAAACACGAATGAACGCCTTCATGACGGTGTTTACGAGGGTTTTGAGAGGCTGGCATCTTGGCAACTTAGTTTGTGCACGTCTAGTAAGTGTGTTCAACTTCTTGTCCCTTTTGGCAACATGCGTTCAGGTTTTCTTGCATAATCGCAACATGTGTTTACGTTCTTCCAACATGCGTTCAACTTCTCTCAAAGATCCTCCGATTGCCCAACTGCCAGCCAATATAGCCCCTATGTAAAGCTGACCTTCGGCTCGTAGAGCATGTCGCTTCTCTGTGGTATCTCCAGATTGCGTGTCACTTCTCAAGAATTGCATGTCACTTCTGCCATTATCCAGCGGATTGCACGTCACTTCACCCGAATTGCATGTCACTTCCTCTAATCCTAGCACTCCCACCCGATTTTCTGTGCATAGCAAAAAGCAGCCGCTTGATGAAAGACGGCTGCTCGCTATTGGTTGGAGTCTCGCAATTTTTGATTGTTGACGACCATGAGAATTCCTAGTAGCACGAGGACCGGTAGGATAAATAGGATCGACCAGGCGCCGATTGTCGGAACGAGAAAGACGAGGCCAATGGTGATTCCCGTGATCATGACGAGGAATACGTTCGGTTGGATGAGTGCTTTGACTGACATTGTATCGAAGTCGCTTGCTCGGAGGATCGGCTGATTAACGCTTGTGTTGAGCCATCCTGCAAAACGAACTTCTCCACCTCCTACAGCGAACCTACCATTCATTAGGTTACAGTGTCAAACAATGGGATTTAAGAGCTCGTCTACTTGGCAATTAGTTATTTTATTCCACATCCTTTCCTCAATATCCAGATAAACTCATTTAATAACTACATACAACGACAATTTACCTAGTCTATCCCTATTCGAATTGTGTCTAAATGGAAAAAGACGATAAAAATCCAACATTAGGAATCTATTTAGTACTACAATCAAGACAATAACACTTTTTGCATCCATAACCGCCATAGATTGGTAGTTTTGCATAACGAGTATGTGTGCCATTATTGAGAGGAGGACAATGATGTATCAATCCGTTATAGATACGACGTTTTTTCATTCTATTATACATAGGAACGACCGAGAGCTCGTCGAGCAAGCCTTTATAGAGCGCTGTTATGAGCGCGAGCATACGATTTATCATGAAGGAGACGATGGTGAATCTATGTTTATCGTGAAGTCGGGATCCGTCAAGATCCTGCGAGAGTCAGACAGCCAAGAGATTATCCTAGGGCATCAGTTACCGGGGGAAACGTTTGGGGAGCTAGAGATCTTCCATTATGACAAAAAACGAACCGCATCCGTTCGCACCTTAGAGGACACGGTTGTTTGGTCCACAACACGGGAGCGACTTCAGCCGATTTTAGAGAAGTATCCCAAGCTATATAATCGCATCATTTATGTATTGAGCGAGCGTCTTGTGCAAGCGAATCGTAAAATTGATTATCTGGCTTTTCTTAACGCACGCGTGCGAGTTGCGAACCTGCTTATGGACATGTATTACAACTTTAAAGGCACGAAGAAGGGCATACCGTTTATCAATCGAAAAATAACACACCAATACGTAGCCGATATGATTGGGATATCGCGCGAATCAGCATCTCGAGTATTAACCGAGCTCCAGCAAAAGAAGATTATCGACGTTCGCCAAAAGCTCATTTATATCGATAATTATGCCCAACTTAAACAGATGGCGCGGTCGTCCAAACACGAAGAGGACGAGGCCCGCATCTGGCATCGTTCGTACACGGTGTGAGAATAGCAGCGGAGTCTTAACGGGATTCCGCTTTTTTTGTGAGGAAAATAGAATTGGTATGTAACGTGAAGGGGGATAGTTGAGGGATTCGCAAGAGGGGGCTCGGTTTCCCTCTTGCGGTTTTCCCTTAAGCCAACGGCTAGTTGCGCTCCGTTATTGATAGTTTAAAAGGTTTTGTTCAATTATGCTGTGATGCATGTCACAAAATACAATTTTTAGTCAGAGATTTTTACTCCTCTTCATTTCTTCATTTTAATAAGCTATACTTCCTAACTACACATACACTTATTTAAACCTGAACAATTATCACGAAGACAATATGAATCAATATTTAAATTAAGTCTATATAACTTCTTATCTTTCTTATCAAAATTAAAAAACAGAACTCCTCCTAACGAGTGAGTTCTGCCCGCAAAACAATTTTAATAACCTAACATACCTAACTCGGCATGAACATACTGAATAGATCCGTCTGACAAGCGGTACTTATACCACGGACCTGCCATACCTTGATAAGCTGATGCTCCTCCCTCATATCGCACAACACGTAAATTTACATTGTCCTCTAAATGGGTTTGTAACTGCGACACGCTAAATCTGTAGTCTTGAGGGAAGCCCTTCGCAAACGTATCATCAATGAGCCAACGACCATTACGTTTTAAAAGTGTATAATCTTGCAAGTAGCTATCATACATCTCTCCATCCAAATAAGCTACTTCCACCTCTAACCGATCTGGTGCTTCTAAACGATACATTCCATGTACAGAAAAATGATGGTCAAACGGATAAATAGCCGCGTCACACCCATAGCAATAAGCGCCATCATCAAATAGCTTACGCGCGATATTTTCGATATACCAAGTAGTCGCATAGCCCGTGACATTAGCTTTTACCGAATCAAACGACTGATTATTAAAATAGGCTAAGCCAAATGTTCCATGAAGCTCATCACCAGCTGTTAACACGTCAGATAGTATTACTTCAATATCGTCCGCTGGATCAATATCGCCCGCTCTATATGCGTCATTATACGCAATTACCCGACGAACAATCGCAGCAAATTCTGCTCTAGTCACTGGCTCATTAGGTAAGAATCGCCCGTCTTGATACCCTTGCGACACACCTGCCTCATATAGCTTTCGAACAGCATGGTAGTAATAATCTCCTGGTCTCGTGTCGCGTGGTTGCGTCATCGATACAGGGGTTTCCTGCAAAAATCCTTTGGCAATAATCATTGCCATATCTCCGCGCTTTATGGTCTGATTGGGGCGGAATGTACCATCCGGATAGCCGTTTATAATACCCTGATCCGAAAACGCTCGTATGTAGGGTGCCGCTTGCGAATTGGTTCCAACGTCAGAGAATGAAGTAGAACGAATCGCCGGTGGGGATGAATAAGCATATCTTCCTAAAATAAGTGCAACTTGTTCTCTAGTAACATGAGTCTGAGGCTTAAACGTCCCATCAGGAAATCCTTGAATGTATCCTTGATTCTGTATATAAGTTACATCTTGATAGAACCAGTCACCCACATTGACATCTGACATGGCATAAATAGAAGGCATAATACTAAAAACTAGCGCAAGCGCAATAAATAGTGATAACAATGATTTTTTCATCTTCTCATCTCCTTCAATTAAATTAGTAGTTCTTTTTGTTTGATTCTTTAAGACTAATTATACAGGAAAACCAAAGTAATAAGTAATTATTTAATACATTTATTTGTTTAAGTTCAAAATATTAGATTAAAAATCGGTTGAATTGCTACATTTATGCCTGTTAAACATAAAAAGAACTCCCTATTTTAGAGAGTTCTTTAAAATCACAATCTAAGTAATCTACAAAACATGCCCTTACGAGAAACTACTTAAACAATGATCTGTTAAAAATTCCATATTAATATCCCGGATATATTCGCGCTGATCGATCTTCCGTATACATATAAAGCTCTGACACCACGTCATTAACATAAAAGAAGACGCCGCCTGTGTGTAAATCCCCTTTCACTAGCTGCAATGGACCTTTCAACTTTAAACTCTCTAAGTATCCTAGATAAGTACCTGTAAAATCAAGTTGTCCCTCCATTTGGCGACTCGTTAAACTGTAACCACTAAAATTAATTTGATTCATTTGAAACGAATCCGCTGGGAAAATACCCACAAAAAAGTATTCTACTTCATCAGTTCCTCCAGCGAGCCCACCTTCAGTTACTACAACACGTGTTCCATCATTAAAATTAGTCACGTGATAATATCCGTCATCTACAAATCTATTTAATACTTGAATATTACCACGCCTTGTAATGTATGCAGTCCGATTACTACTTTGCCAATTCACACTCGCGCCTAAGGTCTCACCTATGAATCTCAACGGGACGAGCGTCCGTCCATTACTAGTTACGATAGGAGGTGCTTCAAGTCTAACAGTTCTACCGTTTATAATCGCTTCATTACGTCCTACTTGCAAAACAATCTGATTCGGTCCTTTCCGTCCAACAATAATTCGTGTTCGTGAATCCCACTCCACCGTTGCACCAAGCGACTCGAATATCCCTCGCATAGGCACCATCGTCCTGTTATTCATAATTACCGGTGGTTGATCATAGCGTTGCACTTGATTGTCAATCACGACTGAGGCGGCACTTGCTGATACCGTATTTATTGACCAAAAAGCTACTACAATTAAAACAAAACTTACTACAGCAAATAATCGTTTCCCCACAAAAAGACCTCCCTCATCGTACTTATTTTTATCATTATATCACCTGAGAGAGGAATAAACGTATAAATAATTAGAATATTTTGTTTATTTACTAGTTCATTATAGTCAACCTTTAACCTATCACTCCTAAGGCATCTCCCCCTCCTCAATAAACGTATACTCACTCGCGTGTCGCCCCTTCGCAAGCACACGTACGTATTCACCGGGCTCGAGTTCGATGCTTGTGCTAAATACAACGCGCTTCTCTTCCCCGTCTGCATTCACGCCTTCCACATCATATTTATATCGTCCATCATCATCCCTCGCTTCGTCTTCAGTCTGAATCTGCACATACACAAATTCCTCCGAGATAAATGGATTAAAGCGATCGATTGTCTCGGCGAAAATAACGTACACACTCGCAAACACCATGACCACAACTCCCGCTACAATAATCCACTTTTTCATAGTAACTCCTCCCTCCTAAAGTGCGTCCTGCACGATTTTTTTATAGTACTGAATTGTAATCATCATAAAGATCAAGTAGATCAAGATGTAGACAGCCATGCTGATTAAAATAGGCGTAAGCATGCTTGCGGCCATCAGAACGGAGCCGACTTTAAGCGCGAACGCTGCGTGCAGAATTCCGATTCCAAGCGGTAGTAAAAACACGACGTATTGCTTCCTTCTGATGCCCTTCATCATGTCACTGACCTGGAATCCGAGCTGACGCATCGTGACATAATACGATCTCTCCTGCTCCGCTTCCGTCATTTGCTTAAAGTACAAAATGCTCCCCGTCGATAAAATAAAGACAAAGCCTAAAATACCGGCGATAAAGATAAGCAGTCCAAACGTTTGGCGCGCGCTCTCGTAATCAGAGTAAAAGTCCGTTAAAAACGCATCGTCCTCTACGTTGGATAAAAAGATGGCAGACGCCACATCTGATCGCTCCTCGTCCGTGACCTGAAACGTATCGTACACAAGCTCCTCTGACTCGACCGCAGCCTCCTCCTGCAAGCTTCCTCTCACTTGCTCAAACGTCTCCTCATTCACCACCATCTGATTCCCATAAAAGCGATAGTTCATCGCATTCTCAAGTTTAAAGTCCGTTACCGTAAAGGCCTCCGCACCTCCGTCACCAACCTGCACGCCAATAGGCAGACTTACGTCCGTTTGCTCAATAACAGCGCGAGAGTTAAAGTAAATCGCTTCTCCTTCATTCGGAATGGCGACGTTTAATCCGGCTTCTACCACCTGCTCCGCTGGAAGCAGTAAAAACACGGTGCTCGCACCTTCTTCCCATGCCCCGAGGAACCTTACTGCCTCTATCTGACCAGACTCAAAACCGATCTGTACATCGTTCAATTGCTCTGCTATCGTTGCCGCTTCCTCCCCCATATTTTCGACCGCAAAGTCATAGGGCATGGCGATCCTCGTGTCCTCCTCGGTGTTGTAATAGAGCGAGAAGGAGAGTGAGATCATCGTGATCGTCATCGCCGACAGGACCGTGATAAGCGTGAGCGAATTGGCGTTGCCCTTCATCCGATGCATGAGTGGCGCGACCGAGAGGCTGTTGTAGAGTCCAAGATCTCCATTCTTTTTTTGACGAAACATCGATAACAGCCATCCGATGGATGTACGAAAAACGAGATACGTCCCACCTATCGTGCTAGCAATAACAGCAAGCATAAATAAAAGCAAGTCATCCGCATTTTCGACCATGAAGGTAGAAAGAAAGTAGCCAAGCACAATCAAGGCTAGCCCGGTTGCACCAAGTAGTGCTGATACAATCGTTGGACGTTTGACGATGGCATCCCCATGCTGATTCGCCTTGAAGAGCTGTAAAAGCGTGCTACGATAGACAGTCCACGTAATTTGTACGACGGTCACAGCGAGCAGACACGTAAACACCGCGAGACTTTGCACGAGTGCTTGGACAGAAAAGGTGAGTCCAAACGTCACCTCAAGACCAATCATCGTAACAAACAGAACAAGGAAGAGCCGCGATAAGAGTGCACCAACTAGAAGCCCTACGAGCAGCGCGCCGATCCCTAACAGAGTGTGCTCAAGAATGAGGACGCGCGCGACCCAGCCCTTCGACAAGCCTATTAGCTGATAAAGACCAATCTCTTGGCTACGCCGTCTAATAAAGATATTTGTCGCGTAGATCGTAAACACGATTGTAATACTAATAAGAAGAAATCCGGCTACTTGGAAGCTTGTCGCAAAGTTCGTGCTCGCCTGCACCATGTTCATGACCGTGCGATCGTTTTGTAGCGTGGCAAAAATAAAGTAGAGGCTGATGCTAAAGATCATCGCAAAAAAGTAGAGGTAGTACATGCTGATATTCTTTTTCATGCTACGCAACACTAAGGTAGATGTTTTCATGTGGCTCACCCTCCCCCTAAAACGGCTTGCATATCAAGGAGGTCCTTAAAAAAGGCTTCTCTCGTTTTATCTCCCTTGTATAATTCCGAGAACACCTTTCCGTCCTTTAAAAACACGACGCGATTACAGTAGCTTGATGCAAGTGGATCGTGCGTCACCATGACGATCGTGACGTCCCTTACTTGATTGATCGTGTGGAGGTTCTCTAATAAATTTGATGCGGCCTTTGAATCAAGTGCGCCTGTAGGCTCATCCGCAAATACGATAGATGGGGAATGGATAAGCGCTCTTGCTGCGGAGGTGCGTTGCTTTTGTCCTCCCGATATCTCCGTCGGATACTTATCTTGTAGCTCGTTGATCTGAAGCATTTCTGCCAGAGTATGAAACTCTGTCTGCGCCTGCCTTTTACTCATGCTAGTCAAGGATAGTGGAAGCATTATATTCTCTTTCACCGTTAACGAATCGAGCAAATTGTAGTCCTGAAAGATAAAGCCTAAGTGCTTCCGACGCACGTCTGCGAGCTCCTTCGCTTTTAATGTCGCTAAGTCATGCTCATTAATTTGGATCTTCCCTTTCGAAAAACGGTCAATCGTTGCTAACAGATTCAATAACGTCGTTTTACCAGAGCCTGAAGGTCCCATAATGCCAACGAATTCTCCCTCACTAACGCGTAAATGAATCCCTTTTAGAACGTGCTGGACGTTCACCCTTGATCCATAGTATTTATGAACGTCTTCTGCCACTAGGACAGATGCCTTTGCTTCGTTTACCATGCGTATCACTCCATTACTGTTGATCTACATTAAGTGTAGCTGACCGACTCGTTCCAGTCGCATGCTTCAGGTGATAAATCACGCGCCAATGTGATGATTTTGTCACCTTGCAAAAAAAGCAATCAGGCATGCTCGCCTAACTGCTTCGTAGATCCCGTTGAACGTCTAAGTAGTTCATGTTGATTATCCGGTGGAAAGCGAATCGACATCGAGGTCCCCTCTCCAACCGCCGAGTCAGCCTGTAGCTTCACATGAAGCTTGTCACTGATTTCCTTTGCAAGATAAAGCCCCATCCCCGTTGCGGCATGTTGGACTCGCCCATTTTCTCCAGTAAAGCCTTTATCATATATACGAGGAAGATCATGCGCAGCAATGCCAGGTCCTTGATCGCTTATCGTCACTCGCGTACTCTTTCGTTCCGGGTCATATTCGCTTGTAATAGTTATCTCGCCACCAGTTGGACTATATTTAATCGCATTCGTTAACAGCTGTCTGATGACAAATCCACACCACTTTTTATCCGTATAGGCCGTTGCTTCGTCCTGTTCTTCTATATGAATCGCTACATCCTTCTCAAAGCACCACGTCGCAAGCTCCCGAATCTCCTCTTTGACGATGTCGATGACGTGATGTTTGGCTGGTAGCAAATCCTTCTCCAAATCAACTAACCGTGACAGGTACAGCTGTTGATCAATAAGCAGGTGTATCCGCAGCCATGACGGCTGTAGCTTTTGCGCCAACTCATGTGACTGATTCGCATCAAGCGTAATTTTCATCGCCGTCAGAGGCGCCTTTACTTCATGCACCCAGGACGCGACATCCTGCGTCTGCATCCTATGTGCAGATTGATGACGTTCAAGCTTCTCGTTATGATGCTCTGCCACTCGTAGCAAACTAGCATGCAGGTACTTGTCAGGAAATGCGCTCCGTGGCTCCGGAAGTGCCTCCGCCCAGTCATCCTCCACCTCCTGCGTACTCAGAGCGAGCGACCGTATGTAGCGCACCTCTCGAGTATATCGCCAGAAGAAAAACACGGTGCAAGTCATAATAAATAAGCCATTTAAGTAGATAAGCGACTGATCATCCACGCGAATCCCCGCATCGAAGTATAGTAACCCGTTCGTAAGGAGGAGCAGGAATCCAATCATCGCTATCCAGCTTTTTTTATAAAGTAGGTACGCAAAAAACATGCTTTGTCCTCCTAAAGAGTCGTCGCCATATATCCAAGACTTTTCTTCGTCACAATCGCATCCGCAAGGCCAAGCGTAGATAGCTTTTGCCGTAGCCTCGTCATGTTGGCCGTCAGCGTATTATCATTAATAAATTGATCATCATCCCAAAGCATTCTCATGAGCTCGTGGCGAGAAACAATCGTATTCGTCGCCTTCACTAAAACGGATAGAATAAAAAATTCATTTTTTGTTAAATCAATCGTCTGTCCACCCTTCTTGACCCCACCAGTCTTCAGGTCAAGAATCGCCTGATTCCATTCGATGAAATCGGCGGACGCTTCTTCATATGTATACGTTCGGCGCAAGGTTGCCTGTATTTTAGCAAGGAGAACATCCTTATTAAACGGCTTTTGAATATAATCATCCGCCCCTAAATTCATCGCCATCACCATATCCATCGGATGATCACGTGAGGATAAGAAAATAATCGGCACCTTCGATACCGCACGTATCTCCCTACACCAGTGAAAGCCGTCGTACTTCGGAAGCTGGATATCGATGATGACTAAATGTGGGCGCTCTTCTGTAAAGGATTTCATCACTTCTCCAAAGTCGGTAGGACTAGTCACCTCATACGACCATTGCGTCAACGTTTCCTTCAAGGCTTGTAATAGAAGCATATCGTCTTCGATAATAAAAATGCTCTTGTCCATACGTGCCTCCCCTTTTTACCTTCTTGGTTTAATTCTATAGTTATTCCAGTGAATTAACAACAGAGGGTGTAACTGTGTAAGTCGGATAGGCTGATGCGTGTAGGTTTACTCATATGTTGATAGGTTATATAACTAGTAACGGAGAACATCAAACTAGCGTATTAGAAGGGAATGAGAAGATGAACGTTTCTTTACTGTTATCAATCGTCATGCTGGTAGTCGGAGTCGTTTTCCTTGTGCTATCTTTTCTTAACCCGAATGAAATTCAGATAGGTGCCTTTGTTGCTTCCTTGTTAATTAGCCTCTTTTTTTATCTGCAATATAGAAGGAGGTCATGAATGGAGCGCGATGTCGGTAGAGGCTTGCATACGCTCATGCAGATAGAAGCATTAACCACTAAGATGAATAGCTTCCTGAGCACATACTCGCACGCACAAAAAGCCCTACGCTCTCTAATTAAGAGCATAGGGCTTTTTCAAATCTCTTTTACTTATTCCACTACCTGCACGATCTCCTTCATATCCAACCGTTCCTTCGCACGCTCCGGATTCTTCTCTCGGTAGCCAAACGCGGCCATAACAGAGACACCAAACTCCTCTGTATCGAGCAGTCCTTCCTCCGATAAGATCTCGGTTACCTTCTCTAAGTTAAACCCTTCTATTGGACACGAATCGATGCCTATCATCGCAGCGGAAGTCATCATGTTCGCTAGAGCGATATACGTTTGTTTGCTCGCCCAGTCAAAGAGCGCACGATCGCTTTCATACAGGTTCAGATCGACCTTCTGGAAGTTCTCATAGGCTCTCGTGATGTCATCCACCATGGACTCGGGCACGCTCTTCTTATTCTTAAGCAAGTCTTGTACATAATCAGAGGTAGCCGTTAATCCTTTGCGAGCAAGGATGATCACGACATGACTAGCCGTCGGAAACTGTCCCTGCGCACCAAAGCTTACCTCCCGGATCTTCTCGCGTAGCTCCATATTTTGCACGACTAAAAATTTCCACGGCTCGTATCCCACAGAGCTTGGCGATAGTCTAGCAGTCTCTAAGATCATATTAAAGTCGTCTTCAGAGATTTTCTTGCTTGCATCAAAGCTCTTAGTCGCGTGACGAAAATGAAATGCATCTAGGATTTGTTGTTTGGTTGTTTCTACGTTGCTCATTTATGAAAACCTCACTTTTTATATTAATAGATTGGTTTGCTATGTGTCATTTTATCATTCGACTAATACGCCGAGTCAACTAATTAGGTGCCACCACCTACGCGACGACAAAACAAAAAGCCCCCTCACCAACAGGTCAGAGAGCTCTACTCATTACTTACCTCAATATTTAACTTACGCCTTCTTGTCACATAAAACGCATACAACTCACACAGTTGCTTTAGCTCGTCGCTTTCTAAAGCCTCCAAATGACCGATCTCTCTTTGCTTTATCTTCCCGTTCCCCACCTCCACGATATCGACGATCTCCGCCATCACCATAGAAAATAGCCCTTCATAAACTGCTGATTCAGATGTAAGTACTCTCATCCTAGAATGTGCGATTCGTCTAATATCTTGATAAAAAGCTCCTTCCCGAGCTTCATCATAACGATAAATTTCATGGTCTATATCAGCCTGAGGAGTATGAATGTCAAACTCTAGTCGAAAGCAGCGCTTAAGCTTGTTTTCTAGCTTTATAGACTGCTCTAACGATTTGAAGTCTATGTCGATCTCCTCATTCTCACGCTCAAAGATCTCATACTCCTCTAGCTCAAACACTCCAACAGTATCGATCCGACGCAGGTCGTGCATACTCGATTGCACCGACTAGCTGACACTTTAAAGTGAGAGTGAACGTTACGCGGACGAACATGTTCTTTACTAGTCGTGTACCAACCCGTCTCCTCGCCAATCGCATACGCAATCGCCGCCGCCCACAACTTTTTACTCCCACACTGCTCATCATCCATCTGATCAATCAGCAGATGCATCGCATCCCGATAACGTTCAAGCCCATGCTTCGTCACAAATTTATTAATCTACCTTCTCACTCTCTTATGCAATTCCTCTGTTCAAAAACCACAGCAATAACTCCTTTCACGAGATAAGAATAGTATACTCCCGTGAAAGGAGTCATTGGTCTTATAATAAGACAGCAAGATTACCCCATGTACATTTACATAATTAGAAAATAGATAGGCACTCGAAACTACTGTTTAATGCTTTTAATTTTTTTCTCGATTAGAGAATTGAGTGTCTTTACTTTCGCCCTTGTATTAATGTGAAACTGCATTAAAATAGAACTAGTTATAAAAATGATGCTCCATATTATCAAAACTCTGCTTCCAAAGTCATTTACCAGCTCATTTACCAACGCTACTGATTGATCTAAATTCTTTGTGACTTCAATGTCTATATTTACATGCCCAGAAATTAAAGGTGTGAAGACAGCTAATGTTAACGACACTATCGATGTTAATAAAACCATCATATATGATGAAACCAGTTTACCACTAATTTTATAAATCTTTGAAAAAGAATCATAGTAATCTCTTATTTCTTCCATTTCATATAAATTTAAATTAGTTTGTAAAAATTCTTTGAAAAATATATCTTTATTTATATCAGTTTTAAAAAGGGCTTTACGTTCACCTTTTAATCGATAGTTAATTAATTTATATCTCTCATTAGCTATCTTTCGCAATTTTCTGTATATCTTAGCTCGACTGTATGATCCTTGAATAACCTTGTGCTTATACGATGGACTCAATTTTAAACTATCAGTTTCACTCATTATAATGCAATCTCAATCCTTTCTTATAATTATGTTGTCGTGTTAGGTTACTTCGGGAAGGATTTTAAACCTTTAACAAATTGTCTTCACTAGTTAGAGACTCTCTTTTACTCTCCACTACCTCCGCATGCTCAGCAATCACTCGATAAAATTCTTTATTCTCAAACCTCTCATAATCCCCGACTAAATGAAATTCTTTTTTAGCTCTCGTTACCGCCACATTCAGAATATTTACTGAAGAACAAGACCAGTTTGCTGCTCCGTCCGTATTCTCATCTGTGCCAGTTATGAAGTAAACGATATCTGCTTCTTTACCTTGGAATGTGTGAACGGTTCCGACTGACTTAGCGATCCAGAATTCTATGCTTTTTTTCATGTTTTCTTCGGAGTCCTTAAATAACTCCTTCAGTCTTGCTTTCACTATCTTAATCGTTTCAAATTTTACAGCTGTAAATGGAGAAATAACATAAATGTTTGGAAATTTATCTTCCTTGCAGACTGGCGCACCAGCTTCAGTAAATGCTTCTACTATTTTTTGCGCGACGTAATTTGCTTGTTCTTCTACAAACTGAGCATTTTTAGCTTTTCCAACACAATTTATCCAGCTTGTCACTCCAGCTTCGCTATTTGTTAGCACCATTTTATTCTCATATGCCATCTTATTTGCAATAGAGAACATTGGATCTAAACAACGTCGATGCACCCATAGCGGCATACCAATCCATAGATCTGCTGCCTTTTTATACATGCCATAAGGGTTTGCTTCGTCGGCTAATGTTTGCACAGATGCCTTTGATCCAACATACCTTTCATCTATTTCAAAATGCGCTCGAATATCCTCAATCTGTACCTCGTCCATCGTGACAACCGGTTCAATTTGAACGGGATCTCCGACAGCGATGACGCGTCCCGCTCGCATGACTGCACCCACTGCTTGTTGAGGGCTAGCTTGTCCAGCTTCATCTATGAATAAGTAGTCAATTGGCTTCCCTTCAATTCCCTTATACATTCTTTGTATACTTGCAAACGTTGAGCTTATAACAGGAGTTACGAGGTGTAAGATATCCCACATATTAGCTAAAAAAGCTCTGTTTTCAGGAATATTAACATTCAAGTTTTTACGATTCCTAATCGTGTCAATGGCACTAAAAATGGGTCCTTTTGATAAAAGAATAGCTATCTTGTGAACTTTTACAGCTTTAATGAAAAGTAATCCTCTTAAATAATTCAATTCATCGCTAATCCACGGCGACTCCTTTTGTCTTGTATCATATGCACTTGGAGTTTCTTCCCAAAATGCATCGTTGGGAAAGGCAACCTTTTCCCTACTTAGCTTGGCTAGTTCACTCTCATAACTTTTAAATTTTTGTCTTTGCACATTTAATAAGATCTGTAGATGAGCTTCTTTGCCTTCTAGAGAATGCAATTCTTTGCCTGAGTCTGTCACTTGCTGAACAAAAATTTGTTTTTTGATAAGAAGATCATCGAGTGCTTTATTCTTTAACTTCAACGCCCTCTTCCACCAGGTTTGAGCGGGAGCTTGTTTGATTTGTTCATTTAATTCTAAGAGCTTTCTTTCAAAAGTTCTCAACTCTTCTACAACTGTCTTCTTTTCTTCAACAAGTCCTTGCTGGTCCTTCTCTAGCTGTTCAATAGACATAGATAAGTCAGCGTTATTATGGTGCGTTTCATTAAACTGCTCTAACTTTGTTTTATGAACGTGAATCTGATTACGTACTACATTAAACTCCTTAACTGCATCATTCCAATCCTCAACTGAAGCATTCTCACTATCTAATAATGCCTTAAGTGAAGATGGGTTTTGTTTATCTCCTATAGCATTAGCAAAGTCGTCTATATTTTTAGATCTACCTAGCTTCGCTGCAAATACTCCCCACGCCTTCTTACTATCTAATAATGATTCCGCTGTAGCTGTAAACATATTAATCTGTTTCACTTCTTCTATGTATCGTTTCTCAAACTCATGAAGTTTATCTTCGTCTTTCTTCCACCCGCCTATTTGAGTAAGCATGGGTAGCTCTAATGAAATATTCTCAACCGCCCCATTATTACTAGATGCAACTACCATATTGAATGCTGCAACATTTTGATGAAGTGAATACATGGATCGTTTGTTAGGTCCTAACCCCCTTGTTTCTCCCACTTTTGTAAACATATTAAGGGGATGAGAAAAGGAAATCATCGCCTCGGCACGCTGTACATAAAGATCTGCAAAAATATCTTTTAGCAAAGTAGTTTTTCCTGTTCCTGGAGGGCCGTTAACGGAACTAATAGGTAGTTTTTTATCTAATACTGTGTTTACAGCAACCTGTTGCATAAGAGAGAGTTTATGGGCAACAGGTGAAGGCCAACGCCCATTGGGAATTAACGCTGGTCGAGTGATTTCTTCGATAAATGATCTATTTTCATCGATATCAATGCGATTATTTGAGCTATTGCCTGTTAAATAGGATTGGAGTGGCTCTTGATTGACCTTGGTCATTGCCTGTTCAAGATCATCTAAATAAAAGCTATTAAAATAATCAATTGGTTGTTGCTGATTTTTTCTTATAATAACGTATTCCAAGTAGTTACATTTCTCCAGTTGGGGCATGACAAAGAAATACCTTGCAAAAAGTACATCAATTTTATTCATCGTTTCATTGGTAACACCATCTAATAATAGCTCCTTCAATCCTTCTTCAAAGTTATTGAGGGCTTCTTTAAACTCATTTGCTAAAGAGTCATAAACTACATCTGCTTGATTGATTTTGGTGATGAAAAATAGGGAGAATGGGACAAAGAGTGAATCGGCTATGTACTGACCTTTTTGATCCACGGAAAACGTTAAACTAAAAAGCTCTTCGATACCTCTGTTAATAAGCTTTTCTTCATCACCAAGCTTCGTCTTTATTAACTCAATCAAACGGAATTCTTTAAAAATGTGTCTATAATAGCGATAAGAGATTTCTTTTTTTGATTCATGTAACTCCGCAGGTTGCCATGTTTGTTCGTTCTCATATAATCTCCGAAGTTTATTTCTGCTTGTGTTGTCTGTAAAAATCTCTTTAGACCAAGTCCCTTTCTTCTTTGGTACAATTGGCGTGTGTAATGATTCAATGAAATGCCAAGCTTTTAATATATTTACGTTTAATTCAGACATATAACGTCTCCTTTATATCATTAGAATTATTAATTGATTAGTAGTAATAGTTTCGTGTGTATCTATTATTTATTATAGACTAATAGACTTACTAATTGTTAATTTTAATACAATATATAATATTAATGACCTAATCTAGCGTCATAGCTACTAGCCTATTTATCTGTGAAGCCTTCATTCTTGCTCAACTTATAAAAAATCTGCTAAGACTTAAACATTCACGTTTATTAACCCATAATAAAAAGCCTCCTGGCCAATTGGCAAAGAAGACTTCATGCATTATGTGTATCTTTATTTTACTCACGCTTTCTTGTCACATAGAACGTATACAAATCACAGAAATGTTGTATCTCCTCATCATGTAGAGTTTCTAACTGAACGACCTCTCTCTGCTTTAGCTTAACGATTTCTAGCTCAAACACTCCGACTATCGGTACAACTTAGTTCATTCACAAGTGATGTCATACGACTAGATGGTATACGAAGGTGAGAGTAAACATGGCTCGGACGGACTTTTTTACAAGTAGCATACTAGCCGATCTCCCCCTAATTGTATAAACAATCGCCATCGCCCTGAGCTTCTCGTTAATACAGTAATCACCGTCAATCTGATCAATCGACAGACGCATTTCATCCTGATAAACATAAAGCCCAAACCTCGTCATATAAAGATTAACCTGCCTACTCACTCCCTTATGCCAATTCTTCTGCTGAGAAACCAAAATAAAAACTCTTTGCACGAGATATGAATAATACAATCCTAGGAAGGGAGTCATTGATTTTGTAATAAGATAGCAAGATTATCCGACCTTAATTACATAATTCGACAAGTGACTGGCACCGTGAATTTTCTTTATATCTGCACAGTACTTCTCTGAGAAGCGATCAAAATGAAGTGGTCAAAAGCCATCAAAATGATCCGATAGATTTTTTCGATAACATCTGAAAACTTTTTCATCATCCATTCCACTTACCATCTATTTTACTGAAAAGTTATTCAAAGAAATAGAGTTTTATAGTTTTCTAAACAACAAGAAAAGCCACCGCTATGCGGTGGCTAAAGGTTAAAGAGAATTAACGATTTATGGTAGATCTACAGAGACTGTAGTTGTAGCAAATACGCCTCTAGAAGATCCATCGTTGTTAAGACGAGTTAAGCGAAGAACAACAGTTCCTTCTTCACCAGCGTCTGCAACAAGAGCAAAGTTATCTCTATCAGTTGCTTCACCATCTACTGGATCAACTTCGATAAATTCTGCTCCAGAAACGTCAGTAGAAATAGCATCAAATCTACCTACAAGTACTCTTTGAGTATCATCTGCTTCAGAAACTAATTCTACAACTAGACGTCCATCTCCATCAACAGTGTAAGTTGGTTCAGAGTCTCCACGTACTCCAGAGTATGCTACAGAGCCAACGATATCAGCAAATGATAGACCTGTAAGCTCATCTACTAACTCTAAGTTAGAAGCAAACGTAAAGCCAGTGATTGCTGGAGTAGTATTAACTACTGTTACAGCAGTTTGGTAACGAGTAATTGCACCTTCTGTAATTCGGATGTTTGCTGTTCCAGCTTGAGTTCCAGCAGTCACAGTGAATTCTCCGTCTGCATTACCGGCAGATACAGTTGCAGCACTTGTGTTCGAAGAAGAAATAGCGAATTGAGGGTTAGCATCAAAGTCAAATCCACCAATCTTCAATCCAGCAGCGTTGTATTCGTTAAGAACAAGTGTAACAGTTTGATCTTCAGCAAAAGTATTAACATCTAGCTGAAGGTCTTCACTAGAATCATCTAGCTCAATACGGCGAGTTGCAACATCTGTATCTCCATCAACTAAAACATCAAGTGATAGAAGAACTTCTTCATCTAAATCGCCAGCTTCTACTAGTTCTAGAGTTCCAGAACCTTCGTTTGTTGCATCCGCTGCAACATTTACTGTAACAGTACCTTCGTTATTTGTAGTTGCATTAGCAGCAGTCAAAATAACGTCGTCATCAGCGTTTTCTACGTCTGCGAATGACGCTTCAAAACCACTTACTGCATCGCCGAATTGGTCAGTAACTTCGATCATGAAGTTATCAGTTGCGCCAATTACTAGGCCAATGTTTTCTTTTTCAGTTGTAACAGAATCAACCATACGGTCTTCATCTGCAACTGTAAGATTTAGATCATATTCTACATCGTCCATTTCGATAGTAATGGTAACATTACCAGCAGATACAGGAACAATGTTTCCATCTTCGTCAACTAGAGCAACGTTAGGATTAGAAGTTGTAAATTCGAAATCTAATTCGTTTCCAGCAGCTTCAAACTCGCCACCATCTTCAAATTGACCAGCAATGTTTACGATTGAAACATTCTCATCAGATGTAGTCAATGTTCCACTTTGAAGTGTAACACCTGCTCCGAATACTACTTCAGCAGAATCAATTTGAGCTACAGTTGTTTCGAAGTCACGAACTTGTACTGTTTGAACAGCAGAAGTTATTGTTTCATCGTCTTTTGTAGCTGTTACTTGATAATCAAATGAAGTTAGTGTTCCTAAATCATCTGCTAGCTCACCAGTTTCGCTAGTATCGTTTCCACCTTCAAATACATCTTCAGATGCTAGGAATTCTACATCGTAACCAGATGCTTCTAGGTATGCAACAGATAGCATTTCACCATTTGTAGTGAACTCAAGGAATTGCTCTTCAGTGTCGTTGTCGACAACTTCAGTAGTTCCTACTAGTTCTTCTACTTCGATTGCTACTACTTCGAATTCTACATCTTCAGTAACGTCGCCAACAGTAACACGTGCTACGTGCTCACCGATTGGTAGTTCACGGAACATAGCTTCAACCATTCCGTCTTCAACTTCAACGTCAACAGAAGCAGCTGCATCTGCATCAGTATCGCCATTAGCGAAGATTTCGATCATTCCTTCAGTTCCTTCTGCGTTACCACCAGTAACGTCAGCAGATACTGTAGTTACACCATTCATAGTCATTGCAGCTACGTTTACTAATGCAAGAGCTGTGTAATCAAACTCAAGTTCAAAGCCATTAACTACTAAAGTACCAGCAAGTCCGTTTAGATCATCTTCAGCGTGCTCAACAGTGATAACTGTACGATCTTCGCTTAAAGAGATGTCAGTTGCGGTTGGTACTACAACAGTTCCGTCAGCAAGAACTACGCTGATGTCAAGACGTCCAGCTGCTTCTTCTAATGTTACGCCTTCAGCTAAAGCTTCAGCTAAAGTGATGTCAAATTCAGTTGTGCTGTTAGCAGTAACGTTAGCTACTTCTAGAAGCTCAACTTCATCTTCCATGATCTCAGTGTTGTAAATGAATGCAGCACCTTGAGCACGAGTTACATCTTCTTGTGGTCCGAAGTTTCCGTTTGGAAGACCTTGAACGATTCCTAGAGAAGCAAGGATTGCAATATCGTCAGCTGCAAAGTAGTTTGCAGAAACGTCTGGGAATGTCATTCCTTCAGCATCCTCATCCATTTCAAGTCCGTAAGCACGAACCATTAATGCAGCAAATTCACCACGAGTGATGTCTGCATTCGGACGGAAAGTTCCATCTGGATAACCGTTAAAGATTCCAGCTTCTACAGTTGCAGCTACAGCACCTTGGTACCATGCTCCGTCTACTAGGTCTGGGAATCCGTCAGCGTTTCCAGTAGTATCTAAATCTAAAATGTTAGCAAATACTGATGCCGCTTGAGCACGAGTGAAAGAAGCTCCTGGTTGGAAAGTTCCATCTGGGAAACCTTGGAAGTAACCTTGTGATACTACGTAGCTGATTGCATCTTGGTACCATGCACCTTCTACTAGATCACTGAATTGTGATGTGTCTGCACTTGCTGCTGGAGCTACTGCTGTAGCTACTAGCGCTGTAGCAACTGATGTTGCTAAAAACTTACGGTAAGACTTTGGTTGATAAGCCATGTTCGTAATTCCTCCTTTTAGTTATGTACATTTAGATGTACGGGTTTGCTATTTCATGTAAGCTGTACCCCTTTTTAATAGAGATAAAGCCTCATAATCTAGCTTTGCCCAATATTAACCTGCAAGACTAAGTATAATTTCCACAAAAAGTCTTGTCAACCATTGTTATGCGTGAATTGACAACAAGATTGAGAGATTTCCATAGATTGCTGTGAGAGTCATGGGTTTATTAGGCAATTAATGTCTCAATTCTACACTAATTGGCAAAGTATGCATAGAGATTTTACGATTTAATTGTGTAAAAATAGAGTTTTTCCTATAGCTTCTATATAATGCCTCTCGAAATCTTTCTTATTATCTCACTATTCTACACAACTATTCGACAGACTTATTTTCATGGATTCATACTTTGTTACCATACTGTAATAATTTTCGCACAATTTATGTGGTAAGATTCTGTTTATGTTGCAAAAACGACACGGTTTTATCCAATAAACTAGTACATATCGCAGGGGGAATTTAGCTTGAAGAAGTTAGGAACATGGTTTTTAGCGCTCGTTATGATCTTTAGTCTACTTCCAGCAACAGCATCCGCAGGCTCTACAGCAGACGACATTGTCAACAACGCAAAAAAGCACATCGGTGTACCTTACCTATTCGGTGGTACCACTCCAGCAGGCTTCGATTGCTCTGGATATGCACGCTACGTCTTTAATGAATCAGGTATTTCATTGCCACGTACAACTGGTGAGCAATACAGTACTGGTCAACACGTTGCAAAATCAAATTTACAAAAAGGCGACTTAGTTTTTTTCAATACAAGTGGTCGCGGAGTTAGTCACTCAGGTATTTATATGGGTGGGAATCAATTTATTCACGCTTCTTCATCTAGAGGAATTATCATCTCAGACATAAATGATCCTTACTATTGGGGTTCTCGATACATAGGAGCAAGAAGAGTATTTGAAGATAATCTTGTTGAGGTAAAGGCAGAGACAGCGGACGTGCTACCTGTTTTGCCTAAAGGAGAATATCATGATGTGAAGCCTGGTCACTGGGCTCACCAAGCGATTCATACGTTTACAATGAAAGGTATTGTAAAAGGCGACGAACAGTCACGCTTTCTTCCTAGTAAAGGGATGACACGTGGAGAGGTTGCAGAAATGATTGCTGCGGCAAAGGGTTTAAAGACTTCTAATACTAACGCGTTCAAAGATGTTGTAGCTGGTCGTGATAACGTTAGCGCGATTGCTGCAGTAAACGAAGCTGGCATTATGTCAGGTGTAGGTAATGGATTATTCCATCCGAACCGAGTTGTGACTCGTGCAGAACTTGCAGCGACATTATCGAAAGCATTCGGCATTCATGATCGCGCGGCATTTACTGTGACATTTACAGACGTTGATGCGAGCAACTGGGCATACTCCTCTATTCGTGCGATGGCTGGCAATAAATTCATCGGTGGCTATGAGGACAACACGTTCCGTCCAGGTAATGATGTAACAAAAGCAGAAGCAGCGTCTATGCTGTTCCGTGTGATGAACTAACTAAATTCGTATGACAAGGCGGTCACCAATCGGTGGTCGTCTTTTTTATATGTTAAGGTTCTTTACCTTTTGGGAGTCGATGGTAAACGTGCAATTTGGGTAATGAGAATTGAAATGGTAAAATTACGGATATACTCGTTTAGTTGATGAGCAGACTGCTAGCCTGCAAGGAGGGATAGGATGAAGCTAAAAGAAATGCTTGGGAACAAGATAATTGGTATGTACACCAGTTATTTAAATACGTATCGAGAAAAGAGTGGGATTTATCGATTAGGAACGGGAGATATCGAGGTTCATTTGTTAGATACGGATACTCGTGATGAACATTTCGTTTTACTTCAACAAGAGCAGGACTCCAAAGGCGACGATTATTTTCTTGTCTCTTATGCTAGTACTCCTTTCACCTCCAACTTCACGACTAATAAAGATTTAAAGCCCAATGAATTCACTTACCACATTCGAGATGAATGTTTTTCTTTATTTGACGATGTTAAGGAGCTGGCATTATATCGATATGAAACGACTCCTCCTGATAAATGTAACACCATTATTTTGAAAACAAAGCGCCATGCTATGAAGATTACTGCAATGGTCGGTCTTAATTATGTGGAGATCGGTTGGAAGGATCATCTATTGGAGATCAGTGTTGCTCATGAAGAGTGTTGAACACTAACTAAACAGGATCCCATATATCGAACGTATCTATTACATAGATTTGGAGGTAGATTAGATGTTTGGTCTTCTTCTCGTATTGATCGGTCTCTCTGCACTCTTTCATTTTGCTTTCGCAGATGCAGCGTGGCCGAATTACTTTACTTTGGGTGTATTTATTGTTGTGTTAGTTTTGTATGCCGTTTCTAAAAAAGGTAGAATGGCTAGGGGCTGAGTTGAGGTTCTTTAATTGATTAGGTAATCGTGTTTTATATGTGGTTATTCATTTTAATTAACTATTTTGTATCGAGTTTCTACCATAGTAAATGCGTGTGTACTAAACTTATGGGTTATCAATAGAATTGCTCGCTAGTGTATAAACAGAGGTAAAGCCAAAAGTGGAGAGGAGTTGTCTCCTGCCTTTTGGCTTTTTTCATTACTATGATGGGTTACTCCCTCTACTATTGAGATTCCCAGATCGAAACGTACAGGTTTACTATATTGACAGATTCAATCATCTATACGCGAGTTTTTTATTATATGTTCTTAAAGTACTTTCGATAAATTTAAAGAATTTTCAATAAAGTATTAATGTTTTGTCGAAATATATCGATAATATACATATAAAGACGGGTATTCTATTTGGTTTTTTCTAATTCATGGTTATAAAGTATTGTGTTCATTATTGATTTTCACCAGAAAGCCTAGGAAAGTTTTCATCCATTTGCATTAGGAGGGGTTACGATGTCGGCTCAAAAGAAGAAAAGTGGAATTCCACTTCGCCTACAATTACTGGTATGGTTTATGATTATTGCCCTTATTCCGATTTTATCCTTAAGTATCACGAGCAATGCTCAAATGCAGGCTACACAAGGATTTATTGCTGAAACAGAACTAGAACATCTTGGCGAGATTAGCGAAGCAAACGCAGATTTTATAGGGGCATGGCTCGATTCTAGGATGAATGACATGAGCTATATCGCCTCTTTGGAGGAGACCGCCGCTCTTGATTTTGACAGTATGAGTATGTATTTAGAAGCTTTAGCTGAAGAGCAGCCTATTTATGATACGATTTACGTTGTAGGTACAGATGGTTTAGGTATTGCCGGTGTAACTTATGAGAACGGAAACACAACTGTCTTATCCGAAACTGCGGCAAATGAATTTGATGTTGCTGATCGTGATTGGTTTCAACAAGCTAGTAGTGGCGAGCCTTCTTATTCCGAGCCACTTGTCTCACGGGCAACTGGAAATTTTGTTATCACTGTTGCCACGCCTGTGGTGGATGAATCAGGTGAGATTGTTGCAGTCGTTCGAGGCGCCGTTTTACTCGGTACGATTTTTGAACGTGTAGCCTCCTTAAACACAGAAGTGATAGAAGCTTATTTCCTTGATATGGAAGGCAGTCTCATTGATGAATTAGCCGAAGAGACACCTCCACTCGAAACCGAAGTAGCGCAGCGCGTGCAGGCTAATGAGAGTGGGACTACTGTTTATCAAAACGAAAATGGAACTACTGTCTTAGCAGGATTTGTTTATATTCCTCGCTTAGATTGGGGACTTGTTTTAGAGGTACCAGAGGACGTCGCTCTTGGAGAAGCAAACGACTTACAATCCTTTTATAGCATACTATTTTGGGGAATTGTGGTTGGAAGTATTATTCTCATCATTGTGCTAGCTACTTTTGTTGCCCGCTCTTTCACCAAACCAATAGGGTTAGCCTCCAGTGCGGTGGCTCGTGTTGCGGCTGGAGATTTGCGCTTCGAGTCTGATAATGGTAAGGAAGAGTCAAATAATGAAGTGAAGATGCTCCAATTTTCTGTTAGACAAATGTCTAACGCACTGTCGAGCTTGATCGCTGATGTCTTTGAAAAATCTCAGACTGTTGCCTCTACGTCGCAGGAATTAACGGCTAGTACAGTCGAAGTGACCACACAAGCAGACGATGTGACAGCATCCGTTCAAATTGTTCACGAGCGTGCAGAGGAACAAGCTGAGCAGGTTAAGGCGTCGAATGACGCAACGCTAAAGGTTGTTGCTGGTATGCAAAAGGCTGGCAAATCGATGGAGGAAATGAAGCGAGAGGTTAGCGATTCGAAGCAGCGCACAGAGCAGAGCGCGGAGTTAATGTCTCAGGCTGTTGAGAGAATGGAAGGCTTGCGAGAGCAGACGAATAAATCTGCTACGTCTATTAAAAGCCTTGATAATCATATGAAGGAGATCAGTGACATTGTGACCTTTATTACAGATATTGCGGAGCAGACGAACTTACTCTCGCTTAATGCATCCATTGAGGCTGCTCGTGCTGGGGAGCATGGTAAAAGCTTTGCCGTTGTTGCAAATGAGGTAAATAAGCTTGCGGATCGCACGAGTAAAGCCTCGAAACAGATTAGTTCCTTGATTCGAAAAACGCAAGAGCAAACAATGGAGTCTGTAGAAATGATTGAATCTAGCAACCACTTAGCTACAGATACAGCGACAATTGTACACGATGTCGGTGATGTCATTCGCACGGTTACGCAGGATATGACGGTTGTCCAAGAGCGTATGTCAGTTGTACAACACTCTATTCGCGACATGGAGTCAAATGTAGAGGTTGTGAAAGCCTCGAATGCTTCGATGGTGGCGTTGTCTGATGATACTGCTACTCAAGCTCAGTCAGTAGCGCATGCCTCCGAGAATCAAGCGGCGACCATGCAAGAAGTGGCAGCTGCTGCACAGGAGCTATCTAAGATGGCGGAGGAGCTTCAGGAGAAAGTCGAGCATTTTAGGTATTAAATTGGACTCGAATGGATTGGACAAGTAAACGAAGGGATCAACGAGGAAGTCTCGTTGATCCCTTTTAACGCTCTATTGTTTTGTTTGGAAGGTAGTTGATCATTAATTCTTCGTCGTAATACACGTCGTCTATTTTAAGTGCCTTCTCTTCTAAACCGTAGGTGGTGAATCCGTGGCGTTTGTAGAGTGCTTTTGCCGGCTCATTTGTTGCTGTGACGGATAGATGCAGGCTTTCAATTTGAGGAAGGGAGTTTGCTTTTACCATGATTTCTTTTACTAATTGATCCCCTACTCCCTTTTTTCGCGCGGTTGCATCGACGTACATGCCTACTATCGAGGCTCTGTGAGCTATCTTACGCTTGGGACTGAAAATCAATGTGACCATTCCTACGAGGTGATCGTTTTCGAAGGCACCTAGTGTGTAGGATGTTTGTTGTGTGAGCCTATGTTCGATTAATTCGTTTGAGTAGTCGACTTCTTCTTCGTAGCTTGAGGCAAAAGCTTCTGGTGCAGATTGTAGTGCTTCAAGTCTTAAAGATTGGTAGATTGTTGCGTCTTTCGCAGTAAGCTGTCTGATCTCCACGGGGAGCCTCCTTGGTTGGGACTGTGATTTTGTAGGCGTGTTTGATTTGAAAGTATGTCGCAAGTTTACACAAGTAACACGCAAAATGCTAGAAAAAGCGCGGAACGGACTTGGAACAGTTCGGAAGTTGATTAAAGTAATGCATAAAAAAGTAGTAAGGTGGAAATGCGGAGAAGTAATACGAAACCAAATAGAAGTAATGCACATTTTGGGAGAAGTAAGCCACAAAAATATAAACATCTCATACTTACCTTTCTCCATAAGAAAAACGAGGCAAAGAATCTTCGCCTCGTTTTTTGTGAGTACTTCCTATAAAAAGCCTAGCAATTGTACGATATAACCGTCACTGAAGGCGATCCGGAGCGTCGGTTGCGTACTACCAGTGGTAACACATTCGCGCAACGAAAATCCTTTCGACCGGCCATTGGTTTGGCCGGTCGAAATAGTTGAGTAAGCCACTACCGGTAGTTGCAACCGACGCGCAGGGGCGCCGAAGGTGCCGCACGTGACCTACAAAGTGAAAAAGAGCATCAACAGGTTTCTAATCGCGCAAAGAGCGCGCGATTACTGAAGCAATGTTCTCTGCAAGAACGCTGCGAATTCGGCTCTCGTTACAGCTTGGTCTGGACGGATCGTACCGTCCGGATAGCCTCCGATAATGTTAGCTGCGTTTAGTTGGTTAACGCTTCCTGTATAAAAGGCCTGTGGACGTAAGTCTGGATACGTACCTACTGGCTGAACTGCTGGGTATGAGTACGCGCGACTTAGGAAGACCGCGAGCTCTCCACGTGTAACAGGTGCGTTTGGTCGTACGGTGCCGTCACTATAGCCACTAATGATTCCGCGGCGTGCCGCTTCAGCGATGGTACCTCGTGCAAAGTGAGTAGCTGGTAGGTCACTGAACGTCGTCGTGGTCGTCCCTGCTCCCCAGTTTTGCTGTCTTGCTAGAATCGTTACTACCTCTGCTCGCGTGATCGCTTGCGTCGGTCTGATTGTATTATCCTGATAGCCACGGATCAAATTCTGCTGATTGAGCGGTCCTAAATATTGCAGATACCACGCATTTTCCGCCACATCACTATAACGCCCTAAAATCTCGGCGTACTGATCGGCTAGGCGAATGCGCAGATCTGTAGCGACGCGTGGCTCGGAGATATTGGTGGGCGAGCGTCTGGCGCGAATATCGTACGTGTAATCACCGTCGGCGTTGACGCGATCAACGAAGCGCGTGCCCATGCCCGTGTATATGATCTGACCGTTACGGCGTAAAATGTAGTCAACTTGCTGACTGCGTGGATCGTCCGTCCAGATTACCTCGATGACCGCTTCCTCTTTGGAGATCGTTGTGAGTGTCGCCGTCAATTGACTCGGTGCGAGCTCACGGTCCTCTAGCTGAACAGGGATCGTTTTCGTTACTGGTGCCGATGTGTTAGCGTTACGTTTTGTGCGAACCGCATACGTATAGTCGCCGTTTTGTCTGACTGTATCCTGGAAGCTTCGGTTACGTCCTTCATAAATAACCGTGCCATTACGTCGTACTTCGTAGAGAACGCTCTGCGTGCGATCGCGGTCCGTCCACGTAATGTTGACCGTTGCCTGCTGTGTCGTGCGCGCTGTCACTTCAGCGTCAACTGTAAGGACACCTTGAAGTGGTCCTTGTAGATTGGTCGGGAACTGGATGCGTCCGAAGCCTGTTGCTGAATTTGGCTGGGAAGTACCTAGTGGCGTTGCCCAGTCTCTTAGTTGCAGGCGAAGCTGTCTTGCTGTTTTGGTGGAATCCTGTTGCTTCATAATCGCAAGCATACCCGTTACATACGGCGTTGCCATCGATGTGCCGTCGCGTAATCGGTATGTGTTATTGCGGTCTGCGCTGTAAATACGTACGCCTGGTGCGGCAATCTCTACTTCTGGTCCGTACCCAGAAAAGTTTGCACGATTATCCTGCTGATCGGTTGCCGCTACTGCGATGACGTTACTGTATCGCGCCGGGAAATCGACCGTCGTCGTGCCTGCTGTCGTGCTTCCGAAGTTCCCTGCCGCAGCAACGAGTAGAATCCCTCGATCTGTCGCTGCTTGAGCAGCCTGCTCTAGGACAGAGCTCGTGCGCGGGCTACCGAGGCTGAGGTTGATAATATCGACGTTCTTCTCAATCGACCAGTTGATGGCGCGAACAAGTGTCGAGTGATTCCCCCCACCAGTCGAATCCATCGCCTTTGCGGCATAAATCTCAACGCCTGGCGCGACTCCGCGAACGCCGTTAGCTGCTGGATCCCCTGTCCCTGCGAGGATACCAGCTACGTGCGAGCCATGGCCGTTGTCATCATCATAGTTCGAGTTATTAGACAGAAAATTGTAGCCGTCTGTGACGGTTAGGTCGGGATGCGTCGTTGATACGCCTGTATCGATGATCGACACTTTGACGCCTTGACCAGTAAGTCCAACGTCACGAGGAATGTCAGCGCGAATCGTTGTGTGTCCATAAGTGCGTGTAGTTGTAGTGTGAGAGCTTGCGTTGTCGATTTCGACAGGGTGGTCCTCTTCGACCGCATTGATAGCTGGATGGCTTGCGATCAGGTCGGCGGTTGGTTGCGTGAGCTCTGCAATGACGATGCCAGTTGCATCGAGTTCATCGGTGATCGTGCCGCCGTAAGCGGTAATGACGTCCGTGCGAATATCTTCGGTGAAGCTGATGAGATGCGTTTCGGATGTGAGTAGTGTGGCATCCGTTGTTTGTGCTTGGGTTGACGCTTCTGTTGGCGCTTGTTGCAGATCGGAATCAAAGTCGGACTCTGCGAATGCTGTGAATCCCCCTGGTAGTACTAGTAGTAAAGCTAAGATAAGTGCAATACTTCGTGTAAAGATGGTAGTGTCCCTCATTTTGTCTTCACGCTCCCCCGTGGTGATAGTGGTAGTGGCTGGTTACTTCGGTGCGATTCGGTGCGGTGTGACGCTTTATTCTCATATGTATCATCAATAAAACGTACGATGTAGATTCCAAAAGGTTCCTTTTTATTGCTGTATACCTTTCATTCTAAAGGAATTCTAGGCAAAAAGGTATATGGAATCTGTAATTATGTGGAGAAAGTTTTTGGGGTGGAGGGGTGTGGGGTGATTAACTGGATTATGGGTTTGATTAACCGGAATGGCGCTTTAATTAACCGGAATCATTGCTCGATTAACCGGGATCTGGCTTCGGTTAACCGTTTACGCTACTACATTATCCGAAAATCGTGCTTGATTATCCGTTTTTCCCTACTGGTTATCCATTACCAGCCTCTATAACCCTCAGTGAACCAAATGCCGTGCTGTTACATGCCCGTTCCGCGTGGGTTTAGCAACTAATGTTTATGTTATAATAACCTAACTAATTCCAATTAGGAGGCCACTATGCAAAAGATACGCAATATCCAGCCTGCCGACTACCAAACCATTCACTCTGTTATGGATGCGTGGTGGGGTGGAAGGCAAATGAGCGACATGCTTCCGAAGCTTTTTTTCATTCATTTTACTGATACGAGCTTTATTATGGAGGAAAACGGTGAGATACAGGGGTTCTTATGTGGATTTATGTCTCAATTATATCCTGAGGAGGCGTACGTTCATTTTATCGGAGTGGACCCGAATGCCAGGCGCGGTCAAGTCGGCAAACAGCTCTATGAGCAGTTTTTTAAAACAGTTCAAGCAAAAGGGGCTACTGTTGTGCGAGCTGTTACCTCTCCTATTAATACAGCCTCTATCGCGTTTCATACACGAATAGGCTTTGAGGTCGAAAAGGGGGATGCGACGGATAACGGTGTGTCTGTCTTTACTGATTATGATGGCAAAGGACAATCTCGCGTCTTGTTTAAAAAGGCGGTCACTTAAAACAAACAACGCCGTTTGACGGCGTTGTTTGTCCGTGTCTATCGATATAAAACGAGCTCACCCTGCGTATTTAGCCTGGCTCGTATGTTTACTTCCTCTTTCACTATTTTAAACGTGTGCTTACCAACTATAATCACTACATCAGGATGACAGGTAGCGATCTCAATGACACCCTCATCGTCAGTTTGAACAATCGTTGGAACTCCTGCAGGAGAGCCTGCCTGTTCAAGCTCCACTCCTTTCTTGCCAATTAGGCGCCCCCCAATTGCTTTCCCATTAACCTTTATTTTACCTCCAGCCTCCACATTCGTATGAATAGAACCTTTGCCTAGAATTATCACGTCGCCTCTTGCGGTGATAGTACTATTCATTGCGTAATTAATTTTCACATGAGCAGAAGATTGAGACGGCACCGAGATATAATCTAGCAGTGCCGCGGCTTCCTGATGAAGCTCTTCCATTTCTTGAATCGTCTGAAATCCTTTTGAATGAAATTTAAGAAGACCCATTTCAATTTGGTTCGCAAATGTTTTCCACCTTTTGTCTATTTTATGTTCTAGAGAATAGATGGTTCCTACAAGCTTGGCAGATGAATGAAGTAATTTTTTGTTAGATGATTCTAATAGCAACTTGATCACAGGATTTAAACTTCCGTGTTGCTTCATAATTTCAATAAACTTTTGATTTTTAGCCAATTGCTTGATCGATTGAAGGCATAGCACATAATGATCAACAAAAGGTTGTAGTTGCTTGTTTAATTCAGCATAAGAGGAATTATCCTTACCTGCCACAAGAGAGCCTCTGATTACATTCCCGTTGATGGTAATATCGCTTTTTGCTTGTATGATTCCTTGCATCACATGACGATAAATGGCAACTTGTCCTTCTGCATGGACGAGCATATCCTCGTTAATGCTTCCTAACACTTCTACATCTCCAATAAAATGAATATTTCCGCTAGAGACCTCCACATCACCTCGGTGCGTCAGCTTTGGCATGATTGATATCTTAACCGTTCTTCCGAGTCTTTCGATGTGAGGTCTACCACTTTGTGTCGTAACTACCTTTTGTTCTTGATCCACAAATTCGACGCCGTTACCTGGCTTTACGATGACGGGATGACCATCGCTAGCTTTTAAGACATCTCCATAAAGACTGCGCCCGTCCTCTCCTTTTGTCGGTTCAACAACCGTACCTAATACTTCTCCTTCTTTTAGAGATGGGATATATGAGGACTCTCTAAAATCAGCCGTCCCGTCTGTATTTTCTAAGAAAGGTAGAGAGCGCTCAGACATATCAATTAAAAACGTGACGTCCCCGTCCTTACCATGCTTAGGTTGCTCTCCCTCTGCAATAACAATCGTGAGAGATAAAGTCGCTGCGCAGGCCTGTTTAATGGCATCGTGATTTATTCCATGTACAATTCCCATCAAGTCTAACTGTTTACATACATCGTTCTCTGAAAGCTGATTATTTACTTGTTCGTTCTGATGAATGGATAGGTTAAGCGTGTGAGTTGGTAACTCATCTTTAAGACTTGGTATATAATACTTACCTGGGTTAACACGGAGGGAGACTTGTTGCTTTGCCTCATCTAAACGAACGCTCCAGGTCGTTTCAACGGCAGTTGGTGAGAGATCAAACGTAATCCTGTCTCCTTCTGTTAAAGCTGTTCTCCCTTTTACTTGCTTGTCATTTTTATAAACAGTGATCTCATCTGGAACGACGAGAATTGGTTTAACGGTAGGCGATGCTTGGAACTGGATGTGTCCGTCTTTTATCCACACCCTACCTGTTAAATGAGTGTGAGTTTCTCGTTTAATAGGATCGACTTCTCCCGAGCCAACTCCAACCTTATCTAAAATCCAATCCTCCCAATTATCCCGTTGCTTTTTTGTTATTTTAACCTTTGCCTTTTGCTTTTTAACTCCCCAATATTTAGTCGATTCATTTTGAATAACAACAATATCAGCTTCACTTTGATTAATGTCAAGCTCTGCTAAGCCGAGTTGAATAGCTTGAGCGACTGTGTCACCTTCGAATATATCTAAACGTGTTTTAGTAGCCATTTTATCCCCCTCCTTTTACATCTCCTAAAATACTTTACGATAATGTGAGACGGTTAATGGTACATTCATGTATATAGAATTATGCAACTGAATAATAGTAGTCATGAAATTAATAATCTTATTTAGATGCTCACCTTCATCTTACTTCTTCAGCATGTATCCTGTCTAGATAGATAGTACTATTTTTCAGAATATTGAGCTAATTATTATTAGGTTTATTTAACTGGGAATTTTATTGATAATAAACAGGATCATGATGCAAAAAAAAAAAGAGCTACCTTGATTTAAAAAAGGCTCTCGTTTTTCTCGAAGATAAGGGTTAAGCATTCTCATGATTTGTTGTCTGCTTATCCGCATTTGTAATACGTTTGAAGAAGAGAAGGAATAGTGCCACTAAGCCAGCGATAAGAGTTACCAGGCCGACGCTGAAAAAGGCATTCGTATATTTACCAACCGCGATCTCATAAATAGACATGTCTATAGAGCTGTATGGACTAAGGATCACGTAGTCCGCTAGCATAATTCCATAATAGACACTAGAGAATAGTAAAATGATGCCTATTAATGATGTCAAAACACTGAGAAAAGCGTAAAACTTAGTGTTATTATCCACTGTGGGAGCCCCCTACAAAGAGTTATTTGACTTTAGTATAGTCGCTAGAGAAGGAAAAAGATAGAAATATTTAGGTTGTTATTAGGGGGAGTGATTGGGATAGTAATAGCGTAAACGTACTTTCATTAGAAATATCATACGTGTATTGAAGTACTTATAAAACAAGGTAACCAAGTGCCAGCTGTCTCCGCGTAACACTTATATTTAATGGGAGGTATAGGTTTGAGGTAGAGTTTTGTTTCTCGTTCTGGTTTTATGCTCCCTATTTGAGAGTTATGTGCCGCATTTTGGAGTTATGGACTTCGCTACTCCGATAGACAGAACTTTCGCCTAGTGTGACACCCTAGTTAAACAAAAAACGCGAAGAGTCCTCCTCTCTTCGCGTTTTAGATGGTACTTAATAGATAAGTTAATCCTCTTGTCCTTCCAATCCTTCTCCCGTATCCGTCCATATCCATTCATCAAAGATGACGTCTCTTACTGATGCCCATCCTTCGGCAGCTTCCTGAGTAAATGTACCGTTAATCATAAAATAGTTGTCTTCATGCTTGCCGAAATACGTTTCTGAACCTAAATTATCCTCATCTGACGCTGCAACTTGAAGCTCCTCTATCCAAGCCGCAGCGTTCGCTAAGTAATCATCGCCTAAATAGGTCATCTGAATATCGCCTTCCCATTGTGCAAACTGCTCGCCATGGTTACTTAAGATCTCGTCTGTTAAAGGCTCCTCTACGTAGGTTATGGTTGCTCGAATCAGCACACCATCCATCTCACGCAAAAACGTTCCGACAGTCGCAGCCTCTTCCTCTATATATTCAAATTCTCCCTCAAACCCCTCCGGCACATACGTAATGAATGGCGCCATTTCGGAGCTGACCAACTGATACGTATCCGTCTGCTCCATGCCTTCTTGCATCGTCACGATTTCCTTCGTCTCTGGCGCGTCGATTTCGACCGCGGGCTCCGTATCCTCCACTTCTGGCTCGTTGGCATCGTCAATTCCTTCATTATCAACGACTTCATTCTCTACCCCGTTATCCTCCATCGCCTCATTCTCCACGTCTACATTATTTTCACCCGGCTCATTATCTCCAGGCACTGGCGTCGTGTCGCCGCCGAGCTCGCTCAAGACGAGGATGCCGCCGATCGACGCTGCGACGAGGGTGCCCGCGACGCCTGCGGCAATCTTTTTGCCGCCCTTCTGACCGCTGCCGTGCTTACGCGCCTCGCTGATGCCAGCCATCGCCCGCTCCAAGCTCCTGTCGTGCGCACGTTTTGGCACGCGAATCTGCATGTTTTTGAGCTCCTTCTCGATCTTTTTCGTCATGCCTCTCCCACCTTTCTAGCCAAAATCTCCGCAAGCTTCTTACTCGCCCTCGACTGCATCGCCTTGACAGAAAATACGGTCCGACGCATCACCTTTGCGGTCTCCATTAACGAGCAGCCATGGATAAAACGGAGTGACAGCACGGTACGATGATCCTCGCTTAACAGTTTCATTGCTTCTTTTAGATCGTCATCTCCCGCTAACACTTCCTCTTCAGCTGACTGGGCATATGCGGTTGTTTTTGCTTCTATTTCATCTGTTGCAACGGTTTTATCTCGCGCCTTTTTACGTAAGTAGTCGGTTGTTACGTTACGACTAATGGTAAACAGCCACGTTTTAAATGAGGACTTACCTTTAAACTGGTGCAGGCTTCGCGCCATTTTCCAAAAGACGTCCTGTAGAATCTCCTCTGCATCATGATGGTTGTGGACCTGCATGTACGCGTAGCTGTAGATGTGCTGCACGTAGCGTCCGTGTAGCTCGCGGAGTGCGTCGTCGTCGCCATCAAGTGCGAGTTTAACCAATTGTTCATCCTCCATCATCGTCACCTCACTTTTCATTCACTTTATTAGACGCTTAGGATTTGGAAAGGAGTCGTTGTTTTTTTAAGGTTAAGTTCAAGGATAAGGTCAAGTGCGGGCGCCATTACTTCCATTCTGGAGGTCAAGTGCGAGCACCTCCGGCGCCCCTGCGCTCTGGGAGTGTCTTTCCTGAGGCGCTACTTCAACTATTTCGCCCGGCCATAGGCCGTGCGAAAGGATTTTCAGATACGCGAGTTCCCCTCTAGGAGACCACTCCCGCCGCTCCGGAGCGCCTTCAGTGACGGGTATAGAATGAATAAAACAGAGAAGCGTTTGTTGACTTCTCTGTTTACGTATTGCTATAAGGGTCGCAACTTTTCTCCCGTATCGGTCCAGATCCATTCGTTGACTAGTGAATTTCGCTCTCTATTTCCCCATTCTTCCGAGCCCATTGATGGAAATGAACCATGGATAACGACATGATTATCTTTGTGAGAGCTAATATACGTGGAAGATGACCACCCATCTTCTGACCAAGTCCAAATATGGTAGTCGGTCCAGTCATCTTCATTTAACTCCGAAACGTTGACTTCTCCTCCGACATTATTCTTACGTATCTCTTCATGGTAAGTGTGAAAGACTTCCTCCGTAAGTGGCTCTTCTACGTACGTGAGTGTAACCTCTCTATAGAAGTCACTTTCATTCGTTGAGAACGCTCCAATCGTGATTCCCTCTTCTTCATCATAGGTGAATTCCCCTTCATACTCTTCTGGTAGATAAGTAATGAATGGAGCCGTTTCAGGAGCGAGACGTTTAAACGTGTACATAATAGGCACCCCATCTCTTAGCGCCTCAATTTCTTGAAAAGGTGGTGCATCGTGAGCTTCTTCTAAGTTCATAGCGTTCTCGGAGTTATCATCTACTAACTCGTTTTCAACTACCAGTAAATTCTCCTCTATATAGGTTTCTTCTGCTACCTCGCTTGTGGAATCAAACTCTTTTTCAACTGCTAATCCAGCTAGCAACGCTATTGTAACTACACCTACTCCGATCACGACCTTATTTCTATTATTTGTTTTATGATGTAGCATGTATTGTCCCCCTTTAACCTATCACCTACTTAGACGTTATTACTGGGCATGAGATACATGTTTTTAGAAAGTATATGGAAATTCGAGAAGTCTGCCTTAAAAGAAGTAGTGCGTAAATAGTGTGAAGTAACACGTAAATTGCTCAAATTAACGTGGAACGAGCTAGAAACAGCATGAAAACTAGTAAAAGTAAGTCGCAAAAAAGAATTAATGCAGAAGTGTGGAGAAACAAAGCGAAAAGTAGAAGAAGTTGAACGGAAAGAAATAGAAGTAACACGCATTAGTAGAGAAGTAATGCGTAATGTACGAAAACCAAGTCCCAACTTAAATGAAGCTACAGTAGATGAAAAAAACCTCCCTAAAAAGGAAGGTTTAGTATGGCTTAAATGTGCCAGCTAATCGTTTTTTGTATCGTTCTAGTTTTGTAATTTTACGAATCGTAATGACAGAAAGAATCGCTGTTATAACGAGCATCCATTCGTGAGCTTCTCCACGGTTATCTATGATATTCATTCGTATAAACCCTCCTAGTTACTCCCATTTTAACATGTTTTGGCGATAGTTGCTGGAGGGTTTGGTTATTTGTCAAAAGGTTTATTAATGGCTGGCTTTTGATTCGCTTAGTTTTTTTCTTCTATAGTAATGATATTGACCTTTCATTGGTGCTTGAGAGCAAGAGTATGAAGTGCCGGCTGCCTCTATGTGACACTTTTTATTTGTGGGTGTGTATGAGCAGCTAACTTATGAGTTTTACTTGGAGGTTATGTTCCTAATACTGGAGTTATGTTCCCTGTTTGAAAGTTATGTTCCACATTTTAGTTTTATGTGCCTTATTGAGGATTTATGGACTTCCCACTCCGGTCTATAACGATGAAGAAAGCACCCTCGCGATTTGCGAGGGTGCTTTGGCTTACTTATCTTCTGTAGTAATTTACGATACCTTGGTACAGCGCTTCGGCTGAAGCTTCGCGGAATGCGGAAGTCTTCATACGCTCTGCTTCTGCTGGATTTGTCATAAATCCAAGTTCCACTAATGCAGAAGGAATACGCGTGTTACGGATAACGTAGAAGCCTTGCGTTTTTACGCCACGATTGACCGTATTAAGCTTATCAAGCATTTCTACTTGAAGCTCCTGCGCTAGGCGACGGCTGTCCGCTGCACGGTAAGTCGTATCATAAAATGTTTCTGATCCACGAGCAGACGTCGATGCCGCTGCATTTGCATGGACACTGATAAAGATGTCTGCGTTTGAGTTGTTTGCCATACGTACACGATCCTGTAGGGATGGGAATACGTCTGTTGTACGAGTCATGAGTACTGTCGCACCAGCGTTTTGTAACTTACGCATTGTGCGCAGGCTGACATCAAGATTGATCTCTTTTTCCTGTAAACCATTTGCAACAGCACCTGGATCGGAGCCGCCATGGCCTGGATCAAGCATAATTACACGACCAGCTAGCGAGCCTGAGCCCGGTGGATATGTAACCGACAAATAGCTTGTAGAGACGTAGCCTCGGATATTATCGTTCGAAACGAGGGCCCAAGTGCCTACGAACTCGTGAATGTTTACTTCCGTCCCTCTTGTGATTGCACCTAGAGGAGCGTGCGATGTAGATGGATCTGGTCGAACATTTAACGTGTCTGAATTAATAACTGTTCCTTTTGCAATGGATCCAGATAGTCCTACAGAAGCAACCTCTGGACGGTATTCTGGATAAAGTGTACGAGCCATCATAAGAGAGAACTCTAGACGGTTGATTGTACGAGTTGGTCCGAATGTTCCGTCTGGGTAACCGCCAGTAATAGCGCTGTCACCTAAAATGCGGATGCTTTGATAGTAGTAATGTGATGGTGGTACGTCAGTAAAGAATGAGCTACGAACACTTTCGTAGTTAAACGTACGTCCTAAAATGGCCGCCATTTCCTGGCGAGATAGTGTACGGTTTGGTTGGAACGTTCCGTCAGAATAACCTCCGATAAGGTTACGTTCAGCCATTGCCGCAATTTGTGGTCCTGCCCAATGTGTCGATGGGACGTCAGAGAAGGAGTTTCCACCTGCTCGTCCTTCGATTCCTAGTGCGCGAGCAATCATGACTGCTGCTTCTGCGCGTGTTACGTTTTGCTGTGGTCCAAATTGATTTGGCGCAACGCCTCTCACGATTCCGTCTTCTGCGAGCCTTAGGACTTCTACTTGATTCGCATCACTGAAGCGAGACGCTTCGGCAGACTGCGGAGCAAAGCTAAGTCCAACGAGTGAAAACAGCATGGTGAGAGCCACCATTAATAATGTAAGTTTTCGCATAGTACCCTCCGTCTTCATGTAATTGCTTCTTCGTTGTTAAACGAAAAAAGTCAGCGCACCATGGAATAGCGCTTTGCAATTATGCTACGGAGGCTTGTGCTAAGTAGCTTTGAATGGTAAACATTAGTAGTGGTTCACGATAGAGGATAACGTGACGTCTTGATTGCTAGCTTTAGTGAGTGCTACGATGCTGCGGTCCGGTGCGTTTGTCGTCAAACTGCAGGTTATTGGGCAATACGCGGTCCGGGCTGCATTCAGGTGTGTGTATCGGCGAGCGGTCACTGCTATCTCTCGATCATGAGTGGCCGAGCGTCAGTGTACGTGTGAAGGACGATCTCTGTTGATCGACTCATCGTACTTGCTGCGGTGGTCCGGTCTTTTGTATGTATAGGGGCAATTTGGGCATTTCAAAGAGGATATATCTTAGATGTGTGTGCGAATCATATCCGCTACCCGCGCCGTCCCCACGGTACAAGTGACAAAATCCGGACGGTGCCGCCTTTTGACGCGCAACAGTTGACCGTCCTTTGTTGAAAAAATTAGACGCTCTTAATGAGCTATAACCTAATTTATATGTGTGTAAACCTTGTGCTCTGTTCCATACAATTACATTGCTTTCCATGATGCATCGTCAGTTTACCATAATTATCGAAACTTTCTTATGCTACGTTCGACATGTTTTTTGTAACACAATGGAAATATTAGGTGCGACTGCGGTCGCTGTGAGGCAATTTGTCGCATGGTTTACGGTGCTTTTTGAAGTGTCGTGCTTGTTTTTGGAGCTGGCATCGTATTTTGCAGATTGTGACACTTTGTTGAACGTGCGGCGAGATTTTTGTTGATTGTTGGTCAGGTTATGGTGGGGGGTTTTGTTTGGGTGCGTGTTACTACTGGGTTGCTATCTTCTTTTTTTGTGGCTTACTTCTACTGTAATGCGCGTTACTTCTATTTGCTTTCGTGTTATTTCGCTTTCATTTGCACGTTACTTCCCCATATTTCTACGTTACTTCTTTTTTATACCTTACTTTAACCAACTTCCGTGCTGTTTCCCGACTGTTCCGCGTTCGTTCTGGAAACTTCCGCCTTACTTCTCTCAATTTGCGCACTACTTCTTTCCGGGCTTACTTCTCCCATTTCTACTTTCCCCATACAAAAGAGGACCACTAAAAGTGGCCCCCTCTCCCCTGTTTTTATTCATACCTCAACGATTCGATTGGATCGAGCTTGGATGCTTTTGCTGCTGGCATCATGGCAGCGATGATACTGATGATGATGCTAACTACGATTCCGATTACGGCATAGCCGAGGTTCATGCTGATCAAACTTGCTTCAAATGTTTGCTCCATGACGTTGTTGCCTAAAATAGAGACAATGTAGGCTCCGACAACCCCGATAATTCCGCTGATCGTCCCGAGTATCGCCGCTTCGGCAAAGAAGATTCGTTTAATATCTTTTCTCCTCGCGCCGATAGCTCGTAAAATCCCGATCTCTTTTGTGCGCTCGACGACGCTGATGTATAGCACAACGATGATCATGATGGCTGATACGATGAGGGATATCGCTGCAATACCAGCAAGTAGCATCGTCGCCATCTGCAAGTACATGGTCACCTGCGACAGGATATTGCCAACGCCAGTGCCTGTAAAGCCCTCCGATTCTAATGCTTCGGTTACCGCATCCACGTTCGCTACATCATCGACCTCGATATTTAGCTGCGTCGGCAGAAGTGTGGCCTCATCCCCAAATAACGCCTCCACATCCGCGTATGTTGCGTAGGCCGTGTCTTGATTCAAGCGCGCTTCACTCAGGCCAGAAACAACGAATTCCGCTTCTAACACTTGAGGACGATTTTGATCATCTGTTGTATTTAAATAGAAGAATACCGTTTCCCCAATTAAATCTGTTGAGTCCTCAACAAGCTTTTGAGCAACCCCTTCAGATACGAGGAGTTCATCGTCTGCGGGCAGTGCTCCTGCTACTAGCTGATCCTCTGATGTTGTCTCACTTACTGTTTCAAACGATACGATATCAACGGTAGTCTCATCTAAATTGACACTCGTTGATAGCATCGCTGTGTACACATCTTCAACCGCAACGACATGATCTAAGTTCTGCGCAATCTCTCGTTGTTCCTCTGAAATGGCGACAGTTTCAGGTAAAGGATTAGGAACAAATGATTCCGCTGCATCAGACGAATCTGAGGACGCGCTCGTCACCTGGATCGTTGTCGGATTTAAGCTCTCATTAATTTGGTCGTTTATATAATCCGTTACACCCGAGCCAATTGCGAGCATCAAGATAACGCTCAAAATTCCGATTGCCCCTCCAAAACTCACGAGCAGATTACGCTTTATATTAATACGCACGTTGTTTGCCGCCATTTTGAGTGCAGTCAATGGGTTTAAGCTTTTTGATGCAACCTGCGTCGTCTCACTCGTATGCTCATACGCCACCTGTTTCTGAGTGACGTCAATTACTCTCCCATCCGCCATTGTAATGACACGCGTACTCCGCGCTGCCACTTTCTCGGAATGCGTCACCGTAATAACAAGCTTCCCACGCTTTGCAATCGACTCTAACAGATCCATAATTTGCTCGGAATTTTCTTGATCTAAAGCACCTGTCGGCTCATCGGCTAAGATAATATCCGGATCGTTAGAAAGTGCACGAGCAATGGCCACACGTTGCTTTTGCCCGCCCGACAGCTGATTCGGTCGCTTATGCAGGTGGTCGCCTAAACCTATGTCGGTCAAGATGTCCGTTGCCCTGCGAGTCCTCTCCTCTCTCGTTAATTTCGTCATTTCCATCGTCACTAACACATTGTCTAGCACAGTTAAGTGGCTTATGAGATTAAAACTCTGAAAGATAAAGCCGATGCGCGCCTTCCGATAATCGTCTAACTGCGATTCACTCATCGTACTCAGCGACTCGCCATCCACGCTCACATCACCTTGATAGTCGCGATCCATCCCACCAAGAATATTCATGAGTGTCGACTTCCCACTTCCAGATTCCCCGAGAATCGATACAAGTTCTCCCTTTTCAAAGGACGCATCAATTCCGTGCAATACCTGCACCTGCCCCCTCCCTAACTTAAACGATTTTTTAACCTGATTGACTTTAATAAATGACATACATCATCACTCCCACTTTTGATGTTTGGACAGAAAATATATTAGTTAGACAAACTAACTATAAAGGGTTGGTTTATGTTAGTTCGGCAAACTAACTACATGATAACCTACAAGCTTACTTCTCCTTGAAGGCACGTGTAAGCTTGATTAGGATTGTCTTAAATTGCTCTGCTTCTTCTGGTGTTAACGTTTCTTCAATCTTTTTACCAAACGATTGAGCAGCAAATGTTTTCGCTTGAATAAAGGATGCGCTCTTATCTGTAAGAGACACGTAGAACACCCGCTTATCCTCTGTGGACTGCATCTTTTTCGCGTAGCCTGACTCTACAAGCTTGTTAATACCTGCAGTAACAGAGGCTTTGGATAAGTTCATCGCATTCGCAATGTCCGTTACAGTAGGATTATAAAGCTTCGAAATCGCTTCGATATAGTGGATCTGATTCACACTCAACTTCGCAATGCCCTCTGTCGTCACTGACTCTTGAACTAACTTCTTAAAAGAGGCATCAATGGCGTTTACAAAGCCTAACAAGTGTTGATCCATACTACCAACCTCCATTCATAAGAATAAAGTGTTAGTTAGGCAAACTAACTATATTTAGACTTTATCACTATGTATGATTTTATGCAACACTATTTATCTTCATTTGGATAATTACACATTAAAAGCATGCCTCTAATACTATACTCAAAACGTTTATTTTATTCACAGCTTCAATTTTTGTTCTTTTACTATTGGATGCATCCCCTCCTCCAAGTGGCAACAGCAACCCGTTACCACTCGAAAGAAGAGACAGTTCCTTATTTACAGCGCTTTTCTCTCGACTTCATTTTCCTGAACGTCTGAATAGTCCTGTCGATATGATTTTCCTCGCCAAGAAATAATCATGGCAATCACTAAGCCTGTTAAAGCAAAGGCTAGCATAATGTGTTGAATGTTATAACCGTTTGAGACAAAAAGTGTCACGCCTGCATAGGCTAGCGGATCAAACCCATTCATCGCAAGGAATATAACGCTCATCACGCGGCCCATAATCCGTGCATCTGTTTTTTCTTGAGCCGAAGAAAAGAATGGAATGTATACAAAGGTCATGGAGAATCCAATGAAGAAGGCAAGCCCTGTTAAGATGTAGAGATTAGGGACTTGGCTGAACGCTACGGCGACAGCGAGCGTAGCCACTAATCCAACGATGGATGTAACGCCTCGCCGCTTGATTTTTATAGACCCTATTAAGCCTGAGCTTAGTAGCATCCCTATTCCTAAGGACACTTCTATATAGCTCAAATTGATCGGTGAGCCACCATGCAAATCGACTAAAATTGGTATGCCAATCTGAATCGCGCCAAATGCAAAGAAGTTTAACGTAATCAAAACGAGAATACCCGTTGTTAAGAAAGCACTCGATTTAATGTACGAGAAGCCTTCTCGTAAGTCTTTAAAAGGCGTTTGCTTGATCGTATTCTCCACGTCTCCCTCCTTTAAGAAAGGTGGGAACATGAAGAAAGCAGATAGTAGAACGACTATCGTAGCAATAAGGTAGCTAGCTGTTACACCGGAGGCTTCCATCACTGCACCCGCTAATATGGGTCCAACAATGACACCAATCTGCGCCGCTCCCTGATAAAATGCATTAGCCTGTTGAATTTGAGACGTTGCCACTACCTTCGGAAGGAGAGACGCACCCGCTGGTCCAGAGCATGCATCTAGCGTACCAAACAACATGCCGAAAACGAGTAAATACGTCATTGTCATACTGTCTGTGCTACTCAATAAATAAATAGCTAGTAACATTATCCCTTGCGAAAGACTCGTACTAAACATAATAGTCGATTTTTTAAACCGATCAGCAAGTACACCGCCAAAAACCATCATTCCTAGTCGCGGTACCGTAATCGCAATAAGGACAATCCCTAATGATTCAGAGGAGCCTAAATCGGATATGACAAACCATGTAGTCGTCATAAAAAACATGGTGTACCCCATAATGGCTAAAAATCCTGCGACCATGATAAAAATAAACGTTCTGTTTTTAAAGATAGATTGTTGCGTCACCATCATTCACCTCAATTTCTTTTGATGAATGTTATGTTACCGTGTGACGTAACGTCTCTCGCAAGTAGTTTATTTATCTATTTTCTTGGTGGTTTTTTCGACGTGCAAACTTTCTGTCTCCGTTTCCTCAGCTAAAATAGCAAAGCTTTCACTTAAAAACGTCACAAGATGGGCTGGCAATATCGATGTATACGGCTCAAGTCTTGCAGTTAATTCTTCCAATTTCGCCTCATCTACCTCCCACTCTTTCACATAGCTCGCGTCCATCCATTCTCTAAGCTGCCCCTGCACTCGCGCATCCTCTGGCGCATCACCATTCATTACCGCCCGATTCGCAATGGTTAACACTTGTAGCGTTTGCCTATCGATCTCTTTTTGCTTCCTCATATCTTTGGGGAAAATACGATCGACGACTTCTTTATCGTAATAATCCTTCATTATGTCTCTTTGTGCCTCTTCATAAAGCATCGAGTTCATCAAAAGCATCAAGACTTCTTCGTCCAGCTCTTCCTTTTCTCCACCCTTAATGGATTTAACTCGATTAATCATCTGGAGCGAATAATCAATGGCCTCCCTCTTTCTAATTAATACCTGCTCTTGCACATCAATCATTTTCTCAAACGAATAGCCCGGCTTCTCAGACCGCTCCTTTATTTCTTTTAATGAAAGCCCTAAGCTTTGAAGTAATCTAATCGAATGAAAGGCTTTAAACTCTTCTGTTGTATAAACCATTTGACCTTGCTCATTTTTTTCAGTAGGCACTAAAATCCCAAGCTGCCGATAATGTCTTAACGTCCGAACAGTCGTATCCGCAATCTGTGCAAACTTACTCACCGTCAGTCGCATGTAGGGTATCCCTCTCCTTCTCTGTCGTTTTTGTCATGCTTATATATATCCGTTAGTTGCTAGATAACAGTCATTATAGCAGTTGTATTCTGCGCGTTACTTCTTTTTTCGGCTGACTTCTTCTGAAATGCGCGTTACTTCTATTCGGTTTCGTGTTACTTCTCCCTTGTTGTGCATTACTTCTTGGGATTTTTACCTTACTTCTTTTTTATACATTACTTTAACCAACTTCCGCGCTGTTTCTCGACCGTTCCACGTTCGTTCTGGCAACTTCCGCACTACTTCTCCTATTTTATGCGTTACTTCTTTTCTGACCTAAAAGCGAGGCAACGCCCATACGCCTCGTCCCTTTACAAAAAAGAAAAGGGTCAACCAATCATGTACCGTAACCGCAGGGGCACCGAGAGGTGACCGCACTTGAACTTGAACTTGATCTTGATCTTGAACTCCCTCTTGCCCTACCCTCCACACAGTGTTACACTATTCTGGTTGCTAAGTCATAATAATGACTAATCAGTCAACCAACATAAATCAACCCATTAACACCCTATACACAGACTCAAAGGAGGACCCATATGCAAAAACGCGAGCTACTTGTTGACGCCGCGCTCCAGCAGTTTCAGTCGGCTGGCATCACTAAATCATCCATTGAGATGTTGACTAAAAGCGCCGGCATGTCAAAGGGTGCGTTCTACCAGCACTTCAAAACGAAGGACGACCTTGTCATTGCCACGATGGATCGCTTTTATCAGCTTCTTTTCGAAAACGAGCCGACTCACCCCACCTCAGCCAACCTTCTTCAAGCGAGAATGGAATGGGAAATCACCTACGTGCTGAAGCAACGAAGCTTTATTTACGAAGTATTTGCCCTCTATCCAATCGGGACGAATGAGGCCATGAACCAGGTATTCCGTACAAACCGCGAGCGTCTCAAACGATGGCGACAGGATGCTATTTTGCGCACATTCCCATCAAAAGTGACTAATTCACTTGATCATCTAGAAATGCTACTCGACGGCATGCTTCACAGCTATCTCCAACGAATGATGTGGCAGGACGATCAGCTATCTCCTTACGATAGTAGCGTCCTCATTACAAAAGCGGCGGAAGCACTCGTCGAAGCGGACCTGTCTTTGCCTAAAACAACGAATCCCGTAACTGTAGACAACTTACGTGAAACTGTTCAACACATTTTACAAGCCACATCACTTTCGCGTGATACGAGAACGTTATTACACGAAATGAACAAACAATTAAGCACAGATGAGCCGTCCATCATCATTATCGACGCCTTACTCGAACGCGTTCAAACGCTTCACATCTGTGACTTTGTGCAACGTCTATCTCTCCAATGGAGACGCTATACATCACAAATAAAAACAAACAAGGAGTGATTACTTATGACACAAAACTTAAGCAAAAAACAAAAATATGCCATGATAGGTGCGCTCCTCATCGGAGCATTCATGGGTATCACCAATGAGACCTTGCTCGCAACGGCATTACCAACAATTCAAGGAGTATTTGGCGTGACCCAAGGCGAGGTGCAGTGGCTCACGACGGTGTTTCTCATGGTAAATGGGATTATGATCCCGATCTCCGCGTACTTGATCGAACGATTCTCGACGCGCAAGCTGTTCCTGACGGCGATCAGCCTCTTCGGGCTTGGGACACTCATCGCGGCCCTCGCAGTAAATTTCCCAATGCTCCTAATCGCACGAGTCGTGCAGGCATCAGGCTCGGGGATCATGCTACCACTACTCATGACGGTATTGCTCATCCTCATCCCAGCTGAACGACGCGGTCGCGCGATGGGACTACTTGGGATCGTGATCGCCTTCGGACCGGCGATCGGCCCAACGCTATCCGGCGTCCTGCTAGAATTCTTCAGCTGGCGCTCGCTATTCATCGCCGTGCTACCACTCGTCGCACTTGCAATGACGATCGCATTTATCTTTATGAAAAACGTTACAGAGCTCTCTAATCCAAAGTTTGATTTCCTATCGATCGTGCTCTCCTCGACCGGTTTCGGCGCCTTTCTTTACGGCTTCGGAGTCGCATCGAAGGAAGGCTTCACGAGCCCGCTCGTCATCGGACTTGTCGTCGTCGGCGCAGTCATCATCACGCTGTTCGTCCGCCGCCAATTCAAGCTACCAAGACCAATACTCGAATTCCGCATCTTCCGCTATCCAATTTTCACGCTCTCGATCGGAATTACGCTCGTCTCCATGGTCTCTTTGATCGGGGCAGAAACAATGTTACCGTTGTTCGTCCAAAACGTGCTCGGCTACACGCCGCTTCAGTCTGGTCTCATGCTGATGCCAGGGGCGATTGTCATCGGGATTATGTCGCCGATTGCGGGTTCCTTGTTTGATAAATACGGGGCGAAGCGTCTTGCAATACCAGGATTTATGATCGTCGTCGCGACGACGTATTTCTTTACACAACTGTCGATGGACATGTCGTTTACGTTCCTAACAACGATTTATGCCATCCGTATGTTCGGTCTCTCGCTAACGCTAATGCCTGTCATGACAGCTGCGTTAAACCAGATTCCCTCGTATTGGTACGCACACGGTTCTGCCATGGCGAATACGCTGCAGCAGATTAGTGCTTCTATCGGTACGGCACTGTTAATTACGTTTGTTGGTATTGGTACACAGCTGTATAGCTCCAATAATGCTGGTTCGGCTGACGTTGCACAGATGGCAGAGCTGACTGGCTTCCAGTGGGGCTTTACGGGAAGTTTAATCATGGCAGCAGCTGCGCTTGTGTTGAGTTTCTTCTTAAAGCCAGGTAAACAGGCAGCGAATACAGAAGTTCGGGAAGAAGCTTCTTAAATTGCCCAAGTGCCAACTAGTTTTGATCAGCTCTCCGAGCTTTAGATAATAAGAGCAGTCAGCTCTGCGGACACTCTACGACATCCATGGGGCCGACCTTTGAGCTTCCTCGTCGGCAGGGGGGCGGTTGTCACCTTCCCCTAAACGCCTCCTGTGGGATCTCAAAGACCTCTTTCCCCCATGGATTGTCTCCGAATGTCCTCCGAGTCTGCCTGCTCTCGTTATGCTTTAAAGGAAAGATTAATGAAAAAGTGAAAGCTGACTGAATGACAGTTAGCTTTCACTTATTTTTGTGGCTTACTTCTGTTAGGATGTGCATTACTTCTAGCTCATTTCGCCTTAGTTCCTCCACTTTACGCATTAGTTCTGCAAGTTTTCGAGTTACTTCTTTTTTGCACCTTACTTTAACAAACTTCCGTGCTGTTTCTCGTCCATTCCGCTTTATTTCTGGCAACTTCCGCGTTACTTCTATCAATTTGCGCATTACTTCCACTGTGTTAAGTTTTAAGTCTCTGCTTACTGTTTTGAAAACAACTCTAATTAACGAAAAAGCCGATCAGCAAGTAACATTGCTGGTCGGCTTTTTATACGACTTAATCGCTATTTCATCAGCTTTTCTCCTGTATCCCTCCATCTCCATTCTCTTATAAATGTCATTCTCATCATTTGCCATTCTTCTACGTCATCAGCGTGATAAACACCATTTATCATAAATAAATCCTCATCTTTTTCACCAATTATTGTTTCAGACATTACACCAGGTACATCTTCACTTAAAAAGCTTCTTAGAAACCAATCATTATTTTCTCCAATTAATGATTGTATCTCTTCCGAGTTGTCCATTGGTTCGTTAGTGATTTCTTCTAAATGAGTTTCTAGGTCGGTATCATGGATGAGGCTAATACCACCTTGGAAGACTCCTGATGCATCTGGATTATTTCCTCCATATTCTAACTCCTCCCATCCTATATGAAAAGAGATCCATTGGTATTTGTCGTCTTCTAGTGACATGTAATATGTTTCAAAGTCTTTCGGCAAGTACGTCACAAACAGTAGCTCAGGTTCGTCGTACAGCTCAAATGTCATGGTGTCGTCGCCGTGTTCGACGTCGATATACTGCGGTAAATCCTCGATGGCTACGTTGTCCGTTGTTTGCTGCGTTCCCCCATTTTCCCCGTTAGAGGTGAAAAGGTTGGTCAGCTCTGGGTTGCTTATGACCAAGAGGCCTCCGATGGCGGCTGCGGCGATGAGGCCTGCGCCTGCCTTAGCGTAGCGAGATTTATTGGAGCGGCGCGGCTTCGCTTGCTTCGACTCTCGCAGCGCCTCTAAGGTCTTTTGATAGCTTTGCTGTTTAAACTTCGGGTCGGCGTGCACGTCCACGTTGTTGAGCTCTCGTTTAATGCGCTTTTCCTCATTCTCCATAGTCCTCCACCCTTTCGTTGACGATTGTCAGTAGTTTTTTGACGGCGCGCTTTTGCAGGGATTTGACCGCAAATACGGATTTCCCAATGACTTCCGCGGTTTCTGCCAAGCTCAAATCCTGCACAAATCTAAGTAGCAACACGTCCTGATAGTCCTTTTTCAATACATAGATGGCATCGATCACGGGGCTTTTATGTCGGAACGCTTCATCCTCCGCCGACCGCGAATTAGACGCGATATTGGTATATAACCCCGTCGTTGGTGCAGCGCTTTTCTTCTTTTTCTTACGATGAAAATCGAGTAATGTGTGCCGACATATCGTGAAAAACCACGTTTTGAAGGTAGATTTATTATCGAAGGAATGCAAATTAAAGGCCATTTTACAGAAGCAATCCTGCACGACTTCCTCGGTGTCGTGGTGATTTCGCGTTTGTAGGTAGACGTAGTTGTATATCACATCAAAGTACCTCTCATGGAGGCTTTTTAATGCGTCCTCGTTGTCATCGAGGGCAAGTGTAATGAGCTCTTCATCTGTCATCGGATCACCTCTTTTTATTTCTGCGCTATTAGACGTAAAGGGGTTCAGCGAGGAGGCGTTTTTTTAGAAAAGATTTTAGGTGAATAAGTGCCAACTAGCTTTCAATCAGCCCTTCTAATCTGCCTGCTTTTGTTTTTATATAAAAGCAAGCTTGACGATGATTTTTTGACTTGTTTTCTGTGCAGGTTAAAGAATGTCTGTTGTATAATAGAGCTATATTGCAGGTACCTTTTACAGCGTTCGTTCTTGATCCTAATTTGAAATTAAGCCTGACATTTGTATCAGGAGGGTAGTTATGGAGAAAGGACGGAACATTTCGCGTAATAACTATGATATCTTTTTTCGTCAAAGCTTACAGGAGGTCTTTACGGAAGAGGTTTTAAAATCAATCGGTATTCAGTCAGCTCCTATTGTTAGAAGCTTACCGACAGATTTTCCTGCTGTAGAAACGACTGATCAAGAAATTGATGTATTATTTGAGCTTGAGAATCACACACTTTTGCACATCGAGTTTCAAACAGTTGCTAGTAGTCAAGCAGACTTAGTGCGGTTTCTCGAATACTCAATAAAAGCTTTTAAGCGATTTAACAAGCCGTGCGAGACCTATGTCGTGTACGGCGCTGGTGTGAAGCATGCCAAAAGCGAGCTTTCTTATTCGGTTCTCTCAAGCTTTTATGTAAAAAATATTTATTTAGCGAACATGGATGGAGATCGGTTATTTAAAGAGCTAGAGGAACAAATCGTGGCAGGTGCACCCTTAACGAAAAAACAAGAAATGGAACTTAGCATGTTACCGCTGATGGATTCTGTTTATGCTCGGCGTGAACGTTCATTACGTGCGGCAAACCTCGCTCTAGAAATTTCAAATAAAGATCAACAAGCACGTCTGGTCGCTTCACTTCTTGTCGTAACAAACAAGTTTTTAGATGATGACGACGCTGATTTTTACAAAAGGAGGCTTGGTGATATGAAAGTCATTAAACTCGTAGAAGAGGAAGCTGAAACTCGTCGCACAGAGGAAATCGCTAAAAAAATGCTTCTCAATAAAGAGGCTCCCGAAAAAGTAGCGTTTTATACAAACTTATCCTTCGAGAGAGTTATAGAACTCCAAAAATCATTAGGATAAATCCTTTCGCAGAGCTACTTCAGTTGTAGCTCTTTTTTGTTTGTATCTATGTGTAATCTACTACTATCATCTTCTGTATTACTTTTTCACGTTAGGCATTTCTTCTTTAACGACTTACTTCTCACAAAATGCGCGTTACTTCCATTTGATTTTATGTTACTTCTCTCCATTTGCGCATTACTTCTCCGTATTCCTACCTTACTTCTTTTTTATGTATTACTTTAACAAACTTCCGCACTATTTCCCGCCCGTTCCGCGTTCGTTCTGGCAACTTGCACGTTATTTCTCCCACAAAAAGCATTTAACCTATGAAAGTGACTCCCCACCTTCCATCACGACAACCTAAAAAAACTAGGCAATGTCCTTTCGCCTAGTGCTCTTCCCAACTTAATAGAAGGTCAAGTGACTATATGTATTTCGGAGGTGCCCCGAAGCGGCGGGAGCCTACTACCAGTGTCGCTCTTTTGCGCAGCGAAAATCCTTTTGCACGTCCCATGGACGGGCAAAATAGTTGAGCTAGCCTCACAGGTAGTTGCGACCGCCGCGCAGGGGCACCGGAAGGTGACCTCTTTTGACCTTGACCTACATAGTAAAAAGTCTGACACGGAAGGTGACCGCTCTTGACCTTAATCCACATACCGAATCCGATCGCTCAACACACCCGCCTTATAATACTCCAACATCCACACGTCCGGATTACTTTTACTCGGCCGCACAACCACACGCGTTCCGCCCGGCAACGACGTGATCTTCGCTCCGTTCCGTAAGTATCTCACCGTCAGCTCGCCCGGCCCGATCTCGATCCCTTCCGTCGCCTTATCCTGATCGCGGAGCGCCGCCGCCCTTGATTCATAAAAGTCCATCTCTCAAAACCCCTCTCTATGACAGAAAATCACGCTAATACTCTACTAAACTCTTATTCCTCTTTTTTACTTATTTGTGCTTTTTATGTTACAATGGTCAAACCCAATAGTCAAACTAATCTCATATTTTCACAGAAAGAAGGGGTAGGATGAGTTTAAAAAACATGATTGGCAAGCACATTCAAGGTATTTACTCGAACTCGATCGCGATCGAGATTAACAAGGATCAGTCGGTGCGATTACTAACGGATAGCTTGGAGATTCACTGGTTGGACACCGCGACAAAGGAAGAGCATTTTGCGCTCATTTCGTACAACGAAAATGCGGACGGAGACGACGAGTTTAGCATTCGTTTTAACACGTCACCATTCACGCATAATCTTAATACGGCCTACGATCGGTTCCCCTACTATCACATCCTAGATTCGAGATTGGATGTAACCGATCCAATCGTCGACGTGCACCTCTACAAATACAAGCAGTCACCTACAGAAGTCCCAACAACCATCGTGCTGCGAACAACCGAATCGATCATCACCATCAACGCCTATCCCGTCAACCTCCAAGTCACCATTTCAGAAAAGGAGAACGAACTCTCCTCAAACGACAGCTTAGTTGAGCTCGGAGCTACCATACATAAGCAACTAACTGAAGACAGCAAGCTTCTAAAAAAACCGAAGGACCCTATGCGCTTAAAAGACTTAAAAGGACTGCGCGTACAAGGCGTCTACTCTGATCTGATGAACATCCAAAGACAAGATAGTTACGTAGAAGCAACTTCCTATGCAGATGTCGAAATACATTTATATGACCCTAATACTGGCGAAGAAACATTCGTGCTCCTTCAGCCCGACGAAGATCACAATGGAGTAGACACGTTTGTTGTCAATTACGCAGAGAAGCCGTTTAATAAAAACCATCATTATTCTCCTTCTCGATCACCTTTTGAAGAAGTCTACTATGCTACTCACCATATCCAAACTGCTAGTCTTAATACGTTTGGAGATGTTAATGAAATGAAGCTATACTCATTTCATCTACCTCACACAGAGGGAAAACCATATAGCCAAGACCCTACAAACATTCTTTTAAAAACGGACTATCATACCGTGTTGTTTTCAGCCGGCCCAGTATATATAATCATCGAAATATTCAAAGACGAGGCCGAGCTTCAACCCGGAAGGTTGGAGATTTAATAGGAGTAATATTTGAGAGGGGGGTTTATGAACGCTAAAGTAAGGAACGGTATGCTTTTTCTATTAGGAATGTTGGTGAGTATTCTTCTCATATTAGCAATAATTCTAGGCATTCTTTGGATAGATGGCGAAACATTTTAAGTATCATCTAGCTCCAAACAGTACTTTGAGCAAATTTATCAATTGCCAACTAGTCTAGATCAGCTCTCCGAGCCTCAGTTAATAAAAGCAGTCAGCTCTGCAGACACTCTACGACATCCATGGGACCGGTCTTTGAGCTTCCTCGTCGGCAGGGAGCGGCTGTCGCCTCCCCCTAAGCACCTCCTGCGGGATCTCAAAGACCTCTCTCCCCCATGGATTGTCTCCGAATGTCCTCCGAGTCTGCCTGCTTTAGTTTCTTTTCTAAAAACCGCTCATTAATTAGTGAAAGCTGATCGGTAAAATTCAGCTTCCATGCTGTTCTCCGATCGTTCCACGTTTGTTCTGGCAACTTCCGTCTTACTTCTCCTAGTTTGTGCGTTACTTCTAATTGGTATCGTATTACTTCTCTCCGTATGCACATTACTTCTCCACATTTCTACGTTACTTCTTTTTTACACATTACTTTAACCAACTTCCGTGCTGTTTCCCGCCCGTTCCGCGTTCGTTTTAGCAACATCCGCCTTACTTCTCATAATTACACATTACTTCTTTTGCCGATTACTTCTCCTAACTTGTGCGTTACCTCTTTTCAAGCTTTTAAAAAGCGAGGCGACGACCTCTCGCCTCGTGCCCCTCAACATAAAAGTAGGGCTTTACCTACAATATACCGTAACCGCAGGTGCCCGCTCTTGATCTTGACCTATAAATAATTTATGCGTTACTTCCTTTCAAGCTTTTAAAAAGCGAGGCAACGACCTCTCGCCTCGTGCCCCTCAACAAAAAAGTGGAGCTTTAACAACTAATTCACTGTAACCGTAGGTGCCCCGAAGCGGCGGGAGCGTACTACCAGTGGTAGCCCTTCCGCGCAGCGAAAATCCTTTTGCACGTCCCCTGGACGGGCAAAATAGTTGAGCTAGCATCCACAGGTAGTAGCGCACGCCGCGCAGGGGCACCGAAAGGTGACCGCACTTGACCTTGCCCTTGACCTACAAAATAAAAAAGGCCCCTCCAAAAGGAGAAGCCTCACCCATTTAGTTCATCAAACGATCAAGCAACACCACAAAGTCACGACGCGTCAACTCTTGATACGTCCCAAACTCCGCAGCCGAAACCCCACTTATTACACCAGCAGCATACAACGTCTCTACATAGTCCTGATAGAACGAACCGTCGATATCCGTAAACGGAGTCTCAGACGTACCCTCTAAATCAAAACCACGTACTAATGTCGCTGCAACCTGTCCACGAAGGATTGGGTTACGTGGTGCAAACTCTGTGTCAGAGATGCCGTTGAAGACACCAGCTGCAACCGTTGCCTGAATGTAGTCCTCAAAGAACGATCCAGGAACGACATCACGGAATTGCTTGTCACCATCAAACGGTAATTCAAGCGCGCGCGTTAGCATCGTAGCAACCTCAGCACGAGATACGCTTGCGTTTGGACGGAACGTGCCGTCTTCGTGTCCGTTAATAATGCCAGCTTGATACGCCCACATCATCGAAGAAAAACCAGACGTTGTTTCTTCCAAATCAGAGAAAGGATTTGGTACTCCAGGACCTGGCGCAGGCTCACTATCAAAGTGAGACGCAAGCGTGTTGTACTCATACACGCCAAAGCCTTGCGCGTCCTCGCTTAAGTACGTGATAAAGTCTTCCTTACCAGCGCGCGCAATGTACGCTTCTGCATCAGGAGACGATTGGAACGTCACAGGACCCGCTGCTTCAAACGGCTTAATCTGCCAGTTGTTTGAAGGCAGGACATCTACTGTGCCTTCGTTACGGATATACTCAATAATAACTTCACGGTTTTCCTCTGTACCCTCATACACAGCCTCTACGCTTTCTGCGCCAAGAAGGTGATCCCCACCGCCAGAAGCACGGTAGTTATTCGTTACAACAAGGAACTCGTCGTCTGTATCAACTGCTTCGCCATTGTAGTTAAGCGTTACAATACGCTCGTTCACAGGCTTCGTTACATCAATCTCGTACTCAATACCTTCAATGACATCAAAGTTAAAGCCACGGAAATCTAAGTTTGTTAAGTTTTGTGCATCCGTCTCAGTCGGATCAATTTGATTGAACTGACGAGCTGAATACTCTAACCAACGACGCACGTCAGCGCCATTGACCTTCACAATGTGAAGCGTATTATCGTAAATATAAATGTCCGCTACGTCACGAATCGCAAGCGTATCTTGGACATTCGTGTAATAGTCTGGACCAAATCGTGCGGCCTGGAATGGGGCTGCTGCCGAAAGAATCGGCATCGACTCGTACTCCGTGCCGGACACAAACGTGTTGGCAAAATCGATTTGCGCCTCATTTACAAGTTGTACAACGGCATTATCCATCACGCGAGCGAAATATGTGTTCATCTCACGCGCGGTTTCACCCACAGGACCATTCACGTACTCAATCGTGCGCTCATGCAAGTCCTGCGCAATATCCACAATCCCCTGGTGCGGCTCATAGTCAGCAGTCGAGATGTTGTAGCCCATGCCATCAACAACCTCCCACTCCCCGTTGTCGTGCGTAAGCTCAAGCTCGATCATTCCGAGCAAGCGCCCCCACGAGCTAGGCATCACGGTCGGTACACCGTTGATCGTACCCTTCTCGAGATCTACCCCTTCATAATCGGCAAATCTAGCTGTATCTCCTGGGAAGTCGTAATGTAAATGTCCCGTAATTAGAGCATCAATGCCTTCTACTTTGGTCAGTTCAAGCGCAGCATTTTCTCCCGACGTATCGGATTCAGATAGTCCTGAGTGAGCCGCGACGATAATAATATCGGCACCTTGCTCCTTCATTTCAGGGATAATGCGCTCCGCCGTCTCCACGATCGGATCCACGTAAATGTTGCCATCGAGGTGGATCTTATCCCAAATCATAATTTGTGGAGGGACAAAACCAGTAACACCAACGGTAATTTGCTCGCCGTCGACTTCCCGGTCAAGTAGCACGTAAGGCTCATAAGCATGTTCATCTGTATCTGCATCAAAAACGTTTGCACCAAGCCACGGGAAGTCGGAAGTCTCAATCATTTGGTCTAAAATCGGTAAACCAAAGTTGAACTCGTGATTCCCAAGCGCTGCTGCATCATAGTCCATATAGTTCATCGCTTGAATGATTGTATTAACCTCGCCCTCTGGCAGGTCATTTAAGATTGTTTCCATGTTTCCTAGAATGCTTCCTTGGACGATATCTCCGTTGTCAATAAGGAGTGTGTTAGCAAATTTCTCGCGTTGCTCCTCCACTACGCTCATGACTTTAGAGAGTCCATATGTATTGTTGGGCTCATCTGTCATGTAATCATACGGCATAAGATGTGCGTGAATGTCTGTTGTCCCCATGATCGCAAGTGTATGCGTGTCATCTTGAGGCGTCACTTCGGTGTTTGCTGATGCTGCTGTAGGTACGACCGTAGCTGCGAGTAACGCGGCTGACATGGCACCCATGGTAAGCTTCTTCATCCAATCCCTCCAAGGTTGTTAGTTGTCGGATACTTTGGTACCCGAAGTATAGTTTACCATTTGGTAGTAGAGGTGGGAATAGGAGGATAAGCTTTTTTAGTAAGGGGTTTCATTTATATTGTAGGTCGAGTGCAGGACTTACTGCCCTAAAGAGAACAGTCTTCCCATTTTGTAGGTCAAGGGCAGGTGCAGCACCGGAGTGGAACGGTTTATACAACTAACCACTCTTTTATTAGTAGGTTACTAGGCGTTAGAGCGTTGCATAGCTTTGAAAGAAATTTAAAGCTTATAACTTTTTAAATAGACTTTGGGGAAATCCAATGTTGATATATCGAAAAATTTGCTCGCACTCATTTTCTTTAACACCTTAAAAAAGAGGATTAATTTAAATGCCACTAAAATTATCTTTAAAAACCTTTATTACCCAATTAAGGCCTCACAAAGTCCATCAAGATTTACCACCACTTTTCCGATATAAATAAAAGAACGAATATCGGGGAGGGTGAGTCATGAGGCTATCGATTCGAACGAAGCTACTTAGTTTTATTCCGCTTATGATCGTGGTGGTGCTTTTTATAACAGCCATAAGCTATAGCTTTGCTAAAGGAGAAATTGAGGACCAGATTCAGGAGCGCCTTGCGCGTCAGGCAGGTGAAACCGCTGGACAAATGGAGCGGGAGCTTGCAGAACATCAGCGACTGGGGGAAACACTCGCCCAAATAATCGGAGAGGAAGGCTCTGAGCTCGAAGAAGCAGACTATGCAGCGTTGCAGGCGCGTTTGTTGCAATTAAACGAAGCGACGTTTGGCATCGGTGTCTGGTTTGAGCCGTTTACGTATGAGGAAGAGACTGAATATTTTGGTCCTTACAGCTATGAAGACGGGGAAACAATTGTCTATACAGATGAATATAACACAGCCGAATATGACTACCCTTCACAAGATTGGTATACAACTGGTACAGAAGCAGGTCAAGCTTCTTGGACAACGCCTTATTACGATGAAGCATTGGATACAGTTTTGGTCACAACGAGCATTCCTTTTTACGGTCCTGATGGAGCACTTAGCGGAGTTATTTCTGCCGACATGGACGCAGCGCAAATTCAGCAGATAGCCGAAACTCTTGAAGTGGGAGAGGATGGCTGGGCATTTTTAATGGATGATACAGGAGCGTTTCTCGCTCATCCGGAGGCTACGACACTTGCTGATGATCCTGTTCTTGAGCAAATAAGTGGTAACTTCATCAATGATGGTACTGTACAAGCTTCTTTTTTAGAGGGAGATGCTATTGTATCTCACAGCCAACTTGATCAAAACGGTTGGACGCTCGGTCTCGTTCTACCAGAATCAGAAGTATATGCCGGATTAAACTCGTTGCTCCGCAATATCGCGATCATTGCAGGTATCCTCTTACTACTTACTGCGGCTGCTATGTTCCTATTGGCTGGAAGAATTACGAAGCCGATTCTTGCACTAAATGAAGAAGTGAAACACGTAGCCAAAGGTGATTTATCGCGACATCTTTCTATAAAAGCCAATGATGAAACCGGAGAACTGACCGCAAGCTTTAACGCGATGGTTACTAATTTGCGCGCACTGGTGGATTCTGTCCGCAAATCGGTGCATACTTCTGCAGATGCTGTTTCTCAGCTGAGTGCGGTCTCTGAAGAAACGATGGCATCTAGCGAAGAAATCTCCCGCGCGATTCAGGATGTCGCTAGTGGTGCAACAAATGCAGCGAGCTCAGCAGAATCGTCTGCACAAAAAACAGCAGAGCTTTCCGATCAGCTCTCTGGACTTGTCGCCATTACAGTCTCATTAAATAAGCAAGCACAGGAAGTAAACACGACAAATCAAGCTGGCAGTGAACAGACATCTCTATTGCAAATAAAAGCTAAACAAACAGATAGCATGATCGGTCGTGTAGAGGATGTCGTAAAGGAGCTATCAGCACGTATGGACGAAATTTCCTCCATTGTTGGAACAATAGCTTCTATTTCAGAGCAGACAAATCTTTTAGCATTAAATGCCTCTATTGAAGCTGCTCGCGCCGGTGAGCACGGCCGCGGATTTGCAGTCGTAGCAGATGAAGTACGCAAGCTTGCAGAAGAAACCTCCAATGCTACTGGTCATATCCGCAGTTCGATGGAAGAGATTCAGGGGAAAACGACTACTGCCTCTTCGGAAATGGCAAGTGCTAGAAAGCTTTCTACCGAGCAGTTTACTATTACAGAAAACACGGTTGCTTCCTTCGAAGAAATTGCCTCACGCAATGATGAAATGAATCTACTTGTTACACAAATGACTGACGGGATAAAAAGCATTGAACAAAATAAAGAAGAAGTGTTGGCATCTATTGCTGATATTGCTGCAGTCATAGAGGAAAGTGCTGCAGCATCTGAAGAAGTAAGTGCATCCGCTGAAGAACAGCTGAACGCGTTGAAAACAATTGCCTATTCTGCAGAAGATCTACAGGAATCAAGTGAGCAACTAAAGCAGCAAATTGAGCAGTTTAAGTCTTAGTTAGTAATGGAATGAAAAAGGTACCTTCCTTGAGGTGAACGGTTTGTTATGCTGTAGGGTTAAGTCCGACGGCGAACCGAAGTCAAAATCAAGGTCAAGGACAGGCCCTCCTCCGCTTCTTCAATTTGTAGAAGCGGAGGAGAAAGCTTCTTCATTCTCCTATAAGTTTCACACTCATTTAGGCGGTTCATTTCTCTCTCATTCCGTTTTAAAACCTAATTGCTAAAGGGCTTGCTGCAAGTTCAATGTGCTAGACTCTCTGAATTCAGTGTAGTTTTGTGCATGTATTTTGACCATATGCATTTCTCGGTCCGCGGCGTGCATTTCCTCCTTGCCAGTGTGCATTCACGCTCGCGCTGTCTGCATTTCACCCTCGGTCGTGTGCATTTATTTTGTCCGTCTGCATTTCGAGGCTCGCGACGTGCATTTCCACCTTGCCAGTGTGCATTCACGCTCGCGCAGTCTGCATTTCACCCTCGGTCGTGTGCATTTATTTTGTCCGTCTGCATTTCGAGGCTCGCGACGTGCATTTCCACCCTGCTGGTGTGCATTCACGCTCACGCTACCTGCATTTCAACCCTGCCCATGTGCATTTATTTTAACCGTCTGCATTTCATGGTCCTCCGCGTGCATTTCCACCCTGTCCGTATGCATACCTTCCCCAACACAAAAAAGAACCCTCCTAAAAATAGAAGAGCTCCCGTCCGTACATATAACGTATAACTAGTTTTAAACAAGCAGTACCTTATCAACCCGCTCAGAGAGCTGGCAGACCCGGAGGACATCCGGAGACAATCCATAGGAATAGTCAGTGGATGAGACCACGCAGGAAGGCCGAACTTGCCTGACGAGTAGGCTCAGACGCTGACCCTATGGATGTCGTAGGGTGTCTGGAGGGCTGACAGCTCGAAGAGCTAAGATTCTCCTTTAAAGTTAAGCATCCACCGCTAGCATGAAATCAGCGGGAATATCACCCACTGCTTTCTAACTGCAAGGCTAGCTCAAAAAGCTCGCAACAAACCGCAATCTTTTTGTTATGCTTTTCAGATCGCGAAGACAACACGGTCTATGGATGTCGTAGAGTGTCCGAAGGGCTGACAGCTCGTAGAGCTGCACTAACTAGTTAGCTCTTGATTAACTCTACTTCTTCACAACCGCATGCCCACCAAACTCATTACGCAACGCCGCCACTACCTTACCTGTAAACGTATCGTCCTCTAATGAACGATGGCGCATCATAAGCGAAAGCGCGATGACTGGCGCTGGTACTTCAAGATCTAGTGCCGTCTCTACCGTCCACTTGCCTTCTCCCGATGAGTTCATGACGCCTTTAATTTGATCGAGCTTTGGATCTTTGGAAAATGCGTTTTCCGTAAGCTCCATGAGCCATGAACGGATAACCGATCCGTTATTCCATACTTTTGCGACCTGCTCGTAATCGAAGTCAAACTGGCTCTTTTCTAAAATATCAAAGCCTTCTGCAATGGATTGCATCATGCCGTACTCAATACCATTGTGGATCATTTTTAGGAAATGTCCGCTTCCTGGTGCGCCAGCGTGGTGGTACCCGTTTTCAACAGTGGCATCGTTGAAGATAGGCTCGATTTGCTTGATAACGTCCGTATCGCCGCCAACCATCATGCAGGCTCCTTCGCGAGCGCCGTTTACGCCACCGCTTGTACCAACGTCGACAAAGTGTATGCCGTTTTCCTTTAATAGCTCTGCTCTACGGAGCGAGTCTTTGTAGTTCGAGTTTCCGCCGTCAATGACGATGTCCCCTGCGTCCAACAGATCATTTAAACGTAAAACAAGATCCTCCGTGATCTCTCCTGCAGGTACCATGAGCCAGAGTACACGCTTGCCGCTTTCTAGCTGTTGCACCGTTTCTTCTATACTTGCTGCCGGAATTGCTCCCTCGCTTTGAAGCGCTCGTACTTGGGCTTCGTTGACGTCGTTTGCGACGACTTCGTGCTTGTGATCGAGTAGATTTAATCCGAGATTAAACCCCATTTTGCCGAGTCCGATTAATCCAATTTTCATAAGCTCACTCCTCGTGTCCATTAAATGAAATATTATTTCCTCTACGACCTATTATAGGATAAAAATTTTCTTTTTCAATACTAATTTAAGAAAAAATATTTTTTTATTTCTTCAAATGACTTATACTATTGATAGAAAATACATTGAAAGTATAGGAGGATGTGCTATGTCACAGTTCGATCAAGGCCTCTGTAAACATCGTATTAAGGCCTCATACCATGAGTTTCGTGCAAAAGAAAAGGTGATTGCCGACTACATCATGGAGCATCCTGAAAAAATAATTCACTCGAGCATTAGTCAAGTAGCCGACAACCTGAATGTTGCGGAAGCTACCGTCTTTCGTTTCTGTAAAAGAATCGGATTTAAGGGCTATCAGGCGATGAAGATCGCGCTCGCCTCTGAGGTCGTGAATGATGTGAAGGATATTCACGAAAAGATTCATGAGGATGACGATGAGAAGAGCATTGCAGAAAAAGTATTTAAATCAAACATTCGCACGCTTGAGGACACGCTATCGGTGATGGACGCCGATAAGATGAAGCAAGCCGTCGATATTTTATGCAACGCACAGCGTATCGAGTTTTACGGGAACGGAGGCTCCGGCGTGATCGCGCAGGACGCTCATCACAAATTTATTCGCACGGGCATCCCGTCAGCGGCTTACAGCGACTCCCACTTACAAATGATGTCTGCGTCGCAGCTTACAAGCAAGGATGCGGTCGTACTCATTTCACACTCGGGTGCCAATCGCGACATTTTACAAACGCTAGAAGTTGCGCAGGAGCACGGTGTCCCTACAATCGGGATCACCTCGCTCGCCAAATCACCATTAAGCGAGCAAGTCGACGTAGCCCTATTCACTCTTTCTGAGGAAACCGAGTACCGCTCCGAAGCACTCGCTTCGCGCCTTGCGCAGCTCAGTTTAATCGACGCACTCTATGTGAACGTTAGCATTCGCAAAAAGGAACAAATGCAAGAATCTGTTACGAAAATGCGACAAGCCATTTCACGAACCAGAATGTAAAGGGAAAGGACGTAGCTATGAGTAAACAGTATGTAATGGGACTTGATATAGGCACGACAAGCGCAAAGGCCGTTATTTTTACGAAGCACGGCGATGTGGTTTCAGAAGCAGAAGTGGGCTATGCTACCTTGCATCCAGCGCCAGGCTGGTGCGAGCAGGATCCGCTCGAGATCGAGGCCGCAGCGATTGAGGCGATTCATACCGCGATGACGCGTAGCGCAATCGATAAAGAGGCGATCATCTCGGTCGGCCTCTCCTCAGCGATGCACTCGCTCATCTGCGTCGATGCCGCCAACACGCCCCTCTCCCCTTCTATCACATGGGCTGACGGGCGTAGCGCGGCCCTCGCGGATGAGCTACGCGCGACCGATATAGGCGAACGCATTTATCTTGCAACCGGGACACCGCTCCACCCCATGTCCCCGTTACTAAAGCTTCTTTGGATGCAGGAAAATAAGTACGAGCCTTATTTGAAGGCAGCAAAATTTCTTTCTATTAAGGAATTTCTCACCTCGCGCTGGTTTGGCGAGGATGCCGTCGATTATTCGATCGCGTCGGCAACGGGGCTATTCAATATTTATACGAGGCAGTGGCACGAGGAGGCGCTCTCGCTAGCGAGCATTCGGGAGAATCAGCTATCGCGTCCCGTCCCAGCTACCCACCTTTTCACAGGTCTTGATGTCGATATAGCAGAACAAATGAGACTTGATCCAAACACGCCATTTGTGGCTGGCGGTAGCGACGGTCCGCTTGCAAACCTCGGCATTGGCGCGATTAACCCGGGTGAAACAGCCATCACCATCGGCACGAGTGGCGCAATCCGACAAATGTCCGCCGCTCCTCACACCGACTCTCGTCAAGAGGTCTTCTGCTACGCGTTTACCGACGATCTTTGGGTGCTCGGCGGTCCAACAAACAACGGTGGCAACGTATTAGAGTGGCTTAAAAACACTATCGGCCACGCCGAATTGACTGCCGCTTTAGAAACACAGCAAGACCCCTTTGACGTATTAATTGATGCCGCAAACCAAGTGGCGCCTGGGGCGGATCAACTCTTGTTTCTCCCCTATTTAAACGGCGAACGTGCGCCTCACTGGGACGCATCTGCTAGAGGCGCATTTATTGGCCTATGTAGCACGCACACAAGCCACCACATGGCTCGAGCTGGTTTAGAAGGCGTGCTCTATGCGATTTTAAGCGTCGCAGAATCACTTGAAGCTTTAACGGGTGAAACAGAGAAGCTCTACGCAAACGGCGGCTTCGCTCGCTCCGAGATATGGGTGCAAATGCTCGCCGATATGTTCGGCAGAGAGGTTCACCTGCCGGTATCCCACCAGAGCTCGGCATGGGGTGCGGCGTGGGTGAGTTTGTATGCGGTCGGTGAAGTGACAGACTTGCGTGCGATCAAGCAGTCGATTCCGATGAAGGGTGTTGTGGTGCCGGATATGGAGAAGCATGAGGTGTATAGGAAGATGTTTGAAGTGTTCCGGGAGATGTATGGAGTTGTAGGGGGTTCTGTTAGGAAGCTCCAGCGGGTGTAGTGCAGTACCTCCGGTCCTCCTGCGCTATCGGCTGGCGCTTTCCTGAGAGGGCTTGCGATGGCTTTTCGATCGGCCAAACCAATGGCCGTTCGAAAGGATTTCCGCTTCGCGGAAGGGCTCTCTAGGAGTCGCCAGCCTTCGCTCCGGAGGCCCGGAGGAGAACGATTTTTGCACTTGTATATTGTTCATTTCTCTTCTATTCTGTTTATAAACTCTAATTGCTAAAGGGCTTGCTGTAAGTTCGATGTGCTAGACCCTCTGATTTCAGTGTAGTTTTGTGCAGATATTTGGGCTGTTTGCATTTCCACATCCGCGGCGCGCATTTCCACCTTACTGGTGTGCATTCTTCTTCGCGCTGTCTGCATTTCATCCTCGTTCGTGTGCATTTATTTTGTCCGTCTGCATTTCCACATCCGTGGCGTGCATTTCCACCTTGCTGGTGTGCATTCTTCTTCTCGCTGTCTGCATTTCATCCTCGTTCGTGTGCATTTATTTTGTCCGTCTGCATTTCCACATCCGTGGCGTGCATTTCCACCTTGCTGGTGTGCATTCTCCTTCACGCTGTCTGCATTTCATCCTCGTTCGTGTGCATTTATTTTGTCCGTCTGCACTTCCACATCCGCGACGTGCATTTTCATCTTACTGTTGTGCATTTCCCTTCGCGCTGTCTGCATTTCCCCCTCGTCTGTGTGCATTTATTTTGACCGTCTGCATTTCCACCTTGTCCGTATGCATATCTTGCCCAACAAAAAAAGAACCCTCCTAAAAGTAGAAGAGTTCTCGTTCATACATATAATATGTAACTGATTTTGTACAAGCAGTACTTCATTAACCCGCTCAGAGAGCTGGCAGACCCGGAGGACATTCGGAGACAATCCATAGGGGAAAGAGGTTTTTGAGATCCCGCAGGAAGCGTTTAGGAGGAGACGGCAGTCGACTCCTGCTGACGAGGAAGCTCAAAGGCCGGCCCTATGGATGTCGTAGGGTGTCCAAAGGGCTGACAGCTCGGAGAGCTGATTTAAACTAGTTTGCCCTTAATCAATCTAGCCCGAAGGGCTACTCTTAGAACTAGTTAGCTTTTAAGCAGGTCGCACTTCGTCAATATAGTACGAAGCTTCTCCTTCTTATCCACAGAAAGATCTCTCGACGGTGCAAGCACCGCCGTAGAAACATCCAATCCACATAGCACAATGGACTCCTTGATCACATTCATAAACGGCGAGTCGAGTCCGTAAATCTCCGGTAAATACGCCAGCGTCGCGTTCAATTCGAGTGCCTTATGCAAATCACCCGATGTGAAAGCTTGATACAGATCAATAGACACCTCCGGCGCAAAGTTCCCCGTTGCGCCAATAATACCGTCACCGCCAAGACTTAACGTATTTAGGAACAGGTCCTCAAAGCCACATAAAATACGAAAGTCTGGATGTTGCTCTTTAACCGTGACGATCATGTCACGGATGTGTCCGATATCCTTCACCGTTTCTTTAATCCCAACGATATTGTCATGCTCGTTCACGAGCTGGAGCACCATATCTGCGCTTAAATCCTGCCCCGTCAGAATTGGGAAATTATAGAGAAACACCGGCAGCTTAGCGGCACGCGCCACTTCGCTAAAATGCTGGTACAAGTTTTCGTCAGAAAGCTTGACGTAATAAGGATTGATAACAACAACACCGTCCGCTCCGACCTCTGAAGCGTGATTATTGAGCTCAATCACATCGCTTGTGCTTGTTGCGCCTGTGCCGATGAGGACTGGCACCCGACCGTCTACTGCTGAGACCGTAAATTCTGCTATATCTTTACGCTCTTCTAGCGTCATTTGACTAAATTCTCCGCCCGTTCCGAGGAAAAAAAGACCGTCTACGCCCCGTTCAATCAGATTATCGATCAGCCGCTTCATTCCAACCTTGTCCAAGTGCCCTTGTGCGTCAACGATTGTCGAAACTGGTGGGATAACACCTTTAAACGAATTCGTCTGTACCATTATTTCTCCTCCTTTGCGAGTTCGCGAGGTTCTGCCTGCATGCCTTTTTCGAGTGTTGCAATAATTTTATCGACGTCGTAGACGCTGCCCTTCCACGTACCTCCACTGACCGCCTGCAAGGCTGCCCAAAGTCTTGTGTCGTCCGGCAGGTCCTGATGCGGTGCTAAGATTGGATTCATCACGCGCTCTTCTAGTAGGCGCGCTCCCTCTTCTACCGTACATTCACTCCCTTTTCTCCCCAAGAAGTGAATGGAGGCATCGAGGTTGTCGCAGTCGATCGTGACCTCAACGATATCGCCGTCAGTGAGCTTGCCAATCGGGCCATCCGCGAGCGCCTCGGGGCCAACGTGACCGATGCAGGCGCCGGTCGAGACTCCGGAGAAGCGCGCGTCGGTGATGAGCGTGACGTGCTTGCCGAACGGCAGGTGCTTCAGGGCCGAGGTGACCTGATACGTCTCCTCCATGCCCGTCCCGGACGGTCCACAGCCTGCTAAAATCATGATGTCATAAGCTTCAATACCACCAGACTTTATCGCGTTGATCGCGGTGCTCTCCGATGCAAATACCTTCACCGGCGCCTTGTGATAGTACACTCCCGACTCGTCGAGCATATCGCGCGAGATCGACGTCGATTTGACGATCGCCCCCTCCGGCGCAATGTTGCCGCTCGGGAACGTGATCGTCGACGTCATGCCAATCTCCTTTGCCTTCTCTGGCGGAATGATCACGTCATTCGGATCAATACCATCCGCTCTAAGACGCTCACGCACCAGCTTGCGCCTCTCCGACTGCTCCCACCAGTCGAGCGTATCCCCAAGCCTCTCCCCTGTGATAGAAACCACATTTAAATCAAGCAGCCCGAGATCACGCAGGTGCAGCATCACCTCCGGCACACCTCCTGCGAGATACACGCGCACCGTTGGATGATCGTACGGTCCATTCGGCAGGGCACTCACAAGTCGTGGTACCTGTTTATTGACCTCTTTCCAATCCTCAATGTCCGGCACACGGCAGCCGGCCGCATGCGCTAATGCAGGAATGTGCAGGAGAAGGTTCGTCGAGCCTCCGAACGCCGCGTGAACGACCATCGCATTTCGGATCGACGCATCGGTAATGATATCTCTTGTTGTTAGCTTAGAAGCAACAGCTCCCATCAGGGCACGCACAGACTGCCGCGCCATCTGCTTCCAAATATCTTGACCAGACGGCGCTAAAGCACCGTGCGGCACAGTCATCCCAAGCGCCTCTGCTACTACCTGCGCACTTGCTGCCGTACCGAGGAACTGACAGCCTCCACCCGGAGTTGCACACGCCCTGCACCCGAGCTCCGCTGCTTCACGAAGCGAAATCTCCTGTTTAGCAAATCTAGCACCAATCGTTTGAATTTTGCCAGCGTCCTCCCCATTCGTTGGGGGGAGCGTGACACCACCTGGTACGATCACCGTCGGTAAGTCATGCGAAGAAGCCAGGGCCATCATCATGGCCGGCAGACCTTTGTCGCATGTGGCAACGCCGATAACGCCTTTTCGTCTCGGGAGTGATCGCATGAGTCTGCGCATGACCATTGACGCGTCGTTTCGGTACGGAAGTGAATCAAACATCCCTTTCGTCCCCTGCGAACGTCCATCACATGGGTCACTCACAAAGCCTGCAAACGGAATATTACCACCCTCTCGGAGCTCAGAGGCTGCCTCCTTCATAAGGATATCCACTTCCCAATGACCCGTGTGATAGCCTAGTGCAAGCGGCGAGCCATCTTCGTTTTTAATGCCACCCTGCGTACCAAGAATCAGGATTTCCTGTCCAATCAGCTGATCTGGCTTCCAGCCCATCCCAACGTTTTGTGAAAGCCCAAATAAATCTCCGCTCGACCAGTTCGTTAGCATCTCCTCCGTTAATGGTAGTGCCCCGTCTGCGCCTTTCGCACTCGTTTGTATATGATCAAACACCTGCTTATCCATCTCCATCATCGCATCAAGCTGCTTCATCATGTGCCTCCTCATTGTTTTGTTTGATATTATCAAACTGTGTTCTCTTATTAGTGTAAGCGTATAACAAAACCCCACCTAAGTAAAGACGGGGTTTGCTTAATAGCCTAGTTGTACGGATATTTTCTGTGCCTGTGCTTTTAGATCGGATATGATGGTCGGAAGATCCGCTTTGGTAATCCTCGCGATCGGGCCGGAGATGCTCATTGCAGCGAGGATGCGTTTGTCGCGGTCATAGATCGGCACGGCCATGCAACGCAGACCGAGCTCTAGCTCTTCGTCATCAAGCGCATAGCCTTGTTTGGCGACATGATGAATGCTTGTGATGAATTCCTCGATATTTTTTATCGTATGTTCGGTGTGCGTCGTGTACGTTTGATGAGTGGCAAGCTCCTGGATCACGCGCTCACTCTCACCAGACGCAAGCACCTTCCCGACCGCCGTACAGTATAGTGGCGCACGCTTGCCAACTCGCGAGTACATGCCAATAGCCGAGCGACCCTCGATCTTCTCGATGTACACCGCTTCTCCGCCGTCCAATACAGCCAAGTGCGTCGCATCGCCGTACTTATCCGTGATTTCCTGGAGAAAAGGGGTGGCTACTCTCCGCACATCAAGACCCGCCATTACAAGATGACCTTTTTCAGCAAAGCGTAGTCCCAGTTTATATTTTTCGCTCTCTGGATCCTGTGCAATATAACCATGGTGCATGAGCGTTTTTAAGAGTCCGTGGACAGTGCTTTTATTGAGCTCGAGTTCACGGCTGATTTCAGATAGCTTCCATGCTGGTTGCTTTTCGGTAAAGAGGTCGACGATGGTCATGGCGCGGTGCAGGGAGTTGATGAGTTTTTTAGGTTGTGGCATATGTATCCCACTTTCTGTTAAGGGTTCTGGTAGTTTATTTTACCATAGTGGGGGTAGTTCAAGGTCAAGTGATTGAATTCAAGGTCAAGTGATTAAGGTCAAGGTCAAGTGCAGGACCTCCGGTCCTCCTGCGCTCCAGGCTGGCGCTTTCCTGAGGAGCTTCCTCAACTATTTCAGTCGTCCAGTGGCCGCCTGAAAGGATTTTCGGTGCGCGAAAGGGCTCCTCTAGGAGACGCCAGCCTTCGCTTCGGAGGCCCGGAGGATAACGGTTTTTGTACCTCAACTACTCTTTATTTATAGGTTACTAGGCGCTAGGTCGTTGCCTAGCTTTGAAAGAGCTTTAACGACGTACACCTGAAGGAGCTAGTAGTGCATATGAGAAAAAAAGTAGCACTGCAAACATAATGAGGTTTCTCTTCAAAGTAGCTACCTTAAATCTTTTCCGTGAGCCAGTTCTTATACCCCAAAACCTTCTTAGAACGATAGAATTCTTCGAAGAGCTTCAGTGTTTCGTCCAGAGACAAGTCATTTTTAATGTAGGCGTTTCCCGCGTCATAGGAGTTGCCTGGTGGGAGTGCTTCAAATCGAAATCCGTTTTTCCCTTCGGTCAGCTGTATCGCCTGAATTACTTCGATTTCATTACCTGAATGAAGGTACCCGAGCGAAGCAAACACTGCTTTCTCTGGAGTCGCTTCCTCTACTGCTTGTTTCACTTGTTCCCAGGTTGGATCGAGTATCTCCTCTTCGTTCGTTGAAAGAGACCAGTATTTTTCTTTTGTAGATTCTTCCTGCCGAAAACTTTTCTTAAGAAAATCGAATATCCCCATATCGCAACTCCTTTTAACAAGTTATTTAACATAAGCGCCTACTCTATTATGTTCAAACGTAGTTTGTAGTTTCTATACTTGTTACATTATCCTTTTCTCACATCACACAGGGATACTATTCGTTGTCGAATGTAACATCCACCTCTAATGTTGGAGTGTTGATCGCCTCTCGTGATTCACTACCATCTAAATAATAATAAGGCTCGACAGTTAACGTATATTCTTGATCGGGTTCAGGAGTGTCTTGTTCAAAAGAATCTGCAGCAACACTTTCTACTAGTGGCTCTCCTCTATTCAGCTCACTAGATACAAGATCATCTAAAGAGAGGGGAACTCCAAGCACCACTTCGTCATTTTGCTCAAGGGCAACATTCATAATACGTGAATAGTGATAGATTTCTATCTGCTCTTCTTCTCCAATATAACTAAATTCTATTCTTATCATATTCGGATCATCTTCACTTTCGTAAGCATCAAGCTGAAAATCATTTTCAGATGCAGAGCCTAATAGGTTAGTATCCTCTTCATTATTCTCAGGGGTAGAATTGAATACGTCATTATTCCCCTCATTGTTATTCTCAGGCGGACTTGTTTCTTCTGTATTTTGGCATGCACTCATCATAAGAAGAACAGTGGCACCTGCTCCCACAAACAGTTTACTCATCCATACCACTCCTTGTAGTGATAATCCTAACCGTCTATTATCCTACCGTTTTACAAGAAACAGAAAGGCGATTTTTCCAATTTAGAAAAACCGCCTTCTAGTTCTCAACTTATAATTTAGTGAGGTTTAGCTGCGCATAATTTAAATCAAACGCAAGCTTTCTGACCCGGAGGACATTCGGAGACAATCCATAGGAATAGGCAGCGGCTGAGACCACGCAGGAAGGCGATCTTCCTGACGAGTAGGCTCAGACACTGACCCTATGGATGTCGTAGAGTGTCTGGAGGGCTGACAGCTCGGAGAGCTGATTCAAGTTACTGATTGGCACTTAAGCAACCTACACCTTCGCTTCCCACGTCTCACGCTCATAATCCTTCATCTGATCTTCAACATCCTTAGGATACGCCGTTCTGAACGCATGACTGTCTGACGCAATGACCTCCACCATTCTGTCGATCATGTCCTGAGGGTCGTACTGCTCGTCCAGAATTTTTTCCGATTCTTCGATAGATGATTTTGGAGTGAAATTGCTGTCTTCGCTGTACCATTTCCACTTTTCCTCAAACATACGATCATTGAAGCCTGTCTCAAATGGACCTGGATTGATGGTTGCAACTTGCACGCCATGTTCCTCGAGCTCCTCCTTCATCGCTTTCGCAATGCCTTCTACCGCATGTTTAGATGAACTATATGCGCCTAAGTGAGGGAGCGATACGATTCCAACAACCGAGCTTAGGAAGATGATCTTACCTGATTTTTTCTCTACGAATTTCTTTGCAGCAATCTGAGCATTTTCAAGCGTACTAAAAACATTTGTTTCATAAATAGCACGGACGCGATCGACCGGGATCTCAGAGATCGGACCACCCTCGCCGATAGCTGCGTTAGCTACAAACACGTCGTAGTCATATGTGCCGATTAGCTCCTGATCGCGCTTATCTGTAATATCCAGCTTAATGACCTCAAGTTCCACGCCAGCCTCTTGCGCTGCATCGCGTAGACTCGTCACCTGCGAAATCGTCTCTACCGATGCGATCACTTTATGTCCGTTCTTCGCGAGCCCAATAGCTGTACCTTTACCGAGACCACTCGCTGCACCTGTGATAAAAATCGTTTTACTCATGCATCTTCCTCCTTCAAATATACAATGTATTTTCCGCTCTTCCCATTAAAAGCCAGCTCAAAACATTTCTATTATCGAAGGAAAATGTAGATGGAACACCTACAAATAGTCATTGATCTTCGGTGCTTTCATGAAAGGCTTGGAGGGGAAACGATTTTTGCATCTCAACTTCCCATTATTTATAAGTTACTAATGGAATGGCATTTAAACATGGTTCACGGTTCATAAAAGCTTAATTGCCCAAACATTACTTATACTTTTTTAAAATCAAACGCAAGCTTACCGACCCGGAGGACGTTCGGAGACAATCCATAGGGGAAAGAGGTCTCCCGGATCCCACAGGAGGCGCAAATTAATAGAGCATCGACCGCTAGCCTGAAATCAGCGGCAAGGCTAGCTAAAAAAGTTTGCAAAGACCGCAATCTTTTTGTGATGCTTTTCAGACCGTGTTCGTTCACACGGTCTATGGATGTCGTAGAGTGTCCGGAGGGCTGACAGCGAGAGCTATAGCAATTGAAAAAGTGGAATTTGATCAATTTTTAAAAGAAAATAAGTAGTTTTTCAGTAAAAGCTTTCCATCACTCGATATTACTAGTATAATAAACGTAATTGGTTGAAAGCTTGTCTACCGTTCCTCCTTTTATTCGGTAGATAAATGGTATTTGCGTGGACCAGTTCGGCACTGCTACTAGAAGCAGAATCGAACTGGTTTTTTATTTGTTTAAAACTTTTTTTATTTTTTTCGGTTTAACATGTTTAGTTAATTTTGGGCATGGGTATACTTCTACTAAGAGTTGAAACCACCACTTTCATCTCTCCCCCCTATCATTATTGATAGAAATGTTCGGAAACTAGTTTCCAAACAAATGGAAATAAGCGATGTTAGCCTCCGTCCCAAGGCTTCATCGCTTTTTCCATGTCTTTTTTACTTTTTTGTGATTTTATTCACATACTCCACTTAAAAATTCTAATCAAATTCTCATTTTCCTATCAGAACATTTTCATTTGGTTCATGTAGGGTATAGATATAACAAAAACACAGGAGGATGATTTTATTATGAAACGCACAGTAGGATTAATGGCTGCCACATCATTATTTTTAGTAGCTTGTGGCACAGCGAATAATACGACATCTACAGAGGTTAATACAGCGTCTTCTGGTGATGTGGTGTCAAACGAATCCAATAATACAACAGAGAACAATACAAACACTTCCAACTCATCAGGTAACGACGCCGATACGGAGGCAGTAGACGAATTTGATCTTCACATCGAATTCATCGATGGCTCGGAATGGGAGTTTGATTATGAAAGTAATGATCCGACTGACTCTGAAATCGAGAGAAGCGGAGCGGAAACTGTCGTCGGAGAAGATGCGACATTAGAAATTGAGACACTTCTTACAGAATTAACGATCAACACGGAGCGACCACTTCAAGAGATGAAGGATGAAGTGCTTACCACTCTCGGTGTTAACTCAGAGGATGTAGAAGGGTTTGATTTAGAGGTTAAATATATGTCTGGCGAGGAGATTGTCTTTGACCATGAGACTATGCTCCAAGAAGGATCTCGAGATATTCTTGAATTTACACTAGACATTGAATTATTCTCCGGTGAAGAGTGGGATTATGACTATGATCGCACAGATATGGAGGCGGAAATTGAGCGAGAAAATGGTGATGAGTCAGTCACTACTGGTCAAGAAGCTATAGAGGAGATCGAAAATTTACTAGGTCAAATTGATATTTCCATGGACCGATCGATTGGAGAAATGAAATCGGAGATTCTGGCTGCGGTCGGCATTGATGAAGGTGACGTGGAGGATTTTGATGTAGACGTTGAGTTTGAAGATGGAGAAGAAATCAAGTTTAAACACGACGTTCAATAATAAATATTTGCCCTGCTCTCTAAACGGAGAGCAGGGCAATTTTTAGTTTACACGGCGTGCGCCAAGGTAACGAGGCTTCCAATATGAATTATCTAAGCTTGCTATGGAGACACCTGTCGAGCTGCCGGAATGGATAAATTGATTGTTACCGATGTAGATGCCGTTATGTGACGGACCTGTTCGATACGTTTCGAAATAAACGATGTCCCCTACGCGTAGATCGCTCACTGGTGATGTAGCGTTCCACTGCTCCGCGACCGTACGCGGAAGCTGTTTCCCCGTCATACGGAAGGCATACTGAATAAATCCACTACAGTCAAACCCACTAACTGTTGTGCCACCCCATAAGTATGGGATGCCAATTAATTCAGAAGCGTTGGCGATCAAATTAATAACGTTAAAGCTTCCACCTCCAACCGGATTTGTCGGTTGACCAATATGTACAGAGGAGGCTTCTTCGAGCTTTAACCACGTTGATTGCGTGACGAGACCGTCGGCTACTAAATTCCACTGTGACTGGAATCGTTTGACTGCTGCTTCCGTAACATCTCCAAAAAATCCTGTTGCTGTACCTGAAAAGAGTCCAAGTGATTTCAGCATATTTTGTAGCTCACGCACTTCATTACTTCTAACTCCGTGACGTAGCGTTGGAGTGCTAGGAGCTGGTGTTGCATTTCCTGTACGCGGAACCAGCGTTTCGAGTGCTCGGTATGTTTGTGGTCCAGTTACGCCATCGACCTTGATTCCAGCGGCTTGTTGAGCCTGGCGGACTGCTGACGTTGTTTCTGCCCCAAAGATCCCGGATATTTGGCCTGCGTAATAGTTGAGCTCTTTGAGTCGTGTTTGTAGCAGCCGGACCTCGTCGCCTGTCGAGCCTTCGCGTAGAATGCTGATGAGCTGGGAGGAATCGACCTGCGGCGGTGCTGGCACGTTTGGTGCTGGTGTGCCTGTTTCGAGTGCTCGGAAGGTCATTGGACCAGCAATTCCGTCGGCACGAATGTTATTGTCGCGTTGGAACGCTATCACGGCCGCTTCGGTAATCGGGCCGAATGTGCCGGTAATACCTGCATTGTAATAGCCTAAGTTTTTTAAGGATGTTTGAAGGCTTCTTACTGCCTCGCCTGTCGTCCACATTCGCAATAGCGTCTGTGAGTTCGTTTGTGTCGGCGGCGGTGTTGTCACGGCTGGTGTGCCGTTTTCGAGCGCTCGGAAGGTCATTGGACCAGCGATTCCGTCAGCACGAATATTATTGTCACGCTGAAAGGCCATGACGGCTGCTTCTGTCTTCGGTCCAAAGGTAGCGGTTATGCCGTCCTTATAGTACCCGAGATCACGTAGCGTCGTCTGCAGGCTTCTAACCGCTTCTCCAGTTGACCACATGCGTAGGAGCTGGCTAGCCGGCTGCGATGGGGCCGGAGTTGGCGTTGGCGTCGCTACAGGGGCTTGTCCAGAGACTGCCCGCTCAATCGCTGCAAACGTCTGAGGGCCAGCTAGTCCATCAACTGTTATGCCTGCTGAGCGTTGGAAGCTCCTTAGCGCATCCTGCGTTTTTGGACCAAGGATCGCTGTTAATCCGCCAGTATAGAAACCAAGGTGACGCAGTCTATTTTGAAGCGTTCTTACCTGTGCCCCTTCTGACCAGAGACGGAGAACCGTGCTGGATGTTGAGACAGTTGGATTAGACGCTACGGTTTGCGCTGTCTGACTAGCGGAGATTTCTCTGTTAAGTTGCGTGAGTGTTTGTGGACCTGCGATTCCGTCTGCTGTAAGACTTCTTGCGCGCTGAAAGTTGCGAACGGCGTTAACTGTTGCATCTCCGTAGCTTCCCGTTGTTGCTGAAGAATAGAAGCCGATTTGCGCAAGTGCTGTCTGTAGCTTCGTCACTTCCACTCCAGTTGCACCAGCTCGTAAAATCTGTTGAGCATTCATTGTTTGGGCAGATTGACTTGCGACCGAGATAGTTTCGTTTGCGACTTCTTGTGATTCAATCACCGAGCCGTTCAATAAGGAGAACGTTTTAGGTCCTACTACTCCATCCGGCGCGAGTCCGTTGTCGCGCTGGTATGCTTCGACCGCGAGCTTTGTTTGGTCTCCGAATATTCCTGTGATGGTATGGTGCGTGTAATACCCTTTTTCCTTTAGGATTTCCTGGAGTGTTGTCACATCCTGATGATTAGTCCCAAGTGAAAGAGTACGATCACCAAAGGCTGCTTCTGCTAAGGTTGGTGTTGCTACGAATACCCCCGTTGCTGCAAATGCTGATACAAGTGCGGTACGTACATATGACTTCCTTACCACTATAGACTCGCCTCCTCGCGCAATTTGGAGAATTTTTGCTTAAAATACGTCCATTTAAACGAATACTCTTCCATTATCGTTCGACTTGAGATTAGGTGCTAGGTACTTTTAGATCATTTTTTCAGAAAATTATTAAGGACATTTGATGAAGTTTTAGAGGTTTTGTCAGTAGAACAGGAGGGTATAGAAGTGTTCTTTCCATTTAGAGGATTCTATAATCAGTACTTTTATTGATTATTTTTATCATCTAGCTGTCGTTGGGTTTACACGAAGATAGAACGTGAAAATAAATACGTTTGCTTTTAGTGATCAAGGATAATGTAGTGTCGTGCTGTGAAAAGCTCGTTCCGCGTGTGGTTTTCGCAATTTGGAGTTCGGGATTGTGGACATAGTGAGAGTGGTTTATCGCGTTATGTTCCTTATGGAGGAGTTTATGTGCACCGTCTTGGAGTTATGTTCCGCATTATGGAGTTATGGACTTCGTGCCTGAGCTTTCGCTAGTTATGTGCCTCATTCTGAAGTTATGTTCCCCATTCTAATTTTATGTTTCGTGTTTCAGAGTTATGGAATTCGCAAGTCCATAAGAGAGTGCCCCTCCCCAAAATACCCACTCCTTTTATATTCAGTCATAATAAAAAGCCGACCCAAGGGTCGGCTTAGAAGTTTAAATTATTCAGCAGCTTCTTCGTTGTCTTCTACGTCTACGTCTACTTCAGCGTTAGCATCAGTATTTTCAGCGTCTGCGTCTGCGTCTGCATCAGTGTCTTCGTCAACTTCTACATCAACGTCGTTAGAAGTGTTGTCGTTAACGTCTACTTCTACGTTTTCAGTTCCGTTGTTTGTTTCTACGTTAGTTGTGTTGTCAGCGTCGTTTCCGCCACATGCTGCTAGCATACCTAGTGCAAATACACTTGTTAGTAAAGATAAAGTAACTTTTTTCATTAGAAAATCCTCCTGTGAAACTCCATTTGTTTGCGAACTTCAACATTCGGCAAACAGTTTTTTTGCTCTTTCTGAGCTGTGACCATCTTACCGCGACGAACTAATTGGGACAATAGTATCTGCTGCTTTTAGAAACTATTCCATTTTTTCTCATAATGTTGTCAAATCGTGTGTAAATATTGTGTAACAGGTTTATTACAGGAATATTAAAAACCGCACCTGAATAGGTGCGGTCGATATAAACAATTCTGAGGGGGAAATGTTTATACTATATTTGGGTAAAACCGAAATTACATGTCTGTGTCGTCGTTCATGTCATCGTTCATTGTATCGTCTTCCATCGTGTCATCTTCCATATCATCGTTCATTGTATTATCTTCCATTGTATCGTCTTCCATACCGTCGTTCATTGTATCATTTTCCATGCCATCATTCATCGTGTCGTTTTCCATACCATCGTTCATTGTGTTATCTTCCATACCATTGTCTGTAGTTGCTGGATCATTTGCTGGTGCGTTCATTGGGTCGTTTTCTGTGTTATCTCCACACGCTGCTAGTGAACCTACTACGAACATTCCTGAAAGTGCTGTTACCATTAGTTTCTTTTTCATGATTAAATTCCTCCTAGGGTTTTTTAAAAGTTTTTATTTTATCGGTACAGGCCGAACAATTGCTTACATGTTTGACTCATTGTCAGTTAAATCATCATTTCCCATACCGTCGTTCACTGGTTCATCTTCCATGCCATTATCTGCCGGCTCATTCATCGGCTCTTCTTCCATTGGATCATTAGCTGGCTCTGTCGTATCCTCATTAATTACGGGATCGTTGATGCCAGTATTTCCTGCCGGATCATTCTCTGCGTTTCCGCATGCCGCTAATGCGCCAATCGCGAATACACTCGACAATGCAGAGACAAGAAACTTTTTCTTCATGATTACTACCTCCTGAGACTCTCGTTGATTTTTTGACACTCGCTAAAAACTTTCTTAGCAACTGTTCTGTTGTGTCTATTACACGATTCGACCTAACCAAAACATATTATGACCCTTTTAGAGGAAGTACCACATTTTATACACACCCTCCCATTTTCTTGTCACAAACTCACGCAAAAATCGCGATTTATCATGGCCTCATATGGGTAACGTGTGGTAACTCGGTACTTCGTGCTTTGCGATTCTTTACGCCATATTAGTATGACCAACCTTTTTATCAATATACGTGGACAACAAAAAAGAACCATCGTCTCCATATCGAAGATGATCGTTCTTATGTTTTTGCTGTCGCAGCTTATCCTGTTTAGTCTTCGTCTTTCTCGTTCGCAGATCCCTATTTATATATGGACTGCGCATTCTTTCTGGATCAAACTTTCCTTCTCGAACCTGTTTCATACGTACCTTTTGCGCATGTGACCGGGCCATCCTTCATCATCCTCTCTTCCAATGATTACAATAAGTATACACAGAAAAAACAGACGAAGCAAAAGCCTCATCTGTTTTTTGTCACGCATTAAGCTTGTTTTTCGCCTAGAGCAAACATAAGCTCTGCCTCAGCAACGATATTGCCATCCACTTTGGCAATCGCCTTACCTTTGCCAATTGTCCCACGTAAACGCGTCATCTCGACTTCTAAGTGAAGCTGATCACCAGGCTTCACCTGTCCCTTGAAGCGACATCCGTCGATCCCTGCAAAAAATGCTAGTCTGCCACGGTTTTCTTCCTTTTTGAGCATCGCAACAGCTCCCACCTGAGCCAAGGCTTCGATGATGAGTACGCCAGGCATAACCGGATAATCCGGGAAGTGTCCGTTAAAGAATTCCTCGTTAGCCGTCACGTTCTTAATGCCGACTGCGCGCTTCCCCTCTTCCACTTCTAAAATACGGTCCACAAGTAAAAATGGATAGCGGTGCGGAATAATATCTTTGATTTCTTCAATTGAAAGCATGTTTATAACTCCTCCTTCGAACATTTAGTACCTGGTGTTAATTGTACCATATGATTTTGGAAGTGCGAGAAAGAAATGCGAGTGCGTTTATGTAGATATATTTGCTACAAGCAACTTGGTTTGCGTCAAGTGAAGGTCCCCATGCATCACTTCGAGTGCTGCTTGCATCAATCCAAAGAAAAAGTGCGTCACTCGTAAGGGCTGTTACATGGAATCAATTGAAGGATGCATTAATTTAGCCTAATTTGCGCCTGCTGGCACTTGGTTTGTCCTCCACCTCCCTCGCCCTTTCTCCACTCAAAAACAAAAAAGCCTACTCCTCTATAGAAGTAAGCTGTTTTGACATTGTACTATCTTTCACGCTCAAACTGCGTGCCGTCAAAGATAATATCGTAGATGTGGTACCATGTCTCTGGATTTAAAACATCAGTTGGATTATCTCCTTCACCAACAATGCCATATCCCACCATTGCACCGACAACTAAGCTACCTAAAAGCGCTGCGATGACTAGAATAATACGAATCCAAATTGGGATGATGCGAAAGCGGCCTTTTCGTTTACGAGGCTTCTTTTTGCTTTTAGAGCCTTTAGACTCCTCAACCTCTTCATCGCCGCTTTCTTCTATAGAAGCTTCGTTATTATTCTTTTTACGCTTCTCTTCCGCCTCACGCTCTAGGCGGCGCGCCTTGCGTGAGTTCTTCTCTGTCTCATTTGACATATGCATTCCGTCCCCTTGCCTCAAGCTATTAGCGCAGATTCGTAATCATACCCATCATTTGATCCGTCATTTGGATCGCGCTTGAATTAAACTGATAAAAACGTTGTGCCGATAGCATGTCTGCCATCTGACGAGCCGTGTCTACGTTGGCCATTTCAAGTGCTCCCTGTTGCACAACCTGTGCATCGACACCTTCCTCCATCACATCTTCCATCGCGAGGTTTAAATCGTCTAGGTTAGGAAACGTATAATAATTTTCTCCAAGGCTAGTAAGAAGCTGAGGTCGCGTAATGTTTACAAGTTGAAGTGTTGCTACCTCTTCTTCGTTACCATCGATATCAACCGTTGAGATTACACCTGATTCGTTGATACGTAGCTGGAACGGATTTGCTGGTAGGACAACTGGGTTGCCATCAGCTCCAAGTACGAACTCTCCTTGCTGATTCACAAGATTATTCTGCCCTTCTACCCCTGGTACAGGGCTTAAATAGAAGGATCCAGAGCGCGTAAAGCGTCTTTCTCCATTCTCTGTGGGTGAAACCTCGAAGAAGTAGCCAGGAGCCGTTAGTGCGACATCCAGGTCTCGCTCTGTCATTTGCATATCACCCTGCTCAAAACGTAACGCCGTTTGAGAGATAACCGCACCACTACCGCGGCGAATTCCTTCTGGTGACTCTCTGCCAGCTTCGTAAGGTCCAACACGCTGGTTGTTTACCTGTTGGAATAACAAATCTGAGAATGATGCTTCCCTACGTTTAAAGCCAGTCGTATTGGCGTTTGCAAGGTTGTTACCGATTGTATCAAGCTTATGCTGAATCTGTCCCATTGTAACGGATGAGTTAATCATCGATTGATTCATGTATTATGCCCCCTTAGCCAATTCGACCGACATCATTGACGGTACGTTCTAAACTTTGATCGTATGCTTGTAAAAACTTCTGGTTCGCTTCGAATGAACGGAGTGTTGCCATCATTTCTGTCATAGAGCGCTCTGGATTAACATTTGAGCCTTCGACAAAGCCTTGTTGTAGTTGATATGTCGTGTCTGGATTACCTACAGCAGTGACAATGTCCTCATCCCCATCATAGCGAAGGAAGCCTTGTCCCTCTTTAACTAGCTGTGCTGTATCTGAGATAACAACTACGTTTATTTGTCCAACGATATTTTCGTCCTCATCAATAATCTCGCCATTACGCTCGACGCGGAAGAGCTCATTTTGGACCGCGATTGGCTCGCCGTCTGTGCCAAGAATGTAGTTGCCCTCAGGAGACGTGAGAAAGCCTTGTCCATCAATCGCAAAGTTACCATTGCGAGTATAGCGAATCTCTCCATCGTTATTTTGAACCTGGAAGGCTAACATGGCATCGTCGCCATCCTCTGTTTGTGGCACAACACCTTGCATGAGCGCGACATCGGTAGGGTTAGTCGTCTCAAGCAGACCACCCTGTCTAAAGTCAGGCAAGCGCTCCTGAAGATATACACCTGTTGTCAGTTCCCCAACGCGTTCACGTCCAAAGCGCTGATCCGTGCCCATCGCTTCGACTAGCATATTAGGAAACGTGCGCAGCGTCGCTTGATCTGCTTTGTAACCTGGTGTGTTTATATTGGCCATGTTGTTTGTCAGCATTTCCTGACGACGCTGTTGCGCAATCATACCGGCTCCAGCTGTGTACAATCCTCTAAGCATTGATTACTCACCTCTTTATCGTTATACGCGAATTCGGTTACGGTTGACTCTATCTAAATTCTCTAAGAGAATGCCTGTCCCATTTGCAACACAGTGCATTGGATCCTCTGCGATTAAAACTGGTACCTTTAATTCTTCCGCTAAGAGCTGGTCGATTCCGTGTAAATAAGCCCCGCCGCCTGTAATAATGATCCCGCGGTCTATAATGTCCGCAGAAAGCTCCGGCGGTGTTTTTTCTAATACATTACGCGCAGCTTGCACGATGTGCATCACTGCTTCCTCCATCGCAATACGAATTTCTTCTGATCCTACTTCGATCGTGCGAGGTAGACCACTTACCATATCACGTCCGCGTATCTCGATCTTCTCATCGCGAGCTCCAGGGAATACTGTTCCAACTTCTTTTTTAATATTTTCAGCAGTACGCTCTCCAATTAGGAGCTTATACTGCTTTTTAATGTAATTTAAAATGTCTGAGTCAAAGCGATCACCAGCAATTTTAATGGACTCTGCCGTTACGATGTCCCCCATAGATAGCACCGCAACATCTGTCGTTCCGCCACCGATATCAACAACCATGTTCCCGCTCGGTTGCCAAATATCCATGCCTGCTCCAACTGCCGCTACCTTTGGCTCTTCTTCTAAGTAAATATTCTTTCCGCCACTCTTTTCAGCCGCTTCACGAATCGCCTTTTGCTCCACGGAGGTAATATTAGTCGGGCAGCAAATTAAAATACGAGGCTTCGTAAACCAGCCCTTCACCTTAATTTTTGCTAGGAAATGCTTTAGCATCGATTCTGTTGTGTCAAAGTCTGCAATAACTCCGTCCTTTAACGGACGAATCGCTACGATGTTACCTGGAGTACGTCCAACCATGCGGAATGCTTCCTCACCGACTGCAAGCACGCGCTTCGTCTGCGTATCAATCGCAACAACCGATGGCTCGTTGAGTACGATCCCGCGCCCCTTCACGTGAATAAGTACGTTCGCCGTACCTAAATCAATTCCAATATCCCGTCCAAACATAAATGTATCCTCCTAATTGCTTCGTTAAGAAACTTAGTCTATGCTACTTTTATAATTACTTGTATGCATCCATTACATCGGAGTAAAAGACGCTAGTTTATTTCTAAAAGGTATTAGTAAACACGTACGTGTTAGTGATGGAGATCATTTAATAGCAGGTTTTACCTATGTATGCCCACTTCTTAAGACACAGGGACAGCTTCCTACATTATTCTCCTCATCTTAACATTTTATCACAAGTTTCCACATATAAGAAAATAGAATTTGCCTGTTTTTTTCGACAACGGACAAAAACGAAAAAAACCGTGAAAAGTCACGGTTTTTAGGGAAGGCTTTTAGTTATTATTGATGCGTGCTAAGGTTCCTTCCACCCTTTCACTAATTAGGTTGTAATGGGCGCTTTTTTGACTGGACGTTCCGATTCCTGTACTTCACTTTCGTCGCTTCTCCCCCTCTAAGATGTCGAATCGCTTTATGGTAGTCGAGAATACTTTTCACCTCGTTATACAGCTCCGGATGTACTTCAGGAAGCCGCTCTGTTAAATCTTTATGCACCGTACTTTTTGATACCCCAAACTCTTTTGCTATCGTTCTGACCGTCTTTTTTGTTGCTACGATGTACCTTCCAATCTTGATCGTTCGCTCTTTGATGTAGTCATGCACATCCTTCGCCTCCTAATGTCGGCGCGCCATTAGCGCACACTCTCGTGATGTCGGTCTGATACATCGTATGAGAAAAGGAGGGAAGATAGACCGAGTGTTTAGAGGACAAGTGGAGGTAGCTTCGGCGCAAGTTGAATTGCAGAACTTTTTTTGCTAAGCATGTAAAAGCGTACGCGATTTTGTCCCTGCGTACGCTTTTTCCGTTCTACGTACGCAATCTCTCTTCTGCGTACGCGACACTCCTTACCTTAAAATTGCTAAGAGCCTTCTCACAAAAATCAAGAGTACCCTCATCATAACCACTGCACCCAAACGAAAAAAGCTCTCGAAGCTGGCAGATCCGGAGACCTGACAGCTCTGAGAGCTGCACGTAATCTTTATACTAGTTGGTTCTTAATTAACATAACGCGTGGTACTCACACCCTTACGGCGTAGGCTCTGATTCCGCCTCACTAGCTTCCCCTTCAGGAGCTGATGGCAACGACGTAATTGGCTGATCAATCGCATCCATCGGATTTAACGGAATACCATCTTTACGGATCTCAAAGTGCGCATGCACGCCCGCTTCCTCATTATATCTGTTGCGTCCAGCTTGACCGATTACGTCACCCTGCTCTACCTCATCACCCTCAGCAACTGTTACATCACTTAGACTCTGATAAATAGAGACAACACCGTCTTTATGCTCGATGTGAACAACTTGTCCAAACAGCGGGTCCTCATTTGCTTTTACGACACGGCCACTCATGGAAGCTGCTACATCAAATGTTTCACCCTCAGAAGAAGCAAGATCAATACCTTTGTTCTGATAGTAGTAATTATTGTAGTGGACGAACGCCTTTTCTAACGTCTCTTCATCAGCATCAAACTCATGGAACGTTCCTACAACATCAACGTTTTGCGCTGGCAGTGCGAATGTCTCTGGCTCTTCGTGACTTGTTACAGGGACAGCATCCTCAAGCTCATTGTTATCCTCATACGCTGCATCATCCATGTTTACCTCTGCCTCTGGAGGCGCCTCGCTAGCTTGCTCGTTATTTAGCGATGTCATCCCCATATAGGCTGTCAGTGCAATGGCCGATACTGTCAAATAGAGAGCCGGCATTGCCCAACGCTGCTTCATTACCCGACTGATTTTTGTTTTAAATGAATTCGATTCTTGATTTGATTTCATTTTTTCATCACCTCAGCAACCATTGTCGCCATTTGGTGAGAATATATACATTTATTACAAATTAATTTTTAAATTTTCCTCCATAACCATCCTCGACCACTACTCCCGAATAATAATGATGCAAAATAGTCTCATATTTTTGCCCATCAAGCGCCATCTGATTCGCCCCGTATTGACTCATCCCAACGCCGTGACCCCAGCCACGAGTCGTGATCGTGACCCCAGTCGCACTCTCTACCCACTCAAACGCGCTCGAATCGAGCCCAAGCTTCTCACGTACCTCACGCCCAGTCAGCGTCTTGCCTCCGATCTCAAACTCTGCAACAGCACCACCCTCCGTGAGCGCACTGATACGCCCACCGACAGATACCCCAAGCCCACTTGCTACCTCTTCGTGAGAAACCTCATAAACCTTCTCATATTTCGGCGACGACGAATCCCAGTCGCTCGTTACACTTCTCAAGTACGGCAACGCGCCTCCCCAATAGTCCTCTGCATTTTCCGTTTTCCCGCTACTTGTCGAGAAAAACGTCGCAACTATGGGCTCACCTTCGTACGTTAAGACTTCTCCCTGAGTCGCAATTACGGCATGTTGGATCTTCGTATAATACGTATCATACTCATTGCCCCAGGTCTCGCGAAGCTGCGCTTCGTCTTTAAAGACTTGGTGCGCTGTTGTATCCGTCACATCTTGTCCATCTAATAATTGCCTTAGGAAATACGTTCGTGCTGCAACAGCCTGCGCTTTTAACGCTTCTTCCTCATAAGAAGCCGGCATTTCTGCTGCTACAACGCCAATAATATACTCTTCAAAAGCTAGTTCCTCTGATTCATTCGTTTCTGATCGTGTAATAGATACAGTCGGTTCTTGCACGTCATCCGCTTTATGTACTGCTTTCATTACAGCTTGTCCATTTGGTTCAGACGCAACGTTGTCTGTGTGTAGCACTGTCACGAGAAGCGCAGGAAGCAACAGAATAAGAATCAGCCCTACAAATAGCGTAAGTAAATACTTTTTAATATGTTTGTTTTGTTTTTTCATATAGCACCTCCCTTTGTCTCCATCCTATGCAAGGAATGGACGAACTATACAAAGGGAAATCGGGAAATAGAGACGGGAACACTCATTCTTTCCCGGGAAATAATCCAGATTAATAAAGTGCCAACTAGTTTAGTTCAAGTGCCTCAGCTCTTCGAGCTATGTTGATTAAGGGCTAACTCGTTTTGTTCAGTCTTATTAGATCATAAGGTAAGAAGAGTCAGCTCTCCGAACGCCCTACGACATTAGCAGGGTCTGAATCTGAGCCTACTCGTCGGCAGAGGTCGACTACCATCTCCCTCTAAACGCCTTCCTGCGAGGTCTCATCTCCAGCCTTATCCTGCTAATTGTCTCCGAGCACTCTCCGAGTCTGCCTCCTTTTTAGCTTCTTTAGGACAAAGTTTAGACCAAAATAAAAGCAAAACCTCAGTGAAGAGAAAATTATAGTGCATTTTCAAACACTGATCTCCATACATATACGAAATGAATTCAGCTACTTCTTTTTAAAAAATAAAATATATTCAGTGCAACTTTAAGTAAATTAGCTCTTTTTTGAAACGTCTATCTCTATTTTGTTAAGCACTTTTAAAACAAACAGAGAGCTGGCAGACCCGGAGAACATTCGGAGACAATCCATAGGGGTATGAGGTTTTTGAGATCCCACAGGAAGCGTTTAGGAGGAGACGAAAGTCGACTCCTGCTGACGAGGAAGCTCAAAGACCGGCCCTATGGATGTCGTAGAGTGTTCGCAGGGCTGACAGCTCGGAGAGCAGATTTAAACTACATTGCACCTAAGCAATTTAGCTCAGAGAGCTAAGGCACTTGAACTTAAACTAGTTTCCATAATAAAAGGTGCACCGACATTATGTCGATGCACCGTACGTTCGTATAGGAATATTATGATACCGCGTTTGACTCTACTTTCTCTTCAGTCTGAACAACTGCATCATCATTTACTCGCTCAATATCAGCACCAAGTGCCGCTAGCTTTTCTGTGAAGTTCACATAGCCACGATCAATGTGCTTCAATTCAGTAACACGCGTGTAACCATCTGCAACTAGTCCAGTTAATACAAGCGCTGCTCCAGCACGTAGGTCTGTAGAAGATACCTCTGCACCTTGTAGCTTAACAGGACCATTAACGATGGATGTACGACCCTCAATTTTGATATTCGCGTTCATGCGACGGAACTCTTCAACGTGCATAAAACGATTTTCAAAAACAGTCTCAGTCACTACGCTCGTACCTTCAGCCATGTTCATCATAGCCATCATTTGTGCTTGCATATCAGTTGGGAAACCTGGGTGTGGCATTGTCTTAATATCAACTGCTTTTAATTTCTCAGGACCAATAACGCGTAGTCCATTTTCGATTTCTTGAATTTCCACGCCCATTTCAATCATTTTAGCAATAACAGGACGTAGGTGTTCTGGAAGTACATTATCAATGCGAACGTCGCCACCAGTGATAGCTGCTGCTACCATAAAAGTACCCGCTTCAATACGGTCTGGAATGATAACGTGATCCGCCCCGTGAAGCTCTTCTACTCCATCGATGCGAATAGTGCCTGTACCAGCACCACGTACTTTACCACCCATTGCGTTGATGTAATTAGCTAAACATACGATTTCTGGCTCTTCAGCGGCATTCTCTAAAATTGTTGTTCCTTCTGCCATAGAAGCTGCCATGATAATATTTTCTGTCGCGCCAACGCTTGGGAAATCAAGATAAATCTTTGTTCCCTGAAGACGTCCATTCACTTTTGCTTCAATAAAGCCGTTGCCAATCTCAACATCTGCTCCCATTGCTTCAAAGCCTTTTAAATGCTGATCAATAGGACGTGATCCAATTGCACATCCTCCAGGAAGTGCGATTCGTGCATGTCCTGTGCGTGCTAGAAGTGGTCCCATTACTAGGAATGATGCACGCATTTTACGTACATATTCGAATGGAGCCTCTACTGCAAGCGTGTCCTCTGCATTTACTTGTATATGATTTGTACCGTCGTAGCTTACTTCTGCGTTTAAGTTACGAAGCACTTCATTGATTGTGAATACATCTGCTAATGCAGGTACATCATAGATATTACTTGTTCCCTTGCTAGCTAAAATAGATGCGGCAATAACAGGCAATACAGCATTTTTTGCGCCTTCAATGCGCACCTCACCCTGTAATCGCTTGCCACCGCGTACGATAATTTTTTCCAATATATTCCCCTCCGCGTCCAATTTCTTATGTTATTCGTATTCCGTCATTATCTTTCCCGTGCTAGGCTAATGTCTGCGTTGTAGTAGGCATCCATATATTCATTTATTTGGTATCAATAGTTAGTCCATTTTTCGCGCGCCGCGGGTGCATAAAATGACATAGAACGGCCATGTTGCCATTCTAAAAACCAAAATCAAATTCCGTCAGCTCAACATTTCTTTAACAACATTTTGCCCTTATACCAATCATTCATGTATGGAATTATCGGCTAAGTGCTGCGTTAAAACAAATCACTAATCATAGTCGACCAGTTTAAATAGTTAAGTAAGAAACTCGTGACGAGATGGCTTAAGGCGATGGTAAAGATAATCATCAGACCTTTCGCTTTTATACCGTCGGGATCCTTCACAAATAAATCAAAGCGAAATGATTGCACGCACCACCAAACTACAGTGACGACCATCAAGCTGATCAATATGTTAAATAAAGATTGCTGTCCGATCGAGTCAATCACAACGTCGTCCCTCCGTTATCCCTTTACGTTTCTTCTTTTACGAACTATGTCCTCTTTTGCCGAAACATGTGCTTGGGCACAATTGGACACATTGTTAATCTTAGCCGAAACTACTGCGCTTGGCTAGGTTTTTTCCCCTCGAAAAGAGCGGAAATTTGTAGTGCTTTTGATTCATTTTTCCCAAATTGCTTGTTCATTTGTAGTGGAAGCGCTTTCCTTGCGCACACATATTCGTAGTGTGCTGTTTAATTAAAACCTGCACGCTGTTATAGTCGATATTTTTCTATATAAGTTACGGCAATTTTAATTATTTTCTTAGCTGTATTAGTTAGTATTATTATATGAGCAATGGACTCAATGGTGTTCTATTTCACTTTTTACCTGAATTTTAAACCACGAATATGTCAAATCTACCTATTTTCTCATAAAGGTAAAGCTTGCATTACACTGTTCGTCGTTCACTGACAGATTATGTCTGTTTATGTGGAAACATTTGTGGAGGTTCGGCGATGTGTTTTTATTGGAAAATATCGTCGAAGTTTGGGGGATGGGGTGCTTATTTAGTTATGGCCTTTGTTTATTTGTTTTTTGTGAATGGTTATCTGATTATGCCCTTCGATCATTCGTCCCTGCTTCTAACTGAGCCGAGATCACAGTATGACGGAAAGCAAAACCCGATCTATTGCTCAACTGCCACTGTATCAAAATCTCTTTTGTGGTAGTAGCACATAGCAACTTTAGATTTAGAAGCTGGGTCTTTATTTCGATTCCGATCTTGTGATAACTGGTCGCATTCTTGTGATTACTAAACTGTATTTTGCGATAACTAATCTCGGTTTCGTGATAACTGACCCCCATTCTGTGATAACTCCTCCACATTCTGTGATAACTACACCATATAATGTGATAACTCTCATCAGTTTCGTGATAACTGCACCGCATTCTGTGATAACTCCCACCAACACGCTCCACACAAAAAGGCCCGCGCATAAGCGCGAGCCTTCTCTGTATGAACAATATTGATTTAACGGTTGCCTTCTCCTGTTGATACGTCGAGGCGGTTGACCGCACGCTTTAGAGCGAGCTCTGCGCGTTTGAAATCGAAATTGTCTTGTTTAGCTTCTTTTAGGCGTTTCTCGGCGCGTTCTTTCGCTGCGCGAGCACGATTTACGTCAATATCCGACGGTAGTTCAGCAGACTCTGCTAGAATGTTTACCTCATCTGGGCGTACTTCCATGAAGCCACCGCTAATTGCAATAAGGTGAATCTCTGAATCCTTTTTGATTCGAACCGAACCGATTGCGAGAAGCGCAACGAGTGGTAAGTGATTTGGAAGTATTCCAAGCTCACCAGTAACCGTACGTACGCTTACCATCTCGACTTGGCCGCTGAATACGCTGCCGTCTGGAGTGACGACGTTTGCTTGCATCGTCTTCACCGTTCATCCTCCTTCGTCGAAAGGACACTTCCTTAAGAGAGAAAACACTCTCTGTAAGGAAAATCACTTTTTATTGCATTTGCTTCGCTTTATCGAGTACATCTTCAATACGTCCAACAAGACGGAATGCGTCCTCAGGAACGTCATCATGCTTACCGTCAAGAATTTCACGGAAGCCTTTGATTGTTTCCTGAACAGGCACGTAAGAACCTGGCTGACCAGTGAACTGCTCGGCTACGTGGAAGTTTTGAGATAGGAAGAACTGGATACGACGCGCGCGGCTAACCGTTAGCTTATCTTCTTCAGATAGCTCGTCCATACCAAGAATCGCGATAATGTCCTGAAGCTCCTTATACTTTTGAAGCGTTACCTGTACTTCACGGGCAACAGCATAGTGCTCGTCTCCAACGATCTCAGGAGATAATGCACGTGATGTAGATGCAAGTGGGTCTACGGCAGGGTAGATACCCATCTCAGAAAGCTTACGCTCAAGGTTTGTTGTTGCATCTAAGTGGGCGAATGTTGTAGCCGGCGCCGGATCCGTATAGTCATCGGCTGGTACATAGATCGCTTGGATAGATGTTACAGAACCCTTCTTCGTCGATGTGATTCGCTCTTGAAGCTGACCCATCTCCGTCGATAGCGTTGGCTGGTAACCTACGGCAGAAGGCATACGTCCTAGTAGGGCTGATACCTCCATACCTGCTTGTGTGAAACGGAAGATGTTATCAACGAATAGAAGTACGTCCGCGCCTTTTACGTCACGGAAATGCTCTGCCATTGTTAAGCCAGTTAAGGCAACGCGCATACGCGCTCCAGGTGGCTCGTTCATCTGACCGAATACCATCGCTGTTTTGTTGATTACGCCGGAATCCTTCATCTCATAGTAAAGGTCGTTCCCCTCACGAGTACGCTCCCCTACACCTGCGAATACAGAGATACCGCCGTGCTCTTGTGCGATGTTGTTGATTAATTCTTGGATAAGTACGGTTTTACCTACACCGGCACCACCGAACAGACCGATCTTACCACCCTTAACGTAAGGTGCTAGAAGGTCTACTACCTTGATTCCAGTCTCAAGGATTTCTGTTTCTGTTTGAAGCTCGTCGTAAGCTGGTGCTTCGCGGTGAATTGGATCACGTGCAACGCCTGCTTCGATTGGCTCATCTAAATCAATATTTTCTCCAAGTACGTTGAATACACGACCAAGCGTGATATCTCCAACTGGTACTGAGATTGGCTTTCCTAGATCAAGTGCATCCATCCCACGTACGAGACCATCTGTAGACGACATCGCTACAGTACGAACTGTATCGTCACCTAAGTGGATCGCAACCTCAAGCGTTAAGTCGATGTCAACTTCGCCTGCTGTCTGAGCGGTACGCGTTACTTTGATCGCGTTATAAATCTCGGGTAGCTGGCCGCGTTCGAACTTTACATCTACTACCGGACCTGTTACCTGCGTAATCCGTCCTTTGTTCATCGTCTTTCCTCCTTCAAAACGCCGATGATCCTTAAGAATCAATAGGCTTCTATTAGCTTTGGGCTGCAGCTCCACCAACAATCTCGTTAATTTCCTGCGTGATTGCTGCCTGACGCGCTCGGTTGTAAACGAGTGTCAAGTCACCGATGAGGTTATCTGCATTATCTGTTGCGGAACGCATAGCCGACATACGAGCACCAAACTCACTCGCCTTCGCATCTAATAGCGCACCGAAAATTAAGCTTTCTGCATAGTGAGGTAAAAGCTGCTCTAAAATAGAGTCTGCGTCTGGCTCATAAAGGTAATCAAGCTTGCCTACCTTCGTGTCGCCATCTGCTTTTACATCCTCCGCTAGACCAGTTAGTGGAAGTACCTTTTGCTCGGTTACCTCTTGGCTAATGGCACTCACGAAGTGGTTGAAGTGAATGTACACTTCATCAAATACTCCGTCGACAAACATTTGCACCGTTGTCTGGGCAATGTTTTTAATGTCGTTGTAGTCTGGACGATCTGGTAATCCGATAATTTCTTGGAAGATTGGCATATTGCGTTTCTTGAAGAAATCACGGCCGATACGTCCTAAAGCAACGATTCCGTACTCATCAGGAGAGCTGTGACGCTCATTGATAAGCTTTGCCGTTTGTCGTAAAAGCCCACTGTTGTATGCTCCGCAGAGACCTCGGTCAGACGTGATTACGATATAACCAGTCTTTTTGACTTCAGCGCGGTTTTCGAGCATTGGGTGAGAGACACCCTCAGTACCTTCGGCAATACTTGCTACTACCTCACGGATTTTATTCGTATACGGCTGGAAGGCTTCCGCTTTTCCTTGGGCACGGTTAAGTTTTGCTGCTGATACCATTTCCATTGCCTTCGTAATTTGCTTCGTCTTCTTTGTTGAGCCGATTCGTGTCTTTATCTCTTTTAAAGACGCCAACGTTCTTCACCACCTTATACGTCCGAGGTGTCCCATTGGACACCTCGTTCGTTTATGCTCTGCTCCTTACTGGAACGTCTTTTTGAATGCTTCAATTGCTGCCTTCATCTCTGCATCTTCAGCCAGGTTACCTGTCGTCTTGATGTGAGTAAGAAGGTCATTATGGTTATGCTCAAGGAATGTAAACATTTCAGACTCGAAGCGTGAAATATCTTCGACCTTTACGTCATCCAAGAAGCCTTTTGTAAGTGCGAATAGAATGAATACTTGCTTTTCTACAGCTTGAGGCATGTGAAGTCCTTGCTTAAGTACTTCTACTGTACGCGCACCGCGGTTAAGCTTAGCTTGCGTAGATGCATCAAGGTCAGATCCGAACTGTGTAAATGCTTCTAGCTCACGGTAAGACGCGAGGTCAAGACGCAATGTACCAGCTACCTTCTTCATCGCTTTAATCTGTGCAGAACCACCTACACGGGATACGGATAGACCCGCATCTACGGCAGGACGTACGCCAGAGAAGAAGAGGTTAGATAGAAGGAAGATCTGTCCATCTGTAATCGAGATTACGTTTGTTGGAATGTAAGCACTGATATCTCCAGCCTGCGTCTCAATAAACGGAAGTGCCGTTAATGAGCCGCCACCCTTTGCATCAGATAGCTTCGCTGCACGCTCAAGTAAACGGGAGTGCAGATAGAAAACATCCCCTGGGAATGCTTCACGACCTGGAGGACGACGAAGTAGTAAAGAAAGCTCACGGTAAGCTGATGCTTGCTTCGTTAAGTCATCATAAATAACAAGTACGTGCTTGCCGTTATACATAAATTCTTCACCCATTGTTACACCAGCGTATGGTGCTAGGAAAAGAAGTGGTGCCGGCTGAGACGCACTAGCAGTTACAACGATTGTGTAATCAAGCGCTCCGTGCTGACGTAGTGTTTCTACTACTCCTGCAACAGTTGATTCTTTTTGACCAATTGCTACATAAATACAGATCATGTTTTCTTCTTTTTGGTTAATGATTGTATCGATTGCAATCGATGTTTTACCAGTCTGACGGTCTCCGATGATAAGCTCACGTTGACCACGACCTACTGGGATAAGTGCGTCGATCGCTTTAATTCCCGTTTGAAGTGGCTCGTGTACGGATTTACGATCCATAACACCAGGAGCAGCGCCTTCAATTGGGCGTGTTTTTGTTGTATTGATTGGGCCTTTACCATCAAGTGGTTGACCTAGTGAGTTTACAACTCGACCGAGGAGCTCGTCCCCAACTGGTACTTCCATGATACGTCCAGTACGACGTACCTCATCTCCCTCACGAATATCGACATAAGGACCTAAGATGATAATACCTACGTTGTTCTCTTCTAGGTTTTGTGCCATACCCATGACACCATTATTAAACTCAAGTAGTTCACCGGCCATAACGTTCTCTAGGCCATGTGCAATTGCGATTCCGTCACCTATTCGGATAACGGTACCTACATCATTGACTTCCATTTCCGTTTGGTAGCCTTCGATTTGTTGTCTCAGTAAAGAGCTAATTTCATCGGCTCTGATGCTCATATCGTTCACCCCTATCTACTTACGTTACCCGCGACCATGCGCGAATGTATACGTTCTAATTGATTGGCGACTGTGCCGTCGTACACGGTATCTCCGATGCGGACTTTAATCCCGCCAATGACGTCCTTGTCTACCACATTATGAATAAAAAGCTTCGCCTTAGAAGCTCTTCTAGCAAACGTTACGGCGATAGCTTCCTTCTCTTCTTCTGTTAACTCTTTTGCAGTATAGACTGTCGCCTCTGCAATGCCTTGCTGTTCATACGTTAGCGTTTGGTAGCTTTCTACAATTGACGTAAAGAGTGATTCACGCTTGTTGTCAATAAGAAGCTGAAGCAGGTTAACGACTGGTGTGCTAACCTTGCCACTAAACGCATCTTTGATGATGGACTTCTTTTGTTCGTCCGTCATTTTTGGGTGCCGGAACACTTCGTCAAGAAGGTTCGTATCTGTCATCGCTGTCTGAACAGCCTTAAGCTCTTCAAGCGTTTGATCAAGGCTGTTCTGCTCGCGTGTTAAGTCGAATAACGCCGAAGCATAACGGAAGCCTATTGGATCTCTTCTCATAGGTTTCCGCCTACTTCTTTAAGCGTTTCCTGGATGAGTCGCTCTTGCTCCTTCTCATCTAGCTCCTTCTCAATAACCTTCGATGCGATAAGAACAGATAGTGTCGAAACTTGCTCACGAAGCGCGGAGATCGCTTGCTCCTTTTCCGTGTTAATTTCTTTCACTGCATTATCTTTCATTCGCTCTGCTTCAAGACGTGCATTTTTGATAACATCTTGCGCTTGCTGATCGCTCATCTTCTTCGCATTTTCCACGATTTCTTTCGCTTCCATACGAGCCGCTTGAATAGCTTCGCGCTGCTCCTCTAAGTATTTCTCAGATTCTTCGCGATTCTTTTCAGCGGAAGCGATTTGATCAGCAACGTGTTTTTCGCGCGTTTCCATCATATTCATGACAGGTCCAAACGCAAACTTTTTAAGTAATAGTAGAAGTACACCGAACGCAACTAGTTGGTACAGCGCATTCCACCATGCAATTTCAGTTATATCAAACAACGTTGTCGCCTCCTTTTCACTCCATCATCGATACAAAAGGAATGGCGAAGAGTGTAAAAGTACGTTCTCCGCCATGTGCCTGTAGGCGTCTATCGCCTATTAAATGTTACCTAATAATAAGAACGCAATTACGATTGCGAAGATAGGTAGTGCCTCTACTAACGGTACACCGATGAACATGATTGTTTGTAGTGGACCGCGCATTTCTGGCTGACGAGTTACTCCCTGAAGTGTGTTAGCAACAACGATTGCTACCCCGAATGCTCCTGCGATCGCTGCTAAACCTGCTACAATACCTACTGCAATAGCTACTAAACCCATAATAAAAAATCCTCCTCTAAGATACTTGAAATTATTGTTTGCTTTATTAAATAATTCGCCCTAAGCTAGAGCGCTTATTTACAGAAAATTAGTGCTCTTCGTTCACTTTGTGTGCCATGTAAACCATCGTCAGCATACAGAAGATGAATGCCTGAAGGGATCCGATGAAGACACTGAATGCCTGGAAGATAACAAGTGGCGCAAACGCCCCGATCATCCAGAAGATACCTGATGTACCTAGACCAACTAACATCATAAGGATAACTTCCTTCGCATAGATGTTAGCGTAAAGACGCATACCTAGCGTTAATGTGTTGGCAAAGTCCTCAATCACCTTAAACGGTGCCATAAAGAAGGCTGGTCGGAAATAATCCTTCCCGTATTCCTTAGGTCCTTTGAGCTTGATACCGTAAATGTGTGTAAGGATAATGATAAATGCTGCTAATGAAATCGTTAATACTGGATTTGACGTTGGAGAGTTCCACCAAACATAGTGATCTCCACTAGTCGCAAGCTCGAACGGTACCCCTAGCATATTTGCCACGAAAACATACAGGATTAACGTAAGTCCTAACATAATGAAGCGTGAGCCGGTTTTCCAGTCCATATTTGCGCTAATAATGTTTTTAACAAATTGGACAAGATACTCAAGCGCATTTTGTGCTCCGGTCGGATACATTTGGATTTTACGTGACATGAAGAAACACACGAAAAATACAATTGCCATAGAGACAGTAACCATGAGCATATTAGGTACGTTAAGCGGAATACCTAGGATATCAATCATGTAATATTGTGTATCCAATCTTGTTTTCACCTCTCTCTCTGATGCATTGAAAGCCCCAACTGACAGCAGAAGCCCACGTTATCGTAAATGCTTAATTTGTAAAATCGGATCAATAAGAAGGATGACATACGTGACAGCAAGTCCGACAATAACGCCCGTTAAATCAAAGACATTTGGGAACTGCTGTGCAAGTACTAGTGCCACTACAACGATCATCAATCTTCCTACGGTCCCGATTGAGAAACGATACTTGCGGTCTGCCTGCATCTGGCTAATGCGCTTCACCTGAAAATATGTAGTAATAAGATTCAGTAAACTAAAGCTCGCACCAAGGGCAACTCCGAAAAAGAATCGTGACATGGAGGTCATAACTGCGATGACGACAAGCACGGCAATAATAATCAGCGTATACGTGACATAACGCTTTGCTATGCGTTTATAGTCATTCATCATGTAGAATCGTCCTCCAAAAACTGTTGCACCGTCTTGTAGATGCCATAAGATGTAACGACTAAGCCAATGAGAAACCCGAGCACAAGAAACAGGCCGCTGCCGTCATAACGGCTGTCGAGCCACAAGCCAACTATAACGCCTAACAGAACTCCCCCGATTGTATACGCCGAGATTGTTGACATAAGAGCAAATGCTTTCATTGCCTTTCTGTTGCGTGGTTGTTGTGCCATTTGTATACGTCCTCATTTCACTTTTGCGCACCATACAACTTATACCATGTGTTATCGTACAATAGTCGCCCATGAGTGTCAACCTCATGAAAGCGCGTCCACCCTACGCTCACAAAGCATATACCGTTTTCATTTCTCCTATGTAAAAATGTGAGAAAATCCTGTGTGCACGCTTTCTATTATACATAAGTTTGTGAAAAATGTCTGTTATATTTGTAAGAAATTTAATTGTGAATTTTTTGTGAAAAGATAGCCGTGCCATAGGTTTAATGGCACGGCTCTAACGGTTTAGATAAACCTCTTTATTTTGTGATTAAGGAGTGCTTAACGCTTCTGCTCCAACTAGATAGACTTCTTCCATGCCATCGCTTTCTGCTCCCTTTGTTGCTGTTAGCGAAACAATATACGTTCCTGCTCCAACGTCCACATCCACGCTCGTTCGATAAATCCCTCGCTTTACCTGCTTTTCGTCATGAAGCACACCAATAAAGCTACGTGTCACGGAATCATAAAGCGTAACCTGAACATGATCTGCTCCTTCTGGTAAGTAAGCTTCTACAGATAGTCCTCCATGCTCTTCCTGCTGAAGCATGAATGACGTGACGCGAGGATAATCTGGTTCATCCACGATCCATGAGATAGGAACGTCAATCGCCTCATCACTATCAACGATGTTTGCTTGTAACCAAGCTGTATGAATCCCTGCTACCTGCGCTTGTAACGAGACAGGCAACGTCACTTTTTTCGTCTCTCCTGCAGAAAGGGTGACCTCTAATGCGTCCGTTATTTCTGATGTGATACGCAAGGTTTGAGGAGTGTCCGTCACATTTTGCATATGAAGCGTAAAGGGTTGATTATCTCGAAGTGGCTCTGGCGTCAAGAGAATGGTGGCGTCGAGCGCGGCGTTAATATCGAGTCTGCCTGCTCCTTGCGCGTAGGCTGGGAGTGGATCTCCTTGGTCATCTGTGAGTAGTTTGGCGGAATTAATGAGTGCTGCTTTGATTTGCTCTGGGGTCCAGTCGGGGTGCTTTTCTAAAAGCAGTGCTGCCGCTCCAGCTACGTGTGGCGCTGCCATACTTGTGCCGTTTAAGCTTGTATATCCATTTGGGGTAGTGCTATCAATTTGCACACCTGGTGCTACTAGGTCTGGCTTCATTTCCCACGTGTGGGTGACTGGTCCTCGGGAGCTAAAGGGGGCTACGGTGTCTACGACGAGGTGATAAATGGTGCGAAGGGGTTTTTTACTATCTTGGATAAGCTTGGCTTGATCATTCGTAATTGAGGCCACTGGCAGGTTGATGGATTCTTCGAGCATACCAGCAAAAATGCCTTCTCGATTATTTGCAATAAGGAGTGCTTTCGCTCCATTTGCTTTTGCAAAGTTTGCTTTATCCGTAAAGCTGATGCGCCCTCGCTTCACGAGTACAATTTTCCCAGCCACGTCCGCACTTTCGTAATCCGCTTCCTCGCCATAATCTAACGAAACGATCTCATAAGCGCGGGTGAGGGTCCACGGCGCTGCGCGAAGCATTGGCTCGAGAGGAATTTCTTTGTCATTTACGTGAATCGATGGGAGCCTAAGTGGTGGTGTCGAGGCTCCCACGGAGATGGCTTTTGAGGACGTTCCCGGAGATCCAACACTCCATAGACCAGGACCACTGTTGCCACTTGACGTGACGGCCACGATCCCTTTGTCTACGACTCGATCCAGAGCAACACTCGTTGGCCAGTCTGGTCCATTAACCGCATTCCCTAAAGAAAGGTTAATGACATCGACACCCTCTTTGACTGCTGCATCAATAGCTCGAAGCACCTGCTCTGTCGTCCCCATCCCCATAGGACCGAGAGCGCGATACACGTAAAGATCCGCTTCAGGCGCAACTCCTTTGATGCGACCATTCGCTGCGATAATACCCGCGACGTGCGTCCCATGAAAGGTTGCTGGCGACTTTGTCTCCATCGGATCCTTATCACCGTCAATAAGATCGAGCCCACCTTTATATTGTTTAGCAAGGTCAGGGTGCGTGTAGTCAATCCCCGTATCAATGACCGCGACCTTCACACCTTTCCCCGTGTAGCGCGACTCACGAGCCTCATTCTCATAAACAAACGGGACACTTTCCGCGAGCTTCGGCGCGTACATATTATTCTCTTCTACCATCATCCCTTGAGCCTTAAGAGCGTCAGCCTGACTTTTTGTGATCTCGGCAGAAAATCCGGTGAAACCTTCCGAGAACTCATAGCGAGGCGTGATCCCAAGTGACTCAGGTGTGGCAGTTGTCTCAATCACATACACACTCGTTTCTTCTTTTGCATAAGCCTGTATAGGTAGTACACATACTAAAAGTAATATGATAACGACATATCGCATGACTGCCACTCCTCTCTTTCCATAGCTTGCGTTAGAGGAGTGGAATGATACAAGGTGAGTCCTTCCACCTTAGTAAGGAATGTGAATCAAATTAGCAACACTTACCGATAAATTTGTCGGCAATCGTTTATCATTTTTAGGGTCTCCATCCGTTAATGTCGGGAGTGTAGGAGCATTATCGTACACACTTTTCACGGCTAGCTTTTCTCCATTTGTAAGCTCTACGATCGATTTCGCTGGGAAGATTTCCAACAGCTTACACAGTTCATAAAGGAGATCATGCGCTACCCAGCGCTGTTTACCTAATATCATTTCAAGCGCTTTAGGCGCAGGGAAAGCTTTTCTGTACGGTTTAGGTAACGTGAGCGCAGAGTACATGTCTACTATAGAAAGAAGCTGACTTTCTCTTAAATACGGTCTACGCTCTCCTGCCTTCACATAAAACTGCCTAAACTCTCCATATGCTTTCACATATGCCGTTGCCTGCTTATCTACGTAGAGCTTTTGTAAAAGTCGATACCCATCTCCAATGTGAGCGCGTAGCTCCGTCAGTTCATCGGCTGTTAAAGGCGACTTATGCAAGATTTCCGTTGGTAACGATGTTTTACCAATATCATGGAGAAGACATGCCTGCGAGAACGCATGAATATCCGTTAGGAGCAGACGTCTCGCCAATAAGCTCCCGAAGATAAACGTATCAAAGGTGTGTCTCAGCGTTAAAGGATCTGTCGCCTCCATTCGCGCGACGGCCTGCCGAATTCCTGGATCCTCCATATGCATGACAAATAAGCCTTCGATCCACTTAAAGTCCGCCATTTTATGGAGCGAATTGCCGTAGCGGCGCTCTTCACCAACATGTGTGAGCATGTCAAAAAACGCCTTCTTTGCCACTTTAGCATCTTCTAAGGTAGGCTGCTTTTTTAATCGTCCTATGTAGCTTTTGTCTTCTGTCACGGTGACATGCGTGATCTTTTGTTGCTGGAGCAAATGTCTGATCCGCGGCGAGAATCGCCCTCCTGCTTTCATCAGTAATCTACCCTGCATGTACAAATCTTCGGCGAGAAAATACCGTTCGTCTGCTTGGTTTACATGGATATTTACGAGCACGTTGTTACCTCCCTAGCGAGTTTGTGTAGGTTTATTGTATGGTACTTTTATCCTTTTATCATCTGCTTTGTTGTAAGATTAGGAAATTTAAGACTTTTTGCTTACTTTTTTATACAGAAATAGTAGTTGTTTTAATATTCTGTAGGGCAGGGTCAAGCAAGATCAAGGTCAAGGTCAAAAGCAGGACCTCCGGTCCTCCTTCGCTCCCGGCTGGCGCTTTCCTGAGGGGCTTGCTCAACTATTTCGAGCGGCCAAACCAATGGCCGATCGAAAGGATTTTCGCTGCGCGGAAGTGCCCCTCTAGGAGACGCCAGCCTTCGCTTCGGAGACCCGGAGGGTAACGGTTCCTTACTATCTTTTTAATGATTTCTATTTACTAGGCGAAAGATCGTTGCCTAGCTTTTATAAAAATGAGATGGTGTTGGTAAAAGTATTACCGTTCACCTTTTTTATATAGTTTCACTCTATATGATTTTAAAGAGCTAATTGCTGAAGAGCTTGCTGTAAGTTCACGAGCTAGACTCTGTGAATTCAGTGCAGTTTTGTAAATTTATTTGACCGTCTGCATTTATCGGTCCACCGTGTGCATTTATTTTGACCATCTGCATTTCAACCTCCACCGCGTGCATTTCCACCCTGCCGGTGTGCATTCTCCACCGCTCTGTCTGCATTTCACCCTCGTTCGTGTGCATTTATTTTGGCCATCTGCATTTCAACCTCCACCGCATGCATTTCCACCCTGCCAGTATGCATTCTTCACTCCGCTGTCTGCATTTCACCCTCGTCTATGTGCATTCCTTCCCCCACACAAAAAAGAACTCTTCTAATAATAGAAGAGCTCTCGTCCTTACATATAACGTATAACTGATTTTAAACAAGCAACACTTTATTAACCCGCTCAGAGAGCTGGCAGACCCGGGAGGACACCCGAAGACAATCCATGGGAGCAGGAGGTCTTTGAGATCCCACAGGAGGCGATCTTTGCCTCCGAGGAAGCTCAAAGGCCGACCCCATAGATGTCGCAGGGTGTCCGTAGGGCTGACAGCTCGGAGAGCTGCACTAAAAATAAGTGGCACTTCATTAATTTAAGGTCTAAAGCTTTCCGGACGATCGTCACGCAAACCATAGAAGTACTTGATCGCCTCTACGATACGCTCTGATGCACGACCATCGCCATAAGGATTAGACGCCTTTGACATTGCTTCAAAAGCCGCTTCGTCTGTTAGAAGCTCTTTTGCAAGCGAGTAAATGTTCTCTTCATCTGTACCAGCAAGCTTTAACGTACCTGCCTCAATACCTTCTGGACGCTCCGTCGTGTCACGTAAAACAAGCACAGGCACACCTAGTGACGGAGCTTCTTCCTGCACGCCTCCAGAATCCGTTAGGATAATGTGCGCGCGTGATGCGAAGTTATGGAAGTCGCGTACGCCAAGTGGCTCAATTAAATGAATGCGAGGGTCGTTACCGAGTACCTCATCCGCGAGCTCGCGCACGACAGGATTTAAATGCACAGGGTAGATGACCTGAACGTCATCGTGCTCTGTAACAATACGCTTGATTGCAGAGAACATATTGCGCATTGGCTGACCTAGATTTTCTCGACGGTGGGCTGTGACAAGAATGAGCTTATCGTCGCCTAAACGTCCGAGCACATCCGACTCGTAGTCGTCGGTGACTGTCGTGTGAAGCGCATCAATCGCTGTGTTACCAGTAACAAAAATGCCTTCCTCTGCCTTGCCCTCAGCCGTGAGGTTCTCGTAGGACTTCTCCGTCGGGGTGAAATGCAGGTCGCTGATAACGCCTGTAAGCTGACGGTTCATCTCCTCTGGGTACGGTGAATATTTATTCCACGTGCGCAGACCAGCCTCGACGTGGCCGACTGCAATTTGGTTATAAAACGCCGCGAGACTTGCAACGAATGTTGTCGTTGTATCCCCGTGCACGAGCACCATATCTGGTTTTACACGCTTCATTACTTCATCTAATCCTTGCAGGGCACGTGTCGTGACATCCGTCAGCGTTTGGCGCGATTGCATGATATTTAAGTCCTCATCTGGCGTGACACCAAAGATTTCTAGTACTTGATCAAGCATTTCGCGATGCTGACCTGTTACGGTCACGATCGATTCGAACTGTTCCTCTTTCTCTAGCTCTAAGACGAGCGGGCACATTTTAATGGCTTCTGGCCTTGTCCCGAAAATCGTCATGATCTTTTTACGCTGACTCATTCAGACACATCCTTTGTAAGGTGAGATTACTTCGTACCGAATAGGCGATCTCCTGCGTCTCCAAGACCAGGAACGATGTAGCCTTTTTCGTTTAGTTTTTCGTCTAGTGCTGCAAGATAAATATCTACGTCAGGGTGCGCTTCCTTCATCGCGTCCACACCCTCTGGCGCTGCAACTAAGCACATCAGCTTAATGTTGACCGCTCCACGTTTTTTCATCACATTAATCGCCTCAATCGCGGATCCACCAGTCGCAAGCATTGGATCCACTACGATAAAGTCGCGCTCCCCAGTATCGTTCGGAAGCTTCACGTAATATTCGACCGGCTTTAGCGTCTCCGGATCACGGTAAAGACCAACGTGTCCAACTTTAGCTGCTGGTACAAGCTCCATAATCCCGTCAACCATGCCAAGGCCCGCACGTAAAATCGGTACGATCCCAAGCTTTTTACCTGCGATACGCTTGCATGTTGCCGTCGCAACCGGCGTCTCGACTTCTACCTCTTGGAGCGGAAGCTCACGCGTAATCTCAAATGCCATCAGACCCGCGATTTCGTTCGTCATCTCGCGGAACTCCTTCGTTCCAGTATCCTTATTACGAATATACGTAAGCTTATGCTGAATTAATGGGTGATCAAATACAAATACCTTCGCCATCAAAATCCACTCCCTCTTCTAAGTACGGCTTTCGCCCGTTTCTGACACACTCTTTGAAGATTCTACTCCAAGTTCACGTTCATTTCAACGACTTTTGTGAGAAAATCGTGTCTCTCTGATCATTGCGTGTCACTTCTCTTGGTTTTTTGCAGATTGCATGTCATTTCTCTCATATTGCGCGTCACTTCCCCAAAACGCGCACCCCCACCACATTTTCCACCGCACAAAAAAGAGGTGCTTAAGAAGACCTCGCAAGGCCTTTTTAAACACCTACCATCTATTATTCTGTGTACATTGGGTACTTGCCAGTAAGCGCCGCAACGCGAGACTTCGCGTCTGCAATCGTCGCATCGTCCTCTGGATTCTTCAACACGTCTGCGATAATGCGCCCAACCTCGGCCGCATCCTCTTCCTTAAAGCCACGAGACGTAATCGCCGCCGTACCGATACGCAGGCCGCTCGTCACAAACGGGCTCTCCGGATCAAACGGAATCGTATTTTTATTCGTCGTAATATACACATGATCAAGCGCTGCTTCCGCAACTTTTCCGGTCAAATTGAGGCTACGTAGATCTAAAAGGACTAAATGATTATCTGTACCGCCAGAAACAAGGTCAACGCCGCCTTCAGTTAGTGCCTCGGCTAGCGCCTTTGCGTTTTTAATAATTTGCTTCGAGTACGCTCCGAACTCCTCTTGTAACGCTTCGCCAAATGCAACGGCTTTTGATGCAATGACATGCATAAGTGGTCCACCTTGCAGCCCAGGGAAGATCGCTTTATCAATCTTTTTACCATACTCTTCTTTAGTTAAAATAAGTCCGCCACGCGGTCCGCGTAGTGTCTTGTGCGTCGTTGTCGTAACAAAGTCTGCATACGGGATTGGGCTTGGGTGATCGCCAGTTGCAACAAGTCCAGCAATGTGCGCCATATCTACCATTAAATATGCACCGACTTCGTCCGCAATTTCGCGAAACTTTTTAAAGTCGATTTCACGCGGGTACGCGCTGGCACCTGCAACGATCATTTTCGGCTTGTGCTCCTGCGCCTTTTCACGCACGTCTTCGTAGTTGATATAACCACTATCTTTATCCACGCCGTATTCAACGAAGTTATATTGCTTTCCACTGAAGTTAACTGGGCTACCGTGGGTTAAGTGTCCGCCGTGCGATAGGTTCATTCCAAGTACCGTGTCGCCTTGCTCAAGGAATGCAAAGTAAACAGCCATGTTTGCCTGTGCACCAGAGTGCGGCTGTACGTTTGCGTATTCCGCTCCAAAGATTTCCTTCGCGCGATCTCGCGCGATGTCTTCGACAACATCGACGTGCTCACAGCCACCGTAGTAGCGTTTGCCTGGGTATCCTTCTGCGTATTTGTTTGTTAATACGGATCCTTGCGCTTCCATGACTGCTGGGGAAACAAAGTTTTCGGATGCAATAAGTTCAATATTGTCCTGCTGGCGCCCAAGCTCCTTATTCATTGCTTCAAAGAGCTTTGCGTCCTGTGCCTGAATGTGACTCAATTTACCAGTTGCTGTCGTCATAATCAAAAACCCTCCCTAAATCTTGAACATGCCTCGTTCTTCGTCCATTTTATCGTTTTTGCGAGTTAAAGGCAAAGGTTTCTGAAGAAGTCAGGCTAATGGTTGCGCTTTCAATTTAGAAAAGACGGTTTTTATTCACAATTATGTGTCGAATGTTCGTGAATTCGGTTTAGTTTCGATCAACCTTGAAGATCTAGAGATTAGCCCTTCGGGCTAAATTGATCAAGTTCTAGCTAGTTAAGTACCTAAGCTCTTCGAGCTTCAATTGCTCAAGGGCTAACTCGTTTAAATCTGCTCTCCGAGCTGTCAGCCCTCCAGACACTCTACGACATCCATAGGGCCGGTCTTTGAGCTTCCTCGTCGGCATGGTGCGGCTGTCGCCTTACCCTAAACGCCTCCTGTGGGATCTCAAAGACCTCTTTCCCCTATGGATTGTCTCCGAATGTCCTCCGGGTCTGCCAGCTCTGCGTTTGATTTAAAAAGTGCATGAGAAAAGAGCCTTCCTCTTTGTGGGAAAGCTCTCACTTTGTTTGGAATTATGGTTTCAGATAAGTTGCTCTTGGGCAAATAGGATTTTCATGTACCATATTTGAGATAAATGTACCGTGTACAAAATAAATGTACCGTATTCAGAATGAATGTACCTTAAGGGCTACTTTCTTTACTAAATGTACGCTATGCGAGATTTATGTACCGTATAAAAAGTTTTTGTACCATACATAAGATAAATCTACCGCGAGCAAGTGATTCTCATAAAGCTAGATAACGCCCTTTTTCTTAGTGATAGAATCTGCCGACGAGTAGGCTCAGGCACTGACCCTACTAATGTCGAAGGGTGTTCGCAGAGCTGACTACTCTGACTTAGGAAGCGCCAGCCGGGAGCGCAGGAGTACCGAACGTTCCATAAAAAAGAGGAACAGCATGATATTCACACGCTGTTCCTCTTTCATTATTCTACTTATTTAATACTGTGCCCTTGCACCACCGATAAGCTTTGGTCGTGTTCGTGCAAATGTGACGTGCGCGTCTCCGATGCTCTTGATAGAAGTGCGCACTGGCACAGCTACCTTCTTGAGGTGCATGCCGATAAAGGTGTCGCCAATGTCGATACCGGCGTGAGCCTGAATATCTTCGACTAAAACGGGGTCTGTCATTTGCTTGTGAGCAAATGACGCCATCGATCCGCCTGCGGATGGGACAGGAATGACAGAGACGTCTTCTAATCGGTAATGTTCTAAGCAGTCGCGCTCGATCAAAATCGCACGATTTAAATGCTCGCAGCACTGAAAGGCGAGGTAAATGTCGTGCTTATTACGGAACTCATCTAAAGCTTTATAGAGCTCTGTTGCGACATCCATCGAGCCTGCTTTGCCGATATGTTTGCCGATGACCTCACTTGTGCTTGCGCCGATGACTAAAATTTGTCCTTTTTTTAGCTGTGCCTGCTCCTGTAGCTCGTCGAGTGCTTTGGCGAGCTGCGGTGCTAGGCTGCCTGTCCATTCTGTCGCCATCTGAGACACCTCCTATTTTGTTTCGTATACTTCGATCTTTTCGATGCGACGACCGTGACGTCCGCCTTCGAATTCTGTTTCGAGCCATACTTTAACGATTTCCTGTGCTAGACCAGGACCGATGACGCGCTCGCCCATCGCGAGGACGTTGCTGTCGTTGTGCTCGCGCGTTGCTTTTGCTGAGAATAGATCGTGAACGAGGGCACAGCGGATACCTTTTACTTTATTCGCTGTGATCGACATACCGATACCCGTTCCACAAATGACGATGCCGCGGTCTGCTTCTTTATTTGCAACCATTTCTGCTGCGGGGAAACCGTAGTCAGCGTAATCGACTGAGTCGGCGCCGCCGGCTCCAACGTCTACAACCTCATGACCGAGTTCCTCAATGACTGGAATTACTTGTTCCTTTAAAGCGTACCCTGCGTGATCAGATGCAATAACAATTTTCATCATTTATCCTTCTCCTTTTTCTAGCTTGGCTAAAAGTTTTGTGATCGCTTCTTCCATTTCTTTATATGTCGCTTCGTACTGGGCATCATCGCCACCGAATGGATCTTGAATATCAAAGGATGGCAAGTCCCACTCAATGCGATCGATCGCGACTTGATGTGGATGAAGCTGTTCTAATAGTTCTTCTTCTTTGCTATTTTGGTTATTCATATCGTTTGTCTCATTATAGCGTTCAATTTTATCTTGGTTTGCCGTGACAAACTGTGCACGCTTTAGCTCCATTTGCACGTGGTGCTCGCGCAGTTCCTCGATTTTCTGTAGCGTATTAGAATCGTCCAATACATACTCCTTCAGCGTAAAAATCTGATCAGCGTATGTAGGATACTGCTCAATTAGCATTTGCTTGTGTGCGTTTGTCATCGCAAGTGTAAGGTCGGACCACTCGAGCAGGTCAGGCGATACTCCCTGAGACTGGTGGCTCTCCATCATACCTCGACGCGCGAGAACCTGGCGAGAGCCTTCTGACATTGGCATGCCTTCCATGCCATGGACTCCCGCAGACTGCGCTCTAAAATCTTCGTTCTGCTTTTTATTCTCAAAAATAACCTCTGCCATAGGACTTCGGCATGTGTTACCTGTACAAACAAATAATACTCGTTCCATCCGCTCACTTCCTTAATCTGATGTTTCTTTTACGTTTCCCGAGTTAGATGAAAATCAATCATCTCTCTGCCTCTATTTTACCACAAAAACGCGGGCAAATCGTTCCACACGATTTTCTTACGTAAAAAGCATCGACACGCCAAAGCCAAGGAGGACAAGTCCTGCGAGCCATTCGAGCGAGAGGCTTGTGAGTAGCTGGAGTCGTCTGCCGAGCACGAGTCCGAGCGCAGTTAGTGCCATACTAAATGTTCCAAATAGGAGGAGTAAGAGCATGGTCTCCCTGCCAGCCGCGGCCATGCTAAAGCCTGTCGAGAAGCTATCCATGCTCACCGACACAGCAAACACCAATAGCCCCATTCCTTTGGGGGAAAATAGGGTCGAGCCGCTTCTAAAGCTTGCGATAATCATTTGCAGTCCGAGTACGATGAGACCGAGCGCTCCAAGGATGACGGCGATATGTCCAATGTGGAGGCTCAGGAAATGTCCGAGTAGCATGCCGATGAGCGGTAAAAAGATATGGCACGATCCCACGAGTGCGCTTGTTATCGCAATTCGTCGTGTGGATAACTTGTTAACACCTAGTCCGAGTGCGATCGAAAAGGCGTCGATACTAAGGGCAAATGCGATCATTGAAGCTGACAGCCAGTATTCCACATGCATCCTCCTCACTTTGTTCGGTACAAGCTTATGTGGGAGGTGTGGGAAATAGACGTGTTGATTGCCTAAGTGCTGACTAGTTAAGCCCAAGTGCCTTAGCTCTTCGAGCTGTCAGCCCTACAGACACTCTACGACATCCATAGGGCCGGTCTTTGAGCTTCCTCGTCGGCAAGAGTCGACTGTCGTCTCCTCTTAAGCGCCTCCTGTGGGATCTCAAAAACCTCTTTCTCCCTATGGATTGTCTCCGAATGTCTTGCGGGTCTGCCAGCTCTGCGTTTAATTTAAAAAGATTCGTTCAAAGCACGTTATTCATTACAAGACTTTTAGTCATAGTTAAGTTCGATTGTCGCTATTTGGATTTTAACTTCCATATAAAAGTTACCCATGATAAACTAAATGTATCATTTTTTCCCATAATGAACGTTACGATCTTTTTTAAAGGGGGCGAGTTGTTAATGGACATTAGGTTGGCTCGGTTGGAGGATGCGGAGGGGATTGTCCGTGTTTGTACAGATGCATATCGGCATACATATCCAGGGATAATTGCGGCTTCGCATATCGAAAAAACGATTAAGGAATTTTATAACCTGGAGCGGGTTGAGAGAGAAATTACGGATGTTTCTGATGCGTGGAACGGATGGTTTGTGGCTGTGGATAATGGGCAGGTTGTTGGTGCAGCTGGTGGCGGATTTACTGCGGATAGCGTGGCGGAGCTGTTTGTCATATATCTTGATCCGGCAAGAAAGCGCGAAGGCATTGGGAGCAGACTTTTGACTGCTGTGACAGATGACCAGCGGGCGCGCGGGGCGAAGGAGCAGTGGGTGTCTGTACAGAAGTACAACGATATGGGCATTCCTTTTTACGAGGCGGTTGGATTTGAGTATCAGGAGGAGCGCCCGGCTCACGGCTATTCCGAGGAAGAGGGGTACAGATCTCTAAGGTATAAACGGAGGATTTGATGAAAGGGAGGATATAGTTGAAATTTAGATTAGTTCTTTTACTACTTATCGGCTTTGGATTACTTGTCGGGTGCAACAACTCCCTTTCTTTTGAAGAAAAAGAGAGAGCTGATCTCGATGCTGATACACAGAATTTTTTCTCGCTAGTGGATTCAGACGGTGTACATGTCCGCACGAGCGCAGAAAACCATGAAGCTGTTGTATATATAAATACTTCTAACATGGGAGACGAGTATGTCACAGACTTTGACGTCTATGCAGAGGATTCAACCCTATTTTTCTCCTACAAGACAGAAAGCGTGTCAGACTCCTCTGAGAAGCTCGTTCATGAACACTATTATGTGGTCAACCAAGATCAAAGCTACGAAACACTTCGGTTAATTGAGAACGGTGAGGAAACGTATTTTGATACTCTAGGTTATTAGCTGTTGCCTACAAGACGGTTGATGTAAAAGAGAACTTTTGAGAGGAAATAACGACCATGCATATTAACAGATTGATGTTATGTACAGATAAGTTAACTGAGATGAAGGACTTCTATGTAAAGAAATTAGGCTTTGCTTTGATAGATGAGAGTATGAATGGCTTTAAAATCGCTGTTGGTAGTAGCGAATTAGAATTTGCTTTCGATGATGCAGTCTCACATCCTCATTACCACGTCGCCTTTAATATCCCGTCAAATAAGTTCAACGAAGCAAAAGAATGGGCAAAAGCGAGAGTTAGCCTAAACGTTGAAAACGGTCAGGATGAGGCTTATTTTGATTTTTTCTCTGCTCATGCTCTTTATTTTAGCGATCCCTCTGGTAATGTGATTGAGTTGATTTCTAGGCATGAGATAAACGCGGTTCAAGAAGAGCCATTTTCCATGCAAAGCTTTCTTAATATAAGTGAAATAGGTGTGACTGTGCACGATGTAGCGCGCGCAGCTGACGAACTAAATAGTATTGGAATATCAAAAATGAACAACGGCTTGATAGATCGTACTAGCATCAATTTTATGGGAGAAAAGAATGAGGGAGTTTTCATTATTTTGAATCAACCCGGAAGACGCTGGATTTTTTCAGATAAGATTTCTAACGCCTTCCCTCTCTCGATGACCTTATCTACTAAAGATGTGATTGAGGTTGATACAGGCGGAGTATTACGTACAATTCGATGAAAAAGGGATTTTAGAATAACAGTTTCTATCACAGGGAGGAGATTTATTATTCCATACGTCTATCATATGGTTCCTAAAAACATGTTAGGTGAACAGCTTATTCCGTTAAATGAGTTAAAGACAATTGATGAATCTCTTTATCACCAGTACACGAAGAAGTACTTGAATCATCAGGAAAGAAAAAAGCTACTAACTCGGCAAATACCGAAAATGAATTGCTTGTGGAACGATGTTATTCATTTCTTGCCCCTGCATCCATCTCATGTTTATGCTGCTATAAAAGATGTAGGTATTCCTACAAAAAACGATGTTATTTTTTATAAGATTCCTATTTCAAATTTAAAGTTGAATAAAAACGCTATTTTCCATTACAGCAAAGAGACCTATAGAGGTCCTGCTGCAGAAATGAGTATGGACGAGATAGAGCTACTTGATTTAATGCGATATGAGGAATTATCAGCTATCCCCAATGACACCGTGGATTATTACATAGAAGAATTTAAGAAAGGAACTCAGTTTGGATTGTTCCCCTTTATCCCCCACATCCTTAGCTTAGGAAGAGTCAATGTTTCCAATGTAGAAACAATTAATTGGAGTGACGGTATTAAATAGAGGAATACATAAAAACAGAACTCTTTTGGAGTTCTGTTTTTATGTTTCGAAGCTATAATTTCTACACAGCTCGTTTTTTAAAAAGAAGAACATCTGGATATAGCACTTCTGGTTTATTGAAGCTCATTTATGGTTAATCGAGACGCTTTTCCGGTTAATTGCATCATATTATATAATCTTCAGTTAATTAGCGCCTTACCACTACTCCACCAGCCGCTTTCTCCAGCCGATTCATCACCGCTTCTCCAATTCCATCGCGCTCGTACACCGTCGCAAAGATGATATCCACATCCTCTGTGGAAAAACTGCGTAAGCCATCATACAGTTGTGCTGCTATCGCAGCTACATCCGAAATGGAGCCAAGTGTTACTACTTTTTCCACAGTCACATTCGGCACATATTCGTCAGGTACGAGGACACCAACGCGATTACCCTCTGCTTGTGCGTCTCCAACTACTTTTTCTAAAAAGGCTTGGTCGCCGTCGACTAACACAAGCGGCGCGTCTGGCGCATAGTGCGTGTACTTCATGCCCGGGGAGCGCGGGGCGTCGTCGGATTTTGTGAGTGCCGGATCAATCGCGACTTCGCCGATGACGGACTCAATGTCCGCTTTCGATAGACCGCCAGGACGGAGAATCATTGGAGGCGTGACCGTGCAATCGATGACCGTCGACTCGACGCCAACTCCGGTAGCACCGCCATCGACGATCCCTGCGATGCGTCCGTTGAGATCGTCATATACGTGCTGAGCCGTCGTCGGACTCGGGCGACCAGAACGATTCGCGCTTGGTGCTGCGACGGGTACGCCACTTGCTTTGATCACCTCACGCGCGACTTCATGATCTGGTAGGCGCACAGCCACCGTATCAAGACCCGCTGTGACAATTGTGGATAAGCTGTGATTATGTTTGACGATAATCGCGAGCGGCCCTGGCCAGAAGGCATCCATCAGCTGTTCCGCGACTTTGGGAAGCTCGTTTGTAAGCTTTGCCATGTCCTCGGTCTCCGCGATGTGGACAATCAGTGGGTTATCCGATGGGCGACCCTTCGCCTCAAAAATACGAGCCACCGCAGTGTCTGACGTGGCATCTCCACCTAATCCATATACCGTTTCCGTTGGGAATGCCACGACTTCTCCAGATTGGATCGCCCGACCAGCTTCCTGAACACCCTCTCCAGCTGACTTATCCACATTTTTATCCACATTCCACACAGTTGTCTGTTGATACATGTGTACATCCTCCCTATTACTGTTCATTCAAACTCATTCTCTTATAGAAACAACGAAACGCACGCTCCCATATAGGAACGTACGATCGTTAATTATCCTCAAATTGTTGTGTTTATCCACAAATACGGTGGATAACTTCTGTGAATCTGTGTATAAACATGTGGATGACTGTTTTTACTATCCACAGTGTTGATAAATGACTTTAGCAGACAACCCTTGATCTGTAAACCTTTTTGCCTGTTGATAACTAGGTATAATTCGTTTAAAGCCTAGCTGTGGAAAAAGCGATTCTTCTTTTTTCATACAAACAAATAGATTTTCTCGCGCCTCAACGACCGCATGAACGAGTGCTAGGAGCAAGACATGACTCTTCTCCTTGTGCGCTGCATCGATTATGAGCCCACGCACACACGCGTCGCCCTCAATCATTTGCACCGCGATTGTGCCAACGATCTCATGGGCAAGGGTATTCGCCGCAAAGATTTGCCAGTCAGGTGTTGCTGTAAAGCCGATTTTTGCCCAAAACCTGTCCAATTCCGCCTGCCTTGCTGTACTCATCTCTTCTATATAAAATGCCATCAAGCTCGCCCCTTTCTACGAAAATAGTATGCGAAAGTAGGGGAATCTATGACTCTGACAAAAGAGAGTTCCATACATTTTTTGCGACATCGACAACAAAGAAGCGATTTTCTACTGGTTCCTCTTCTTCTTCCGATATTTCAGTAAAGCATAGCGGCGGGAACAAGACGCACCACCAGTTATCACCTGAAGCTTCGCCTAGTTCAATGTAGACTGCTTCGTATGCTCCAGCTGGATAAAGTCTGTAGCCATACTGCTTCGTCGGGAAGTCGACTTCCTGAAGGGATACACGAAAGGGCTGATGGACACCTTGCTCATACAGCTCGTGTGCAATGATCGCTTCAAGCATTGGTAATCGATCCGTGATTAGAGCGCGCGCCTCGTCCTTCGTGCTCATCTCCATCGTCCAAGCGGATATCGCTCCGTGCACACGATCTCGGATGGCAAGCTTCGCCTGCTGATCCTCGGCCGAGTTACTATTTGATTTAATACGCAGGCGGATTGCCTCTTCAGGAATTGCCTCTTCTACCTGCTCTTCTGTTGAAAAGTAAGTGGAATCGTACGCGTACATTTGACCTTGCCATGATATACATAAAATAAGCATAATGAGTGCAATTTTAATCGTTTGATTCATCTGTAACGCCCCCTTGTAGTAACAGCTTTGTCACGAATACGAGGGGGCAAACATGAAACCGTTCGACAGTTTTTTTGTCTGGTAGCTTTTAATGATGAGTGCTTCGTTGATAAGTGCCGTGCTGCTTAGTTCTCGTTGCTTTCCCGTCACTTCCCAAGTCTCGCCATCACGATGCGTTCGCGACCATTTATATCGTTATGCAGAGATACTGTTGCCGTATCGCCAAATGCCTCTTGCATTAACGCTGTAACAGCCCCACCTTGTCCGTGACCGATCTCCACGGCAACGATGCCACCTGCGCGAATACGCGTCGAAAGACCTTGTACGAAGCGGCGGTAAATATCCAGACCATCTACACCTGCAAACAGTGCGTTCGCGGGCTCGTGGTCTTTTACGTGGACATCCATGTCTGCGCGGTCTCCCTCTGGAATGTAAGGGGGATTACTCACGATAATGTCGTACGTTTTTTCCTCAACTGGCGCAAATAAATCTCCTTCAAAAAACGTTACATCAGCCTGAAGCTTCGCTGCATTTTCACGAGCAACATGCAGGGCATTAGTGGAAATATCGACTGCGTCGACCTCTGCACCAAGCTCTAGCGCGAGGGTGATGGCGATGCAGCCGGTGCCAGTGCCGATATCTACGATGCGAAGCGGTCGTGATAACGACTTGGCCTCGGTCACGATTAGCTCAATGAGCTCCTCGGTCTCTGGGCGCGGGATAAGCGTATGGCGGTTGACGAAGAAGTCTCGACCGTAAAACGATTCGTGACCAATCACGTGCTGGACAGGAATGCCACCTGCCACAGTCTGAATATCTTCGTTAAATGCATCTAACGTTTCACTAGAGAGCTCGGTTCGCATTTCTGCAAACAGGCGTGAGCGACTCCAGCCGGTGTGATGCATGAGTAAAAGCTTGGCGATCTCTTCTCTATCCGGATACTTTTCCAAAAAAGAAGAAGCCCATGCGAGGGCTTCATATACGTGCTGTGTCATAGGCGTTCGTCCTTACTCTGCGTCTTTCATCATTTGCGACTGCTCTTCCATAATAAGCGCGTCGATGATGTCGTCTAAATTACCTTGCAGGATTTGGTCGAGCTTTTGAATTGTCAGACCGATACGGTGATCGGTAACACGGCTTTGTGGGAAATTGTACGTGCGGATACGCTCCGAACGGTCTCCAGTTCCTACCGCTGACTTACGGTGCTGATCGTATTCAGCCTGTGCTTCTTTTTGGAACTTGTCGTACACACGGGCGCGAAGTACTTTCATAGCCTTTTCTTTGTTTTTGATCTGCGATTTTTCGTCCTGGCACGAAACAACAACGCCTGTCGGTAAGTGAGTTAAACGTACAGCCGACATCGTCGTGTTTACACTCTGTCCACCAGGTCCGCTTGACGTGAACGTGTCAACGCGAATATCTTTATCGTGAATGTCCACTTCCACTTCTTCCGCTTCTGGAAGTACCGCAACGGTCGCAGTCGAAGTATGGATACGTCCACCTGACTCTGTTGTTGGGACACGTTGCACACGGTGCGCACCGTTCTCATACTTCATCTTCGAGAACGCGCCCTTCCCGTTAATCATAAAGATAATCTCTTTATAGCCACCGATTCCAGTTTCGCTGTATTCAATGACTTCACTCTTCCAGCCTTGCGCTTCCGCAAAACGAGAGTACATGCGGTATAGATCACCAGCGAACAATGCCGCCTCGTCTCCACCCGCTGCGCCACGAACCTCGACGATAACGTTTTTATCATCGTTCGGGTCTTTTGGTAAAAGAAGAATGCGAAGCTTTTCTTCTAATGGTGGAAGCTGATCCTCAAGCTCTGAGACCTCCATTTTTACCATGTCACGCATTTCTTTATCCAGACTTTCATGAAGCATTTCCTTTGCTTCATCATAGCCCTGCTTTACTTCTTTATACTGGCGGTATGTCTCCACCGTCTCCTGAATGTCGGATTGCTCCTTTGAATACTCGCGAAGCTTATTCGTATCGCTAATGACATCCGGATCCATTAATAGCTCCGTTAATTGATCATAGCGATCTTCTACTGATTGCAGGCGATCAAACATGTATCTTCACCTCTCCTAGGACTCTTTTACAGTCTTTCTCTAGTATATGTGCAACGACGCGTAAAATCAATGCTGTATATACGTCCAAATTGGGTATAGTAGTAGGAGAATCATACTGAAGGGGGTACATTATGAAGGTCATTATTATCGGTGGTGACGCAGCTGGGATGAGCGCAGCCATGCAGCTCATTCGAAGCGAGCAGGACGTATCAATCACCGTTTTAGAAAAAGGAGAAATATACTCCTATGCCCAATGCGGGCTTCCATATTACGTAGGAGATGTTGTGGAAAGTCGCAAGCATCTTATTGCACGTACACGTGAAAAATTTCAGGAAGACGGCATAGACGCTCGCATCTTTCATGAGGTAACACGCGTGGATGAAAACGAAAAGCGCGTCTACGGTACCGTCCACGAAGCAGATGGATCTAAAACTGACTTCGAGGAAGCTTACGATAAGCTACTCGTTGCTTCAGGAGGATCTCCTGTCATGCCAGACTGGAAGGGAAACGACCTCGAGGGCATCCACGTCCTCAAAACGATCCCAGACGCAGATGAATTAAAAGAGGCGCTCGACGGCGTGCTCACCGTAACGATTATTGGCGGAGGCTATATCGGCCTTGAAGTCGCCGAAAACTTAGTCGAGCTCGGCAAAAACGTGCGCATCATTAACCGCGCAGAGAGACTCGGCGTAGGCTTCGATAAAAAAATTAGCGATAAACTGATTGAGGAAGCCGAGCGTCAGAACATTCACCTCTCGCTTGGCGAGGAGGTTTCTTACTTCTCTGGGGAAACTCGCGTAAACACTGTGACAACAAATAAAGGTACGTATGAGACCGATTTAGTCATCGTTGCCGTCGGCATTGAGCCCAATACGCGTTTTTTGAACGACACATCTATTCACCTCCATGCAAACGGCGCTGTCGTTGTTAACCCATACATGGAATCGAATGTTGCTGATATCTACGCAGCTGGTGACTGCGCGACGCAATACCACCGCATCAAGCGTTTGAACGACTACATTCCGCTTGGCACGACGGCCAATAAGCAGGGGCGGATCGCTGGTCTGCGCATGGCTGGTTCATCACGTACGTTTAACGGGATTGTCGGCACGGCGATCATGAAGTTTTTTGATGTGGACGCTGGTCGTACGGGTTTGAGTACTGCGGAGGCGGAGTCTCTTGGCATTCCGTATGATGTGAATGTGTTTGAGCACTCTCCTCACGCTGGCTACTATCCTGGTGGGGAAAAGCTGTGGTTGCAACTTGTTCGCCATAAGGTGTCGCATCAGCTTTTAGGTGTGCAGGCTGTTGGTACGCAAGGGATTGCGAAGCGGATTGATGTGGCGGCGGTGGCGTTATTTAATGAGATGACGACGGAGGAGTTGCAGGATCTTGATTTGAGCTATGCGCCGCCGTTTAATACGACGTGGGATCCTATCCAAAAGAGTGCGCGGCGGTTTAAGTGAGCTAAGAGCAGCCCTTCGGGCTAATTGCTTAAGTGCTAACTAGTTTAAGAGCAAGCCCTTCGGGCTAGAATGACTAAGCCCTAACTAGTTTAAATCTGCTCTTCGAGCTGTCAGCCCTCCGGACACTCTACGACATCCATTGACCGTGTGATCTTCGCGGTCTGAAAAGCATCACAAAAAGCTTGCGGTTTTTGCGAGCTTTTTGAACTAGCCTTGCTCTTAGAAAGCAGTGGGGGCTTTTGCCGCTGATTTCAGGCTAGTGGTTGATGCTTAGCTTTAAAGGAAAGTGATAACACTCCGATCTGTCAGCCCTCCAGACACTCTACGACATCCATAGGGCCGGTCTTTGAGCTTCCTCGTCGGCAAGGACCGCGTACTTTGCGGTCTGAACTAGCATCGCAGAATGCGCTCTTTGCAGTCTGAGCTAGCCTTGCACTTAGAGAACAGAGGGTGATGTTGCCGCTGTTCTCAGGCTAGCGGTCGATGCTCTATTAATTTGCGCCTTCCTGTGGGATCTCAAAGACCTCTTCTCCCTATGGATTGTCTCCGAATGTCCTCCGGGTCTGCCAGCTCTGCGTTTGATTTAAAAAATGCTTAAAAAAGAGCTTTCCTTTTTATTGGAGGTGGCTACCCCTAAAAGTTAGAGTTTTTATTATGCAGCTAATTGGCTGGTTTGTGTTCGGTATTCGACTGGACTAAAACCAGCCAATTTTTCTTTTGATCGTATATGGTTGTACCAGTAAATATATTCTTCAATCTGCCTTTTTAATTCTTCGTAGCTCACTAATTTTTCTCCATAATACATTTCTTGTTTTAATATACCAAAGAAATTCTCTATTGAAGCATTGTCTGCGCAGGTTGCTTTACGTGACATGCTTTGAAATACTTTATTTTCTTTTAATGTCCTCACCCATTGGTTGTGCTGATAATGCCAGCCTTGATCGGAGTGGATAGTCGTACGATAGGTTGCCTGAGCTCCTAGTACTTCTATTGTTTCTTTTAAAGGTTCCATGACAAGATCTAATGTTGGACGTTTCTTGATACCAAACGCGATAATTTCCCCATTGTAAAGATCAAGGAGTGGATTTAAGTACAATTTCTCTTCTCCTAGACATTTGAATTCTGTAATGTCGGTTACTAATTTCTGAAAAGGAATAGGCGTGCTAAATCGGCGGGACAGTCGATTCTTCGCTACCTTTCCAACCTTACCCTTATAAGAATTGTATCTACGAGACTTCCTCATAAACTTTACGCATTTTAACCCTAATTCCCTCATAAGTCGATACACTTTTTTGTGATTAATACACCAGGCTGATTTCTTTAATTCCTTGGTAATGCGTTTATAACCATAACGTTCATGAAACGCCTTAAACAGCTCAGTAATGACTTCTTTTAGTTCTCTATCCGGATCTTCTTTCCCAAAGTTTTTCACATGATAGTGGTAGGTTGATTCTGGAATACCTACAATAACTAGAATATCTTTTAATCGGTATCCTTCTTCTTTGAGTTCGAACGCCACTGTTGCTTGTGCTTTTCGTGGAAGGCATTCGGATTCTCTCGAAAAGCTCTCAACTTTTTTAGGTAGGCATTTTCTAGCCGCAACAGTTCATTCTCGCGTTCTAGTTCGTCTTCACGTGTTAACTTCTTCTCTTCTTTTCCCTTTGATTTATTACTGTTTTTAGACATAGAAGGTCGCTCCTTTGATCTTGGTTTCAGGCCTCCTAATCCTTGTTCATTAAATGTTTTCATCCAACTGTAAATTAAAGCAGGATTATTTAATCTAAATTGTTCAGCAGTTTCCTGAAAAGAAGCACCTGTCTCAAGCATAAATTGTATCGTATCCACTTTAAATTGAACAGAGTACGCCTCATTCGTTCTTCTTCGTTTTAATCCTTCAACCCCTTGCGTTTTATAGGATCTTACCCAATTTTGTAGTGGAGTTCGAGAGGGCATATTATACTTTTTAGCTAATAATTTATACCCGAGATTTCCATTCAAATATTCGCTAACAAGTTTCATTTTAAATTCTTCACTATATTTGGCCATAAAAACACCCCCGAAAGTTAGATTATCTACTCTAACTTTCGGGGGTCGGTACCGGAGTGCTCTTTTTTTATGTTGACTTGAGGTTTTAGAGAAGTGGTTCTTTAGCAGATAGGATTTTTATGTACCGTATTTGAGAGTTATGTACCGCAATTAAGCTTTATGTACCGTGTACGAAATAAATGTACTGTATTTAGAATGAATGTACGTTGAGGGCTACTTCCTTTACTAAATGTACGCTGTGCGAGATTTATGTACCTTATAGAAAATTTATGTACCATAAACGAAATAAATGTACCGCATGCAAGACTTGCTCTTAAAGCTAGGGAATAAACTTTCGCCTAAAATAGTTATCAAAAAAGAAGCGTTCGCGCTATTAAAGTACTGTTTCTTTTGATGCTCTGAAGCGTAACGTCTCCTTGAGGAGGCAGACTCGGAGAATGTCCGGAGACAATTAGCAGGATAAGGATGGAGCTAAGACCACGCAGAAGGCGCTTAGAGGAAGACGTTAGTCGACCTCTGCCGACGAGTAGGCTTAGATTCAGACCCTGCTAATGTCGTAGGGCATTCATAGAGCTGACTCCTGTTTCATCATTATTGTACATGCGTATAAGAAAAGGAAAAAGGCTTACCCCTAGCGTTCTAATAGACCCTTCTTTTTTGACTGTAGGTATTACCGTTGCATTGGTTTCGTTACTTTTGAGTTACTTTTGAGTTATGCAGCCCCCGATCTATCAGGCCTTATTAGAGTAGTGATAATAGCAGCAACAGCTGCAGTAGCCAGTGGCATAAGCTATGCGCTGTTTATGAATGATTAGCGAAAAGTGATTATGATCACACCGATGGATCCTAGAATCATCATGATACCAATTACCTTATCTTGTTTATAGTCTCTTAGCCCTACTGCGCCAAACATCAAAGCCATGAAGACTCCAAATAACACACTATATATACGCTCCGGGCTGTTAATAGCAGCTAGTCCGAATATTAATGTGCCAACTCCAAAGACTGGTAAAAGCTTTTGAATCATCTTATATAGATCCTCCTTCTTCTTACGTTTCTGCCTATTTTAACATGGAAAAGAATAGCCATCTAATGAGTTGCTTCACAGCAAAAGACCTCTCCGAGTGTTCGGAGAGGTCTTTCTTATAAATTTCTTATGTTTTCTGCTCTTGCTTCAAACCTATCTTGAGAAGCGATGGTCGCCGATTGTTGTTACTGGTGTTAGGCCGTGCAGGTAAGAGCTACTTGAGATTCTTGGGTTGAAGAAGAATAGTGCGTTGGCTACTTGGTTTTCGCCAGCTATGGCTCTTCTTGCAGCTTCTATAGATCGTTCACTCGCTGTTACACTATTTATTCTTCCGTTTCCGACAGGAGTGAATTGTCGTGGCTGATAGATGACCTCACGAATGCTGTTTGGAAAGCTACTGCTTGCTACGCGATTCATGACGACACTTCCAACAGCAACTTTACCAGACATCGGTTGCCCATTTGCTTCTAAATGAATTAATCTTGCGAGCAGGTCTACATCTTCATCTACGAAATTTTCGTTCATAAGTGATGGAATGACGATTTTTAACGCTTCGCCAGCAAATAGTGACCAGCCGCTTAATCCGTTTCTCTCACGTAACTGTTCGACTGTTACGCCTGTATTCTGAGCAATCGATGTTAATGTTTCTCCACTTTTAATGACGTGAAGAGGGACTCGATTGATATGAACATTTCCATCGCGCCATGCTACTTCACTATGCAAAATTTCTGATATGTGGCGAATTGGTAAGTATGTTCGGTTATGCCTTACGATCGGTGATACATCCATTGCATGCACAGCATCATTAAGCGTGACTTCGCTTCTGCCAATATACAAGATGATTGTGTCGCCAATAGTCGTTTCAATTGTTACCTTTTGATTTAATTGGTCCCACTTAACATCCGCATTCATATTTTCTGAAATGAAACGCACAGGTACGTATGTACGATTATTCTCTACAAAAATTGATTCTTGGAAAGACAGTCTGTCCCCATCAACAATGATATTCGGTTCACTTGCACTTGCTGTAGTTCCGAAAAATAAAAGCGCAAAGGCTAGTAGACTAAACTGCAAAAATGTTTTTACTATCATATACCAGGCAATCTGAGGTACATTGCCTGATTCACCCCCCTATTACTTCTTTTAGCTTTTACCATCTTAGTCGGTAATCTTATAGGAAGCAACGGATGTTACTAAAACGTAATACACTGTAACAAACTATAATATTACTAGGAGTTATTGTCATATTAAGTAAGGCTTATGACCTTTAATTCCCTCCCGACTATGGGCATTGTATGGTAAAATTTTCTTTGGAGGTGTTTGACATGAAAAAGTCTTATGAATCATTGCTTCAGACTGCGGAGACGGTGGATGGTGTCCTGCAGGAGTCTAACGAGATGGTGCTGACAAAGCCGTATCAGCCTGGTAAGTGGTCGACTCGCGAGATCGTGGGTCACATGCTCTACTGGGATAAATACATATTAGAGGAGCTTGTGCCTCAGATGACCGAAGGCGCGCAAATGCGTGATTTCCCTAACCATGACACGTTTAACGCTGCGGCGATTGGCGCTTTATCTGGCCGAAGCGCGGCGTACATTTTGCGTACGTTTGTTGGGACGCGGAGAGAGCTTGCCTCGGCGCTTGCGGCTGTCGATCAGGATGCAACGTTTAAAATTGGCAAGAGCACACGTGCTTTTACTGCAGAAAAAATTGCGAGAATCTTCGTCAAACATGACGAGCATCACCTGAAACAAATCCACGCAGCTATAGAACGAGGATAAGCAAAAGGCCTCTCCGAGCGTTCGGAGAGGCCTTTCTTATTAGCTACCTTCTATCACTTGCATCTTTGCAATACGCTCTGGTTTACCAGGGACCTCGTGGCAGTGGCGGCACCTTGGCTCGTAAGACTCCGAAGCTCCGACAAGAATAATCGGATCATCATAAGAAGCTGGTTCTCCATTAATAAGTCGTTGCGTACGACTAGCTGGTGATCCACACGATAAGCAAATAGCCTGGAGCTTTGTGACCGATTCTGCTAATGCTAATAGCTGTGGCATATGTCCGAACGGCTCGCCGCGAAAGTCTTGATCAAGACCTGCAACAATAACACGAATATTATTATCCGCAAGCTCCTGTACGACAGAAACAACAGCTTCGTCAAAGAACTGTACTTCATCAATCGCAACGACCTGCGTATCTTCCTCTAATAAATCATAAATTTCATTGGCACTTTCAAGTGGCACGGCGTAAACCTTCGAGCCATTGTGCGAGACAACCTCCTGTTGACTGTAGCGGTTATCGACCTTCGGCTTAAACACTTGTATCTTCTGTCGACCGAAGCTAGCGCGTCGTACTCGGCGAATCAGTTCCTCTGATTTCCCTGAAAACATGCTTCCACAAACAACCTCAAGCCAACCTTCTTTTCTCGTTAAATGCATACTCCGACTCTCCCGTTTTCCATAATCACGTATGTACCTACGCGGTAATTTCCTATTCCCTTATTATAGCTTTTTTCGTATTTTAAATCAGCGATTTTGGGTAATTCGCTGAGGAAAGGTCTATAGTCACACGTTAAAAACACAGACCAAATTATCCTACCACTTCTTTTGTTTGGCGGTCAAGAAGGTTTATCAGACCTCTGGTGTTATGCTTCTACACTGTAGTTCAAGTGAAGAACCTTCGGTCCCTTTTCGGTCTAGGCTGGCGGCTCCTTTATCTTACATTGGACCAGCTCTACGAGCTTTCAATTACTTAAGTGCAAACTAGTTTCGTCCAGTCTTATCTACAACACTGAGTAAGAGGAGTCAGCTCTATGAACGCCCTACGACATTAGCAGGGTCTGAAGATGAGCCTACTCGTCGGCAGAGGTCGACTATCGTCTCCCTCTAAACGCCTCCTGCGTGGTCTCATCTCCATCCTATTCCTGCTAATTGTCTTCGGGCATTCTCCGAGTCTGCCTCCTCTTGAGCTTCTTTTGGGTAAGATTAATATTGTCGAGAAGTGAAGCGAAGCACCAGCGTTTTGAAGAGAAAGTAACACGTTATGAAGAGCAAGTTGCCAGAAGTGACAAGAAAGCAAAAATACGTAGCCTCACTAACCTAGAAAGGCTCTTCTCTTATGCACTATTTAAATCAAACGCAGAGATGGCAGACCCGAAGGACATTCGGAGACAATCCATAGGGGAAAGAGGTCTCCCGGATCCCACAGGAGGCGTTAAGGGTAAGGCGGCAGCCGCACCCTGCCGACGAGGAAGCTCAAAGACCGGCCCTATGGATGTCGGAGAGTGTCCGCAGGGCTGACAGCTTGGAGTGCAGATTTAAACGAGTTAGCACTTTAGCAATTGAAGCTCGAATAGCTAAGACATTTAGCTAGTCGGCACTTGATTAACATAAAGCATCTACCGCTAGCCTGAAACCAGCGGGAAAACCGCCCACTGGTTTCTAACTGCAAGGCTAGCTCCGACTGCAAAGAGCGCAGTCTACGATGCTGTTTGTTAACGAGCTGCTTGCTCGTTAACATAAAAACAGACCTCGGAGACGAAGCTCCGAAGCCTGCTTTAATAGCACTATGTGATTACATGCCGTACTTCTTCTTGAAGCGATCAACACGTCCACCAGCATCAGCGAATTTCTGCTTACCTGTGTAGAATGGGTGTGAGTCAGAACTTACTTCCACTGTTAAAAGTGGGTAAGAGTTTCCGTCTTCCCATTCCACTGTTTCGCTTGAATACAATGTGGAACCGCTCAAGAACATGAAGCCCGTACTAGTATCCTTGAATACTACTTTACGGTAATCTGGATGAATTCCTTCTCTCATGTCTCTTCACTCCTTCCGCCCTGAATCTTTCGAAACAGAGTTCTATCTGTGCCAATCTTATTCACACATAGACGTAGTATAACAACTGAACCGGGAGAATGCAATACAATCTTTTTAGTCAGATGTTTTTTCCGATGTAGATGGTTTAGATGCCTGTTTCGCACGCGATGCGTTTTTTCCACGCTCAAATGATTTGAAAAGTTCTTCGTTTGTCTCGATCTCACGGACCTTCTTTAAGAAGCGTTCGATAAAGTCAGGCTGATCATTAATAGTACGACGGATCGCCCATAGGTTTTCGATTTCCTGCTTAGGAAGCAATAGTTCTTCGCGACGTGTGCTAGAACGACGAATATCAATTGCTGGGTAAATACGACGTTCCGCAAGCTTACGATCTAAGTGGAGCTCCATGTTACCCGTTCCTTTAAATTCCTCGTAGATAACGTCATCCATACGAGAGCCTGTCTCCGTTAGCGCAGTCGCTAAAATGGTTAGGCTGCCACCTTCCTCGATGTTTCTCGCGGCACCAAAAAAGCGCTTTGGACGGTGGAAACTGGCTGGGTCGATACCACCTGAGAGCGTGCGTCCGCTCGGCGGGATAACGAGGTTGTAGGCACGCGCTAAACGCGTGATGCTGTCCATGAGAACAACGACGTCCTTCTTTGCTTCGACTAGGCGCATCGCGCGATCTAGCACAAGCTCGGCTACCTTAATATGATTCTCTGGCACTTCGTCAAAGGTAGAGCTTACGACCTCACCCTTAACAGAACGCTCCATGTCCGTTACTTCCTCTGGACGCTCGTCAATTAGAAGCACAATTAGTTCTACGTCAGGGTGATTCGTTGCGATACTATTCGCCACTTCTTTTAATAGTAGTGTTTTACCAGCTTTAGGCGGTGCGACGACAAGTCCACGCTGTCCAAAACCAATTGGCGCGATCATATCTAGCACACGAGAAGCGACACTCTTTGGAGAGTTCTCAAGCTTCATCTTTTTGTCTGGATAAAGTGGCGTTAGCTGCGGGAAGTGAGGGCGCTCACTTGCGCGCTCTGGGTCTTCACCATTTACTGCTGCAACTTGAAGTAGTCCATAATAGCGCTCATTTTCTTTTGGCTTTCTTACTTTACCAGAGACGCGGTCGCCGTTACGTAGCTGAAAGCGGCGAATTTGAGACGCAGAAATATAAATATCCTGTGAGCTTGGTTTATACGTATTTGATCGTAAAAAGCCGAAGCCTTCAGATGGAATGATTTCTAGAATACCCTCCATAAACATCAGGTCTTCGTTCTCTGCCTGTTTTTTAAAGATGGCAAAAATAAGTTCTTTTTTGGTCAGCTGGCTGTAGTACTGGACCTTATGCTCTTTCGCAAGCTGGTACAGCTCCTTTAGCTTCATGCCTTCCATTTCTGTCAGTGTTACTCCCATTAACTAGCACCTTCTTCAATTCATTTTTATCGATCATCTATGATTTTCTGAAAATAAGAGTAGGTAGGCTCTTATCCTGTGATTCTTTTGTATATAAAGACAAAAAATAGCCGTCGTTTAGTGGATTCGTGATCACTAATGGCGGTTAAAACGTATTCTCTTCACGATTCTTTTGGGTTTTGGATAACTCTTCGGTAGGTTGTAGGTCCGCGCAAAGCGGATGAAGTCGCTAAAGAAGGATCGTGGAGTAGGTGAAAATCCTCTATTAATCTAATCATAGTCCTGTTTATCTGACAATAGTTTTTTTAAAAAGGCTACAGCGGAGCACTTCCTCTGCAGCCTAGGCTTTCTATCTATTCCCTTTTCACTTAAGTTCTAATCACTAAATCAGGCTTTTTCTCTAAGTGGTGCTTCCCATCAATGAATCGCACAGTACCAGACTTCGCGCGCATAACGAGAGATTGCGTCGTTCCAGTTTGCCCTTTGTAACGGACACCTTTTAATAGCTCTCCGTCCGTTACACCTGTTGCTGCAAAGATCGCATCGTCCCCAGATACAAGATCGTTCATATGGAGAACGCGACGAATGTCTGCTATCCCCATCTTTTTGCAACGTTCAAGCTCTTCCTCGTTTTGCGGGAGAAGCCTTCCCTGAATTTCGCCACCTAAGCACTTAAGACCAATAGCCGCTAGCACCCCTTCAGGAGCTCCGCCGGATCCAAGTAGGATATCGACACCTGTATCCTCAAAGGCAGTATTGATCGCCGCTGCCACATCTCCATCTCCTAAGAGCTTAATGCGAGCTCCGGCCGCGCGCACTTCATCAATGATTCGCTGATGGCGCTCACGACGAAGAATCGTCACGACAATATCGCCAATATCCTTCCCCTTCGCCTGTGCAACGGCGTGTAGGTTATCACGGATTGGTGCATCAATGTCAATTTTACCAACGGACTCAGGACCGACAGCAATTTTATCCATGTACATATCAGGAGCGTGCAATAGACAGCCTTTATCCGCCACTCCTAAAACTGCGAGTGCGTTCCACTCTCCAGCGGCAACAATGTTTGTCCCTTCGAGCGGATCTACTGCAACATCAACGCGTGGGCCAAAGCCGTTCCCTAGACGCTCACCAATGTACAGCATTGGCGCCTCGTCCATTTCTCCCTCGCCAATGACGACCGTGCCCTTCATTGGAATCGTATCGAATACATCGCGCATCGCCTCTGTTGCTGCGTTATCCGCTTCATCCTTCTGACCTCGTCCCATCCATCTAGCTGATGCAAGTGCCGCCGCTTCCGTGACACGCACTAATTCCATTGATAAACCTCTCTCCATCTCACTTCGCCCCCTAATGATAGTCAATCATTTGTCTGTACAGAAAAGATGGTGCACATGCGCTTACGAATTATTTACTTCTTCAAGCTCAGCTTCTGTCAATTTCTCACGCCAAATTTTGGCTCCAAGACTCGTAAGCTTCTCTACAATAGACGTATAGCCGCGGTCAATGTGATACACGTCTGTGATCTCCGTTACTCCGTCAGCCACCAGTCCCGCTGCAATTAATGCAGCACCAGCACGTAAGTCCGTTGCTCGTACTTTCGCTCCTTGAAGATTGGAGCTACCGTTAATTAAAGCGGAGCGTCCTTCTACTTTAATAGATGCTCCCATGCGACGAAGCTCGTCAATATGCTTGAATCGCGCATTGTAGATGGTATCCGTAACAATACTCGATCCCTCTGATTGCGTTAGTAACGCTGTCATTGGTTGCTGTAGGTCTGTAGCAAAACCAGGATAAACAAGTGTTTTCACATCAATCGGCTTTAACTCGCCGTTTTTAGAGATATGAATCCAGTCATCGCCTACTTCAAGCTGCACACCCATTTCACGTAGCTTCGAGCTTAGTGACTCTAAGTGAAGTGGAATGACGTTATCCACCGTAACACCCTTCCCCATCGCAGCTGCAAAAATCATGTACGTGCCTGCTTCAATCCGGTCTGGAATAATGGAGTGGCGACATCCATGGAGCGTGTCCACCCCGTCGATACGAATGACATTCGTTCCGGCTCCCTTAATGCGAGCACCCATACTAGATAGGAGGGTTGCCACATCAATGATTTCCGGCTCCTTGGCCGCGTTTTCGATAATCGTCTGGCCCTTCGCTTTAACAGCTGCGAGCATAATATTAATCGTCGCGCCAACGCTCACAACGTCCAGATAAATGCGATTCCCAATAAGCTCGTCCGCCTGTAGATAAATCGCTCCTTGCTCATTCGTTACCTTCGCACCAAGTGCTTCAAAGCCTTTAATATGCTGATCAATCGGACGAGGCCCTAGGTTACAGCCTCCAGGTAAACCAATCACGGCTTTTTTAAACTTTCCAAGCATCGCACCCATGAGATAATAAGAGGCACGTAGCTTTTTTACCTTTCCGTTTGGGAGTGGCATCGAAAACATCTTTTCGGGGTGCACGACGAGCGTATCTCCCGATAGCTCGGCCGTACCGCCAATCTCCTCCAGTAAATCCTTTAAAATTCCTACGTCTGAAATCTCCGGTAAATTATCAATCGTTACCGTTGAATCCGCCATAATTGCTGCAGGAATGAGTGCTACTGCACTGTTTTTTGCGCCGCTTATTTGAACGGTCCCTTCAAGATCGCGTCCACCATCAATCAAAATTTTATCCATACGCCGCTTCCTTTCTACACAAATGCTTGTGCCGAAAGGGAGCGACTGACACTCGCTCCCCCTAGGCATAACCATTTACTTATCCTTTTTGACTCGCTTCATAATCTTGTAAAAACCTCTCGATGCCTGCGTCTGTAAGTGGGTGTTTAACTAGCTGCTTTAATACACTAAGTGGAGCAGTTGCGATGTCTGCACCATTTAGTGCGGAGTCTGTTACGTGCTGTGGATGTCGAATCGATGCGGCAATGATCTGTGTCTCGATCATGTGGCGGTCAAATATTTCTGAAATCGTTGAAATCAATTCTACCCCATTATGCCCTATATCATCAAGTCTTCCTAAAAATGGGGAGACATATGTAGCGCCAGCTCTTGCTGCAAGCAACGCTTGATTGGCAGAAAAGATGAGGGTGACATTCGTCGTAATATTAAGCTCGCTGAACGTCCGAACAGCTTTAAGACCTTCTAATGTCATCGGGACTTTTACCGTGATGTTAGGTGCAATCTCGGCAAGCTTCTTCCCTTCCTCAATCATTCCCGGTGCATCAAGAGCGATGACCTCTGCGCTAACGGATCCATCTGTAATTACTTGTGTAATTTCTCTTAAACGATCGTGAAAATCTACGCCTTCCTTTGCTACAAGTGATGGATTTGTCGTTACGCCATCAATAATACCTAGCTCATGCGCCTCTTTAATTTCATTTACGTTCGCTGTATCTACAAAAAATTTCATAGATCATGCCCCTCCAATTCGGAATGATAACGCTTTCTAACTCTATAAAAATGGAGTCAGCGCCCCAAAAGGAACGCCGACTTTGTTAAATTATGCTTGGTTTGAAGAACCGAATTCACGCATCTTGCCAATAACCGTTTGCTTAATCGCTTCACGAGCTGGTCCAAGATATTTACGTGGGTCAACCATGTTTGGATCTTCTTCAAGAGCTTTACGCACTGCAGCTGCAGACGTGATTTGGTTTTCTGTGTTTACGTTAATTTTAGCTGTACCGAAAGAGATAGCTTTCTTGATATCTTTTGTTGGGATACCAGTTCCGCCATGAAGCACTAGAGGTACATCCGTTAGTGTAGAGATCTCTTCCATGCGATCAAAACCAAGGTTTGGTTCGCCTTTGTATGGTCCGTGTACAGATCCTAATGCAGGTGCGAAGCAGTCTACATTTGTCTCACGGATTAGTTGATCACACTCAGAAGGAATTGCGTATGCAGCATCTGCATCGTCAACGATTAGGTCATCTTCTTGTCCACCGATACGGCCAAGCTCTGCTTCAACAGATACTCCAAGCGTATGAGCAACTTCAACAACCTTTTTTGTTAGTGCAATGTTCTCTTCAAGTGGGTAGTGAGAGCCGTCGATCATAACAGATGTGAATCCTGCGTGGATCGCTTCTACACACTTCTCAAAGCTTGAACCGTGGTCTAAGTGGATCGCAACAGGTACAGTTGTACCGTACTCCTCCATAAGACCTTTTACCATTGCAACAACCGCTTTGAATCCACCCATGTAACGTGCCGCACCCTCAGATACACCAAGGATTACTGGAGACTTTTCCTCTTCAGCAGCTTGTAAAATAGCTTGCGTGAACTCCAAGTTGTTTAGGTTAAACTGACCTACTCCGTAAGATTTCTCTTTCGCAGTAATAAGCATTTCTTTCATCGATACTAAAGGCATTCGATAAATCCTCCCTTTGATTAAATACGAGCATTCGTCTAACTCCTGCATGCATTTACAAACATACAAATAGCGGTGACGTACTCACGACCATTTGTATGCTTCGGACGTTGCATGATAAAAAGCCATCACCATGCTGGCCATAGCTCTCCTACAGGCAGACTCACGAAATCATTATAGCATATTCGACGCATTTTTCACGCCCTGCGCATTAATTAATTTCCTGGAACCGCCTTCATTGGTTTTTTTCATTAAAAAAATCGCGAATTCGCGTGCGAACTTCATCAATATCAAATGGTTTAGAAAAATGTGCCATTGCTCCTAATGATTTTGCCTCGTTAATCATCTCCAGCTCCCCGTAAGCTGTCATCATGATTACATCCACATCAAGCTTTTGCCTTCTCATTTCTCGCAGTATCTCCAAGCCATCCATTCCTGGGATTTTCATATCTAACAGAACGAGATTCGGACGTTCTTGCTCAATAATCTCAAGCGCGGTCTTTCCATTCGAAGCATCGAACGTTTCATATCCATCCTTTTGAAATACTTCTTTTAGTAACACCCTTATTCCAAATTGATCATCGACGACTAATAGCTTTTCTACCATGAAAAAATCCCCTCCCTCTTTGTATGCCTTGTTGTTAAAATAGAGATAGATACATAAGCCATTTCTACTAAATGCTACTTATCTATTATATAAAAATTTGGAAAAAATTCAAACCTTTCCGGTAGACATTGTCAGTTCTTTTTCGACATTTTTTCGAGAAACATGTGTATAGCTTGATATAATAAGCAAAAATCGACTATTAAATAAGAAGAAAGTTGGTATAAAATGAAAATTTTCGACACCCAATTAAAAGGGCTTTTACAAAAATTAGATCAATTTGAGGAGGACTTTGAGGACGCTTCTCGTATGCTTGCTCAAAGTATTTTAGGTGACGGTGCTGTTTACTGGTATACCGAGGAAGAGCTCGACGGTATTTTCCTCCAGACACAGATGGGCACGGATGCGATCACAAAGAGTGCGCGCATAGAGGAGTGCACGGAGGCTCATCCGATCGACACAGCCCTTTTCTTTGCCAAATCTGGTGAGAGCGAAGAGCTTCGTGCTGCTTTAGAAAAAGTTGCAGGAATGACTACCATCGTGTTTGCGCCAAAGGCAGGCGCTGCAACGGAGGGGGCATCGTTTGTCATTGAGACTGGAGTGACGCGCGGGCTGATTCCGATGGAGGATGGCAGTCGGGTTGGGGAGCCGCATTTGTTGATGGCGTTACAGGCTTACTATCGGTTGTACTTTTTAGTGACAGAGATCTTGGAGGAGTATGCTTGAGGTAGGTTAGGATAAGGTCAAGGAATTGAGGTCAAGGGCGGGCACCTTCGGCGCCCCTGCGCGGCGTTTGCTACTACCTGTGATGGCTTACTCAACTATTTCGACCGACCAAACCAATGGCCGTTCGAAAGGATTTTCGTTGCGCGGAAGGGCTACCACTGGTAGTTACGCAAACGCCGCTTCAGGTCTCCTTCGGTTACGGTTAGTATGCAATCCCTGACCTTCTTTTTTTGTATAGGATACGAGGCGTGAGGTCGTTGCCTCGCTTTTCTTTTGGAAGGCTTTGATGTGGAGTGATGGCTGGCTTTTGATTCGATTGGGGTTGCTAGTGAATGGAGTGCCGTGCTGTTTAGAACTTTGAGAGCAGTAAGTGGTTCTTATAAGTTGAGGTGCGATATAGGACTAGCAGATGGAGTCCATAACGCCAGAACGAGGAACATAACTCCTTAATGAGGCACATAACTCTAAAGTAAAGAACTTAACTCACAAACATCATTCTAAAACTCACATTTTGAAGGGAGATTTACATGCAAAACATAGATATCACTGTATTTTCTGAAGACGAGAGGGATATTGAGGAGCTGACGGTTGTGCTGAATCGTGCGTATAAGCAGCTTGCGGATATGGGGATGCGCTATGTGGCGTCGCATCAGAACAGCACGATTACGCGTGAGCGCATTGCACAGGCACGTTGCCTCGTTGCGTTAGACGGGGAGCGGATCGTCGGTACGATCTCGTTCTATCCTCCTGGCACAAAAGTGAGCTGTCCGTGGTACAGTAAATCGGATGTAGCTGTGATTGGACAGTTTGGTGTCCTTCCAGAGTATCAAGGTAGTGGCGTCGGCAAGCGCCTCTTAGACGCAATCGAGCAGTATGCACGAGAGCAAGATCACATGCATCACGTTGCGCTTGATACAGCCGAAACCGCTGACCACCTAATAGCCTTGTACACAAAAAGAGGCTACGGATTTGTGGAATATGTGGACTGGGAAGCGACCAATTATCGTAGCGTCATCATGAGTAAACCCCTCCGCTAATCGGCGGAAGGGGCATGTATTACTTTATAATGTAGCTCGACAAACTGATTAAATGTCTGCACGCCAACTAGCTCTAAATTCGCTCGATACTTTCTAGGTTGGAACAACGGAATGCCTTCTCCAATCACTTTCGGGGCTACTGTCATAATAATCTCGTCCACTAACCCTTTTTCTAAAAACGACGAAAATAGGCTACCACCGCCTACAAGCCAAATTCTCTCGCCGTCCTCCTGCTTCAGCGTCGTAATCAACGCAGCAGGGTCATTCACAAATTCGACGTTCTCATCAGAAGCTATCTCCGCGCTCGTAAACACATAACTTTCCTTATCCTTATAAGGGTACTCCTCCACCTCTTCTGAGTCCATGAGCCACTTATACGTGTTGTTGCCCATTAGAACTGTGTCCACCGTCGTATAAAAATCGCTGTATCCGTTATCGCCCTCGCCCTCAACCTCAAACAGCCACTCCAGCGTCTCTTCCTCCGTCGCTATATAGCCGTCGAGACTAGTCGCGATAAATAGCGCAACACTTCTTTTCATTCACACGCACCCCTTTACTTATTAACAGAAAATCTAGTCTATTCTAAAACGGATTTTCTCCAACAACAACTGGTAATACCACCACAAAGATAGCCCCCGCGCATAAAATCCAAAAGATCACGGAGCTTAGGAACCATCGATAAAACGCGACATTCTTAAACAAAAACAGCCCCATTATCACTACGTATACCACAAATAGCACGTACGAGATCGCAAACCAATTCACCCAAACGTTTCCCTCAAAACGTATTCCCTGTCCTTCATAAAAAGGACCAGCCACATACTCTGTTATGTATAATCCAATACCCAAAAAGAGAAGTAACTCAAGCGACCTACCGATGTCTTTTACAAACCTACGCACTCTTACCAGCACCTTCCCTCACGCGACGTGTTTAGTTCCTCGAAATATCCTCAGAACGAAATTCCCAATCAGCGCCGCCCACTTTAATAATATATTCATCAACGGTCGTCAAAAATTCAAGCGCGAACTCAAATTTTCGATTCTCCTTCGCTCCCGGCTGGCGCTTTCCTGAGGTGCTTCCTCAACTATTTTGCCCGACCAAGGGTCGTGCAAAAGGATTTTCGGTGCGCGAAAGTTCCCCTCTAGGAGACGCCAGCCTTCGCTTCGGAGAATCGAAGGTAACCGTTCTTAAAAAAACAAACACATTTTTACTACATTACATGCCTAAAGACCGTTTAACTAGCTTTTAAAAAACGTAAGAGCGATCCATTACAAAACTTGCTCACGGTACATTAATTTTGTATACGGTACATAAATCTCGCACACGGTACATTCTTTTTTCATACCGTACATAAAATTTCTATACAGTACATTCTTTCTCAACACGGTACATAAAACCTTAAATTGCTTTAAAGCCACTTATCCAATATCTAAAATCAACTAAAAAGAGTTTCTTCATCACGCACTTTTTAAATCAAACGCAGAGCTGGCAGACCCGGAGGACATTCGGAGACAATCAATAGGGGAAAGAGGTTTTTGAGATCCCACAGGAGGCGTTTAGGAGGAGACGACAGTCGACTCCTGCCGACGAGGAAGCTCAAAGGCCGGCCCTATGGATGTCGCAGAGTGTCCGGAGGGCTGACAGCTCGAAGTGCAGATTTAAACTAATTAGCACTTTAGCAATTAAAGCTCGAAGAGCTAAATCTCTTGATCTTAGCTAGTTAGCACTTTAGCAAATAGCTCGAAGAGCTCGGCATTAAGCTAGTTAGCACTTTAGCAAATAAAAAGAAACCAGCCCACAGGGCTGGCCTCCGCTCATATAAATAGCATTCACTAAAGTCCGTTAAAAATTACTCCGACTTTAAAGAAGCACCAATAAACTCTCTAAACAATGGCTGTGGACGCGTTGGACGCGACACAAACTCCGGATGGAACTGAGATGCTACAAAGAACGGATGCTCCGTGATCTCAATAACCTCTGCTAGACGACCGTCTGGGCTTGTACCAGAGAAGATGAAGCCTTTCGCTTCCATTTCTTCGCGGTACTGGTTGTTAAACTCATAGCGGTGACGGTGACGCTCGTAAATAACCTCTTCACCGTAAGCATCTAACGTCTTCGTACCAGGACGAAGCTTACATGGGAATAGACCTAAACGAAGCGTTCCACCTAAGTCATCAATATCCTTTTGCTCAGGCAGAAGGTCGATAACTGGGTTTGTTGTCTCTGGATCTAGCTCTGCTGAGTGCGCGTCCTCGTAGCCAAGTACGTTTCGTGCGAACTCCACCGTCGCGAGCTGCATACCAAGACAAATACCTAAGAATGGGACACCCTCTAAACGAGAATACTCGATAGCAGCGATTTTACCTTCTACACCACGATCTCCGAATCCGCCAGGAACCAGGATTCCGTCCGCTCCGTGTAGCATTTCCGCCACATTTTCACGCGTAACGGTCTCAGAATCAACCCATTTGATATCGATATCTGCGTCGAAGGCATAGCCGGCGTGGCGCAATGCTTCGGCAACGGATAAATATGCGTCCGGGAGGGAGACATATTTACCAACGAGCGCGATCGTGACCTTCTTATCAAGGCTCTTTACCTTCTCAACAAGGCCGATCCACTCCTCCATGTCTGCCTCTGGGGAATCAAGCTTTAAGTGGTCGCACACATACTGGTCAAGACCTTGCGCCTGAAGCTCAAGTGGCACTTGGTAAAGCGTGTCTGCGTCGCGCGCTTCGATCACGGCGTTTTTGTTAATATCGCAGAAGAGCGCAATCTTGTCCTTCATATCCTCTGGCACTGGACGCTCTGTACGAACGACGATCACGTTTGGCTGGATACCTAAGCTACGAAGCTCCTTTACGCTATGCTGGGTTGGCTTCGACTTCATCTCACCTGCAGCACCAAGGTACGGAATCAGCGTACAGTGAATGTACATCACGTTTTCGTGACCGACGTCACTCTTAATCTGACGAATTGCCTCTAGGAACGGCAAGCTCTCGATATCCCCAACTGTACCGCCGATCTCCGTGATAACAACGTCTGGGCTACCTTCGCGTGACGCTTGGAATACGCGCTCCTTAATCTCATTCGTGATGTGCGGAATAACCTGCACCGTACCGCCAAGATAGTCACCACGACGCTCCTTTTTAAGCACCGTCGAGTAGATCTTACCAGTCGTCACGTTACTAAACTTACCAAGGTTAATATCGATAAAACGCTCATAGTGTCCAAGATCCAAGTCCGTCTCCGCACCATCATCGGTTACAAAAACTTCCCCGTGCTGATACGGGCTCATCGTCCCCGGATCCACGTTAATATATGGATCAAACTTTTGAATCGTCACCTTTAATCCGCGATTCTTTAATAATCGTCCTAAAGACGCCGCCGTGATACCCTTACCCAAAGACGACACAACGCCGCCCGTCACAAAAATATACTTAGTCAAAACGCTCACTCCTTCAAGCTTCATAGTTATATAGGGGCCTTTTTTGGCTGTAAGAAACACTCGTAACGCCTCTTTCATCTAGAGACGCCGTACGTAGATGTAGCTTATGCAGTACATTATTCGTCATCCTTCATCCTACCGCATAAGATTCTCAAAAAAACAAAAATCCCCCCTCTGCCACTACATAGAGGGGGGATTGAAACGTAAACGTTATTTAGTCTCCAAATTTATGGAGCCCAATCATGATTCTATCTATCCGTGTGATAAAAGTCAAGCCGAAAACGTAAGGCTTTTGAAAGGTTTTTTGGAAAGTCGAAGCTGGTTTTACAGCTCGTCCTCTTCAAAGTCTTCCTCATCATCGTCCTCGTCTTCATCTTCTTCATCATACTCTTCTTCTTCATCTTCATCTAACTCATCGAAGTCTGTATCCTCTTCGTTTGCAAGATCATCAAGCTCATCTTCTAAGTCTTCGAACTCGTCGATATCTTCCACCTCAAACTCATCAACAACTTCCTCGTCTTCTTCAGCACGTGCCTTTTTCTTCTTAGGCATCGTTTGAGAAAGCTCTTCCTCTGTTTGGTCGAATGGATACCATGAACGAAGTCCCCAACGGTTTTCACCTAAGTTGACGAAACGTCCATCAATAGACATTTGTGTATAAAGGTGAGAAATACGCTCTTGAATCTGTGTTTCTGTCATGTCACGTAGCTCAGCAATGCGGCTAAGTAACGCCTGGTAGTCAGCTGGGCTGTTTTGTTCTACTAATAGTTCATATGCGATATCAAGCATGGAAATTTCCGCTAGCTGTTCTTTCGTGTAATCCTTCAAGCTCATCCTTGACACTTCCTTTCTATATTGGCCGTAGCTTTTGGGCTACGTGTGATAGCGTGTTGCGAACGAATTCATACCTTCCATTATAAACACAAGTCTTGGGATTATGCTATATGTTCTGTGTATTTTTTATTAAATGGTGTTTAAGGTCAAGGTCAAGTACGGCACCTCCGGCGCCCCTTCTTCTACTTTGCAGGTCAAGAACTAGGTCAAGTGCGGCACCTCCGGCGCCCCTACGCGTCGTTTGCTTCTACCTGTGGTGGCTTGCTCAACTATTTCGTCCGGCCAAACCAATGGCCGGTCGAAAGGATTTTCGCTTCGCGGAAGGGCTACCACTGGTAGTGCACAAACGTCGCTGCGGGTCGCCTGCGGTGACGGTATATTAATTGCAAAACCTTCTTCTTTTTTGTTAGGGGCACGAGGCGGAAGGGCGTTGCCTCGCTTTTAATTCCACTTCTTGCTTTCTCGTCACTTTTCTCATTTTGCGCGTCACTTCTGGCAACTTGCTCTTCACTACTTCGTGCTTTCTCTTCACAATAGCGACAGATCTACAACATTCACAGGAAATTCTTATTTAATCAACTGCCGCTTAGTAAGATCCACAAGAAACACGCATGCATGTTGGACGTGTGTTTGGTAAATAGCTGATTTCTAGCTTTCTTGTTTGGTAACCAAGGTACTGTGTTTGGTTTCTCGTCGATTTCACAATTTCGTGTTTGGTAACTCGCATTCTGTGTTTGTTTTCTTCCAAATCATTATTCATATAAAAAAAGACCCGTCTTCCTCTCCAAATAAACGCCAACAAAAGCCCGCCCTTCCCTAAAAAAAGAAGCAGACGAGCTTTCACGGTTTATGTCATATTATCCGCTTGTAATCCAGTACCTGATTTAGCATTCATTTAGCGTTGGATTTTGCACATGAACTAAACTATAACTTTACGCTTAGATCTGTTCTTTTCCTAAAAACTCAGGAGGAGGCAGACTCGGAGAATGCCTGGAGACAATTAGTAGGAATAGGCAGAGACTGAGACCACGCAGAAGGGCGTTTAGGGTAAGGCGGCAGCCTCACCCTGCCCGACGAGTAGGCTCAGGCACTGACCCTACTAATGTCGTAGGGTGTTCGCAGAGCTGACTCCTCTTTATCATATTAAGCTCGGAGAGCTGACGCTCTAAACTAGTTGGCTCTTGATCATATGACGCTCTAAGCTAGTTAGCCTTTGGGCAACTAAAGGTTCCTTCTGTACTGCCCGCCAACCTCATAAAGCGCCGCCGTTATTTGCCCTAAGCTCGCCACGCGCACCGTATGCATGAGCTCCGCAAAGATATTCTCGCCTGCAATCGCCGCTTCTTTGAGGCGCGCTAGTGCTGGACCAGATTCATCTTTGTGCGCATCCTGAAAGGCACGGAGGCCTTCTATTTGTGACTCCTTCTCTGCTGTGGTCGCACGAGCTAGCTCCATTTTAAAATCGTCGTCTGATGGCTCCTCTGGGTTGAGATACGTGTTCACCCCGATGATTGGGAGCTCGCCGTTATGCTTTTTCGTCTCATAGAGGAGGGACTCCTCTTGGATTTTGCCGCGCTGATACTGGGTTTCCATCGCGCCTAAGACGCCGCCACGATCGTTCATGCGCTCGAGCTCTAAGAGCACCGCTTGCTCGACAAGATCGGTGAGCTCTTCGACGATGAAGGAGCCTTGCTGGGGGTTCTCGTTTTTGGCGAGACCCATTTCCTTCGTGATGATCAGCTGGATCGCCATCGCACGGCGCACGCTCTCCTCTGTCGGCGTTGTCACCGCTTCGTCGTAGGCGTTCGTGTGGAGCGAGTTACAGTTATCATAAATCGCAAGGAGCGCCTGCAAGGTCGTACGAATATCGTTAAAGTCCACCTCCTGCGCGTGCAGAGAGCGGCCGGACGTTTGAATATGGTACTTCAGCTTTTGGCTACGCTCGTTTGCGCCGTACTTGCGCTTCATCGCGATCGCCCAAATACGACGCGCAACGCGACCGATCACCGTATACTCAGGGTCTAGTCCGTTACTGAAGAAAAATGAGAGATTCGGTGCAAATTTATCGATATCCATGCCTCTACTTAAATAGTACTCGACGTAGGTGAAGCCATTCGCAAGCGTAAAGGCAAGCTGACTAATTGGGTTAGCGCCTGCTTCTGCGATGTGATAGCCACTAATGGAGACCGAGTAATAGTTACGGACTTCGTTATCAATGAAATATTGCTGAATATCGCCCATCATGCGTAGCGCGAATTCTGTGGAGAAAATGCACGTGTTTTGGCCTTGGTCTTCCTTTAAAATATCGGCCTGCACCGTGCCTCGCACAACGGCTAAAGTCTTCGCTCGAATCGAAGCTGCCTCGTCGTCCGTAGGCTTCCGATTATTTTCTGCCTCAAAGGCTTGCAGCTGCTGATCAATGGCCGTGTTCATAAACATGGCTAGGATGATCGGCGCCGGCCCGTTAATGGTCATAGAAACAGAGGTCGATGGTGCGATGAGATCAAAGCCGTCGTAGAGCTTCTTCATGTCCTCGAGCGTGCAGATGCTCACGCCACTCTCACCAACCTTGCCGTAAATGTCCGGGCGGTGGCCAGGATCCTCGCCGTACAGGGTCACCGAGTCGAAGGCCGTGCTGAGGCGCTTCGCTTCGTCGTCCTTCGATAAATAATGGAAGCGACGGTTTGTGCGTGCAGGGCTACCTTCTCCGGCAAATTGGCGCTTCGGATCCTCGCCCTTGCGCTTAAATGGGAACACGCCCGCCGTGTACGGGAATTCGCCAGGGACGTTCTCACGACGAATCCAGCTAATGATCTCGCCGTAGTCCTGATAGCGCGGGAGGGACACCTTTGGAATCGAGAGACCAGAGAGACTTGTTGTCGTAAGCTCGGTTACGAGCTCTTTATCACGGATTTTCGTGACAAAGGAGTCCTGTTTATAAGCTTCTACTTTCTTAGGCCAAGCATCTAACGCCTCGCGCACATCGGATTGAAGCGAGCGATCAATATGCGCGCGCTTTTCTTCGATAGCGCTTACAATATTCTCGTCGTCCATAAGCGCTTTAGCGCCTTCAAGCTGGAAGAGCTGGCGTGCTTTCGTTGCTTCACGCTCGGTTTCTTCGTGGTAGCCTTTTACCGTTTGCGAAATCTCGCGTAAATAATGGATTTGCTCGGCTGGAATGACGGCGCTACGTCTAGCCAGCTCTTCGCCTTTACCGAGATCCGTCTTCCACTTGAGACCAGCCTTACTATTAATCGTTTGAATCAACTCGTAAAAGAGACGGTTCGTACCAGAATCATTAAATTGACTCGCGATCGTGCCGTATACTGGCATCACAGAAGGGTCTTCTTCAAAGCGCACGTGCGCGCGCTGGTACTGCTTGCGTACTTCACGGAGTGCGTCCTCGGAGCCTTTACGATCAAATTTATTAATGGCGATCACGTCGGCGAAGTCGATCATATCGATCTTCTCCAGCTGTGAAGGTGCACCGAACTCGCTTGTCATCACGTACATTGCAACGTCGGCAACGTCTGAAATAGCGGCATCTCCTTGCCCAATTCCGCTCGTTTCTACAATGACCAGATCGTAGCCAGCGTGCTTCACAACCGCAATCGCTTCGTTTGCCGCTTTGGACAGCTCTTGATGACTGTCGCGCGTTGCTAACGAGCGCATGTATACGCGGTCGTGATGGATCGCATTCATGCGAATACGGTCACCGAGCAAGGCTCCGCCTGTTTTACGCTTTGTTGGGTCTACTGACAGAATGGCAACGGACTTCTCTGGGAACGCGCGGAGGAAACGGCGAACGAGCTCGTCTGTGAGTGAGCTCTTTCCTGCGCCCCCTGTTCCTGTGATACCAAGCACCGGCACAGTCGGCAACTGTTCCTCCATGAGACTTACGAATTGCTGCTCCTCTACCTCGTCCATTGGCAGACCAAAGGCACGCTTTTCAGCGAGGCTAACGAGGCGGGCAATAGCAGTCGGATCGCTTTGTTTGAGAAGCTCTGTGACGTTGTTTCTCCCCGGAGTATCAAAATCACAGGCCTCCATCATGGAATCGATCATGCCTTGTAGCCCATGCTTGCGCCCGTCTTCTGGAGAAAAGATTTTGGTGATGCCGTAATCGTGTAGCTCCTTGATCTCGGACGGGATGATGACGCCGCCCCCGCCTCCAAAAATCTTGATGTGGCCAGCGCCGCGATCGGCCAACTCATCATATAAGTATTTAAAATATTCCACGTGGCCGCCCTGATAGGAAGAAATGGCGATGCCTTGGACGTCTTCTTGTATGGCCGCCTGTACAATCTCCTGCACGGAGCGGTTATGTCCTAAATGAATGACTTCGGTGCCTGTTGCCTGTAGCATGCGGCGCATAATGTTAATGGAGGCATCGTGTCCGTCAAACAGACTCGATGCCGTCACAAATCGAATAGGGTGCTGATAGCTAGTCACGGATGTCTTCCTCCTTTAGCTTGACGATATCTCTTTCATACCAAACCCGGTAAACAGCTGTCGTAGCTGATAGGTGATGTATTCTTCTATAGAATAATCGCGTTGAATTGCCCAGCGACGGAACGTCCACATGTGCCCGGCGACAAGAATTTGGTGGGCCGCTAGGGACATCTCACCCTCGGTTAATGTCACCAAACCTTCCTTTTTTGCACGCGTTAGCTCCTGCTCAAACATGCGTTTCATACGGAGCTCCTTTTCTAGCACATACCGAAGAGCCTCCTCAGAAAGCGACTTCGACTCTTGGTACATAACAAGTACCTCGTCCTGCAGATCATTCACCACGCGGAAGTACGCCTCGATCACCTGACTCAGACGCTCGCGCCCCGTCAGCTTCTCGTCTAATAGCTCCTCCCAACGACTAATGACCTCATCGTACACCGAGTCACACACGAGATATAAAATATCCTCCTTCGACCCAATGTACTCATACAGCGTCCCAATACTAAACCCAGACGCCTCGGCCACCGCACGCGTCGTCGCTTTATGGTAGCCCTTCTCGTTAAACAGTTGCACCGCCGCCTTCACAATCTGCGCGCGACGCATATCAATCAAATGCGGATCCTTCACTAACGAAGGAACATCTTTTTTACGCATACTCTCACTCCTCCTGCCGTCTAAAACGATCATACACCATTTCAGCAACATCGTACGGATCCGCCTCACTATTGTCTTCAAGCGCCCGGTGAATCTCCTGCTGCACATCCAACTCCACACGCTGCAACAATCGACGCATAACCTCTGTCTCTCGCTGCGCAGCGCGCCTTACATGCTTTTCACCCGAAGACTTGAGATATTCGTGATGCTTTTTTATTTGTTTAACCACGTCCTGCCTACCAGATCCACTCGTCGCAACGGTCTCAACGATGGGCGGCTCCCAGGTGGCATCAGCCTTCGTCATATGGACTAAATCTTCAAGCTCCCCTCTCAGTTGCGGGACGCCTGGGAGATCGGCTTTATTAATCACAAACAGGTCCGCAATCTCCATAATGCCTGCCTTAAAGGCCTGGATAATGTCGCCGCCAGACGGATAAAGCACGAGCACGATCGTATCCGCTGTCTTCATCACATCAAGCTCCGACTGTCCCACGCCGACCGTTTCGATGATGATGCGGTCAAAACCCGCAGCCTCCATAAGGCGCACGGTATCCTGGCACGCCTCGGATAGCCCACCGAGACTTCCGCGCGTCCCCATACTGCGGATAAACACGCCTGGATCCCCATCGTGGGCATGCATGCGTATGCGGTCGCCGAGCAGTGCGCCGCCGGAGAAAGGACTCGTCGGATCGACAGCAACGATGGCGACGGTGTCTCCGGCACTGCGCCACTCCTTCACAAGCTCTGTCACGAGCGAGCTTTTGCCGGCTCCTGGCGAGCCTGTAATGCCGATGACTTGGGCGCCGCCGGTATGCGGGTAGGCGTCCTTCATGATGCGACGGTGATCGTCGGAGCGGTTTTCGACGGCGGAGATGGCTTTGGCAAGGGTGCGGTGGTCACCTTGTAGGAGTTTTTCAATTTGGATGTCCATGTTGCTGTCCTCCTTTCAAACGTTGTAGGTCAAAAGACTAAGGTCAAGGTCAAGTGATTAAGTTCAAGGTCAAGTGCGGCACCTCCGGCGCCCCTGCGCTCTGTTTGCAACTACCGGTGGTTGCTTGCTCAACTATTTCTGTCGGCCAAACCAATGGCCGCCAGAAAGGATTTTCGCTGCGCGGAAGGGCTACCACTGGTAGTACGCAAACGTCGCTTCGGGTTGCCTGCGGTGACGGTGTAAACCTTCCTCTTTTTTGTTTTAGAGCACGAGGCGAGAGTTCGTTGCCTCGCTTTTTAAGTAAGACTTTTCCAGTACACTGTGGGTGTGTTTGGTAACTTAGCGTATTCTGTGTTTGATAAGTCAGGTTTTGTGTTTGGTTTCTCGTCGATTTCGCCATTTCGTGTTTGGTTTCTCCAAAAGCAAGGTCAAAATGTCCACGCTAAGCGGATCATCCATTCCAAAAGAACAAATTGCCAAAGTGCCAACTATCAAATGCTAAAACGAAGTGCGAAAGGCACTAAGCACTCACAGCAAGCACTCCAGCAACTAATCACGTTATCGAACTATTCCCGAGAAATTGAAAGCACATCCTAGTTTACTTACTCCCTATATGATCCGACTACGCGTCCGATCTTGACCTCCAAAATATAAGCTCAAGAGGAGGCAGACTCGGAGAATGCCCGGAGACAATTAGTAGGAATAGGCTCTGGATGAGATCACGCAGGAGGCGTTTAGGGTAAGGCGATAGCCGCGCCCTGCAGGGCGAGTAAGCTCAGACAGAGACCCTACTAATGTCGAAGGGCGTTCGTAGAGCTGACTCCTCTCACTCCTTACGAAGCTCTAAAACTGCAAGAACTAGTTAGCCCTTAAGCAACTAGCTCGAAGAGCTATTCTAATTTGGTTGGCTCTGAGTTAACTTGCTCTAGTTAGCTCTTAAGTATTTAGCTCGAAGAGCTGCAAGAAGCTAGTTGGCTCTTAACAATCAAACGCTCTTCGAGCTCTACATTTTTAGATAAGTAAGCCCTTCGGGCTTATGACAGAAGCATCTTCGAGATAACGAGACGCTGGACTTCGTTGGTGCCTTCATAAATCTGCGTGATTTTTGCGTCACGCATGTAGCGCTCTACTGGGTAGTCTTTTGTGTAACCGTAGCCTCCGAAGACTTGGACCGCTTCTACCGTTACTTCCATGGAGATGTCGCCTGCGAATAGCTTCGACATGGCGGACTCTTTGCCGTATGGAAGCTTCTCGGACTCGCGCCACGCTGCCTGATAGGTGAGCAGGCGAGCAGCTTCGACCTTTGTTGCCATGTCGGCAAGCTTAAAGGAGATGCCCTGCATGGTACCGATTGGCTTGCCGAACTGTTTGCGCTCCTTTGCGTAATCAACGGATGCGTCGAGGGCGCCTTGGGCAATACCGACTGCTTGGGCTGCGATACCGTTGCGGCCACCGTCTAATGTCATCATTGCGATTTTGAAGCCTTGCCCTTCGTCTCCGAGGCGGTTTGCCGCAGGGACGCGGACATTATCCATAATAATTTCAAGTGTTGGTGAGGAACGGATGCCGAGCTTTCTTTCCTTCTTCCCCATGGAAAATCCGACCATATCCTTTTCCACAATAAAAGCCGTGCAGCCTTTATGTTTAGCTTCTGGATCAGTTAGCGCAAAGACCACGTAAATATCTGCCTCGCCACCGTTTGTGATAAAAATTTTAGATCCGTTTAAAATGTAGTCGTCGCCGTCCTTTACGGCAGTCGTCTTCATAGAAGCAGCGTCGCTTCCGGAGCCTGGCTCTGTCAGGCCATAGGCACCCATTTTTTCACCCAGAGCCATCGGTCTAAGGAAGGTTTGCTTTTGCTCATCAGTACCGAACGTGTAGATCGGCCAGCCGGCGAGTGAGATGTGCGCGGATAGCGTCACGCCAGTCGATGCACACACGCGCGAGAGCTCCTCGACGGCGATCACGTAGCTCACGTAGTCTGCGCCGATACCACCGTATTCCTCGGGCCACGGGATGCCGGTTAGTCCAAGCTCACCCATCTTATCGAAAAGACTGCGATCAAAGCGCTCCTCTTCGTCGCGCTCAGCGGCCGTTGGCTCAACCTCCTTCTTTGCGAAATCACGTACCATTTTACGAATCATTTCCTGCTCATCTGTAAGACCAAAATTCATGATGCTGTCCCCTTCCTATTTCACTAAGTGATTACTAATCACGATTTTTTGAATTTCATTCGTACCTTCATATATTTGCGTGACCTTTGCGTCACGGAAGAATCGTTCGACCGGATAGTCCTTCGTATAGCCGTAGCCACCGAAGACCTGTAGCGCTTCGATCGCCACCTCCATTGCCGTGTCTGAGGCAAACATTTTAGCCATCGACGCTTGTTTACCTGATGGAAGCCCGCGCTGTCTTAGGTCGGCTGCTTGGTAGGTTAATAGCTTTGCCGCTTCGACCTTCGTTGCCATGTCAGCGAGCTTAAAAGCGACTCCCTGCATCTGTCCGATGGCTTTACCAAACTGCTTGCGCTCTTTTGCGTAGGCCGTTGCGGCGTCTAACGCTGCCTCCGCAATGCCGAGAGACTGCGCCGCGATACCAATGCGTCCTGCATCTAAGTTTGCCATCGCGATTTTAAAGCCCTCTCCCTCAACTCCCAGAAGATTTTCTTTCGGCACGAGGCAGTCTTCGAAGGCAAGTGGCGTTGTGCTGGAGCCGTGTGAACCCATTTTTTTCTCAGACGGAAGAATGCTAAGTCCCGGCGTATCCCGCTCGACGATAAAGGCGCTAATCCCTTTGCTACCAGTTGCTTCTCGGTCTGTTCGGGCGAAAACGATGAACGTATCTGCGGCACCACCGTTTGTGATATACAGCTTGGATCCGTTTATCACATAGTGATCCCCATCGAGCACTGCGCTCGTTTTTAAAGCCGAAGCATCACTCCCGGAGCCGGGCTCCGTTAAGGCGAATGCACCGAGGTACTCCCCAGATGCAAGCTTTGGAATAAAGCGCTTTTTTTGCTCTTCTGTACCGAAGTCAAGAATCGGGTACGTGCCGACCGACGTGTGGACGGATAAAATAACGCCTACTGCTGCACTCACTCGCGACAGCTCGTGGATTGCTAGTACGTAAGAGGTAACGTCCATTTCGGAACCGCCGTAGGCTTCCGGAATTGGGATCCCCATTAAACCGAGCTCGCCCATTTCTTTGACGATTTCTGTGGGAAACTCGTCGTGCTCCTCCATCCTTTCAACGGCTTTTGCAACCTTCTCTTCTGCAAACTGACGCACCATTTTGCGCATCATTTCCTGCTCTTCTGTAAAGCGTAAATTCATGCTGTTCACCCTCTATTCGCTGTAATCGTAGAAGCCCTTCCCTGTTTTCTTACCAAGCCATCCGGCTTTGACGTACTTACGTAAGAGTGGGCATGGACGGTATTTGTCGTCTCCAAAGCCTTCGTGCAACGTTTCCATAATAAAGAGACAGGTGTCGAGACCGATAAAATCGGCGAGTGTGATCGGACCCATTGGATGATTCATGCCGAGCTTCATCACCTCGTCGACGTCCTCAGGCGAGGCAACGCCCTCGTAGACTGTGTAAATGGCTTCGTTGATCATCGGCATCAGGATGCGGTTCGATACAAAGCCAGGGAAGTCATTGACGTCGACTGGCGTTTTTGCGAGCGCCTTGGCCATTTCGGTGACGAGCTGGAACGTCTCATCAGACGTTTGCAGTCCGCGAATGACCTCGACGAGCTTCATGACGGGAACTGGATTCATAAAGTGCATGCCAATCACTTTCTCGGGACGAGATGTAACGGCTGCGATCTCCGTAATTGGTAGGCTCGATGTATTTGTCGCTAAAATCGCGTGTGCTGGCGCTAATTTATCAAGCTGGGCAAACAGTCCAGCTTTAATGTCCATGTTTTCTACCGCGGCTTCGATAATGATGTCGGCATCCTTTGCGTCCGCGATATCGGTGGAAGGATGCAGACGAGAAAGCGTTGCCTCCATCTCTTCAGCTGTTATTTTTTCTTTATCTACGTTACGCTGGAGGCGTTTTTGAATGCCAGTAAGACCTTTATCGACAAACTCCTGCTTCATGTCGTGGAGCCTAACTTCGTAGCCAAATGTTGCACAAACCTGCGCAATACCTGAGCCCATTTGACCGGCGCCAATGACCATCACGTGTTTGATAGCTGTCATTATGCCTTCACCTCAATCATCACTGCGTCACCCTGTCCGCCACCGCTACAAATTGCGGCGACACCAATTCCCCCGCCGCGGCGCTTTAGCTCGTAGGCAAGCGTTAAAATGATGCGTGTGCCACTGGCTCCGATTGGGTGACCGAGTGCTACTGCTCCGCCGTTTACGTTGATTTTTCCTTCGTCTAGTCCTGCTATTTCACCGCTTGCTAAGGAAACCGCAGCAAACGCTTCGTTAATTTCAAAGAGGTCAACGTCATCGGCATTCTTGCCTGTTTTTTCTAATAGCTTCTTAATCACGAGCCCTGGCGTCTTTGGAAAATTCTCTGGCTCAACGGCAAGCTGCGTGTGGCCGATGATCGTCGCGAGTGGCGTAAGACCGCGCTTTGTCGCTTCGTCGTCAGACATGAGAAGCATCGCCGCTGCACCGTCGTTCACGCCCGGTGCGTTCCCTGCAGTGATGGTGCCGTCCTTGCCAAACGCTGGTCGTAGCTTTTGTAGCTTCTCAACGGACGTATCCTTACGCGGAGACTCATCGTGCTCCACGACAATTGGATCTCCTTTACGCTGTGGCACTTCAACAGGCACGATTTCTTCTGCAAAGTAGCCTGCGTCGATTGCTTTGGTGGCGCGCTGATGGCTACGATACGCCCACTCATCCTGACGCTCGCGCGTGAGTTTGAATTCGTCTGCTGTACTATTGCCGTAGGTGCCCATGTGCACGCCCGTAAACGTACACGTGAGTCCGTCGTGAATCATCATGTCGTGGAACGCCTGCTGACCCATCTTAAATCCGAAGCGCGCACCTTTAACAAAGAACGGCGCCTGGCTCATCGATTCCATGCCACCTGCAACAACGACGTCCTGTTCGCCTGAGCGAATCAAAATGTCCGCAAGCGTCACGCTACGCATGCCAGAGGCACATACTTTGTTAATCGTCTCTGTCTCTGTTTCCCAAGGAAGACCTGCGATCTGCATCGCTTGGCGTGAAGGGAGTTGTCCCTGGCCGCCCTGAAGCACCGAGCCCATGAGCACGTGCCCGACGTCCTTTGCGTCTACCTTTGCGCGTGAGAGTGCCTCTTTAATCGCCTTGCCTCCGAGCTCCGCTGCCGTGAATCCCGCTAGGCCTCCGCCTAGTCTGCCTACTGGCGTCCGTGCGCCACTAACAATAACCGTTTTACTCATGTGTATTACGCTCCTTTTTATCGTCGAGCCCGCTTCGTGTATGGGGGAAACAAGGGTGAGACTCTAAGGTGATCATACGCGACCGAACGCTCGCTCAGTTTAGTTTGAAAGAAAGAAGCCAGGGGTGCTGGCTTTGGTTAATAAAGCGCTTACATCGATATGTTTATTGTACGATAGTTGGAAGAGAATGTATAGGGTTTGGGGGAGGTTCTTTTACTTTGGAAGTCAAGGGATTGAGGTCAAGTTCAAGGGCGGGCACCTTCGGCGCCCCTGCGCGGCGTTTGCTACTACCTGTGGTGGCTTACTCAACTATTTTGCCCGGCCAGCGGCCGTGCAAAAGGATTTTCGTTGCGCGAAAGGGCTACCACTGGTAGTTACGCAAACGCCGCTTCGGGTCGCCTTCGGTTACGGTTCATTAGTTGCATAACCTTCTTCTTTTTTGTAAGAGCATGAGGCGACAGGGCGTTGCCTCACTTTTAGTAAATCAATCTTTTTACTGCATACAGTTCCTTACGATCCAAGTTCTTCGAAGAACTCCGCTACTTCATCAGGTACGTGGTGAATGTTTTGAATATAGTATTCGCCTTCGATAGGGTATGTGAGGTGGAATAAAATATAGTTACCATTAGCTGTTTTGAACAACTCATAAGAGCCAAATGATCCACCTAGTTGTCGTCCATCATCTATGGCAAGCTCTTGAAGCAGGTCAAAATCTCCTTCAATTCTCTCCATTGAAAAACTTGGATTATCTTCTTCGGGAATATAAAACTCTGCAAATTGATTCAGGTTTTGTTCTCGTAAATCTCTCTCACTATTTTGCTCACGTCTAGCTGCTTCCGCTGCCTCCTGTAACGCCAAATGGATAGTACCTTGTGGATTTTCACGTGAATTAAGATAATGATCTGATTCGTTAGAACACGCGGCCAGAATTCCTACTAACACGAGTGAAAATATTGATGCTTGTAAAAATTTCATAACAGTCCCCTTTGCGCAGTTTAGTAATTGGTTACTACGATAACACAGATAATAGTCCTAACAAAGGGGGTAATTGGTGAATAAATGGCTATTCATTCTCTACTACTTGCACCTTGTGCGCAAAAATTTGAGATGGTGTTCCAAGATTAAAGGTTCCTTCATAAGTGACTTCGATGGTGGCTCCCTCTTGAAGATCTAGTAAATGGATTTCTTCTTGTGCTTCGTTTAAAACTACTAAATTTTGCTCTTTACCAGTTAGTTCGTAGGTGGAAGTATCGGATGGAAGATACTCATCTTCTGCGATATTAATCAGGACATCGTCATTTACTTCCATAACGGTCGCTTCAAACTGTGGTTTATCTAACTTCCGAACGGCTTTAGCAAACAGCCCTAGTGGCTCACTGTCTTGAAAACCACCTAAAAAAGTGACTTCTACCACATCTGCGATTTCTAAGTCAGCTAAGGTTATTTCTTGATCGTTTTCATCAAACACGTCTGGACTATCTTCATCTTGATCAATGATTCCATACCACGTGCCTGCATCCGGGCGAAACTGGTTGTCGAGCACTTCTATTAATGTTCCGTATTCTGTTGTTACTCTCGCTTCGAATGTCGGTTCTCTCAAGTCTTCTAAGCGAGTTGCCTTAATGGTAGTCATATCTTCCGATTTGCTACTCCCCCCGTAATGCACGCGTATCTGATTGCCAACGTATATTTTATCTGCTGTAATGTTACGTCCTTGCCAATCAGTTACGTCTACTTCCGCTTCGGAGAAATCGAGGTTATAGGAGGTAGCCCCTTCCTCTGGATGAAACGATCCCTCAGATACGCCAATCACTAGTGGCGTTCCTCGTTCTTTGACCCAGCCATCGATAATTGGTGCGTCGATACTCGTTACATCACTTACAAAAATACCAGGTGGGTTACTCTGCTCAAATCGACCATTGTAGGTTACTTCTAAATAGTCACCAACCTCCAACTCCTCCATCACAACATTTTCACCCGTAGTCTCAGAAATTAATTGATACGTAGATATGGATGGTGAAGGATGATATTCGCCGTTTAGCGCGTCGATTAGAAGTGTATCGTTTGCCTCTGTCACGATCGCTTGAAAGCTAAGATCAACGGAAGGAATGTCTGGCGTAGGCGCTTCGACCTTGGGTGCAGGCTCGATTGGCTCGAGAACCTCCTCGTTTGCACACCCTGCAAGCGCAACAATCGCAATCGTACTCATACATATATATTTCACAATACCCCTACTCTCTTAGAAAAATTAACCAATGTCTTCCTTGTTAGTCGAGAACGAGTAGGTGAAGTTACAGAAAAACGCCAGACCGTCTATCGGCCTGGCGTTACTTGGTTTACTTATGATGCAACTGTTGTTTTGACGATGGAACGTTCGACGATTTCGGCGATGTCCATTGTTTTGACGTCTTCTTCTACTTCTTTTGCTTTTGTACCGTCACTTAACATGGTTAAGCAATATGGACACGCACTGCTGATCATAGAGGAAGAGGTTGCAAGTGCCTGCTCGGTGCGCGCAACGTTGACGCGTGTACCGGTGTCTTCTTCCATCCACATCATTCCGCCTCCGGCTCCACAGCACATACCGTTCTCACGGTTTCTCTCCATCTCAACGAGCGTAACGCCTGGCACGGATTTTAGAATCTCGCGCGGAGGATCATAGACGTCATTGTAGCGGCCGAGGTAGCACGAATCGTGATAGACGATTGTCTCGTTGACTTCGTTTGTCGGCTTGATGCGCCCCTCTTGAATCCACTCATAGATGAGCTCGGTATGGTGATACACCTCAGCTTCAAGGCCGAAATCAGGGTACTCGTTTTTGAAGGTGTTGTACGTGTGCGGATCGATTGTGACGATCTTTTTCACATCGTTCTTCTCAAATTCCTGAATATTTGCAGTCGCGAGCTCTTGGAAGAGGAACTCATTTCCGATACGACGCGGCGTATCACCGGAGTTCTTCTCCTTGTTACCAAGGATCGCAAACTTGATGCCTGCTTCGTTCATGATTTTTGCGAATGACTGCGCAATCTTCATCGAACGATTGTCGTAGGAGCCCATTGATCCAACGAAGAAAAGATAGTCGAACTCTTCGTCACGCTTTTTCATCTCACGCACAGTTGGTACGTCAATGTCATCGCGACCGTCGCGCCAGTTTTCGCGCTCTTTACGGTTGATCCCCCATGGGTTGCCTTGCTTTTCGATATTTTGTAGCGTACGTTGCGCATCTGGATTCATCTTTCCTTCCGTTAGCACGAGGTAGCGACGCATGTCGATAATTTTATCAACGTGTTCATTCATAACTGGACACTGATCCTCACAGTTACGACAAGTCGTACACGCCCAAATCTCTTCTTCTGTGATAACATCGCCGATGAGACTCACGTCGTAAGGGTTCATCTCTAAAGCTGCCGCTGCGTCACCGCCGGCTGCAAGCGTGTTACCGCGTGTTCCACTAAATGCAACTGCTGGTAGCCATGGACTACGGGATGTAACCGACGCGCCTTTCTCTGTTAAATGGTCGCGCATTTTGAGAATGAGATCCATTGGTGAAAGCATCTTACCTGTCCCAGTTGCCGGACACATATTCGTACAGCGTCCACACTCTACGCAGGCGTAAAGGTCCATGAGCTGTTTTTGGTCAAAATCTTCAATTTGATTCTTCCCATACTTCTCGACGTCCTCTTGCTCGAAATCAATTTTCTCCAGCTGACCGCGCTTATGAGTCGGCCCGATCCAGACGTTCGCTGGTCCAGCAATTAAGTGTGCGTGCTTGGACTGCGGGATGTAGACAAGGAAGACGAGTAAGAATAGTAGGTGCGCCCACCAAAAAATAAAGAAGCCAGCGCCCGCAGCTGTTGCACCAATTGGTCCAAATACTGCGGCAATTGAAGAGGCAATCGGCTCTGCCGCTGTTAGCGGCTTATCAAGCCAAATGATCTCCATTCCCTTTGCAAATAGCTTGGAGACCATCAGTCCCCCGATAAAAATAAGTACGAGTCCAGCTTTAAAGTTACGCTTTAGACGCACAAGCTTCTCGACATATCGTCGGTAAAAGGCCCATACGACTGCGACAAGAATCATTAGTACGACGAGTTCTTGAGAAAAGGTGAAGAACGGATATAGCGGACCAAGTGGGAGGTGATTCCCTGGTGCAAGTCCTTTAATAATCACGTCAATCGCACTAAACTGCACGAGTAAGAAGCCGTAGAAGAACATGACGTGAATGATCCCACTCTTCTTATCCTTCAATAGTTTTTTCTGTCCAAAAACCATTGTGAGCATTGCATCGCGGCGCTCCTTCATTGAGAGAATAAACTCTGCTTTTTTACCAAGCTTTATATACTCGTAGCGCGTTTTAACGAGTGTGGCAAATAGGTAGCCAGCGTAAGCGGTTACAAGTATAAACATAATCCAGTTAATAATGATCGGATCCATCTGGGTGTGCTCCTTTCTTCCAGTTAAGACTGTATGTGGATATAGTATATCATAGATTTGTTAAATGAATGACCATTCATTCATAATTTTTTTAGAAAAATTTATAAAAGCATTAAAAGGAGCTCTTCGAGCTGTCAGCCCTATAGCCACTCTACGACATCCATGGGGTCGGCCTTGGAGCTTCCTCGGAGGCAAAGTGCGCCTCCTGTGGGATCTCCAAAACCTCCTACTCCCATGGATTGTCTCCGAATGTCCTCCGGGTCTGCCAGCTCGAGACTTTCCATGTTGAAAACCAAAAACTTAATAAGGTTGAGTACAATATCAACTTTAAATCATATTCTGTTGAATGGCTTAAAAAGTGAAGACTATCTACTTTTATGGGGAAAACAGACTTCCACTATTCGTAAATTTCACTTAAAGATGACTTTGATGAAGGGAGTAACTATTGAAGGGGTTGGTGCAACGTTAATCGTGTTCAACTATTTTTCCCTCTTTAGATATTTGGCACTTTGGCAATTTGTTCTTTTCGGCTGGACGATCCGCGTAGGGTGGACACTTAATTAAGGCTTTTAGAGAAACCAAACACGGAATTACAAAATCGACGAGGATTCTAGAAGTGATGTGAATCGTCGTCGTTGTGAAGAGGAAGTTGCCGGAAGTGACGCGCAAGTTGGGAGAAATGACGAGTAAGCAAAAGTGTTACCAAAAAAACGAGGCAACGCCCTTACGCCTCGTGCCCTTAACAAAAAATGAGGAAGGATTGCACTGTTACCGCAGGCGACCCGAAGCGGCGGGAGTGGTCTGCTAGAGGGGAACTCGCGTATCTGAAAATCCTTTCCCACGCCCCATGGCCGGGCGAAATAGTTGAAGTAGCGCCTCAGGAAAGACACTACCAGAGCGCAGGGGCGCCGGAGGTGCCGCACTTGAACTTGAACTCCAAAATGGAGAAACTTTATCCTCAATAGTCAAAAAACCAATGACTACACAGCTCCCTTTTAGGGAATCCTGCCTATAGGAGGTGGCGCTATATGCTACGAATTATTATTGCGATTATTACTTGGATCACGGTCGATTTACTGCTTGGCCGATATTTAAAACGCCGTCAAATACCTCCTTATGCCCCTCAGGAGGCAAGTCACGGCGATGCCGTCTTTTTTATGGATGGAAACGAGCTGTTTACGCACATGTTAAACCGGGTTGCGAATGCAAAGCGCTCGATTCATATGCACTTTTATATTTTCCGTGATGATCAAATTGGGAATCAGATGATGAAAGCACTGATAGATCGTGTGGATGATGGCGTTGACGTTCGTTTGATGGTAGATTGGGGTGGCTATGCTATCTCGAGAAAAGGTGTAAAGGCTCTTCAGAAGGGTGGTGTGAAGGTAGCTAAGGTCAATAAACCGCGCCTTCCCCTCCTATTTTCCTCCATTAATCATCGCAATCATCGCAAGGTTACGGTGATTGATGATACGCATGGCTATGTAGGTGGGTTTAATATTGGCGATGAGTATCTTGGCCGGGACACGGAGGTTGGTAACTGGCGCGACTATCACCTATATGTAACGGGTGGTATTGTGGAGCCTCTGCAGCAACAGTTTGCGCGCGACTGGCTTGGTGCTGCTAACGAACAGCTTGAGGTGACTGCAACGCGGACGGATGAGGGCTCGTTGCCGATTATGCTACACTCGACCGACGGAGCACACGTAACCGAGCATATTAGCTTTTTACTTCGAGCTGCTAGAAAACGCGTGTTCATTGGGACACCTTATTTTATCCCTGGAAGCGAGATGTTTGAGGAGTTACGTCGACTGTTAAAGCGCGGGGTAAAACTCGAGATTTTAATACCAAAGTATCCAGATCATCCTCTAGTAAAGGACGCGGCATTCCGCTACTTGCCGACCCTCATTGATGAAGGCGCCGAAGTAAAGCAGTTTACAAATGGCTTTTATCATTCGAAGGCGCTGATTGTAGATGACACTTATATTGATATAGGGACGTCCAATTTCGACCAGCGAAGCTTTTATTTAAATAATGAGCTCAACTGCACGATTACAGATAAAGAGTTTATTGATGATGCTACAATTCGTATCCGTGATGACTTTGATAATCATGCAGAGCCAATAAATAAGGAATATTTAGCGAATCGGTCGCTTCTAGATCGCTCTAAACAAAAGATTGCAACTTCTGTTGAAAGTTTCTTGTAAAACAAGTTTAAAACTTTTGTTCAAGGGAATAGATAACTAACAGCTTAGTTATTAACATCTTAGATGACATATATCGCCACTATTCATTCATTTGAATAGTGGCGTTTGTCGTTTCTTGGGTTACTGAAAGGGTTTGATTTGAAGTAGGTGGCTTTTGATTCATTTTCAGGTTGCTGGATCTTCATTCATTTGATATTCGGCTTGGGTATGTAGCTTAATAAGTAGCGTTAATTACGTGGGAATAGCCGAAAACCTTGTTTGATGCACTCACACCCCGATTCGGTGCATACGACCTCCAAATTGATGCAAACAGACCTCCATTTGCCGCAAAGCTAGTTGCTTTAAATGAAGGTCTATTCTCTTTAATAAAAAGAAGTTCAGCTCTTATATTCACCGTAACCGCAGGTGTCCCGCAGCGGCGATTGCGTACTACTAGTGGTAGCACTTTCGCGCAGCGAAAATCCTTTCTGACGGCCATTGGTTTGGCCGCCAGAAAAGCCCGCCTAGCCACCACCTGTAGTTGCAATCGCCGCGCAGGGGCACCGAAAGGTGACCGCTCTTGAACTTAATCTTTTGACCTTATTCCCTCTCCTCCAACCGAAACGGCGCCGCACCATCAACCTTCCCACTATAATCATGCAACTTCACCGAATGCTCACCCGTACGAAACGCTTCGTATAACTCCTGCGGCATCTCATCAAACTCAGCCTGCTGCCCAATCGACAGCCCATAATAAACCTGCTTGATGCCACTCCAGTGAATCGCAGCCAGACACATCGGACACGGTTCACAGTTTGTGTACAGCTCACAGTCCGATAAATCCGTCGTCTCAAGCTTCGTACCCGCCATCTGAATCGCACGGATCTCCCCGTGAGCCGTCGGATCAAACGTCGCCTTCCCATCATTGACCGCCTCCGACACAACCTCACCGCCGCGCGTCACAATCGCCGCAAACGGAGCCTGTCCATCGCGCACATTACGCTCCGCAAGCTTTACACATCTCTTTACCAATTCCTCATGCTTCATATCCATCACCTCCCTGCCCTATACCCAAAATCACGCAGAATGTATGCAAGCGTACGAGGTTTTTTCGTCGGAATCTGATGCCCAACCCCATCAACCAAGACAATCTCCACACCCTTTATTTGAGAAACAAACATATGACGGTAGGCATGCACGTAATCGTCCCTACTCCCATAAAGCACTAAAAACGGACAGCTTACTTGGTGTAGGCGATTCGTCGAGGTGTAATGGATTCCAGCTTTATAGTAGGCGTGAAGCGTCTTGCTTGAGACGGCTTTAATATAGTTTTTCAGCTCCACCCTGTACTCTCCCTGCAGCTCGTGAGCTGCGGCGATTACATCAGAGAGGAGTGTCATATGGTTGTTTTTTGTTGCCCACAACCCTAGCTTAAACTCGTGTTTTAAGAGGAACGTGTTCACTTCTGGAAATCCACCTATAATCGCGGCGGCTATTGTCCGCTCTGGGTACTTTATTGCAAATTCCTGTACGATAGATCCTCCGTTTGAGTAGCCACATAGCATGATTTTCTCCAGAGAGAGGTGGTCGAGTAGTCGTTTGAGGTCGTCTGCGAGCGCAGAGATGGTGATGGGGCCGTCCTCGCTTTTGCCGCAGCCGCGTAGGTCGGGGAGGATGCAGGTGTAGTCGCGCAGGAGGGGCGGGAGGTGTCTGAAGGTGACGTGGCCCATTCCTGGCGGATGCACAAATAGGAGCGGAATCCCATTCCCCTCCTGTTCGTAATAAATATGTGGCTGTGTATGTGTGTATGGCATGTCCATCCGTCCTTCTTTAGGTGATGGAGGTAGTATGCGCAATACTTAGACGAAAAATGTTGTTGAGACCCACTGGAATAATTTGAATCCGAAGTAGATGCCGAAGATTCCCATGATTCCTGGAAGTGCTGGTGGTGCTGGGATCGGTAGCTTGATCCACGCAAATAAGAATCCAACGATTGACCCTGCGAGCACTGCTAATAATACTTCTTGCATGTTGTTTCACCTTCTTATTCTGGCTGGTTTTTTGGTTCCAGCCGATTCGGTTTTGTTAAGACTTGTTTATTCTATCATGAAGAGGTACGTACATCTAGTGTTTTTGAAAAAATTTTGTGGGCCAAGGGATTAAGGTCAAGGGCGGACACCTTCGGTGCCCCTGCGCGGCGGGCGCAACTTCCGGTGGTTGCTTGCTCAACTATTTTGCCCGGCCAGTGGCCGTGCAAAAGGATTTTCGCTGCGCGGAAGGGCTACCACTGGTAGTACGCGCCCGCCGCTCCGGGGCACCTCGGTTGAAGTGCTTTTTTGGGTGAACGGTACATTTATTTTGTATACGGTACATTCTTTTTCCATACGGTTCATAAATTCCGAATACGGTTCATTCTTTCTCCATACGGTTCATAAACTCCGCACACGGTTCATTCTTTCTAGTTTGGTGCTCTCATTTCATGTAAAGCAACTGATTATATTGCTAAAGAGCCGGTTATAACGTGCAGTTGCTATCAAATAATGCTCTTTGCCCTTTATAGCAAGCACTTTAGCAACCTAGATTACTGGATTGGCCGAAGTTATTGGATTAAGTAGACTGTACTCGGCGGATTAATGGTATACTTTTTCCATATAAGTGAGGTGATAAGCGTGAAAGAACAGTATTTTAAACTCTTTATAGGATTTGCGCTCCTGCTGTTGATTGTTGCGTGTAGCACGGAAACGCAGGAGGAGTTAATGAGGGAGGCTCCTTCTACGGAGCTTACGATTGAGCATATTGAGGGGAATTATGTCGGGGCTCGTTTTGATGAGGAGACATTTAGGGCGGATTTCGATTCGTTTACACTACATCCCGATAACGAGTACTATGCGCCAAGGAGAAATTATGATCAATATTGGAATGATGATCTTCTTCTTAGCATAGATCAGAGCACGAAAATAGTGCTACAGGTGAGCGTTCTTGAAAACAGCGAAGCTACGTTACCGGAGGCTAATATATTGCTGTTGGATCAACAGTCGAGGAAGTCAAACAGGCTTTTGGAGGGAACTACTATACATATAGCGACGAGGAACAGGATATCCACTTACTCGGATACGTCGACCATGATCGTAACTTAGCAATTTCCTTTCTTTACAATCGTGCTGAAGAAATTATCGGCTATAGTCTTGGCTACGCCTTTGACCGAATGAAATGGGAGAGCGACTAATAGGAGCATTGTAACGATATTTAACGTGTGATACTTTTACATGAGTGTATATAAGAAGAGTGTTCAGGCAGAGCTGCCTGCTACTAAACTAAAAACCCCTCCTGTTAGACTGACCTAGTCATATGAGACAGTAATAAAACACCCTCTTAGGCTGCCATTTCACCAAACTCTATTGGTGTATGGTAGCCTAATTTTTCCTGGATACGCTCTTCATTATAATACTTCATAAACTGATCTATCCGTTCTTTTACGGCTTCCATAGACAACGAATTAAACTTTACATACTGGAATTCTTCTGATTTTAGGTTTGAATGAAAAGACTCAATGACTGCGTTATCCCAACAGTTTCCCCTTCGGGACATACTACTGATCAAATGTTTCTCTTTCATTAGGTTTTGGTATGCATAAGAAGAATAAACACTTCCTTGATCTGAATGAATCATGACCCCTGTTGGATGACCTCTCTTTTCTAGCGCATCTGTTAAAGTATCCATAACCAAAGGGATCTGCTGGTGTGTATACAGCTTATAAGCGACGATTTGATTATTAAACAAGTCCATAATCGTTGATAAATATAACGTGTCTGCCCCATATTGAATGTACGTAATATCCGTTACCCACTTTTGATTCGGTCTGCTTGCGTGAAACGCTCGCTGTAATAAGTGTGGTGCGACAATGACAGACTCACCTTGAGATTTCCACTTTCTTTTCTTTTTCACTCTACATTGAAGGTGATGCTTCTGCATCATCCGTTGAACCGTATTACGATGTAGCTTGATATGATAGTCGCGTTTTAATAACTCTTTAATTTTACGGTGTCCATATCGGTACTTTGTTTTCTTACATAGGTAGATCATTGTCTTTTCTTCCTTAGATAATGTAACTGGTTCGGCAGATGCCCAGCGGTAATAGGTAGACCTAGGCACGTTTAAGACAGATAGAATAGCTGACACAGTATATTTCCTTCTTAATTTCTGGACTAGTTGGAGGACGATTTCTTTTTCAGCTCCTTTTCGATCTCCAAATACTTTTTTAGGATTTCATTCTCCTGTGTGAGATGCTTCATTTTCCGGTCGTTTTTCTCTTCTACACTCGAATCCTCAGGACCAAGACCATACGTATATTGTTTTCCAATTGGCTGGTCGAATCGATGAATCTGATTTTCACGATACCATTTCATCCACGTCTTGATTTGAGACACATTTTTAACTTCATACTTATCCATGATCTCTCTGTTTGTTAGTTGACCACTCATTTTTTCTTTAACTACCGCCCACTTTACCTCATTTGAATACACGTTTTTGCCCATGCAAAAACACCTCCGAATTAGTACTTTGTTCAAGTGTACCATTTCGAAGGTGTTTTATTGTGTCCCATTAATTTAGGTTAGTCTATGTCCAATTCTCTGGCAGGAGGGGCTTTTTGGTTACATGCGTTCTGGTGCTGTTACGCCGACGAGTCCGAGGGCGTTGATGAGTGTGATGCGGACTGCTTCGATGAGCGCAAGGCGCGCTTTCGTGAGTGCTTCGTCGTCTGTTAGTACTTTTTCTGCGTTATAGAAACTATGCAGCGCTGCTGCTAGTTCGTGAACGTAGTTGGTGATGCGGTGTGGTGCATGGTTTTTAGCTGCAGATGCTACTGCTTCAGGGAATTCGCCGATTTTCTTCATCAGCTCGAGATCCTTTTCTGCAGTTAGCAGAGATAGGTCTGCTTCGTTTGCATCTGGTTTTAGACCTTCTTCTTCTGCTGCGCGCAGCATGCTACAAATACGCGCGTGCGCATACTGTGAGTAGTACACTGGGTTTTCGTTTGACTGAGACTTGGCTAAGCCAAGGTCGAAGTCTAAGTGCGTTTCTGGCGCGCGCATCGCGAAGAAGTAACGCGTTGCGTCGATGCCGACTTCTTCCATAAGCTCGCGCATCGTAACGGCTTTACCAGTACGCTTACTCATTTTTACCTTTTCGCCGTTTTCGAAGAGGTTTACCATCTGAATAATTTGTACCGTTAGCTGATCCTTATCGTAGCCAAGTGCTTGGATAGCAGCGCGCATACGTGGGATGTAGCCGTGGTGGTCTGCTCCCCATACGTTGATAAGCTCGCCAAACCCGCGGTTTAGCTTGTCTTTATGGTAGGCAATGTCTGGCGTAAGATACGTATAAGATCCGTCACTCTTTACAAGAACCCGGTCCTTATCGTCGCCGTAAGTTGTGGAGCGGAACCAAGTTGCCCCTTCCTCTTCAAACGTTTCGCCACGAGTAGCAAGCTCCTCGAGCACTGGCGTGATTTTGTTGTTGTCGTAGAGCGATGTCTCGGAGAACCAGTTGTCGAAGTTGACGCGGAAGTCGGCTAGGTCCTCTTTAAGTTTGTCGAGCTCGCGCTTTAGGCCGTACTCGCGGAAATAGGCGCGGCGCTCCTCTACATCAGCGTTCTTATAGCGGTCGCCGTGTTCGCTCGCGATTTCCTTGGCGAATCCGATAATATCTTGGCCATGGTAGCCGTCCTCTGGCATCTCGGCATCTTCGCCTAGCTCCTGCAGGTAGCGTGCTTCGAGCGAGAGTGTGAGGTTGTCGATCTGATTACCGGCGTCGTTGATATAGTATTCGCGCGCTACGTCGTAGCCTGCTTTTGATAAAATGTGTGCAAGGGAATCCCCTACCGCTGCTCCACGTGCGTGGCCTAGGTGAAGTGTACCTGTTGGGTTCGCGGATACAAACTCGATTTGTACCTTTTTGCCTTCGCCTACGTTTGTGCTTCCGAAGTCTTCCTGCTGCTCAAGGACTGTTTTGACTATTTCGGACAGGTAGTCTTTTTTCATGAAGAAATTGATGAAGCCTGGTCCTGCGATATCGAGCTTTTCGATCGATGCTGCGTCGTAGTCAATGTTTGCTGCGATTTCTTCTGCAATGGCACGTGGTGCTTTTTTCGCTACGCGCGCAAGTTGCATCGCGAGGTTTGTTGCGAAGTCCCCGTGTGTTTTATCCTTTGGTGTCTCGATGACGATGGACGGAATTTCTTCTGCTGTTGCGAGCTCTGCTTTAACTGCGGCTTTTTCAAGCTGCTCTTTTAATCCGATTTTTAACTCTTCTACCTGACTCATTTAGCTAGTCTCCTCCTTGAATGTTACCTTCATATGATAGCGACCTGTTTGTGATCCTGATAGGACGAGGTCGTAGGTTAGCGTGATGTCCCCTGCCTGATCGTCTTCATTCCAATTATAAGAAACTTTTTTTGTGTCTGTTTCCATATGCATGGGTCCGTAAATGCTATTGTACATGCCTTCTGTTTTCGTACCTTCCACGAAGCGCTGATTCATGGTGACGGCGCCTTTTCGTTGCACGGTCATGCGTCCGTCGCGAAGCTGGATGGTTTGGTTGGTGGATTCGGTCTCCTGCTCTTCGCGAGGCTCTTGAAACTTGAGCATTAAAAATTCGCCTTTGACAAATAGTTCGCCGATTGCGTCCATCGAGTGACGCTCGCTGCGTTTGCCGTCGCGAATCGTTGTTCTTACTTGTATCGTAATTGGTAGACCTGTCATTACGTATTCACCCGATCCTTTTGTGTCTATAACTTGTTTATTATAACGCCAGTTGTTGGTTTAGTTCAAGGTTTAAAGTGAGGGTTATGTACGGTGGAGATCAAGGGATTAATTGCAAGGTCAAGGGCGGGCACCTTCGGCGCCCCTGCGCGGCGGCCGCAACTACCGGTGGTGCTTGCTCAACTATTTTGACTAGCCAAACCAATGCCTAGTCAAAAGGATTTTCGCTTCACGGAGTTTTCCACGGGTAGTTCGCGCCCGCCGCTCCGGGTCGCCTTCGGTTACGGTTCGTTTGAAAAGTACAATACCTTCTATTTTGTTTGAGTTGACGAGGCGTTAGGGCGTTGCCTCGTTTTTTTGTGATGGTGAGTGTGCTGATAGATGGAGTTGTTGTGAAGTATGTAGTCGAGGTATGCAATTCTTCTAAACATCAAAACCAAGCTAATAAAATCCACTTATCCAATCCTTTAATAGGATAATTCTGTTAAAATAGGGATAAGTTGATTTAATATACTTGTGAATTTTTTATCAAGGAGGCTGTTTATGAAAAATGGAGCTTCAGGGTAAAAATCTTGCGGAGCTTCTTGCGAATCGTTTCATTATGTTTAATCGATCGGACGAGCTTCTTATTGAACTAATGTGCTCGCAACTCTTTATTCGCTGGATAACTCCCTCCGATGACTTGCTCACCATACACGATTATGGGTTCATCAAATTCGACTGGTCTGAAAATGATTTTGGTGAAAGTATCTTGTTATCTCAAACGCAACAAACACCAGATCCGCTTCCATATAGATTAACAAATGACACCTCATCCCCAATCAGTGTAGATGTATCAACGTATTTTCCTAAAAGCAACTATGTAAAGCACGTCAGTGGACTAGGCTTTGAAACCGAGGGAGAGGAGTATGTGTACATCCTCCTTCTGGAAACAGAGAAAGAGTACATCTACATCGAAGGAGCACCAGGCTTAATGGAAATCCGTATTGCAACACAGGAACTTGAAGTGGACGGATACTACCAAGTGATCTTTACAACAAAAGTAGAAGGAGACACTTGAGCCACTAGCGTACATACTTTATTGACTTAATTTGTTGGAGGTGTGCAAATGAAAAAAGAATGGCAATCACTGATGGATCTTAAAGGAAAGGATTTAACTCAAATTCTTGGAGATCGGTTTAACATGATCAACGATGCTAATGAATTCCATTATCAAATAATGAATCAGCAATTCTACCTTTACTGGATCCTTCCATCTGATGACTGGTCGCATATAATTGACTATGGTTTTATTAAATTTGGCTGGGAAAACAATAATGACGGGGATCATATATTACTATCTAACCATCAAAAAACGCCAGGGCCTCTTCCTTACGAATTATCAGATAATCCTACATGGCCAATTAACGTACAAGCGTCGTCTATCTCTCCTAAAAGTCGATTAATTAAGAACGTCACAGGATATGGCTATGATAATGGCGACTTGTTCATCCTTCTCATTGAAACGGAAGAAGAGTACATTTCTATAGTTGGAAATCCAGTCTTACTTGTTCAAATCGCAGATCATGAAACAAAAACTCCTGAACATTTAAACGTTATCTTTACAACAAAAGTAGAAGAAGGCACCTGAGTTAGGTGATTCAGCCTTTCTGAGTAGAGAACCTTCCGTTCTTCAAGCTTTTTGTTCTCTCCCACCGAATTAGAAGCTCCAAAGCAGGCAGACTCGGAAGGCATTCGGAGACAATCCGTAGGAATAGGCTGTGGATGAGACCCCACAGGAAGGCGCTTAGGAAGAGACGACAGTCGACTCCTGCCTTCTGAGGAGGCTCAGACACAGACCCTACGGATGTCGTAGAGTGCCTGCAGAGCTGACTGCTCTTACCTAATAATAAAAGTCACCTTCACTAAACTAGTTAGCACTAGAGCATTCAAAAGCTCGAAGAGCTGATCTAACTAGTTGGCACTTCATAAAAGTAGCTCGAAGAGCTGCTCTGAAACTAGTTGGCACTTTAGTAACATGCCCTAATCTAATTGGCACTTCAGCAATTAGCTTCAAAAAAAAGAAGGCAACGCCTTCTAAAGCGTTACCCCCTTTCATCAAAGCTTATTTACCTGTAAATCCTAGCATCATCTCCCGAATGAACTTGGATGCTGCAATGGATGTTTTTTCTGAATGGTCGTAGACTGGTGCTACTTCGACGAGATCACAGCCGATAACGTTTACGTCAGAGCCTGCAATCGCATGGATTGCTTCTAAAAGCTCCTTCGAAGAAATACCGCCTGCTTCTGCTGTGCCTGTACCTGGTGCATAGGCTGGATCTAGTACGTCAATGTCAATTGTAACGTAGACGTTACGCCCTGCTAATGTCGGCAGGATTTTCTTAAGTGGCTCAGCGACCTCGAACTTGCTCATATGCATGCCGGATTCCTTGGCAAACTGGAACTCCTCGCGCATGCCAGAGCGAATGCCGAATGAGTAGACGTTCTCGGCACCTAAAAGGTCACATGATTTACGTACTGGCGTGGAGTGAGAAAGTACTTCTCCTTCGTACTCTTCGCGCAGGTCTGCGTGTGCATCAATGTGAATGATAGCAAGGTCATTGTACTTTTTGTGCGCTGCTTTAATAACCGGCCACGTGACGAGGTGCTCTCCACCTAACCCGACAGGAAACTTGCCATCCGCAAACAGCTGATCTAACAGCTGTTCAATCATGTCAAGGCTTCGACCCGCGTTTCCAAACGGAAGCATCATGTCGCCAGCATCGTGCACGCGTAGCTCCTCTAAATGACGGTCGAGGTAGACGCTGTACTCCTCAAGGCCGATCGATGCTTCGCGGATGCGATTTGGGCCAAAGCGCGAGCCTGGGCGGAAGCTTACCGTGTAGTCCATCGGCATGCCGTACATGACGATTTCTGCGTCGTCGTAGCTTTTATCGGCCATAATAAATTTGCGGCCAGAATATCCTTCATCAAAAAACATCGCTTATTCTCCCTTCGTCAAGTCCTGGACAAACTTCGGAAGTGCAAACGCCGCGCGGTGGATGTCCTTTGTGTAGTACTTCGTGTCAAGCTCGTGGAAGCGATCCTCTGCAACCTCTAGTGGATCGTGCTTCTTTGATCCGATCGTGAACGTCCATAGTCCGCTTGGGTACGTCGGGATGTTTGCTGTGTAAAGACGCGTGATCGGGAATGTTTGAGAAACATCGCGGAAGGCGTTCTTAATAAGATCCTGGTGGAACCAAGGGTTGTCCGTCTGTGCAACAAAGACGCCGTCCTCTTTAAGTGCCTTCGAAATGCCTTCATAAAAGCCTTTTGTGAATAGGTTTACCGCAGGTCCAACTGGCTCTGTGGAGTCAACCATGATCACGTCGTACTTATTCTCACTTTTCGCAATGTGCATAAAGCCGTCGTCCACCTGCACATCCACGCGTGGATCCTCAAGCTTGCCTGCAATCGATGGCAGGTACTGCTTCGAATACTCAATAACCTTGCCGTCGATCTCGACAAGCGTTGCTGTCTTCACTTCAGGGTGCTTTAAGATTTCGCGAATAACGCCACCATCTCCGCCACCTACAACAAGCACGTGCTCAGGATTTGGATGCGTATGAAGTGGCACGTGTGCCACCATTTCGTGATACACAAACTCATCCTTCTCCGTCGTCATAACCATGCCGTCAAGAAGAAGCATGTTACCGAATTCCTCTGTCTCGACCATATCAAGCTGCTGGAATTCCGTCTTCTCACTTACATATGTGCGCTTAATCTTCGCCGTGATGCCGAAGTTTTCCGTCTGTTTTTCTGTAAACCAAATACTCATCTATCCTTCACCTCATCATTAGGGTTGGGTGCTTTTTCACCTACCTTCTAAAAGTACAGAAAATCGGGGAAACATGCAATCGAAAAAAGGGAGCATTTTTGTATTACTTTGGCTATTCTTTGAAGTTGTTATAAAGCTTCCTATCGATCTGCCGATATATAAGAAAAAAGAGGAGCTGACGATGGTGGAAATTTCACGATTTTCTCAACCAGTCGCAAAGCCAGTCAAGCCACAGTCGCAGGATAACGCCACGAAGAAGGAAGCACCTGTCGAGAAGCCAAAGACCGAAGAATACGTGCCGTCCGCGCGGCCGAACGTGAAGGAAATGACGCCGGAGGAGCGCGACAATTACATTAGCAATCTCCGCAAACAGTCGGAGCAACACTTTGAGAGCCTTAAAAACCTCGTGAAAAAGATGCTCGAAAAGCAGGGACTCAGCTATCAGGACTTTGTCGATGGCAACGTCGATTTTGATAAGATCGAAGTCGATGACGAAACTCGCGCAGAGGCTGCAGCAGCCATTGCAGACGACGGACCCCTTGGCGCAGAAGCAACAAGTGAGCGCATCGTCAACTTCGCGATCGCCTTATCAGGAGGCGACGTCGAAAAGCTAGGCATCCTCCGAGGCGCAATCGACGACGGCTTTAAAGCCGTCAAAGACATCTTCGGCGAGCTTCCCGAGGTATCAAAGAAGACGTACGACTTGATTCAAGAGAAGTTAAACGCGTGGGAGAAGGCACAAAAAGAACCAGCAGAGTGATGCTGGTTCTTTCTGTGTCTTACTTCTCTCTCTTTGCGTGTTACTTCTGGTAGTTTCCGTTCTACTTCTTCCGTTTTGCGTACTACTTCTCCACATTTCTAACTTACTTCTTTTTTGCGAGTTACTTGAACCAAATTCCGTGCTGTTTCCCGACCGTTCCGCGTTAGTTCTAGCAACTTCCGTGTTACTTCTATACATTTGTGCATTACTTCTTTTGAGCGTAGAAGCTCACACCTGATGCCGCTACTTAACAGGGCTCTTTTTATATGTATACCGTTCATTTTCCATAACAAATCATCCCCGCACCTTCACCAGCTTTTCATAAAGATTAAGCTGCGATGCCGATGCAAATACGGCATAGGCAAGGATGATAAGCGGAATAGAGAAGATGGTTAAATTGAATGCACCGATCCAATCGATCGCAGCAGGGATCCAAAAAGTAGCTGTTATAAATATAAGGTGCACTACAATAACTTGCATAATCGCTGCATGCACCTCAGACGTACTTTCTCTTAAATATTGTCGTGCACGCTTTCCGCTGCTCAACGTATCCTCGTCGTCCAACACTACCGTAAACTCCCAGAATACAAGCAATATTCGGATAGCAAAAAATATCACTACAACGACAATTCCTAGCATTCCTCCGGCGATAGCCCCACCTATCAAAATTAACACAAAGACTGCTTCCACACCAATCATGGGGAGAAAATACCGTTTCACTCCCTCCGCAAAAACTGCTGTACTAGAACGATTCGCCCCTTCACGACGAACAGTCTCATCTAATAAATACACATAACCAGCGTTTACAAATGCCTTGCTCACTAATGAAAAAATCAGAAACACTCCTATTAATATAAGGTTGCCAAATTGGGCTAATGCTTCTCCTATATTTCCATACAAACCGACAAGTGAAGGCGTAACAGGTTGTATAGTCACCGCAAATTGAAATGGATAGCCTACCGAATAAGAGCTAGAGAAAATAGAAATTAAGACAAAGAATAAAAACAGATCAATTATTAGCGGAACAGCAACAAGATCCGGACTCCGCTTAAGCTTATCAAAAGGAAAATTCATATGACTCACTCACCCTTTCCATTTAAGTAAGCATATCTCATTTCCAATAAAGTTACTATTCAATTAGAAAACTCACGCGACCATCAAACTGAAACTTCCTCAACACCCTTACAAGTTAGTACTTACTAAGCCATTTTTATTAACTTACTCGTAGAGCTGATCTTAATTCCCTCAACCTTCAGCAAAGTTTAGATCTAGGTCTTGGTCTTGGTCTTGGTCTTGGTCTTGCACTTGACCTCACCTAATCTTAGCTTTTGCCCTTCCTTTAAAGAAGCTCTAGAGCTGGCAGACTCGGAGGATGCCCGGAGACAATTAGTAGGAATAGGATGGAGCTGAGACCACGCAGGAAGGCGCTTAGAGGGAGACGGCAGTCGACCTCTGCCGACGAGTAGGCTCAGATTCAGACCCTACTAATGTCGTAGGGTATTCGCAGAGCTGACAGCTCCTACACCTATGAAGTTAGAAGAACTGAACGAATCTAGTTAGCACTTAAGCAAACAAGCTCGAAGAGCTGCACCAAGCTAGTTGGCACTTCATTAACCAACGGGCTTTGTGAATAACTCTTTCCCTCCTTACCCATACTATCCCTAAGGAGGGAATCTCTATGAACCCAAGACGCAATAAACATAAACGACGCCTACGCCTTTGGACTATTCCTATCTTTTTTATTCTCACCTGCGCATTGCTCGCAGGAGGCGTCGTCTTCTATGCGTACCAGATGGAAGCACCGCCGCTTCAAGTCGCGCAAACGACCACTCTGTATGCACAGGATGCAAGCCCGATCGGCGAATTTGAGCACAGCGAACAGCGCTACTGGATCCCGATCGATGAAATGGGAACCGCCATACAAGAGGCCACCCTCGCCGTCGAGGATCGCCGCTTTTATTCGCACCCTGGCCTCGATCCCGTGCGGATCACGAGAGCCATCATTACCAACCTTCAGACTGGGCGAAAATCAGAAGGAGCCAGCACCATTACACAACAGTACGCCCGAAATTTATACCTTTATCACGATAAAACATGGGAGCGCAAGCTCCATGAAGCTTTTTATGCACTACGTCTTGAGCTCCACTATTCAAAAGAAGAAATACTCGAGGGATATTTAAACACCATCTATTATGGACACGGCGTCTACGGAATTCAGGCAGCGGCCGACGCGTACTTCTCGAAGCCCGCACAAGAGCTCACCTATGCAGAGGCAGCAATGCTTGCTGGGATCCCGAAAGGACCGAGCGTGTACTCTCCATTCATAGACGAAGAAGCGGCGCGCGAGCGTCAGCGGATCGTGCTTGCCTCCTTGACTGCCGCAGGCTTCACCTCTCCTGAGGAGGAGCGCACGTATGTAAATGAGTCACTCTCGTTTACCCAAAAAGATCGCGCTAAGACCTTCGCTCCACACTTTAAGGACGCGGTGCGCGCCGAGCTGATGCGCGCTGGGATCGACGAAGAGGTGATTAATCGCGGTGGCCTGAAGATCTACACGACGCTTGACGTAGAGATGCAGGAGCACGCGGAGGCGCTTGTGCAGGAGCAGTTGACCGAGGCGAACGTCGAGGTTGCGCTCACGGCTCAGGATCCGCGGACGGGTGCGGTCGTTGCGATGATCGGCGGGAAGGACTACGACGAGTCGGCCTTTAACCGTGCGGTGCAGGCGCGCAGGCACTCTGGCTCGACAATGAAGCCCTTCCTTTACTACGCCGCACTCGAGCACGGCCTCCATCCAAATTCGATGCTGAAGAGTGAGGAGACCACCTTCGTCTACGATGAGGGGCGCGAGGAGTACAAGCCGAGCAATTTTAATCATCAGTACGCCAACGACTACATCACCATGCTCCAGGCGCTCGCCCTCTCCGACAATATTTATGCGATGAAGACCCACTTTCTCCTGGGCTTTGATCGTCTGGGTGAAACCGCGCGAGAGTTCGGCATCACAAGTGAGCTCCGAGCCACACCCTCATTGGCGCTCGGCACAGCCGAAGTTGGCGTTTTAGAGATGGGTAACGCCTACGCGCCGTTTGCCAACGGCGGCAGTCGCGTTGCTCCGCAGCTCGTCACGCAAGTAGATGCCGCAGACGGTACGACCATCCTAGAAGTATCGCCGCGCAAGGAGGAAGTCTTAAACCCCGCATATACGGCGATGATGACAAATATGATGCAAGGTATGTTCGAGCCGTCCTTAAACGCGTCGTACGCCTCGGTAACGGGCGCCAGCATTTCGGAGGCGTTGGATCGTCCTGTTGCAGGTAAAAGTGGTTCGACGCTTGCGGACAGCTGGATGATCGGTTTCACGCCACAGCTGTTGACGACGGTGTGGACGGGCTATGACGATGGGTCGTCTTTAGAACGCGGTGACTCTCAGTATGCGAAGAAGCTGTGGGCGGAGTTTATGAAGCGGTCGTTAGATGCCGAGCTGAAGCTTGCGTTTCACGTGCCGGAGAATGTGCATGAGGTAGACATCAATCCGGCAAACGGCTTGCTTGCGTCGGATAGTTGTCCGGTGTCCCGTACGACGTTGTTTTATAACGGCACGGAGCCGACAGACCTCTGCACGTCGCATCTTGCTGATGCGAGTGGTGCGGTGGAAGAAGCAGGTGAGTCGTTGCCGCACCAGCATGAGGGTGGTAGGGAGAGAAGTTGGCTTGGAAGGTTGACGGAGTGGACGCAGGATGAGGATTAAAGGTCAGTCAAGTGCCCGTAACCTTCGGTTCCCCTGCGGAACAAAATTCTGTCGTTAACTCTCTCCCTTTTTATTAGACTACGAGGCGACAAGTCGTTGCCTCGCTTTTCTTTTTGTGGAGAATTTGTTTATAGCTTACTTCTCACTAAATACGCCTTACTTCTATAGTTAAGAAATTATAAGCTACAGGTTACTCCTTTCGGATTCGCTTTAAATTAATTCTCGTATTTGCATAAAGCCGATAGCTGTAAGTATTGATTGAAGATGGTATGAAAGCATTCTTCCTCTAAGGTGACTTTTTAATTCGTATAATGGTTTATAACTAGTATTTTCAATCTATTCGCTGTTTCTTTTTACTAATGTAGAGTGCATTGATTAAAAGAACGACTGCAATCCCTGTCAATCCCCCAAGAAATGAAGGAATGACAGAGCCTCCTCCAGCTAAATCAAATAAGGTGATAAAAATAACAGCTATAACTGCCATAAAGGTGGGCATCCACGGAGATCTCTTAAAAGTAGAGTAAAAGGGTTCTCTATTCGATTGACTCACCAAATCATCCTCTCTTCTATATTTTTGAAAATATAGGCTTTCTTATACACCTACCCTGTTTTTTTAAAATTAAGCACAAAGAAACTAGGCCACGAATGAGCACCTAGTTCTTTGAAATAGTTTTGATTTCTATAAACGAACTTAAAATAAATGGATGACGGCTAATCTAGTTTTAACCTTTTTTAAAAGAAGCTCTAAAGCAGGCAGACTCGGAAGACATTCGGAGACAATCCGTAGGAATAGGCTGGGGGCGCTTAGGAAGAGACGACAGTTGACTCCTGCCTTCTGAGGAGGCTCAGACACAGACCCTACGGATGTCGTAGAATGCCTGCAGAGCTGACTGCTCTTACCACCTAACAAAAGTTACCTTCACTAAACTAGTTGGCATTTTAGCAATTAGAAGCTCGAAGAGCCGCTCTAAGATTGTTGGCACTAAAGCAATTAGCTCAAAGAGCTTCACTAAGCTAGTTTGCACTTCATTCAACACAAAGAAAAACAGACGAAAGGGCATAGGCCTCCTTCGTCTGTTTTCCTGTCTTAGTATATTGCATGTGTGGACTTTAGTGTACCGAAGGTAAGCGTTTCTATCAATGGGAATGCTTTGAATGTCACATTTTGTTCACAAATTAACTAAGGTCTAAATCCTGCTTCAGTTGATCAACGGCATTGTCCCAAAGCTCTTTGTTGTGACCCGTCAAATAATCGCGCAAAATCCGCTTCGATTTGTCGTCCATTTGATCGACTACGATGCGGTGCTTCATCGATTTGTCCATGTTGTTCACGTGCTCCGGCAGGCTCTTATAGCCGCGACGAATCGAGCGGTCAACCGTCATTTCACACGCCGCCACGCCTGCATAGGCTGGCTTGCCGTTAATGTAATCTGTCGTTACCCAAACGAGCCAGTACGGCTTGCCGTTCGGTACCTCTTCCTTCGTTTTCAGAAACTTAATTCCCTTTTCTACCACACTGCGAGCGTGAAGAGCACCCATGTCAACGAACGCTTCCTCTTCTTCAATGTCGATGAAAAGTGGGCTGACGTTATTTAAATTGATCGTTCCTACTCCATAGCCTCCGTGGCCATCAGTGGAATCGTTGCTTAAAATATTGAAGCTCTTACTCATCTTTTTAATCTTCTCATTTTTTAAACGATCTGCTTCATTCATGGTACAAATAGCCTCCTTATACGGGTCATAATACGTTTAGTGTATCACAGTTTTTTTCGTTAGGTCATTCCATACATCCGTTCCTAGTTTTTCTGCTATGATGAAAGGGAAGTGTACATAAAAAGGAGGAGTTATACATGCCAATAGTAACTGTACAAATGCTAGAAGGTCGCACCGACGACCAAAAGCGCGACCTCGTCGCTCGTGTAACAGACGCTGTCTCTGAGACAACGCAGGCACCAAAGGATAAGGTGACAGTTATCATCGAAGAAATGAACCCAGCACACTACGGTGTTGCAGGCGAACGCCCAAGCGATAAGGTGTAAGTAAAAATCCCCTCCTGCATGAAGGTGCAGGGGGGATTTTTTGTGCGGTCCTAACGTGGGTATGAGTTCATAACTCTGTTCCAGAAAGGAAGTCCATAACTTCCACATAAGGAACATAAAAAGCTAATAAGGCACATAAATCAGGAACGGGGAACATAACTCGTTACAACCCTTCCACCAAGTCCATAACTCCTCAATTAGGAACATAAAATCCAAATGCGGCACATAAAACCACAATGAGGAACATAACTCCTCAACCAGGAACATAAAATCCAAATGCGGCACATAAAACCACAACAAGGAACATAACTTTGAAATAAAGAACATAATTCCAATTAAACACGTTATTTCCTTCACTTTTATAGAAAAAGCACGTTAATCAAACCCCAACTAGCGCGATAACATCAGTCATCTTTACCATACAGTGGCATTTCGCGCAGAAAGCTACACGATGCGCGTATTCAATCAAAGAAGTCCATAACTTTGAAATAAAGAACATACCTCCACATAAACACGCTCTACTCCGCCAGCTCTCGTTTCTGTCGCAACAGCTCCTGAAATGTTTGCTCAAGATCCTCTGACGGAGCAACACTGAGCTCGCTCAGCACGCGCGTGATTTCCATTTCTACCTTCATCCGCTCCTCGTCTATAGACGTTGGCTCAGCTCCAGCTTCTTCTTGCTCAAGCGCTGTATATCCACCTTCCACAGACTGAATCACCCCGTCCTCAAAGGAGAGAATCCGTGTCGCTGTATTTTCTAAAAAGCGACGGTCATGGGACACATACAGAATCGTGCCGGGATAGCTCGCGAGCAGGGATTCAAGCGCCTGGACGGCATCGATGTCAAGATAGCTCGTCGGCTCGTCTAAAACAAGGACGTTGGCGCTACTCACAAATAGCTTTGCAAGCGACACCTTAACGCGCTCACCACCGCTCAGCACGCCGACTTTCTTAAACACGTCATCGCGCATAAAACCAAGCCGCGCCAGTACCGTGCGCACCGTCGTCTCGTCTTGGATCGACGTGAGCTCAACGTTTTTGAGGATCGTCTCATTCAACGACAGCCCCTCCAAAAGCTGATCAAAATAGCCAAACGACACCGCCGGCGACACGTAAATCGGTTCTGCCTTACGCATGATCATGTTAAGAAGCGTCGTCTTCCCACTCCCGTTCGCCCCAATAATTGCCACCTTTTCACCAGCACGCACATTCAGATCAAACTCGCGCCAAAGCTCCCGAGCACCAATGCGCCCAGCCACCTTCTCGCCACGAATAATCAGCCGGCGACCAAGCTTCTCCTCATTCGCCACCTGCATTTTAAGCTCCGGCAAATCCTCCGGCTTCTCCACCTTCTCCAGTTGCTCGAGCCGCGTCTGCATCGCCTTCGCACCCTGATTCAGCTTCTTTTGCTTCTTCGCAAAATACGGCTTCGCTCCAGTAATACTCGCCTCCGACGCAGACACATTTTTCGGCTTCTTCGTCGCCCGCTGCGCCCGCTTCTCCTTCTCCGTAACCGCTAGCTCCAGCTGACGCTTCTTCCGCTCATACTTCTCGTATTCACGCTCGTGATGCCGCTCCTCCTCCGCCTTCAGCCGCTCAAAGTCCGAGTAATTACCCGTAAACATATGCACCTCTCCGGCGCGAATCTCCCAGATCTGCGTGCAAATAGCGTCTAAAAAGGCTCTATCGTGAGAAACCACAATAAGCGCCTCTGGGCGATCACGTAGCTGCTTTTCCAGTCTCTCAATATGTGGCGTATCCAAATGCGTCGTCGGTTCATCAGCGAGTAACACACCAGCCTCGTCAGCCAGCAGCTCGTAGATGACCTCCTGCGACACTTCACCGCCACTCTTTTGACCACGCCGAGGCTTAAGTTGTGGCAGTAGCGCCACTGTCGTAGTTGCCGTAACAGTCCCTTTCGTCGGCTCGACGGTTCCTGCCAGCATGTTTAGTAACGTTGTTTTGCCAGATCCGTTGCGACCGACAAGTCCGATGCGGTCCTTTTTGTTGATGGATGCTTGCTTTAAGGTAAAGAGCGTGCGATCTCCTTGTTCACAGGTAATATCGTGTAGATTTATCAATGTCATAAATACCATCTCCATTTCGTTCGTTCATGGAGACTTTCATACAAAAAAGTCCCCTATTTCCGGACATACGTTCAGAATAGGAGACTTGCCGCTTGAGCAAACTGTCAGGTCCTACTCTAATCCTATTCTGAACATCGACAACGCGCACGCAAAAGAAGCCTTCTTTTACGAAGGTTTTTTACACGTATCGTTATCTGCTCATAAAAATAGGATTAGTACTTCATAGACCTACAGTTCACCCTCTTTCAAGTTGTTGGTTTTATCGTAGCAGGTTGTTTTAATAAGTTCAAGGTCAAGATTCTAAGTTCAAGGTCAAGGTCAAGGGCGGAACCTCCGGTTCCCCTGCGCTCTGGGAGCGTCTTTCCTGAGGCGCTAGTTCAACTATTTCAGCCGTCCAGTGGCCGTCTGAAAGGATTTTCACCTACGCGAAAGATTCCTCTAGGAGTCCGCTCCCTCCGCTTCGGTACACCTTCGGCACGTTTTACCATGAAGTCTTTGATTGCTTCTTTCATGTTTGAAGCACTAGTTTAATGGCAATATGGTTCATAAACTTTCTATACGGTTCATACTTTTTGCATACCGTTCATAATTCTTCCATACGGTTCATTCTTTTCGCATACCGTTCATAATTCTTCTGTACGGTTCATTCTTTCCTCATACGGTTCATAAATCTTCTATACGGTTCATTCCTTCTCTTACAGTAGCTCTACCTTTCTCTCCTCCACATACACCGCGTTCCCCGTTATGTGAATGTCGACTGTGTCGCCGCTTCGTGAGACGTGGACGTCGACTCGTCCGTCTTTGCCCATTTCCTGTCCTTGCTCGACGACAAGGTGCAGGTGCTGTTCGTCTTTATTTTCTAAAAAAGAGGCATAGTAGGCTCCCATGACGGCGGAGGCTGTGCCGGTGACGGCGTCTTCGATCGTGCCTGATGCCGCGGACGAGAAGTGGCGGGCGTGCATCTCGGCAGCTGGGTCGTGCGTCGCTAAGCAAAACGGGTGCACCGATGCTGTCGGTAATTCCTTGAGTATTTGAGGGAAATCTTGAGTAGCTGGCACCATTTTGTCGAACGAATCGAGCTCTTTGATCGGAACGAGTAAGGTCCACGTGCCCGTGCTTCCGTACAGGATCGGCAAATCCCCATGAAGCTCGGCTTCCTCAAGTCCGATGGCGTTTGCCAACGCTTCTCGTGAACCAGCAAACTCCATAAATTCCGGCTGCGCCTGCTTCATCGTGATCGCTGAACCATCTATATGTATTGGTAAAATGCCTGCTTTCGTCTCAATCGTAAGCTCCGATTTTCCTCCTAAAAAATTATGAGACTGGCAAGCATAGACCGCCGCCATCGTGCCGTGCCCGCATAAATTCATCTCGTGGCCAGGCGTAAAGTAACGAAATTGGAGATCCGCAACGTCCGACTCGAGCACAAAAGCCGTCTCATTAAAGCCAGCCCGATAAGCAACCTCCTGCATCTCCGCATCAGACAAATCAGCGCCATCAAGCACCACACCCGCAGGATTCCCCTTACCCGGCTCCCTACTAAACGCATCGTATTGATAAACCGTAATCACCTTCATGGTTGGACCTCCTAAAAGGTAGTTATTTATTGTGAAAAAACTATCAAAAAAGCTCTGTAATAAGCTTTTTTGATAGTCCCCTCTAACATGATCATTCATCTACAATTATCGCATAACTTCTACGCGTACATCAGATCCAGTTTTCACATGAGTCAGCTAACAATTGCAACTCGTTGATAAATAAACTAGCGTGATAGCCATCACAAACAGCATGATGCACTTGGACAGAAACAGGGAGTATTGTACGCCCATTTAGTTGCGAGAATTTCCCCGATGTAATAATAGGCGACAAATAATTGCCTCCGTTGTTAACAGATAAATGGAACCCAGTGAATGAACTCCACGGGATCATGGAGATAGGGATCGTATTCTCTGGGACCGGAGTTTTAGGAAATAGCTTCCCGGTATTTTTATATAGATCGACGTCCTTCTCATAGCTTGAATGGAAGAGAGCAAAATCATGTAAGCCTTTCGTCCAAATACTTGAAAAGGTATGCGCCTCTTGATCAAATATAGTATAAGAGGGATAAACTTCTCCCCAATAACCAACCTCTCCATTTGAATCCATCGCCATTCGAAATTCTTTATGGCTATTCGCCACCTTAGACACTAGGTAGATGAAAGCTGGATATATCTTTAAGTGACGCTTTTTTAACTCCACTAACAATTTTGTGATGTCAATGTTACTCGTCATACTAAATGTCGTTTGCTGATTCAAATAGTGATCAAAGTACTCTTTTCTATCCCATTCCTTTTTGTTTATACGGATAAATGTCATTTCTTTCGCCTCCTAAAATTAATGTACCTTGTTTTAGGAGGCGAGTTTCTCTGCTTTAACCATATGTAAACGCTCCTTTCTATACACTCTTTATTTTAAGAAACTTACATAACCTCATCCTCAGTTAACCCTCTCATTTTATTTCCCTTATGTAGCAATGAGTGAAACTTATTCAATTAAAGAATACACGGCGTACATGATGATAACAAACCGTACGCAGAATCCAGATTGCGTACGTACATACCAAAAAGCGTACGCAGACAATCGTCTGCATACGCAACCTAAACTATTAATCTCTCTAAAAGCTAGGCAATGATCTCTCGCCTAGTGATCCTCCCCACAAAAAAGAGGATGACGCTGTATACCACAACCGTCACCCGCAGGTCCTCCGGAGCGTCTGACGGCGACTCAGGCAGGAGGTCTTAGCGTTTCCGAAAATCCTTTTGCACGGCCGCTGGCCGGGCAAAATAGTTGAGGTAGCCCTGCCGAACGCGTCCGTCAGTAAGCGCAGGAGGACCGGAGGTCCCGCACGTAATCACTTGACCTCCAACATAGAAAAACAATCTGCCTATTAAGAACGCAACCTCTCAATATACCGATAAGCCTCATCAATATCCTCATCCGAATAATTCTGCTTCGCCTTCAGCTTATACACCTTCGCCTTCACTTCCTCCTTCGAAAGCTCCTCGAAGTACAGCACCGTCGACACAAGCTCCAAAAACTTCGACGACTGCTCGTTCATATCCTGAAGCATCGCTTCCTTCGCAGGAAGCGCGTCAGGCGCCATTTGCAAAAATGCCTCACCCTTTTCAGAAAGCTGGTAGCGGTACTGCTGGTAGCCAGCCTTCTTCTCCTTCACTTCCTCAATAAACTGCACGTTGCACATCTCTTCGACGCGAAGCGTCAGCTCCTCGGAGTAAGGACCGAACATATGAAACTGATACTTTTCGTAAAACGGCAAGTCCAATTTCTTTGCGATGTACACCATCTTTTGGAGCTTCTTGCGCCCCACGATTTCGCCGGTTTGCTTCAATAGGGACAGTAGCTTTGCATGCTGATCTAACACAATTATTCCTCCTCTTTCTTTAACAGCGCAAGAATTCGCTGCTTTTCTTCGGCAAACTCAGATTGATCTAGCAACAAATCCTCCGGGTAATAGAGTTTATGATCCGTTCGCTTCTTACCAGAGATCGCCTCGACAACATCTGACTCGCGTGACAGCTCGCGCAACGAACCGTTCGGCATCAATAAATGAATTGGCACACGCTCGTCCTTCTCACCCGGACGGTAAAAATCGTACGGTAAGTCCGACGAGGAATCGACCACTAAATAGTAATGAGGGTCTACCCCAATTTTCTTAAATAAGTCTTGGAGCTCGGGCCAAATAAGCATTTGCTCGCTTGGATCGCACTCGACGTACTGGAACAAATGGCGACGCATAAAGCGCTGGCACAAATCGCGCAGGATGACATCCTCTTCATCCTCCCACTCCTGAAAATAGTAGGAAATCACTGACTCATCTAGACGTATGTAATCCTCTAAGGTCGTCTCGCCACGGAACATCGTGTGGAAATGACGCGGGTTGAGCTTGAATTCATAGCCATTCGCAAGCAAATGCTTGGCGCGGTGCAAAATCTTCGTTAAAATCACCTCGGCGCTGCGGCTCACAGGGTGGAAGTAGACCTGCCAGTACATCTGGTAACGGCTCATGATATAGTCCTCAACCGCGTGCATCCCACTCTGCTTGAAGACCGCCTGATCCTCACTCGGACGCATAACCCGCAAGATGCGCTCCATATCAAAGTTTCCGTAACTCACGCCCGTGTAAAACGCATCGCGTAACAAATAATCCATCCGATCGGCGTCAATCTGACTCGAAATCAAGCTCACGATCAGCTTATTATCGTACGTCTTCGCAATTACGTCCGCCACACGCATTGGGAAATCCGCGCCCATGCGAGACAGTACGCTGTTAATCTCCGTATCCCCTAAAATAATGCGACGCGTCCACTCCTCGTGATCCATATGGAAAACCTTCTCAAATGAATGCGAAAACGGACCGTGCCCCACATCATGTAACAACGCCGCCGCAAGGCAAACAAGACGCTCATCCTTATCCCACTCGCCCTTTTTCTCCAAATTTTCGACCATACGACGCATAATCTCATAGACCCCAAGCGAATGATTAAAACGCGTATGCTCCGCCCCGTGGAACGTCAAATACGTCGTCCCAAGCTGACGAATCCGACGCAGCCGCTGGAACTCACGCGTCCCAACAAGCTCCCAAATCAGCTCATCACGCACATGAATATAGCGATGCACCGGGTCCTTAAACACCTTCTCCTCCTGCAATTGCCCATCCGGCCTCTTCATAAACGCATATCCTCCCTAGACTCTAACGTAGCTTTGTCCATTCTACCCCTATTTGCCCACCGCTTCAATGAGTTCCTTTAAGCCCACATCCTCTGCTATAATCTGATGAGATGATAATGAGAAGGAGCACACAGCATGACACAATCCCTAAGCCCTCTTGGGCAGAAACAATGGTTACTGATCGACCAATCCGTAACAGGATTAACGATGAACCCGATGGAGTCGTTTGCCACTGATGATACCCTTTGTAGACACATTGCTACGCAGGAAGACACCGGCATCGCGCGCACCTGGGTACACGATAAAACCGTGGTGTTAGGCATCCAGGACAGCCGCCTCCCGCACATACAAGACGGCATCTCCTATTTGCAGGAGCAAGGCTACCGCGTCATCGTCCGTAACTCCGGCGGCCTTGCCGTCGTTCTGGACGAGGATGTCTACAACCTGTCGTTACTATTTAAAGAAGAACGCGGCCTCACCATTGACCGTAGCTACGAAGCCATGGTCGAGTTCACGCAGGAACTATTGCCGGAGTTTGGCTCTAGTATTGTAGATGGAGAGGTTGAGACGTCGTACTGTCCGGGCAGATATGATTTAAGCGTTGACGGTAAAAAGTTCGCCGGCATCTCACAACGCCGCATTCGCGGCGGAGTGGCGGTGCAAATTTATTTAGCGATGAAGGAAAGTGGTGCGGCTCGCGCCGAGCTAATTCGTACGTTTTACGAGCGTGCCGTTCAAGGTGCGCCAACGTCGTTTACGTATCCGCAGATTGTGCCGGAGACGATGGCGTCGCTTGCTGAGCACGGGAAGCCAGCGGTATCGAATAAGGAGTTGACGGAGCGCATTGAGGTGGCGCTTCGAGAGCGGGGTATGCTTCAGGAGTTTCCGTGGACGGAAGAGCATGAGGAGATGTTTCAGTATAATTTGGAGCGTATGGTAAAGCGTAATGAGAAGGTTGGGTTGTAAAGATTAAGGTCAAGAACTTAAGGTCAAGGGCGGCACCTACGGTGCCCCTGCGCGGCGATCGCAACTACCTGTGGTGCTTGCTCAACTATTTCCGTCGGCCAAACCAATGGCCGACGGAAAGGATTTTCGCTTCACGGTTGACCCACTGGTAGTACGCTCCCGCCGCTCCGGGTCACCTCCGGAACGGTTTATAGAGAGAGATGACCTTACACCTTCTTTTTTGTGTAGGAAATAGAGCACTAGGCGACAGGACGTTGCCTAGTTTTTCTTTTGTGAGGATTTGTTTATAATAAGTGTTTTAAATTTCATTCACTCACAATGAATTGTTTTTTCTTTCCTTCTTTGATTAACGGCACCGATATCAAAATGATTCCTATGACAAGCTGTATAATACTCAATGTGTATGGGAACCAGCCTCCTATCACACCAATAACTGTTATAACTTGTCCAGGTGGATTTGACCAGCTTGATAAGTCAGGTAAATATACAGCAATAGCTAGATGCATGAACCCGAGCAAAATCGTTCCTGACAAAATGAATAATGAGCCAATAAGGTAATAATAAACGTGTCTCATAAGAGTCCCCCATTTTTAATCTGAAAGCTAGACGAAAGGTAGAAAAATATCGATAACCTAACTTTTATCTTAAATTCGACACTTAGCATTAATTTCCTTTTCATGTATTACAATCCTGTGGTTCATTTCTTCTTCGTACTGTTCATTTATCCGTAGTACGGTTCATTTATCCGCTGCACGGTACATTCTTACTTAATAAAGCTTTATAAATAAATGAAAAACTAAGATCTAGTTGCTGTAGTGCTTGCTTTGCAGTGCGTTTCTTGTTTGTTTAGCAACTTTTTTAACTCAGTAGTGACTTTTTGAAAGTCCCTTTCGCTTATATGCTCCGCTTTGAGAACTATTTCTTTGTTTTTTTGTGTTTGTAAAACAATTTTGTCCTCTAAAAAGTCTGCTTCTTTAATGGTGGAGATCTCTATTTCTTTTCTCGGAGATGGAAAGCCTCGATCAGTCGAGATAATCTCGGAATTAAGGCGCAAGTAGTCAAATTTGTATATGAAAAAATGAGCTAAAGATAGGAATAGCCCAGAGATAAATACAAATAAATTCAACGCTGGGAAATACGGATAAGCACTGGATAACCCTGAGCTAAATAATAATAGTTGTATTACAGCCACCACCATCCACATTACACCTGAAAATATCGTTCTTCCTCTAATTTTGTATGGTATTTTTAACATTGTTCACGATCCTCTCTTTCACATCAATTACATCCAAATATGGAAATATGTTATGCTTTTCAACAGTATAATTCAAAAATTATTTGGAGTGATTGCATGCCTTTTTATGTTATTACTGGACTCGGACTTATAACAATTGCCTTTATTTTGTTCTCTAACTTGCCTCAATACTTAGTCTATCTTGTTGTAGGAGTAACCACTATTGCTCAGACATTCACTTTTGGTGAAGATAGAAAGAGGTCTAAGATATGGAGCAGGGTATTTGGAGTTATTTTCATCATTCTAGCCGTCCTCTATATAACAACCACGTAGCAAAAGCCGTTCGGTGCAGAACGGCTTTTTTACTTGCACACCACACACTCCAGCGTCACCATTACCGCTTTCTGCTCGGTGCATCCGTTTTGCTTCATGATGGCTCGCATCGGCGCATTGCCGAGCTCGGTTGCTCCGACATATGTTGTTGCGCCGAAGTCGTGTTGGAGTCTGTGGAGTCCAATGTGATGGAGCGCGCATCCTCTGTTTTTTCCTCGGAAAGTGGGGTGAAGACCGATCCAAAAGAAGCGTCCCTCGGCGTCCTTCCCAGGCTCCAAGTGCGGTAGCACGATCCCGGCTGGTTCGCCGTCTATGAGCGAGACGGTGATCATGCGTGCAGCCTGCGACGGTAGCTCCTCCTTCATCACCTGGATAAACGCGCGAGTTGCCGCGGTGTCTCTCTCCATTACCTCTGATAGAAACATCGTCGTGCTCTCTGCATCACTATCCCAAACCTCAAAGTCGAAAGTATCCATAAACTCGCTCCCAGTAAGCGACCGCGTATAATGCATACGCTCTGCAGTGGCCTGCATGTGACCTGCCGTGATTGGTAGCTCGTCTAACAATGCTTTCGGACATTCCAACGAGAGGTTTTTTCGTGTCCTAGCAAAAAGACGAGACATCTGTTCATCAATTTGCGACACCTGCTTCGTATCTGTCTCTTTAATCTCCAGTAAGAGCTGTAGGTTGTTTTCGATAGAATGAACCCCCAGCTTGTTTAAGTTCTCTACAATCTGATGCATCCTTTGCTCACCTCATTTCCCTCATTCTACCAAAAATTAGCTACTACTACATTATTTTCTCGCCAAAAAAACGCTTGAGTGATGTACTCAAACGTCTTTAGTCTTTACAAATACTGCAACATCGACGTTGCAATGGAGAAGTAGATGAGTAGTCCGATCACGTCGTTGATCGTGGTGATGAACGGGCCGGATGCTACGGCTGGATCGATGTTAAACTTGTTGATAATGATTGGAATCGTCGCTCCGATGACAGTTGCCATACATAACGTGAGGAAAAGAGAGGTACCAACAATCGCAGCTATGATAAAGCTGTCGTAAAAGATTGGGATGATAATGAGCATAGTCAGTGCACAGGTGATTCCAAGAAGTGCTCCCGTCCCAAACTCTTTTTTTATTATATAAAAAAACCTGGATCGATCGATCGTACCGACCGCTAAACCGCGCACGACTACAGCTAAGGCTTGCGTACCGGTATTTCCAGCAGACCCCATGATCATTGGGATGAAGGCTGCAAGCAGGACGATCGTCTCTAACGTTTCTTCAAAAAAGCCAATAACATTTGCTGTGATAAGTCCAAACAGCATAAGCATAATGATCCACGGCGCCCTCGCTCTTGCCGCCTCAAAAGAGGATAGCTTCGTGTTCATCGATCCCCGTGCACCGGAGATTTCCCCGAAGTCCTCTTCCGTCTCCTCATCGACGACGTCTAAAATATCATCGACCGTGATGATCCCAACTAAATGATTGTCGTTCGTAACAACCGGTACGGCGAGAAAATCGTATTTTTTGATAATCCGCGCTACTTCCTCCTGATCGAGTGACACATCGACGGAGACGACTTTCTTATTGAGTTTGTCTTCGATGAATTCACTCGGATCTGCAACGATGAGATCTCTTAGCGAGATAACCCCAGCAAGCTTTCCTACTTCATCGACGACATAGAGATAGTAAATCGTCTCTGCATTTGGTGCTTCATCACGAAGGTGTGTCATTACGTCGCTCACTCGCTCCGTCGATTTTAAGACAACAAACTCTGTTGTCATAATTGAACCTGCAGTTTCTTCTTCGTAATTCATGAGCTGTCTAAGCTCTGTTGCGCCATCTTGTTGCATTTTAGCAAAGATTCGCTCTGCCTTTGCTTCGTCAACGAGCTGTAAAATATCTGCCGCATCATCGGCATTCATCTCGTTTAACATCATTGCCGAATACGTTTCGTCCAGCTCGTCCAAAAAGTCTTCGCGCTCATTATCCGATAGGTGCTCAAATATATCACCGAGCTCACTCGGGCTTAAAATCTCGTATAAAAATAGTCGCTCTCCCTCGTTGAGAGATAGATAGAGCTCCCCCTGTTCACGTGGGTGTAGCTCAAGCAATGCTTCACGCGCTTCGTCTAATCTGCGCTCTTCAATAAATGCATGAATCTGCTTCATGTTGGTAGCCTCCCTTAAGACAGCCGCCCAACGTAGGATTGGGACAGTCTGGTGTGATGAAATTGTGTGTATGCTAGTTTTGTCATGCTTCTACAACTATCTTCGTCCATACTGTCCACTCCCCTTTTTTACAGATTCTGAAAACATACAAAAACCCTCTATCTCGGTGAAATAGAGGGTTACATCCATAGTAAAGTAAGCCAATGTACAAATTTGCACATGGTTAACTAGATTCTCGCACCCTCCATTCGTAGAGCTTTAGCACTGTGCGGCATAGGACAATGCCAGCTACATTAAAAACTACCTTATGTCGATAGTTTCTGTTGACCCATTGGCGTCTTTAGACGTTTTTGGGCAGCAGCGTATCTCCTGCACAGGAGCCTCACCTAACGAGGACGTTTTCAGTTGTTCATTCCTTCGTAAGCTTAACATGGGTAGAAAAGATTGTGCAAGTCTAGGTTAGTATTTTTTCCTTTTTTTATGTTGAAGAGTAAGTTGCTCAAATACTAACTAGTATAGGTCAGCTCTACGAACATCCTACGACATTAGCAGGGTCTGTGCCTGAGCCTCCTCGCTCTGCAGGAGTCGACTGTCGTCTCCTCCAAAAGCGATCCCAACGGGGGTCATTCCAAGAATATTCCTAACTATCTCCTGATGTTCTCCGAGTCTGCCATCTTTTGAGCCTCTACATCGATAAATTGTCGTAGAAAAAGGAAGAACAATAACTTAAGAATGCGCTTAGAAAAAGTGGGATTTACTTAACCTATACTCCGTTAATGGAACACGTTTTCGCTATGTCCGTCTATACGAATAATACAACTACATTCATTATTAACGACTCTACTAAAGACGATGAAGTAACTACCATACTTCATGAGTTTCTTCTTCAGCACCACCTTTCTCATCCAGCAACTGTTTTATGCTATGGTCACACCTATACAGACAACCTCATTTTTAGAGTTCAAGATACAGTCCCTTCTTTACATAATGCTCTATGTTAGGACGTGAGCGATATTGCTTCCAATAACTAGCTATGCTCTGATAATTGCTTTTATTATTGATTATTTTTGTATTAATTATTATCATTCCATATTGGATAAAAACAAGAAGACTCATGGATAGATCTCAAGCTATCTTACAGCAGCTAAAAATAAGCCCGAAATTAGCTACTATTACACGTGAATCATTTATACTTTCAGCTAATTTAGCTATTATTACCTATATAATTTGTCTACTTACTTACTCAGTTCATAGGATAAATATTATCCCTGTCTCTGTTCTTAATTTAGTTGTTAGAGATTACCCAACGTTTCCTTATTTACCCCATGTGCTTCCTTATTATTTTCATATCTACTTTGATTTTTCTTTCTTTATATTTCTTTATATTTCTTGCTATTTTCACTCTCTCTTTTGCTATATCTATCCTTACAATTAAAGCGGTATTAACTAAAGACCCAATACCTAAATGACCACTTATCTACTTGTGAATATTCCTACTTACCATTAAGGTTAATATCAAAAAAATGATTATTATAATTTACACCTCTCTACAATTAATGTGTGTTAGGTCATGTGTGACAATGCTTTTAGATTATGTTCGACCATACGATCCTGTCGCTCAAGTTATTAAGTCACTCCTGGTTATTTATGTTTTATTTTTTATCATTCCTGACTGAATAAAATTAAGAAGACTGATAAAGAAAACACATACTAACTTCCAGCATCTTAAAATAAACTCGTCTCGCAATTTAAGGAAATTAAAGAATAGTGCCAATAATTGATTATGGCACTCTTCTTATGGTGATTATTCAATTATTGTATCAAATAGTTCCTCACCATCTACAAGCATTGTTCTGTAAGAATTTGATGCAGTTTCAATTTTTAGGAAGGCCTAATGACTATTTGGTATATCGGTCCACTTGCTCTTTAGCACGTTAGAGATTAGTGGACGATCAAACATTTGATTTAATACTTTGACTGCTTGCGCTCTAGTCATGTTCTCATTGGGACGGAACGTATTATCATTGAAACCACTCATCCAGCCCAAGTCATACATGGCTTGAATTGATGACATTGCCCAATGATGACTTATGTCCGTGTATGGTGTGGTAATATCTTTACCCATGTGGTCACTCCACCGGTCAGCAACTGTTGCGAATTGAGCACGAGTCACAAACTCATTTGGACGGAATTGATTAAACTCGTGACCAGTCATGATACCCTCTTTTTGAACAAGGTTAATCATGTCAAACGCTCAGAAATTCGAATCTACGTCAGAGAACACGCTTTCGGTCGGTGCTTCAATGCCCCTCTCCTCTATTAGAATGCGCCCAAGCATCGTAGCAAGTTGTGCTCGGGTCAACGACTCGTTTGGTCGAAACTTGTTGGAACAAATCAATTAAATAACATTCTGAATATTTAATTATCTACAAATATTAGTGGAAATAAATAAAAATTAAAAAAACGGACTGAAATCTGTCCGTTTTTCTCACTTGATCACCCTATCTGCTTTCATTAATATATCGTAAGAATGTATGCCTATCTCTAACCGTGTGTGCGTGTTTGATACTATTTTCTACAAGTTCACTAGGGACGCCTAGCTCATGTGGTGTTGTACTACCACCCACGCTTGATAACGTACGACGGATTTCGTCGCCACTCGGTATACTAGCTAGAATTGCCTGCGCTTTTTCTTGTTGGTTGATCGTCAGGCGACTATCAGTTAAAAGAAGCTTGTTCGCTTGCTTATGATAATGATCCGCCAGTAGCCCGCAGGCAACTCCTACCTTGGCGCCGTGAAGGAGCTGTTTTTTATTCTTTTCTAAATAATGCATCTCCCAGTAATGCGATAGATGATGCTCCCCCCCTGAGGCTGGATGAGAGAGTCCAAAGAGAGACATGGCCATCCCTGATTTTAGTAAGGCTTCTATTAACGCCTTCATTCCGATGTCCGTCTGGTTCTTTATATCGTCCAGTGATGACGTGACAAGCTTTAGTGCTTCTTTCGTCATCGCAACAGCCGTCTCACTATATGGCTCTTGCGCCATCATTGTGCCGAATTGCCAATCGGCGAGCGATGTCCATTTCCCGATCATATCACCTACGCCCGCAGCAATAAGAGGACGAGGTGCTTCTGCCAGTACTGACGTGTCTGCAAATAACGCAATAGGAGCTTGCGTTTGGAAGGTAATTTTTCGCTTCTTAAGCACGATTGGAGCTCCTTTAGAGTTAAAGCCGTCTACAGATGGGGCTGTCGGAATCGAAATAAACGGTAGCCCCATTTTATAGCTAACAAAGCGCGTAATATCGTGGATCGTTCCTGCACCAATTGCAATTAAGACATCCGGTCGCTGCACCTCTGTAAGAAGATACGCGATGGACGTCTCATTTGCTATAACATCGCCATTCGCATCAGGAGAGAGTTCCGTCTTGGAAATGGTAATTTGGTTATGTGACGGTAAACGTTTTACAAGGCTTTCTCCAGCAGCCTGAAACGTATGCTTGTCATAAACAAGATGGATGTGTGTGAAATCGTGACTACTAAGAAAAGATTCAAGCTTTGCATATGCGTTTTTTCCGACTTCCATCTGTTCCGTTTGTAATGGGGCTGCTAATTGACTATCCTCAAGTTTCTCCATGTGTAGCTGATACCAATCAAGTAACGAATTATTCACTATATGCCACCTCTTTTACTTGCAATTCGCGTACGGAACGACGTTGTTTTAGTTTTGGAGGATACATGATCGACATCGCTTCATTTTTTAAAGACGGATCATTCTTTTCGGCAATAAACTGATGGATAGTTCGGGCTGCGTCTACCCCAAGCGCTACCTTCGGATGTGTAATTGTTGTAAGCTTTACCTCTGTCGCTACTGCCAAAAAAGAATCGTCATAGCCAATGATAGACATATCCTCCGGTACAGAGATATTCATATCTCGAAGAACATCTAGGAGCATGACTGCTAGCTGATCATTGTAGCAGACAATTGCAGTAGGTGCTTCACCTTTAGCACGGAGTCTTGTGTACAATGCTTCCATTGGAAGATAATCTTTAGTCTCAGTCGTATACGTCACAATATTCTGTGGGACTATTTGTAACTTATTTGCACGATGAGCCAGGATAAATCCTTTCATACGCTTTATACCTTGAATATCATCGTTTTTAAAAAAACCTAAAATGTTTGTATGACCATGTTTAATTATATGAGTAGTCGCCATTAATCCACCAGCTGTATCATCCATGATAAGGTGAAGAGGTTCTAACTCTTCATAATAGGCATTGATCATGACATAAGGAATTCCTAATCGCTCAATATTTAAGTAATAGCTGATGTTTGGGTTTAGTAATGCGCTTTTTGTGGGCTCCACGATTAATCCATCGAAATCTCCTGATAGCACTACTTCTAAATATTTTCGCTCTAATTCAATGTCATTGTTTGTACTGAATACCGTCATTTGAAAGCCGTTCTCGCTTAAATAACTTTCTATTCCCCGAATGATCGTTGGAAAGATATAATCAGAAAAATATGTGGTGATAACCGCTATTTTTTTGAGACTCGCTCCCGTATTATCTGACTCTACAGAACGATCTGAACAAAACGTTCCTGCGCCTTGTTTTTTATATAACCAGCCATCATTAGCTAAATCCCCAATTGCTTTGCGGATTGTATGGCGACTTACATTAAATTGCTCCATAAGCTCACTTTCAGATCCAATTTTTTGATGGGGCTGAATACGTCCTTGTAAGATCATGGATCTAATTTGATTTTTCACTATATTATATTTTGTTTCCATGGAATCACCTCATTCGTTAGGTAACTACCTTAGATTTTAACTTATACGTATAACTATTTTATATACTTAATTCACTTTTAAGTATATTTCTCTTTGAACCTAAGGGAAAAACCAACCTAACCTATACTTTTCGAGGTATAAAATTAACTCCTCCAAATAAGTTTATTCCATTTTAACTCATTTTTGAACGGATGAATTTGCGTATTATTGTCAATAAGAACTACTTCAACCCCATGCATCTCCGCCCACTCTATAAGCTGTTGTTTACTGGCATGGAATGATAGCACCGTATGGTGGGCGCCACCAGCCAGAACCCAAGCCTCTGTTGCTATAGACAACGAAGGTTCAGGCTTCCAAAGTAGTTTAGCTACAGGAAGCTTTGGTGTGCTTTCCTCTGGTACGAAGGCTTCGATCTCACTAACAATTAAACGAAAACGATCACCTAAGTCTACAATACTCGCGTTAACAGCCTTACCACCCTGACCATTAAAGATCATTCGAGCAGGATCATCCTTTCCGCCTATACCTAAAGGGTGAACAGCTAATCGAGGCTTGTCATTTGCAACAGTTGGGCAAATTTCAAGCATATGGGAGCCAAGAACCATTTCATTTCCCGGCTTAAAATGATAGGTGTAATCCTCCATAAACGTCGTGCCTTCATTGTTTGTCATTTGCTTCAAAACCCTTAAGAGCGCCGCCGTTTTCCAGTCCCCTTCTCCTGCAAATCCATAGCCCTGCTCCATCAATCTTTGCACAGCTAGACCAGGAAGCTGCTCAAGGCCGTGAAGATCTTCAAAGGTTGTAGTAAAGGCGTTATACCCTTTTGTGTCTAAGAAAGCTTTCATACCAAGTTCCAATCTTGCTTGGTATTTTACAGAGGCTACTTTAGTTGAGTTTTGTTGGACGTCTTCCTCTATCTCATATTGATGCTTATATTCCTCGAAGAGTGCCTCTACATCCTCTTCAGAAACATTATGAACATATTCGACTAAGTCACCGACTCCATAGCCGTCTACCGTCCAGCCAAATACCTTTTGGGCTTCAATTTTATCTCCGTCCGTAACCGCTACCTGGCGCATATTGTCTCCAAAGCGTGCAACCTTTACTTTGTAGCTCTCTTGGTGCGCGACCGCCACCTTCATCCATGCAGACATATTGCGTAATACTTCTTTATCTTCCCAGTGACCGACTACGACCTTACGATCAATTCCCATTCGACTAACAACGTGACCAAATTCTCTGTCCCCGTGTGCAGATTGATTCAAATTCATGAACTCCATGTCAATTGAGTCCCACGGAATATCACGATTAAATTGCGTGTTTAGATGTAGCAATGGTTTTTGTAAAAGCTGGATTCCCCTTATCCACATCTTAGCTGGGGAAAAGGTATGCATCCATGTGATGACGCCAGCACATGATGGATCAGAATTTGCTTTTATAATGAGCTCCTGAATATCCTCATCGTTTGTGAGTATTGGTTTTAGCTCTAAGGTAAAGGGAAGAGAAGCGTTTGCAAGACCACTAACCATTTCCTCCGTTTGTGAGACGACTTGATCTAGCACCTCTGGGCCATACAAGTGCTGACTTCCAGATAAAAACCAAAATGAATATGCTTCCTTTTTCATGTATCGGCACCCTTCCTCATTTGTTCTATTTTACTCGAATAGCTTTACCTTAGGCTTAAAAGTCGTTTCATGACATCATTTTTGCCTCTACCAAAATAGTCATGAAGCTCTTTATACTCTGCGTAAAGCTGTTTATAAATGTCAACATGCTCGGCAATTGGCTGATAAACCTTATCACGAACTCTTCCCATATGTGCTGCCGCATCTACGATCGACTCATATCCACCTTCATCTGTACCTGCTGCTACAGATGCAAACATTGCTGCACCTAGAGCTGGCGTATGCTTAGAAGCGGCAACTTTAATAGGAAGGTTAGTGACATCTGCATAAATTTGCATAAGAAGATCATTTTTTTGTGGCAGCCCACCACAGGCATAAAGCTCATTGACGGCAACTCCCTTATCTGTGAAAGCGTCAATAATCATTTTCGTTCCGTATGCGGTGGCTTCTAATAGAGCCCTGTATACTTCCTGCGGCTTCGTTTTAAGGCTGTACCCTAACAAAAGCCCACTTAGCTCTGTATCAACTAAAATGGAACGGTTACCATTCCACCAGTCTAAGGCAAGGAGTCCTGTCTGCCCTGGACGATATTTAGCTGCCTCTTCTTCTAATACTGTATGAACATTCACGCCACGCTCTTCTGCCTTTTGATGCAAATGACCAGGAACAGATTTATTTACAAACCATTCAAAAATATCTCCTACTGCAGATTGACCGGCTTCATAGCCATAATAGCCAGGGATAATACCGTCTTCTACGACTCCTGCCATCCCTTCCACATGTACCTCCTTTTTGCCAAGAAGCATGTGACAAATCGATGTCCCCATCGCCATGACTAATTTGCCTTCATCCACCACTCCTACAGCTGGTACCGCTGCGTGTGCATCAACGTTGCCAACCGCTACAGCAATACCTTCTTTGAGTCCCGTTTTCTCAGCGACCTCTCGCGTGATTCTGCCTGCCTTTGTACCGAGTGGCACTACCTCGCCTCTTAGCTTAGTAGAAGTAAGGTCTTTAAGACGTGGATCGATTTCCTTAAAGAATTCTTCTGATGGATAGCCTTCTGTTTTATGCCAGGCCGATTTATATCCAGCTGTACAGCTATTTCTTACTAAATTGTCCGATAGCTTCATCGTTACCCAATCTGTCGCTTCTACAAACCGGTCGGCAGCTTGATAAACATCAGGCGCCTCGTCTAGGATTTGATAGGCTTTTGCAAGCATCCATTCTGAGGAAAGCTTCCCACCGTACCTTGCTAAAAATGTTTCTTCACGCTCTTTAGCTAAACTATTTAGTTCATTAGCATGTGGTTGAGCTGCATGATGCTTCCATAGCTTAATCCAGCTGTGGGGATTTTTACTCCACTTTTCGTTAAAGCAGAGAGGTTCACCCTTTTCGTCTATTGGAAGCATTGTACAAGCAGTAAAATCAATCCCTACTCCAATAATGTCTGCCGGGTCTACTTCTGCTGCCTTTAAGACAGCTGGGACTGATTGCTCAATCACATCTAAATAATCCTGGGGATGCTGGAGGGCCCATTCATTTCCGAGCGATATACGATCGATAGGAAGGGTATCATCCATAACCCCATGCTTATATTCGGTGACGTGATCGACTAGCTCTCTTCCATCCTTTAAAGAGACTAGTACGACTCGTCCCGATTGTGTGCCGTAATCAATCCCAATTGTATACTTCTCCATTTTTATTCCTCCGTCCATTTCCCTACTGACCGTAATACGCGTCTTTCCCATGCTTCCTTAAATAATGTTTATCTAAAAGGGTTTGGTCGACCGCTGTTAGCTTACTATTAAGCTGAAAGCTATGAAAAGCTATTTTGGCGCATTCCTCTAGTACCACTGCATGCTTCACCGCGTCCTTTACACTCCCTCCCCAAGTAAAAGGAGCATGTCCATTTACTAGAACACCCGGTACCGCAAGCTCATCAATAGCATGCTTGCGAAAGGTTTCTACTATTACCCTTCCAGTGTTGAGCTCGTAGTCCGCAGTGATTTCTTCCGAACTTAAGGAGCGTGTGCAGGGGACGGACCCATAGAAATAGTCAGCATGTGTTGTACCTAGCGGAAGGAGCTCTCGACCAGCCTGAGACCAAGCTGTAGCCCAGGGAGAATGCGTATGAACAATACCTGTTACACCTTTAAACTCCTGGTACATATGCACGTGGGTAGCCGTGTCCGAAGAGGGCTTAAGCTCCCCTTCGACCACTTCTCCACTCAGATTTACGACAACCATTTTCTCGGGTGTTAAATCCTCATAGGATACACCACTTGGTTTAATAACCACATGACCACTGTCTACGTCAAAACCACTCACATTTCCCCAAGTAAAGGTAACGAGTCCGTAAGAGGGAAGGGATTTATTAGCAACACATACTTCTTTTTTTAGCTGTTCGATACTCATACTCTTCTCCTCCTTTGTCCATTAGTTCGTTGTTTTACTAGCACGTAGTCGCACCACATGCCAAGACGCTTTAGAAAGCTTTGCTTCAATAAAGCCATCCTGTAAAACGGCATTACCATTTCGATGAGGAGTAACTGACTCATGCGTTGCCGTATTGACCGCTTTTAAATCATCATGTTCAAGGACAATATGCTCCTTAATCTCGTAGTCTTCAAAGCCACTAACATTAATCGTTACATGAAGGTCGTCTTCAATATGACGATTTAGGGCAAAAACAGTTAGTTCCTCTTCCTCTTCGTTATATACAACAGCCGTATCTAGATACTCCACGTCTGTATAATCCTTTGTATCAAACTTTGGAGAGTCTACAATCGCTTTTAAAGAAACCCCTCGTCCATACACAGAGGCATGCATATATGGATAGTAAATAGTTTGCTTCCAAGCAGCCCCCATGTTCTCTGTCATAATAGGAGCGATCACGTTTACAAGCTGTGCCATGCACGCCATTTTCACTCTATCTGCATGCTTTAGGAAGGTAATCAAGATGCTTCCAACAAGAAGCGCATCTTCAAAATTATAGTGATCCTCTAGCTGGGGAGGTGCAACCGTCCAAGGCTCAATCTCTTTATCCGCATCATTCGAGTGATACCAAACGTTCCACTCATCAAAGCTAAGCATTAACGTCTTTTTACTACGTTTTTTGGCTTTAATATAATCCGCTACAGAGGTTACCGTAGAGATAAATCGTTCAAGTTCCATTCCGTTTGCAATAAAGTTTTGCGAATCATCGTCCCGATTACCAAAATATTGGTGTAAGGAAATATAATCTACGACATCGTACGTATGTGTAAGAGTCTCCGCCTCCCAATCAGGAAATGTTGGCATATCCGTATTCGAGCTTCCACAGGATACAAGCTCAATATCTGGATCAACTAGGCGCATCGCTTTTCCTGCTTCACTTGCGAGTCTCCCGTATTCGTAGGCGGTTTTTTGCCCGACCTGCCACGGTCCATCCATTTCATTTCCAAGACACCATGTTTTAATTTTATGCGGCTCTTTATAGCCGTGCTTGACACGTAAATCGCTCCAGTACGTACCACTTGGATGATTGGTATACTCAATAATATTTCGGGCTGCGTCAATGCCTCTCGTCCCTAGATTGATGGCCATCATGACTTCTGACCCTGCTTTTTTAGCCCAGTCTACAAACTCATTTGTTCCAACCTCATTTGTTTCAATTACACGCCAAGCAAGCTCTAGACGTTTTGGGCGATCCTCTTTAGGTCCAATTCCGTCTTCCCAGTTATACGCTGATACCATATTTCCTCCTGGATAACGTACGATCGGCACATTCAATTGTTGAACGAGATCAATAACGTCTTTTCTGAACCCTTGCTCGTCAGCTTCTGGATGACCTGGTTCGTATAATCCTCCGTATACGGCACGTCCTAAATGCTCGATAAATGACCCGTATACTCGCTCATCAATTTCTGCAATCTTATACGCCTTATCAATAATCATTTTTGCTTTTTTCACAATGAATTCCCCTTCCATCACCTGTATCTGAATTATGGTAAAACAGTAGTTGCTCGCGACTCTGATTTATGAAGCGCTTGCTCGATAAACCACATAATTAAAAATGATCCTACGCTCCCTGAGAAAAATAGAAAGAGCGTTGGTATAGCTAATGACATATACAACATGCACCACGTAATTAAGGCCGTCAACATCGTTATATGAAACCGGCCGAATGCAAAAATAATTGCGGTCTTCACATTTGTTTTTAATGAATCCTGCGCGTATGTTCCTAATGGAAAAAGCATAATACTGACAGACCCCACTAGGAGTACAAGAATAATAAATGCGATAACAACTGGAAACGGGATAAGCCCGCCACTTGCTTGTATCACTCGATAGTTTACATATAAAATCGTTGCAACTAACAGAATGAGAAAACCAGTAGCATTCGCTCTCCATATTGACTGTTTGTATAGCTTTATAAAGGTTTTAGCCACTGGGAAGCTATAATCATTTTTGACCCAGCGTTTAGAAATAGCGAGTAGCGCCTGTGTGGCAGGAAAGAACCCTACTACCCCAAGCCCTGCTACTATTCCAAGTAACCAGAGGACATTTAAGTAAGCGAACCGCGCAATAATCCTAAAAAATGCTTCTAATCCTGGCACCATGTCGTACTCTCCCCCTTCCTAATTAGCCTACTAGCTATCCTTTGACGCCTCCAGAGGTTAGACCAGCAATAAAGAATCGCTGGAAGAATAAGAATAAAAGAATGATTGGGATAATGCTTAGCACGGCACCTGAGAATAACACCTGATAGTTATTACCATAAGGGGTTAGAAGCGTAGCAAGCCCAATAGGTAACGTAAACATGTCGTTGGATCTTAGAACGAGTAATGGCCATAGAAAGTTGTTCCAGCTACTTAACCCTTGTAAAATGGCCATCGCCGCAAAGGATGGAAGCATGAGTGGTGCCATCACTTTAAAAAAGATCCCATATTCTGTACAGCCATCTACCCTTGCAGACTCCATTAGTTCCTTTGGTAATCCAATTGCATACTGTCTAAAAAAGAACACGGCAATTGGTGCTACAATGAGCGGTAGCATAACCGCTAGGTACGTATCCACGAGCTGAAGGGACGTCATTAAGCGAAATAGTGGGAGCATCAGAATCTCGAATGGAATCATCACGATCACCAACACTAAGAGAAAGATAAAACGTTGTCCTTTGAATGAATAAAGAGCTAGTGCGTAGCCAACCATAGAAGAGAAGAATAGAGACACAACGATAAGCACGGCTGAAATGATGATACTATTTGCATACCAACTCCAATAATTAGTTTCTCCACTACCAAATAGCGCTTCATAATTTTGAAAATCAAAGGCGCTTAAAAACAGCTCGCCCGTTAAACCGTAGCGCATTAAGTCTGAAGCAGGACTCAATGACGCGATGACTAACGCAAACACCGGAAATAGCGCTATTCCCGCTATAAGTACAAACATGATTAATAGACCGATCACCATTGCTTTTTCACGATTCTTTTTTTGTTTCATCATGAATCACCCTTTTTAAACGCACCGGTCAATACGAGTTGCGTGATGCTTATGACTAAAATGATGAGAAGAAGAACAATTCCAACAGCTGCACCAAATCCCATATCATTTCGCTGAATACCTTCAATATAGATGTATCCGACTACAGTCAACCCGATATTCCCAGGCGAGCTGGTCTCCCAAAACACAAAGCTTTCCTCAAACATTCTAAAGCCATTAATAATAGTGATGGTCGATAAAAATATAACAACAGGTTTAATTGCTGGAAATGTTACGTTTCTAAACTTTTGCCATACTCCCGCCCCATCAATATCTGCAGCTTCATACAGATCGTGATTAACATTTTGCAAGGCTGCTAAATAGTAAAGAATATTCACACCGATCCATCTCCAAGAAGCCAATGCAACCATTAAAAACATGCCCGATCCAGCACCATATCGCCATTCCACGGCATCCAGACCAATAAATTGAAGTACTTGATTAGCAAATGCTGCCTCCGAGTCTCCAAAGATCATTCTAAAAATTGTCCCAGCTACAATTACCGAGGTTAACGCCGGAATGAAAATAGCTGCTCGAAAGATGTTTGTGAATGTCATCAGACGATTGTTCAACAGCACCGCTAGGACTAATGGGATAAACGTGAGGATAAGCACCGTCCAAACCACATAGATAGTGGTGTTTTGCAAAGCTGTATAAAAGGTTGGATTAAATACGCGCGAATAATTGTGCAAGCCAATATAGTCTATCTGGCCTGGTAGTACACGCTGAAAGCTCATATTAATCGCGCTTAAAAACGGGTAAAGAGATAACAGTAAAAACGAGATAATGAAGGGAGAAACAAATACATAGGGTGCTACTTTTTTTGAATATAAAAAACGAAACCTACGTTTTTTTACTCCTTCATTATGAATCCGTTGTTCTGACGTGGAAGTTGCCACATGTATTCCCCCTTGACCTTCAAAAGACTTAGAAGCACTTAATAGACTGGATCTAAGCAACAACGCGCGACCTAGATCCAGCTTGATTAATGATCAGTCCGACTGACTATTCGACGATTCTGCTTCTTACCGCTTCAGCAGCTTGTTCAAGCGCTTCTTGTGGCGTCTGGCTTTGCTCTCTTAGGACGGAATGATACACGTTTGATTCTAATTCTTGAGCAACATCCGGATTATACTCCGTAATATTTAACTCATTAATTTCATCCCGAATACTTAATAGGATCTCAAAGATATCGTCGTGGAAATAATCATAGAATTCATTCGGCTCGTTCATTTCTTGTGAATCCCATACATCGAAACGAGGAGGATCAAATCCTAATATTTCCCAAAGTTTAATGTTGCTTTCAGGCGTTAGTTTTGCAAATGCTAAAAACTCTGTGGCGAGATCCGGATGCTCTGTTTGATTAGTCACGACTGTACCAGTTCCACCCATACCAGCAGAACGGTTGCCACCTTCCTCCCATGTCGGTAAAGGACGAATTTGCATCTTCCCTTTTAAATCTGGCATGTAATCTGTAAAGCGACCCATGTACCACATTGGCATCATTAATGACGCAGAGCCTCCGTCATTCATAAATCCGTAGTATTCTTCTGCGTGGTGAAAACCTCCTGGTGTCAGCTGAGCAATCTCCTCTTCGTAAACGAGATCGTGAATAAACTGAAGCGTATCCACATTCGCCTCATTATCTAAAATAAGCTCTCCATTCTCATCAAAATAATCGGAGCCTCGTTGACTGATGAGAGGATAAAATGTCCAAGACTCATCTGACTCAACTGTCGTCATGACGGCATCGGTATTTTGAACGACCTGTTTCCCAGCCTCAATGTAGTCGTCCCATGTTTCAATGCTATCAATGTCCACTCCTGCAGCCTCTGTAATTTCAGTGTTGTAATACATAACCGTTGCACCTACATGTGTTGGTAGTCCGTAGTAAGTGCCATCCTTTGCATAAATCTCTAAACGAGACTGAACAAAATTCTCAAGCTCAGGCTCCACATATTCATTCATTGGGAGAAGTTGAGGCTCTCCTCGTAAAAAGTTGGGATACTGATTGAGCTCAATATCCGCAATATCCGGTGCTCCACTTCCTGACTGCAGGGCAAGTAATAGATTGTTGTGCATCTGATCATATGGATATGTTTCAGCTGTTAATTGAATCGGACGATCTGGATACTCTTCATTCCATCGGTTGACAGCATCCTCAAAAAAACCTGTATGCAATTCTTGGAAGTTCCAAAATGTTAATTCTGTTGCGCCTTCAATGTCTTCTCCAATGACAACGACTTCTTCTGCGCCATTTTCACTAGCAGACGCGTTAGTATCACCATTCGAATCCCCATCGTTCCCTCCACCACAAGCTGTAAGCGTCAAAACAGAAATACCCGATAATAGCAATAGCTTTTTCATCGTAACCCTCCTTATATTCACGAAACAAATGTACGTACAACTAACCGGAAATGACCTGTAAAATCCCCTCATTTAGAATGAATGCGTAGTAATACCCCCTCTATTTGCGCATTTACGCACAAGGTAATTAATAACAACTATTATTAAAACGCTTACAAAATTGATTAACTTGTACGTATAAGCTTACTAAAAATTATATATGAACCCTTATATATACGCAAGACTATTTTTATTTTTCAGACATTTTTTTGATTTTACTCGTCATTCAGGTAATTTTCCATCAAAAACCTACTCACTATATCTTATTTATTCTTCTTACTTCTGAGAAGATCAATTAATTAGAATATTTTAGATATGAATTCCGTATATTATTGATTAATATGTCAAATAGTATCAATCATTTATAAACAAGAAGGAGAAGGAACAGGGCTCAATGTTTTCTCTTAATGGACCACGACATTCTCATCATAAAAGGAGAGAAGTTTTTTGGAATAGCCGGATTTGGAGCGGTAAGCTTAGCCATAACCTATTCCTGAATTTCCCTGAAGTCGTCAAAAGTGAGAATTAGCACGAATATGCACCTATCTAACGAAAAGATGCCTCAATTTCGAATGAACTTTTCCGCTATCCAGATTGCTTATGAAGTAAGAAAGTTAGCTAAGGAGTCTGGATAGACTTGTTTAAACACTTGGGTTCACATCAAAAGCTGTAAATTAAGTTAACGGATTCCCTTTGCTTTAAAAATTGATATAAAATAAATGATTAATACTTGAATTATTTATGAAATAGATAATCTGTAAGTTTTTGTTTTTATCTACTTATAGGCTTATATAGAAATAGAAAAGAAGAGTGCCTAAGTGAAATCATGGCACTCTTCTTTTATGATTAATCGATAAAACGATCAAATTGTTGTTCACCATCTTCAAGCATTGTGCAGTAAGAATTTGAAGCAGTCTCAATGTCAATTAAGGCCCAATGCCTATTTGATACATCGTTCCACTTACTCTCTAGAACATTAGATAGTAGTGGACGATCAAACATTTGATTTAATACTTTAACCGCTTGAGCTCGGGTCATGTTCTCATTCGGACGGAACGTATTATCATTGAAACCAATCATCCAGCCCAAATCGTACATGGCTTGAATTGAGGACATTGCCCAATGGCTACTTATGTCCGTATATGGTGTGGTAATACTTTTAACCATGTGGTCACTCCATCGGTCCGCAACTGTTGCGAATTGAGCACGTGTCACAAACTCATTTGGACGGAATTGATTAAACTCATGACCAGTCATGATACCCTCTTTTTGAACAAGGTTAATCATCTCAAACGCCCAAAAATTCGAATCTACGTCGGAGAACACGCTTTCGGTCGGTGCTTCAATACCCCTCTCCTCTATTAGAATGCGCCCAAGCATCGTAGCAAGTTGTGCTCGGGTCAACGACTCGTTTGGTCGAAACGTATTGTCTTCAAACCCTTCGATGTACCGAGGATAGATATTGTATTCTCCATCATTTGCGATAACCGTAAAGCGACTAAATTTCTCTACCTCAATTACTATCGCATTCGGAATGCCATCCTCGTCAACTTGTACTTCTCCGCGATCAAGAACTAGTTCCCCATCACTATGCTCAATAAATACCGCAAAGCTAGTTGCATTCGTGTCTAGTGGAATAGGAATTTTAATTTCTGTCTTGTAAGAGGTATAGTTAGTCTCAATATCAATTGGTGTACCGAGAACTTGAATAGGCTGATTATTAAATGATTGTTGCACCAATGCCTCTTGTTCCATACGCTGTTCTTGCGTTACCCGATCACCGTGATTACGCATCGGTATCAATCGGAAAAATAAATCCTTATTTTCATTCTGTGCTTCTCGGATTTGATCATTCCGAAGTGAAATTTCCCCAAAGTCATTGATAATCAATATCCCTTTGTTAGCACTTGATAAAGAAAGTATAGAGTCATGTGGTAAAGTGATTTCAAACTGATCTGCTGGATCTTCAAGAAGATCACTGATGATTACAGTCACCCATTCCTCTTTAGTCTCAGGATTTTGAGTAATTAACTCATCGATAACTTCTCGGCTTATACTCACTTCATCAATAGAGACGCCATCGCCTCTTATTGTTCGGTATATTTCAACTACATTTTCCAACCCTGGACCAATTTGAACAGGGGCAGGTCGAGAATTAGTTGGTGGCGTTGTTGGAGTTTCCCCACCGCCTCCACCACTAGATGGTGGTCTTGGTCGGTTGATAGTTAGCGTATACGTGTTTTCTTCCAATCCATCCGCAGCCCTTATCTTTACTTCGATAATGTTGTTTCCTACGTTGAGTGAGATAGAATCTGACCATTCATCAGATGTAGCAGTTATTCCATTTACACTCACCGTTGCTTCATTATCCGCTAGCAATGGTCGAACGTTCACTTCAGATACACCAGTAGCTACAGTTGCATGGTAATTACTTGTTTCAGCAACAAAATCAGGTGTCAATTTCACAAGTTCATTCGTTCCATTAACCCTTAGTTGCAGATTAGCTAATAAGGCATTATCATTTACAACTCGAACCTTCTGATTCGCGGTAACTGTGTTCTCGAGATTGTTCATATAACTTATCGTATATTCGCCTAATGCTTGATCCGCCCCTTCTTTAAGTGTTAACGTTCCAGTTGTAGATGAGAACGAATAGTCATTCCCTTCTATTGCTGCTTCTGGAGTCGTTACCGAAAAAGTCCCTGCTTCGTCACCATTTGTGATCGCCTGGTCCAATTCATCAAAAACCAGTACCTCTACAGTAACTTCCATATCTTGTTCATTATAAGACGATTTAGATATAACTTCTTGTGAAACATTTAAAATAGCTCCAGCTGGAGGACCTGTAAAAATATTCGCTGTCGCCGACTGGAGCGAGTTTAAGTGGAGTAGTTGGTTCGGATAACGTGACTCTTACTAGTATGGTCGGAGAGTTTGCAAGTCCCAATGTTGGAACGAACATTAGCGTCACGCCATCACTTACACTGGGCGGCATTGCGACTACGGAAGCAACAATTGACGAGAATAGTTTATCGCTTTCAGGCATCATTGGATCCGAGGACGTTGAACTTAATCCTGTACCGTCATTTGGAAGCAATAGTGTTGGAGTAAATAAAAACGTAGAACTTACAAACAGTTCACTATAGGGAGCAGGCGCATTTTCAGTTTCAACCTTAATTCTTTTCCATTCAGATTTTAATATAACTTGCTGAAAATAATATATGTCTTCTGCATCGTACTCTTTATCAAGTACACTAAAATTGCCTGTGATCGTAACGACTTTTCGTGGTACCATCATACATTTTATCCTCGGGATGATAATACACAGTATGACTATGACTATCGAGCCTCACATCAAGAGATTAAGTCTGCTAAAAATCACATAGAATTATAAAATGGCGTACAGAGCTGTATTTTGTGAGATTGGCAATACCTGACCATTGCACATTGCCCATCCATAAGGAGCAAAGCTTCCACTGATTGTGATCTCTTTTGCATATGGGCATTAAAGCTATTCATAGTGTTTACTCCTATCTAACATCTATATAATACCTACACTGCAAACTGACGGTTTCATATCAGTGGTTACAAATATGACATTCTTTTTTAAAGTTAAAATATGCTTCCAAATTTTATAATCACCATACTTGTTAAGTTTCTTTCCATTATCACCACCGGTAAGAGGCGGTATTTTTTTTGGGGCCCTAGATATAGCGTCCTTTTCAAAGTCACTCTCATCAACCTCAGATATTTCGAAGTATCCAAATCTTAAATATTTTTCCAAACTATCTAATATTGGATCATCAATAATAAATTGTTTTACCTCTGATTTTAAAGCTTTTAATGTTTTCTTATATTTAGTTAAACTCTTTAAATAATCATCTTCAACTTTCAACTCATCATTATTATCTATTAATTCCCATGCTGGAATTATTGAAGTTAGCTTTTCTGGCGTTTGCAGTTTAGAATTTATTTTTGTCTCAATGTTCTAGACTATTTCTTTTATTCTATTAGGGCGCTGATCCATGAACTCTTCAAAGACATGCGAAGGTATTTTAAGTCTCTCCTCTTTCATTAAATTGTCCATTATATTTGTAATTTCTTTAAATGATGCTTTCTTCCATTGATACGCTGCCAAAAGAATATTGGTATCAATGACTATTAGCGCCTTATCTACTATTTCCTCAGCTTTTCTTGGTTTAAAAAAATACTTATCTAAATTTTTCATTAGATTCTCCTTCAAAATCAATATCTTAATAGAATAATGTAACAAATTTACTTAACCTAAACACATCTAGAAAATCGGATTTGTATAACTTTAAATATGAAACAGCACCCTATAGTAATCAGACTATTTAAATTACTCTTTTTTATTGCATAGCTTTATTTCTTCATCGCATTCTTCTAGTATACTTTGCAACCTAGTTATTTCAGACTTCAGTTCTTCGATTTTTTTCTCAAGACGATTTTTATATGCTTTTCTCTTCCCTATTTCAGTTGCTCTCTCAACTTCTTGAGCACTTTGCTTTCGTAACTTACTTTGCCATCTATTTCGCATTCGTTCCGCTGAATATGGAAGTAAAGTAGTTAAGTGATCTATTGCTTCTGTTTGAGTCCTCCCAGATGACATATATTCTACTATTACTTGTGCAATTAATTCTTCATGTTCAGTTAGCCATTTATAGTCTCTCAAGTGAATGTAATTTTGCTGCCGCGTTTCTTCCGCTTCTTTTACTTCTTCCATACGCTGAGAACGAATAACATGATACCACCTGTTATAAATGTGTTTAGGCTCTTTATTCATTTCCCGTCCAAGCTTTCGAACTGTGCCGCGCAATGACTTACCAGCAGCCAATTCTTGAATTATCACATCTCCAATTTGCTTATCATCTTTATCTGTCCATATGTTCATCTCAATACCCCACTTATTTTAATCAGGATTTCATAACCTCTATAATTCATGCTTTATTGTTAAATTTTAATTAATTATTTATAGTATACCAATACTTTGGTAAATAGAAAATCCCGTAGCAATCCTCTGATCGCTACGGGGGCATGGCTTAAAATGTGATAGATGCTAGTAATTCCTCAAGCTCCTCCGGCTCAAGCTCCACTAAATTTATGACTTCCTCTGTTTCATCCTCTAAATCTCTTACTAACGTTAATCGTTCTACATCATATTTGTACTCGACTCCATCAAGTAATACATGATTGTTTCGTGTAAAAATTCCAACGAACGCCTCATCTATCTCTACCATATAGATCTCGTTCAGTTGAAGAGAACTAAAGATCGCGACATTACGAACAGTCCTTTTCGTTTCATCATAAATGTCCTCTAAAGAACGAGTTTCCTCATTATAATAGGCGTGCACTCGAATATCCCCATCTTCGCCCTCCAGTTTGAACGAACGCTGGTGAGAAAGACGTAAATTCGTGATCGCGAGATCTTCTGCTGTACGGGTATTCTCTTCACTTTCGCCCGATGCTTGCTCTCCAATACTAATGACGATCGCATCGATGAGCTGTCCGTTGATCTTTAATGTGAATGTTCCGTCTGGTACATCTCTAAACGTGATTAAGTTGCCGGTAAATTGATCGGCCATGACAATCTCTTCATTACTATCAAGCAGCTCCACTTCCAAAACGTCTGCATTGTGCAGGACACTAAATCCAATATTACGCGACCCTCTTACGACAATTTCCTCCACGGATTCAATAGCTACTGTAGAAGTGTCTTCTATGTTCCTGACTTTAAAGGCTTTTTATAGGGTTACTACGTTAACGAGCAAAAAAAGCCCCAACCATAAAAGGTCGAGACTTCCATTATTGCATGACGCTTAAGTTAGCTCTTAAAGCCTTTTTACCTTAAAGAAAAACAAGAGCCGGCAGACTCGGAAGATATCCGAAGACAATCCGTGGGAGTATGAGGTGGTGGAGACCCCACAGACCAGCGTTCAGGGAAGGCGGTAGCCGCACCCTGCTGGTCGAGGAGGCACCAGCTCCGAACCCACAGATGTCGTAGGGTATCTGCAGAGCTGACGGCTCTTAACCTTTTAAATCAAGTAAACCTTATCTAACTAGTCTTGCAAGCTCTGCATCGCCGTAATCAGCGCTAGCTTGTACACGTCTTCTACGTTACAGCCGCGTGATAGGTCGTTTACTGGCTTGTTTAGGCCTTGTAAAATCGGTCCGATTGCTTCGTAGCCACCTAGACGCTGTGCAATCTTGTAGCCAATGTTTCCTGCTTCAAGGCTTGGGAAAACAAACGTGTTTGCTTCGCCTTTTAGTGGAGAATCCGGAGCCTTCTTCGCAGCAACACTTGGTACGAACGCTGCGTCAAACTGGAATTCGCCGTCGATTACTAGCTCAGGCGCTTTATCTTTTGCGATTTGTACCGCTTCAGATACGCGCTCCGTCTCTTCACTCACCGCAGACCCTTTTGTGGAGAAGCTTAACATCGCTACCTTCGGATCAATACCGAATACGCGCGCCGTTTTTGCAGCTTCTACTGCAATTTCTGCTAGGTCGTTGCTGTCTGGAGCGATGTTAATTGCGCAGTCACCGAAGATGTAGCGCTCATCGTTCTTTGCCATCACGAATACGCCAGACGTCTTCTTTACGCCTTCTTTTGTCTTAATGATTTGAAGCGCTGGGCGAACCGTATCTCCAGTAGAGTGTGCTGCACCACTAACTAGTCCAGCTGCCTTCCCTACGTGTACGAGCATTGTGCCGAAGTAGTTTGGCGTCTTAAGGATTTCTTCTGCCTGCTCCTTCGTGCTCTTCCCTTTACGACGCTCAACAAATGCTTCAACTAGCTCGTCGAACTCTTCGTACGTTTCAGGGTCTAAGATCGTTAATCTAGATGCATCAAAGCCTAGATCCGTAGCTTTTTGTCTTACTTCGTTTGTATTACCAACTAGTAGTGGATTTAAGACGCCATCCGCCTTTAATCGCACTGCTGCCTCTAAAATTCTCTCATCCGTTCCTTCAGGAAACACGATAGACGGATTTGCTTCTTTTACTTGCTCCGCAATCGCTGTAAACATCTCGCTCACAGGAATTCCTCCTTTAAAATACATGCTACATACAAGCATACCCGTTCTACCTACAAAAATAAAACGTGTAAGGGTATTCATAGGTAAAGTTTTAATTTTCAGATTAAATCGTTACCACCTACTTACAAATTGATCCATCTACGTTATAATGAATGAATACTCACTCATTTTTCTTAAGGAGGCATTCGTATGTCGTTAGAGCATGTATTTACTCCGCTTACGATTCGCAGTTTAACGCTTCGCTCCCGCGTTATCATGGGCTCGATGCACGTCGGACTTGAAGGTCTGGACCGTGGTGATGAGCGGCTTGTTGCGTTTTACCGAGAACGAGCGAAAAATCACGTTGGACTCATCGTAACTGGTGGAGCCGCCGTAAATCAGGAGGGTAGTGGTGGACGCGACTTTATGACGATTGATAAGGACGAGGATATTGCGCGCTGGAAGCCACTAACTGACGCGATACATGAGGAAGGCGGCGCGATCGCACTTCAGCTCTTCCACGCTGGGCGCTACGCCTATAAGGCGATGACGGGACTTGATCCTGTTGCGCCGAGTGCGCTTCAGTCGCCGATCAATCCTGATGTACCACGCGAGATGACAGAGGACGATATTCTTCGCACGATCGACGAATTTGCCCAAGGGGCCGCACGTGCTAAGGCAGCCGGCTTCGATGCGGTCGAGATTATGGGCTCAGAAGGCTACTTGCTTAACCAGTTCGTCTCCCCAGTCACTAATAAACGTACCGACGCCTGGGGCGGCTCTTTTGAAAATCGCCTACGCCTCCCTGTGCGTATTACTGAAGCGGTGCGCGAAGCGGTCGGCGACGACTTCCCTGTCCTGTTTCGTATGTCCGGTCTCGACTTGATTCCAGATAGCACCACCGAGGGGGAAACGTTAGCATGGGCTAAAGCCGTAGAGAAAGCCGGCGCAGACGTGATCAATGTCGGTATTGGTTGGCACGAGTCCCGTGTTCCGACGATCTCGATGAAGGTACCGCGAACGCATTTTGTTCCCGTCGCCAAACAGCTAGCCGCACATGTGTCGATCCCGGTTGTTGCAAGTAACCGCATTAATGATCCACGTGATGCAGAAATTATTTTATCTGCAGGAGACGTGCAGCTCGTGTCCATGGCACGTCCGTTTCTTGCAGATCCTGCTATTTTAACAAAGGCTAAAAACGGTCAGTTTGATCACATTAACACGTGTATTGCCTGCAATCAGGCGTGCTTAGACCATGTGTTTGAAGGTAAGGCAGCGTCGTGCCTCGTCAACCCAGAGGCCGGTCGCGAGATTGATTTGCCAGTCATTATGGCAGAAACAAAGCAACGGATTTTAATCATTGGTGCAGGTCCTGCAGGACTTGAAACAGCGCGCGTCGCAGCACTGCGTGGTCATGACGTGACCATCGTGGATGAGCGCGACGAGCTTGGTGGACAGCTTAACTATTCGAAGCGCATTCCTGGTAAACAGGAGTTTTACGAAACGCTTCGCTACTACCGTGTGCAGTTAGAGGAACTTGGGGTAAGCGTCGTACTCGGTCACCGCGTGACAAAGGATGACGAGCTCCTATCCGATCACGATCACGTCGTGCTTGCTGCTGGGATATTACCCCGTACACCGCCTATTCCGGGAGTGTCTCGCGCGGTTTCGTACAAAGAGGTATTTGACGGCAAGGTCACGCTTGGCAAGCGAGTAGTGATCATCGGCGGCGGTGGTATTGCCTGTGACTTGGCGCTATTTATCCGCGAGCAGGTGGAGTCGATTACGCTACTGCAGCGTGGAAAGAGCTTTGCGCGTGGAATTGGCAAGACGACGCGCTGGGCGACGCTGATGGAGCTTAAGCAGGCTGGCGTGAAGATGGTCGGTGGCGTTGAGGAATATGTCGGCATGGACGCGGACGGTGTGGCTGTGCAGGTGGATGACGCCGAGGTGCACGTGCCGGCTGATACGGTTATTTTAGCGGCTGGGCAGCTCGTGAACACGGAACTCGCGGAGGATATTGAGGCACTCGGCAAGCAGGTGCACATCATTGGTGGCGCCCGCGATGCGCACGCCTTGGATGCGAAGAAGGCCATTTACGACGGCGCTGTGTTAGCGCGCGCACTATAAAGGAGGAATTTGTTCATGGATAACGTAATGTATACGGTGGATGGGGCGATTGCGACGATTGCGATTAACCGTCCGCACGTCAAGAATGCGATTGATTTAGACTGTCACAAGGAGCTTTACGAGGCTTTTTCGCAGGCGAACGAGGACGATGCGGTGCGCGTGATTGTGTTTACTGGCTCCGGCGATTCATTTTCGGCGGGTGCTGACTTAAAGAGTATTCCGATTCAAGATTTGGCGGACTTTGATCACGGCGATTATTTGGAGGAAACGTATAATAAACTGCTTCGATTAATGGATGCTATTCAGAAGCCGATTGTGGCCTACATGAATGGACTTGCAGTTGGTGCTGGGTTGAGCCTGACGCTTGCGTGCGACTATCGATTTGCGGAGCCGGGGGCTGTTTTTGCACTAAGCTTCCTTAAAATCGGACTTGTACCAGACGCGGGCGCGTCGTATTTTCTCCCGAGATTAGTGGGATTGCAAAAAGCAGTTGAGCTGGGACTAGGCGGCACGATCGACGTCTCGGAGGCGGAGCGCATCGGGCTGATTAACGGCACGGGCTATCCAGCCGAGCTACTGGCACAGCTTGCACGTGTGCCGCAACCGGCATACGGGATGATGAAGGAGAATATGAAGCGCGGATTTGAGGGCACGCTGTCTGAGACACTGACGCTTGAGCGCGATAGCCAGCGCGTCGCCGGGCAATCTCGTGCACATAAAGAAGCCGTACTCGCCTTTTTAAAACGATAGGTTTGGAATTTGCCAGCTTCACTTGTATAATAGACTTTGTGAGAAAAAGTAGAAATGGAGTGAAGAGCATGGCAGAACCGGCAAAAACATTAGACGGTTGGTACGTATTGCATGATTTCCGTTCGATCAACTGGGCAGACTGGAAGCAACTGACAGAAGATGATCGTAACGCTATTTTAGACGAATTCTTTGAGCTTGTAGGCACGTGGGATTCTGTGCAACAAAAGTTTGAAGGTAGTCACGGCATTTACTCAATTCTTGGTCAAAAAGCAGACTTAATGTTAATGATCCTGCGTCCTACTATGGATGAGCTGATTGACATTGAGGCAGCATTTAATAAAACTCGTTTAGCTGAGTTTACAACTCCGACGTACAGCTATGTGTCTGTTGTCGAGTTAAGTAACTACTTGCCTGCTGATAAGGATCCGAACGAAGATCCTGAAATCCAGGCGCGCTTAAAGCCGATCCTTCCAAAGTGGAAGTATGTGTGCTTCTATCCAATGGATAAGCGTCGCGATGGCGATGATAACTGGTACATGCTTTCTATGGAAGAGCGCTCGAAGTACATGCGTAGCCACGGTATGATCGGCCGCACGTATGCTGGTCGCGTTCGTCAAATCATTTCTGGTTCTGTCGGCTTCGATGACTGGGAGTGGGGCGTTACGTTATTTGCACACGACGTGCTTGAATTTAAAAAGCTCGTATACGAAATGCGTTTTGACGAAGTAAGCGCACGCTACGGCGAGTTCGGTAGCTTCTACGTTGGTAAAACGATGGACGACGACGAAGTCCGTCCGTTCTTTAGTGTGAAGTAAAGAAATAGTAGATTGAGTTGCGTTAACCCCCTCATCCTGTTGTGGTGAGGGGGTTTTTGTGTATGGATTGGAACTGACATATGAGGGAATATGTTTTTTATAGTGGGTTTGGGATGTGTTTTGGGGAGTTATGTGCCTCGTTTTGGGTTTATGTTCCTCGTTGTGGATTTATGTGCCGCATTTGGATTTTATGTTCCTGATTGGGCAGTTATGGACTTTGACTCTTGTTTGAACAGCGTTATGTTCCCCATTCCTGTTTTATGTGCCTTATTAGCTTTTTATGTTCCCCATTCAGAAGTTATGGACTTCTTTGATTGAATACGCGCATGGTGTAGCTTTATGCGCGAAATGCCACTGTATGATAAAGATGACTGATGTTATCGCGCTAGTTGAGGTTGAATTAACCGGCTCTCCCTTTAAAATTAAGAGAATTAGCGTGTTAGCTTGGAGTTATGTTCTTTATTTCAAAGTTATGTTCCTCGTTGCAGGTTTATGTGCCGCATTTGGATTTTATGTTCCTGATTGAGGAGTTATGGACTTTGACTCTTGTTTGAACAGCGTTATGTTCCCCATTCCTGATTTATGTGCCTTATTAGCTTTTTATGTTCCCCATTCAAAAGTTATGGACTTTCTCTCTTTTTTTAACAACGTTGTGTTCCCCATTCTCACTCCCCCTCCCCACAACAAAAAACACCCCCAAACGATAGACTTAACGCAAGCCCCGACTCGTTCAGCGATGTTTATACGTGTTTACCTCTTTGCCACTGCTAGCACTTCATTCACCTAAGCTTTTGACCTACCCACAAAGTGGCACTTCATTCACTAGCCTAGTTGTACTTTCGCAATCAACCAAAGCTCCATCAACCTAATAAATCTTATCCACAACCGATTCTGCTGTCTTTTTTCGCATGCGCAACGTCTCTTCCTTCGTTCGTAGAGACAATCCTGTGCATAACAGGTCGATCATAAACAGTTGCGATATTTTTGCTGTAAGCGAGCCACCTTCAAGCGGAGACTCTTTGCCTCCTCCTGGCAAAACAATATCCGCAAACTCTGTAATCGGAGAGCGTGAATAGTAGGTGATCGCAATGACGGTTGCCCCGTTTTCACGTGCGACCTTAAGCGACTGAATCGTGTCACGTGTACTACCGGACACGCTTAGTGCGACCACGACATCGCCTGCGCCAAGTGTCGCTGCTGTCATCGACTGTAAATGAGAGTCTGCGATTGCCTCGGTGATTCTGCCAATACGCAAAAAGCGACTTTTTGCGTCTAGTGCCGTGAGACCCGATGTCCCAACTCCAAAAAAGCAGATCGTTTTCGCATGCTCTAAGTACGTGATGGCAGACTCTAAATCCTGATCGCTTAGCATCGTCGCTGTCTCACGGATTGTTTGAATCGTGTTCGCCTGTACTTTATGAATAAAGTTTTCCTCTTGATCCTCAGCCTCTTCTTCTGAGACAGTTTGCGCTAAGGCAAGCTTAAACTCTTGGTAGCCCTTTAACCCGATCTTACGGCAAAAGCGTAGCACCGTCGTCTCACCCACCCCGACGTGATACGCAAGGTCTGTGACCGAATAATAGAGGGCATCCTCTAAATGATCCAGCACATAGCTTGCTACCTTTTGCTCTGACTTCGTGAGCGAAGGATAATAGCTGTTAATAATGCCTTTCATCGGCTTTTTAATTTGTGTCGTTCCCATGTCTCTCGCTCCTTTGCAATCAAATTGACGAAGCCCTTCGTAATTTGCTGCGGTCGTGTAATCGCAGAGCCCACAACGACGGCGTATGCGCCAAGCTTTAGCATATCTACCGCCTCTTCAGGCGTGCGCACGCGACCCTCGGCAATGATCGGTACCTCTATCTCATTCGACAGTGCGCGAAGTAGCTCTCTATCAGGACCAGCCTGAGACGAATCCGTGTAGGACGTATATCCGGAAAGCGTTGTGGAGATCGCATCGCAGCCAAGCTTTGCTGCCGCAACCCCTTCTGCCACTGTCGAAACATCTGCTAAGACCAGTGTATCATGATCGTGAATAAATGAAACAAGATCCGCCAGCATTTCGCCTCCAGGACGCGCTCGATCCGTTGCATCAATCGCAATCATCTCTACTCCGACCGCAAGAAGCTCCTCCACTTCTGCCTTCGTTGCCGTGATATACACAGCGCTATCCGCATAGTCCCGCTTCACAAGCCCAATAATCGGAGCGTTCGTCACCTTTCGCATCTCCCGAATATCCGCCGCTCCGTTCGCCCGAATCGCAACAGCGCCACCCTCCACTGCTGCTTTTGCCATCTTTGCCATCGTATCTCCGCCGTGCAATGGCTCCTCTGGTAGCGCCTGACAGGAGACGATGAGTCCCCCTTTAATTGTGCTAAGCATTTCCGTGTCTTTCATCTCCATCACCCACTTTTTTAGAAAATCAGTTTGCTATCTACTTTATGAAGAAACCGTCTCTTGATTGAATCTTTCCGCCCGCTTTTCGACCGACATAAAGGCAATTTGTGTGATACATGTGCTCCACAGCGCCATGCAGGCACACGGTAAAAACAGTAGAGACACAGGATAAAATAGGACGGTTGCGGCAATGGCCGTAAGTCCAAGGATTAGTACGACGCACCAGTGAAGGCAGGCCATCATCGTAAAGAAAGCGCGCTTCATCGCTTGCTTAAATGGAACATCGACCAGTAGTTGTATCGTAAACACGCTGAATGCGATACTCAAAAACGTAATGCCGAATAATGCCACGATCAGTGCGTCTGACCAGGCGGTTTGTACAGTGCGAAGTGCGACGATATCTACGATAAGAATCACCGCCACAACGGTCGTCATCACACCAAACAATTGCGCACGTTTATACCTTGAGCGAAAAACCTCCATAAACTTACGAAAAATCGGTACATCTTCTCCTCTTGCCCATGATTTTGTAACAGCAGTCATCGCCACAAGTGCCGGAAAGAAGGAGAAAACGCCTAAGCCAGCAATAACAGCTACGATAAACAGCAGATTCAATTTAACGAGCTTCATAAATCCACCGAGACTAGTAAAAATCACACCAGTTATATTGGTCATCGTGCTTCCCCTCCTTTAACCTTTCACCGAGCTTGAGTAAGCCGCTTCGATAAAGTAGCGTTGTAAGGCAATAAATACGAGTAAAATTGGAATCAGGGCAATCATGGCGCCTGCTGCAATGAGTCGCGTATTCGTAACGAACGTCCCCTCAAGCTGATAAAGCCCTAGCGTGATTGGATACATTGTCGGATCGTTTAAAATTAAGAACGGCCAGAGGAAGTTATTCCACGAGGCGATAAAGCTTAAAATCGCGAGCGTTCCAAGCATTGGCTTTACCATCGGAAACATGATTTTCCAAAAGAGCTGCCAAATGTTTGCCCCGTCAATAACCGCGGATTCCTCGACCTCTTTTGGGATACCCATGAAGGCCTGTCGCATGAGGAAGATCCCGAGAGCCGTCACTGCACCAGGTAGAATAACCCCAGTGAAGGAGCCCATTAGACCGAGCTGGTTAATAATTAAATACACAGGAATCATCGTGACCTCGTTTGGAATCATCATCGTCGCAACGATCGATAGGAAGACAAGATTACGTCCTTTAAACTGCATCCGCGCTAATGGGAATGCTGCAAATGCACAAAGGATTAAAGGCAATAAAACACCGAAAAACGTAAGGATCACACTGTTCCATAGATATAGTGGGATCGGTAGCGTGTTCCAAACGGTGATATAGTTCTCGAAGGTCACTTGGCTTGGAATGAAGGACGGCGGGATTGAGAAGACCGCATCATTTTGACTTTTAAGGGATGTCGAGATCGTCCATAGAAATGGGATGACCGTAATACTTGCGATGACGAGTAAAAAGAAATAGGAGATAAGCTTTTGTGAGAGCTTTCGAGATCGGTAAGATCCCTGTCGCTTCGGTTCCGGTGACGGGAAATGTTTGACGACTGCGCCAGTTGGCGTCTGCGTCTCTTTTGGAGCTGACTGTGCCATTTTTAGCACCCCCTATGCGTTTGGATTTTTGTCTAATAATCGTTGGTTCACAAGTGTCACAAGCATGATGACGGCAAACAGGATAAAGGAGATTGCGCTCGCATATCCCATATTCAGTCGTTCAAATGCCTCTTTAAACACGAGTAACACAACAGTTGTGGAGGAGTTTAGTGGTCCTCCGCCTGTCATCGTCAGCATGAGCGTAAATTCTTTAAATGCACCCATGGTGGAAATAACGGTAACAAAGAAGATCATTGGTTTAATCATTGGAATCGTGATATGGAAATGCTTTTGCCAAAAGCCTGCTCCATCAAGCTCTGCTGCTTCATACAGATCCTTTGGAACACCTTGTAACGACGCTAAGTAAAAGAGCATGTAGTACCCAAAGCCTTGCCAAATCGTAACGAAAGCAAGCGCTGGAATAACAGTCGTAGAACCTGTGAGCCACCCAATCTGCTCAAAGCCAACTAAGCTTAAGAAATAGTTAATGATCCCCTCACGAGCAAACATCCATTTCCACAAAAGTGCGGTTACAACGACGGATACGAGTACAGGGAAGTAAAAGACCAGTCGAAATAGCTTGACGCCTTTTAGCTTTTGGTTGACGAGTATCGCAACAAAAATCGGTAACACAACAAGCGCTGGCGTAACTAAAATCCAGTAGTAAATCGTATTCCACATCGAGCTGTAAAAGAGCGAGCTTTGAAACGCATCTACGTAGTTTGTCAGTCCAACGAATTCTAGCGGACGAAACGGATTATACGACGTGAAGCTAAGTCCGAATGCCATGACGCTTGGTATAAACGTAAAGATAAGTAGCAGGAGCATCGGTAAGGACAAAAATCCCCAAGCGTGCCGCGCTTTATACATAAGCCATCCCTCCATATGTAAATCCCGTTAAAAGCAAGATAGGGCTTGCGAGTCAAACCCACAAACCCTATCCGACATTTCTATTATTGAAGCAGGGCGTTAACCTCTGCCTCCGCCTGATCGAGTGCAACTTGCGGATCCATATCCTCTAAAATAACGCGGTGGAAACTATCGCGAATGATTTCGTTTACTTGCGACACTTGTTCAACAGATGGCGTCATGTTGACGGCATCCTCTAACTGCTGTGCAGCATAGAAACGTCCACGCTCCATCGCATCCTCCGAGTCTTCTCCTTCTGCGAAGAACGGATCCTCCGCAGCCTCTGCTACAGAAGGTAAGACTGATGCTTCCTTACCAAACTCCAGCTGATTCTCTGCGTTTGTTACAAACTTAGCAAATTCGACTGCAGCATCTAAGGAATCACTAGATGATGAGACCGAAATATTCATTGGATTAGCGTGCTGTCGTCCTGCAGGACCTAATAGTGCAGGGGCCGCTAACGACTTTTCGTATACTTCAGGATCTAAGTCATTGACCTGGCGGAATAGTTGCGGTCCAGTTGCCCACCATGCGACACGCTCCTGCGCATAAAGCTCTGGCATCGCTACTTGACCAAGCATGACATCATCAGGGAAAAGTCCAGCGTCATACTGTTCCTTTAGATGCGTCCATAGCTCGACAGCCTCTGGCGTATTGAAGGTAGCGGTTAGAGACTCCTCATCAACCGTAGGAATGTCGTGCTTTGGTAACAGCATATGCATTTGCTCATCTACGACTTCTCCATATGCGCCAGTTGTCTCATAAATCACCTGAGACATTTCCCACGCTTCCTCGTACGTGGATGGTGGTGCATCAAAGCCTGCTTCTGCTAAAATATCCGGGTTATAAATAAGACCGCTCGTCGTTGTGTACCACGGAAGCGCATAAGTAGCACCGTTCACGTAGCCCGTGGTCCATAGACCTTCGAAGAAGTCATCCTTTACGTCTGCCGCTGCTTCATCCATGTTAACAAGCGCCCCGTAGGCCGCGATTTGTTTAACAAAGTCTGTGTTTAAGTTCATTACGTCAGGTAGATCTCCACTTGAGGCCTGTGTTAACACAAGCTGTTCCGCCTGTTCAAACGGCACATCTCGAAGCGTGACATCAACACCAGGATGCATCTCCTCAAAGTCTGCGATCATGTTGTTTAAGTAATCTTCAAATGCTGGTAATAGCGATAGTGTCATAAATTCAATCTCGCCTGACAGTTCAGCGTCTGAAGCGTTGGTAGTTGCGTTTGTATCTCCGTTTGATTGGTTGTCTGCTACCTCATTTGCTTCACCGGCATTACCATTACTTCCGCTAGCCTCTGCATTGTCCTCTGCGTTATCGCCACAAGCAGCTAACAGTAATAACGCCGACCCCATTGTCGTAAGTCCCATCGTCCTCCACTTTCTCATCATCCTAAAACCCTCCCTTTTTTCATACGTGCCTGTTTAAGGATATTCCCTCCAACTTTATATTTAATAACGGATATATCCTCCATAAATCAAATAATAAACGGATCAGTCCTGTATGTCAATTGATTTTTAAGAATATTTTGGAATTAATGATTCCGACCATTTACGCTGCACACCCGAGCTGTCTAGCTGTTCTTGAAAGTCGCTCACAAATTTGCGATCCGCGTATGCCTCCTGCACCGTTCCGCCTCGCTCCACTACACGCGCCGCAAATGCGCCTGCAACCTCACCAATATTCCACTCCACCGGGTGCACGCGGTAGCATCCGTTTGATAATTGCGTCGTCCCAATGTTTTTACATGCTGGCAGTAAATTTTCCGTCTCCTGCGGAATGAGCGCTCCAAGCGGTAGCTCGAATGGATAGCTTCGTGCATAAAACAATCGGTTCGTCTCTGTCGTCGGATGCAGGTCAATATGATAGGATCCTACTCCAACGCTATCCCAGTACGATACAGCCGCTCCCTCCGCCTCGCGCTCCTTAACAGCCAAATCCCTAGCCGTGATGCGGTACTTGGCGTGAATGCGCCTCGCCTCTCTAATATACGGGTACATCGCGAGTCCATCCTTTGTGCCAAGTGCCTCAGACAGCGCAAGCTCCGGATATCCCTTCGTCTTGCCCCTCGGCGCCTCTGTTTGTAACCAATAGACGAGCGAGAGCGACAGCTGCCTTGCCTCCTCTAACCGCCTTTCTTTCTCTTCTTCGGAAACATCGAGAATGGTGCCCATAAAGTAATCATTCTGTGGCCAGTTAAGAAGACTCACATCACGAGTAAATCCGTTGTACAACGACGCATCGATTACCCTACGGTAGCTCCATAGTGGTAGTTCATGGTCCTCTCCAAACAAGGGCAGACGCTTTGGTTCTCCCGTTGCCGCATCCGGTATGTATTCACTTATTAAACGGTGCGGAAAGAAGTCTGGTTGATACGAGGCAAAAAACTCGTACATAGCAGGCTTTTCTATCCTATGCGACTCTCCCTCACGCCATTCTAAGGCTACAATGTGCGTAATTGGTTGCACGTCATTTGGTCTCGCAACCTCAGAAGCATCCTTTTCTAACGTATCCGAACGTGCCTCCGCACCAGTTGTATACGCGGTATTCGTTAAAGGTAGCAGGTCACCAAGCTCTGTGGCATCAATGAATAGCTTCGCCTCCACGACGACTTCCTCTGAGAGACGTCTCACCGTGACAGCATCAATACGCCTTCCCTCCATGTGAGCAGATAGCGGTACCGTTTTCGTCCATATCGTAAGGAGACCCTGCGTTACGTAAGGCGCAAGCATCGACGTTAAAATTGTGTGCGCCACCTTTGGCTCATGCGCAAGTCGACTCACCCAGCCATTGCCCGGGTTTAATAACGGATTCTCCTCCTTTAGCGGATAAAAACGATGGTAGTGATCACGCACCGCCTGTCTAAATGCTAAATAGGACTGCGTCGCGCCCTCCGTCTCGATAAAGGCATGCTCATCTGGCGGCACGCCCTGACTCGTCAATTGTCCACCAATCCAATCCGATTCCTCCGTCAGTAGCACACGCTTCCCGCTTTTAGCAGCAGACAGCGCCGCCATCGTACCACCTATGCCACCACCAATAACCGCGATATCAACCTTCATGCACGACACCTCGCTTCTCAAAAATCGTCACCGTAAATCCAACCTCAAAGGAGCGCTTCCACGGGAAGTACACGTCCCTTATATCCACGTAATAGCCCGTCTGCTCAGTAAATTCCGACGCCTTTTGGAGGAAAATAAGAGAAGCCTCCTGCTCAAACTGCGCATCCCCGTCCTTCACCTGACTTCTGATCTCTTCTCTCGCAAGCGTTTGATACACGTAATCATCAAGTAGACGATGCAAAATAAACGGAGCTGTGCCTCTCTCTGCACGTTTTCGTTGCCTTATTTTTTCCCCAATAAAAACAGCTGTGGCATGTGCAATAACGGTACCGATCGTATTCCCTGCCGTATTCCAGCCGGCATACGACATCAGGTCATCGATCGTAAAGACGTCTAGCATCGCATGGATGAGCGCTTCATCTGCCCCGTTAGCATACGCAACGTCCGCTATTGCGACCGGCTTTGTCTGAGAATAGTAGCGGAGCTTACGTAGCCATTCGTCGATGTGGCGATCGCTCGTATCAACCCCGTTTAATAGGATTCGCAAAGCTAAGTCACCTTGTGTGTGACCAGGCACATTCACGCCCAACACGACGTCCGCCTCTTGAGGCGTCTCGACCGTATGCGATCCAACAGCAAAAATCTGTCCTTTCACCGACTCCATCAGCGGTCGATCCTCGTACATTGCAGGAGACAGTGCCCCCTTTTGCCCACTATAAATCGGATAAAAGGTTGGCGGAGTGATGCCAGTGAGCTCGCTAATGAGCCTTGCTGTTAGAACAGACGACACCTCATCAGCGCCTGGATAAATCGCTACTTGTGAAAATAGCTTCCGTCTCTCGCGCTCGCGTTTTAGCTGTCTCTGTTCGGCAATCTGAAAGCCATACTCTGCTGTATCGTCCTGCGGGAAGACGACGTAGCGTAGCTTCTTCTCCTCTACATAGTCAAATAGCTTCCGAGAAAGCTGTGCGTTACAGCGGCGCGTCTGATGGTAGTCTTCTAAAATCGCTTCAGGAATCTCTTTTTTGCGAGCCTCCACCGCTTCTTTATCGGCTTCTTCTCCGTGTACAAAAAAGCGGTCCTCATGATACGAAAGCTGCCAAATTTTTTCGCCATACTGTGCCCAATAGTCCTTCTCCTCTTCGTTCACGTTGTTATTGGAAAGACGCATCGTCGAGCAAAGTGCCATAACTGGAATCGATGTTTCCACCGATAGCCAGGTAATCATCTCATCAAGCCTAGCCGATAGTGTATCGTAGGATTCGGTGTGAATCCGAGACGGCACGAGCCCACCGTATACGAGCATATCAATCGCAAGCACGATGCCATCGACCTCTTTTGCCACTCGTTTGATCCAGGCATGGATACTCGTAAGCTCCGCTGGCACTTTTAAAAATCCAAGCAACGACTTATCAGGAAGGACAAGCTCATAGCCTGCTTCTTTAGCGATCGATCGTGGCAGGTCATAGGAAACAGGACGGGCATCTATCGGTAATAAGGCGATCTTTTTCATCGTGTGACCTCCTCCTTGTTTACTTCCTCTAAAATGGACCAGTACTGGTAGCCATCTAAATAGACCGTATCAAATATCATGACGCCATCCGATTCCTTTAAAGCCGCCTCTAACGCACGGCGGAACTGCTCCGCATCATCCTTATAGTCCTTCACAAACACGCTTGCTAGAAACGGGACGTTGCCACAAAAAGCTTCCTTACTGAGCTTGGCTGCACCCGTAACACTTTGCCACTCTGGCTTACCCTTTGCTTTTGCCTCTTCTTCTGTGACTTCATGGTAGTAGCATCCTGTCATCATAAAATCAAAGAAGTCGGCAATCGCCGCCTCATGGAAGGTGTCAGATGTCCATTCATAGGTGGGACGAAAATCCTTACTCGCCCAGTTGACCCCTTCCCCGAAATACACGGGATACCAAGAGCCTACATAGTTAGCAACGCCTAGACCGTGTTTTCTCACTAACGCAGTCGCCTCGCGCACAAAGCGCTGAATATTCCGCGCGCGCCACTCCGCCCAAAGCGGGAATAATTCGCGTAACAGGGGTCCGTCGGACGTTTTTAACACGATATCATCAGGGAAATGCGTAACCTTGTGCCCTAAGAAATCCTCAAACTCAAGGCGACTTCGATCACTCACATCGCCATACACATTCGGATACCGACAGCGATCTAAAATAATCCCCTCTATCTCATAGGTTGTCGCGACATGAGAGAGCACATCGAGCTCATGCTGCACGACATCCAGGTGATTTGGATCCACAAATACCGTTGCCGAATCGTCGTATTCATGCGCAGATGACGCAGCGCCAATTAACGTTGCCTGCCAGTCCGGATGATCAAAGGCGATCCCTTGTTTAGGACCTGCCATCCCTTCTGCAAAAATGTTCATATTGACGTGTGTGCGAATGCACGAATTTGTTGCCATATCCACCCACTCCGCAATAAAATCGCGACCCTTCCACGCTTCATAGCCAGCTAGCGTACTAATATGATGCGTGCTGGCATGATAAAACGTCGTTTGCCCATAAGGCACCTTTCCGTCAATGACGATATCGGTGACGCCAGCGCGCTCGGCCTTTTCTAACAGCTCTTGCTGCGCTTCCTTTTTCACTAAACGTGGTCCATTTGCTAAAAAATCGACCCATAAAATAATCCTCTTCATGCTTTCCCCTCCCGCTCAAATGCTAGTAGTCCCGCTCCAATTACCCCTGCATATTCTTTTTGTGAAACGTGGTACGTGACTGGTTTTACTAATGACGACATGCCTCTTTGAGACACCTGCTCCATCACGCTGCTAATAAACCCCTGCTGCTTTGTCGCTACGCTCCCTCCTAAAATAAGGTGACTTGGATTGTAGCAGTGGATGAGACTAACGATCGCGGTTGAAAGAGCCTGTTCCGCCTCATCAATGATGCGTGTAGCTCTTTTTTCTCCAGCTAACGCACGTGAAAAGATCTCTCCTGCATGCGTGGCCTCGCCGCCTGCCTTCAGGTAACGCTTATGTATACCAATTCCGGATGCATACTGCTCGACGCATCCACGACCACCACAGTTACATGGCTCGCCGTTAAAATTTACGCTCATATGACCAAACTCCGATGCGCCACCCCATTCGCCAGATAATAGTTGGCCGCCGATGTAGGCAGCACCCCCAATTCCAGTACCGAGTGTCAGTGCAAGCACGTTTTTATGGGCGCCCTTCTCCGCTAGTAAAAACGTATGGACGTCGTTATCCACGTAAGTGGGGAGGTTCGTCTGCTGTTGGATGTACTCGCAGATAGGGACGTTGTTCCAATCCGTAATGTTGTCCGTTCCAGAACGAATAATGCCTTGATTCACATCAATTTGGCCAGCTGAGCCTATGCCGATCGCGCTAGCTGTGTGGGCGTGTTGCTTTACTTGGTCGACAACTGCGCTTAGGACGGCATCTCTCGACTTAGTTGGTGTTTCAATCTCCGTTGAATGTACGAGGGTACCGTCCTCCTGAACAAGACCTATCGCAATCTTGGTCCCACCAATATCAATGCCGATTGCCTGCTTCATACGCGCTCCCTCCGTTCTTCGAAAAATTCGAGCACATCAGGGAGTGTCTGCTCCCAAAACGTCCATAGGTGTTCATCATCTGTTTCGATAAATGTTAGATTAGTATGGACATGCCAGCTAGAGGCAACCTGACAGTTCCAGTGATAAAACCATTTTTGCTCGCCGGTTCGCGGACTGACAAACGCATCTTCCTTCCTCCCAATCAGCTGATAGACGTGCCAGTGTGGGGCAGGAGTGATCGCCAGCTCCCTTTCTGAAAATGCAGCAGACTGCAAGAGGAGGTGGGACCACTGTGCAGGATGCTTTTTTGCTATGTATACATTCACCAGACCACCTAACGAATCTCCTAAGAGCCCTCGCTCAGTTAGCTCGATCCCCTTTTGCTGACACACATACGTGATTTCAGGAATGAGCGTTTCATTACACCATGTGCAAAACGCCTCAAATAATTTTCCCTCTGGATGATAGAGTTCAAATCGGTCCTTTGAAGAGGCGGGTGATAAGAGCACGTAGATCGTATCAGGCTTGTAGTGACACGCGATGCCGCCAAGCTCGACGTAATCGGCTCCATCCTGTACGAGTAGGAGTTTTGCTTGTTGTTTGGCGTTTTTTGAGTAGACGATTTGGACGGTTAGTGCTTTTTGTAGGTCGTTGTCGCGTATGTGCATGTCGCATGTTTGTGTGGTCAAGGTTGTCACCCCTTTTGTGGTTAAGTTTTGCCTAGTTTTAGTGAAACAGCTCTTCGAGCTGAATTGCCTAAGAGCAAACTAGTTTAAGAGCAAGATGATAAAGTACCACTTAGCTTCGTTCAATTGCGTCAGCTCTTGGAGCTGAATTTACTAAAGTCTACTAGTTTAAATCTGCTCTCCGAGCCGTCAGCCCTACGGACACTCTACAACATCCATGGGGTCGGCCTTGGAGCTTCCTCGTCGGCAAGGACCGCCTCCTGTGGGATCTCCAAAACCTCCTACTCCCATGGATTGTCTCCGAATGTCCTCCGGGTCTGCCACCTCTGCGTTTGATTTAAAAAGTGCATGAGGAAAGGTCATTACTTTGTATAAAAATGCTCTATTTAGAGTGAATGTAGGCTTTAAGATCAGCGACTCTTTGGCAATATGGACTTTATGAACCGTGTGCGGGAGAAATGAACGGTATGGAAAAAGAATGAACCGTATCAAAGATTAATGAACCATATACGAAATTTATGAACCGTACTCACAATGAATGAACAGTAAACTACTAATTAGCACAGTTTCATTTTAAAAAAAGCTAGGCAACGTACTTACGCCTAGTAATGCAATTAAAAAATAGGCTGGCGTTTAATTAAAAACCGTTACTCTCCGGTCCTCCGAAGTGAAGGCTGGCGTCTCCTAGAGGAGCACTTCCGCGCACCGAAAATCCTTTTGCACGGCCCCTGGACGGGCAAAAAGCCCTCGGCAGCACCTCAGGAAAGCGCCAGCCGGGAACCTAGGAGGACCGGAGGTTCTTTCACTTGAACTCCATAATCAAAAAGCACTACCTCCTGGAAAGCGCAAGCCGATAGCGCAGGAGGACCGGAGGTACTCCACAATATTGGAAAAGAGGGTGCCCCATTATGGCGGAACACCCTACTCTCTTATCGGTCTTTACGTAATTGCTTTAGTAATCCTGGAATTTGATGAGGCGTACGCTTTGGCTGTGCAAGCTCCTCTTCGACAATATGCCACCAGTCATACATTTCTAAGTAAACGAGGTCAAATAGCATAATACCGTGCGTCAATTCTAAATCCATACGAATCGCTTCGCGGAAACGCTCTGGATCATTTTGATATTGAAGAAGGTAAAGGCTGCCGTACACGAACGTCGCGTTGTTGACTACCTCCATCGCAATCTCTGCCGATCCTTCCACACTATAATCAGGATTGTCGCGGTTTAAGATGCCATCTTCTTTTGTTACGTCTTCAAAGTACGTGCCTACCATAATGAAATCTAGAAGCTCCGCGTAACCAGTTGTATGATAAGAATCACTTGCCCAATCGTAGTCAGGCTCATAGTGTCTACTTGCCCAGTTAACGCCTTCGTTATAATAATCCTGATACCAAGCTCCAACATATGTGCTGAAGAGCACGTCGTTATCTAGTGAGTGCACGAGATTTTCGGCCTGAGCAAAAAAGTCCTGAATGTTTGATGCTCTCCACTCAATCCACTCTTTGTAATATGTGCCTGGCACTGTCAGTGCGTCGTTGCCATCAAATTCGAACGTGTAAATGTCCTCTGGGAAATTTGGAACAGATTCGCCTAACCATGCTTCAAATGCAACACGGCTCTCTTCACTAAAATCAGCAAAGATGTTGTTGTAGCGAGCGCGGTCAAGAACAACGCCGTCCACATCATAGTTCGTAATAATTTCTTCTAACAACGATAACTCATATTGCTGAACGTCTTGATTGATTGGGTTAACAAACGTGGAGGGGCTTGTGCCTTCCTCCGCTTTGATCAGCCTCGTTTCCATATTATCTGCAGTGAGCTCTGTGCCGACGGAGAGGTTATCGCGTAGCCACTGCGCCTCGATGCCGTGTCCAGATAGCACATAGCCATTCTCTGGTACCGCGAGTGCTGGCGCTCCTGTATTCGCGCGATCCGAGATCTCCGTCACGACGCCATCTGTCACCTGCACCTCCACTCCCCAACGATTAGCGGGAGAAACCTCGTAGGCGTCTGGACTATAAAGCACAAGCTGGTTATCACCACGCTGCGCATTTATAGCCGTTAGCTGGCGCGTTTCACCACTTGCAAGCTCTAGGAATCTAACTGGCTGATAAAGCGTTGTTTGCCAGTCAGGGTTATCAAAGGCCGGTCCTTCGCGATATACTGTGCTTCCTTCAGAAAATACGTTAATGCTTGCGTGAACCTCTAAGTCGTAATCTTTTGCCACATCAATAACAGTTGCCATCAGGTCATATTCAGGATCATATCCTTGATAACGTGGGTTTACAGATGTTCCAACATGTGGCGCGATGTCACTATCATAGGCAACAAAGCCAGATGGATTTTTTACATCCAAAATAATGGTCTCAATATTAGCATTCGCTGTTTTCTCGACGATTTCCTCTACTTTTTCGCGTGTATCTAGTGCGAATAGGTTTGCAGAGAGGTCGTACCAAAGAATTCGTGCCTTCATATTTGGGTTGTTGACGATGCCGTTTACTGCGTTCGATTGCCCGCTGTTTGCGTATGTACTTGGCACCCATGTAACAAAAACGAGTAACAGTGTCATGACGAATATCCATGCTTTCTTCATAATTCCGCCTCCTCAGTCTCTTTAAGAGCATCCTACTCGCTCCCTTTTTGTTAGAAAATTGAAACAACGTGTTCATCATAGCAAGTTTTTGCCAACAAGTGAATATTTTCTCCACAAATTTATTTAAAAGGGGAGAATTCTACTATTTTATGGTGTCATATCGTCCTGAGTTTCCACATAAGGTAGCGTGTAGAGAGAGGGAGGGGTGCAATATGGCTGTTATTCGTGCAAGGGATCAGGACATAGATGTGTTAGCTCGCCTGATGCGCGCTGAAGCGGAAGGAGAAGGTGAGGTTGGCATGCTTAATGCAGGCAATGTCATGGTCAATCGCGTGCGTGCAGACTGCCTTGATTTTACAGACATTCGTACGGTAGACCAAATGGCCTTTCAGTCGCCTGGAGGCTTTGAAGCCGTGCAAAAAGGCTACTTTTATCAGCATGCCCGAGAACGGGATAAAGAATTAGCAAGGAGACTCGTGCGAGGGGAACGCTTTGCTCCGGGCGAGTTTGCGCTCTGGTTCTTTCGTCCTGATGGTCCATGTCCAGAGCAGTGGTATGGCCAATATAACTCTGGTCGCTATAAGCTACACTGCTTTTTTAATCCACTTCCGGGCGATTGTCCATCCGTTTACAACGTTTATTAACATAAAGGAGTGAATGCATGATGTATAACCAACCGTATCATTCATCTCAAATGCAGGGGGACCCAACGCAAATGCCTGCGGGAATGCAACCGTACGCCGGACAGCAGGGATATGGACAGGGTGGCGGTCAATCACAGGGACAGCCTCAAGGCCAAGGTGTTCCATGGCAGGGACAAGGATTCGGAGGTGGGCAAGGCGCCGGACAAGGTCAAGAAGGTCAGGTGCAAGGGCAGTCTCAAGCCTTCCAGCCAGGCTCGCCAATGCCACCACCTCCACAGTTTTTGCAAGGGCAAAATCAATCGCAGGGCCCATTTGCTCAGGACTCCTTATTCCCAGGACAGCTACCAATTGAACAGTCTTATATCGAAAATATTTTAAGACTGAACCGCGGTCGTGTCGGTACGTTTTATATGACGTACGAAAACAATGACAAGTGGAACGCGAAGATCTTTAAAGGGGTAATTGAAGCAGCAGGGCGCGATCACATTATTATTAGTGATCCGCAGACAGAGAAGCGGTATTTACTGCTGATGGTGAATTTAGATTATGTAACGTTTGATGAGGAGATTGCGTATGACTATCCGTTTAACGGTGATGGCTCTCAGCAGACGTCGACGTATGCGCCTAGGTAGTTAAATTGCTTAAGTGCTAACTAGTTTAAGTACCAGTGCCTCAGCTCTTCGAGCTGAATTGCTTAAGTGCTAATTGGTTTAGTGCAAGTTCCTCCTAGCTCTTCGAGCTAGATTAATGAAGTGCTGACTAGTTTCAATCTGCTCTCCGAGTTGTCAGCCCTACGGACACTCTCGGCATGGGGTCGGCCTTTGAGCTTCCTCGGAGGCAAAAAACGCCTCCTGTGGGATCTCAAAAACCTCCTACTCCCATGGATTGCCTCCGAATGTCCTTCGGGTCTGCCACCTCTCTGTTTGATTGAAAGAGTTCGGTAGTGCAAAGAGCCTTCTTCATTGCGAGAGGGCTCTTTGCTTATATGTTTTGTTAGTTTGATGGCTGGCTTTTGAGCAATTCGGGGTTTATGTACCGTATAGAAGTTTTATGAACCGTATCTAAAAAGAATGTACCGTGTGAGAAATAAATGTACCTTGCTAAGCTTTTATGTACCGTATACAACATTTATGTACCGTGAGTCATTTAAGCTCCCTTATTTGTTTCTTGAATATCTGTTTTCGACTCTAAAACTCTTTAAAAACTAGGCAACATACTAGCAGCTAGTAACCTAAAAACAAAAAATAGCTGAGGTATCAAAACAGTTCTTCTTCGATTCTCCGGAGCGAAGGAGGACCGAAGATCCTGTACTTGATCTACATAATTAAAAAAGCTCTGCCATCATAATATGGCAAAGCTTCTTTTAGCTTTTCAGATTAAATTAATCAATAATCGCAGCTGCTACGATGAGGACCCATCCTACTAAAAAGGCTAAGCCACCGATTGGTGTGATGGCACCTAAGACGCGGATGCCTGTTAAGCTTAGCGCATACAGACTTCCGGAGAATAAAATGATGCCAATAAAGAAGGACCAGCCTGCTCCTGTTAGTAATCCTGTGGACGGCAAGTGATTCATCAAGATCGCAACCCCGACGATCGCGATCGCGTGGATCATATGGTACTGCACGCCTGTTTGGAACTGCGCTGCGTAGCCTGTTGACTCTAAACGTGCGGCCAGCGCGTGCGCGCCGAATGCCCCGATTGATACGAATAAAAATCCTAATATACCACCTAAAACAAGAAATAATTTCATGAAAAAGACTCCTTCACCGTTAAGATCATGTTCATCATACCATGTGCTTTGAGGAAAATTCTAGTATGCCACACAATGCCAATGTTTTGCCGCTTTCCCCATATTTTCTTATACTAGTAGTAGGTAAGTAAATGGACGGTCGGAGGCGATGAGTAATGGTCAGGCACATTGAGATTCGGACGTATAAAGAAAGCGACTTTGACGACTTATTAAGCATTCAAAAAGAGGCGTTCCCACCGCCATTCCCAGAGGAGCTGTGGTGGTCGAAGCAGCACATCTCGGCGCACGTGAACACCTTCCCTGATGGGGCGATGATCGCGTATGTAGACGGTGATCCAGCTGGATCTGCGACGTCATTGATTACGACATTATCCGACGAAGCGCATAGCTGGGAGGAGATCGCAGACGACGGTTACATAACACGCACTCACGTGGCCAACGGAGATACCCTTTACGGCATCGACGTGTGCGTGAGACCCACTTATCGCGGTAAAGGAATTGCAGCTGCACTTTACGACGCTCGCAAGCAGCTCGTCCGAGACTTAGGCTTAGCTCGCTACGTCGCAGGCTGTCGCATTCCTAATTACTACGAGTACGCCGAGCAAATGGACGTCGCGACATACGTCGAGCACGTTGTGGCAGGCGACATACATGATCTTGTGTTGTCCTTTATGCTCAAGCAAGGACTTCATCCCGTTCGCATCCTACCTAACTACGTCGAGGATGACGAATCCCTCAACTACGCCGTTTTAGTCGAGTGGCGCAATGATACGCTTTAATTGTTGAGAAAAGCTAAGAGGAGCTTCGGGTTGCCCGAGCTCCTTTTTGGTGTGAATGGATTTACGTATGATTGGATCGTTTATTTAAATAGACACCTACTACTATTAGTAACAAGTTAAAAGCCGTAAAGCCTCCAATCATTAACAATGCTTCGTTTGTATAGCTAATTGGATCCAGACCACTATGAGAGTTAACGTGATTTTCCTCCGCCTTATAGCGCGTCCAGATAAAAATAGTTATGGATATGTACAAAACGAGGAGGATTGAGAGTTTTAGATAATAGCCTCGTTTGCGTGATACCGCCATTGATCGTAGGAGGAAGCTCATCAAGAGACCATAAATAAGCAAAAAGACGAATATCTCTCCTAATCCTACTCCAACGTTCATTGTAACCACTCCTTATTTAGTTGAACTTGTGGTGGAGGTGCATTTATTTGGGCGATGTGCATTCTGACCTCCGCTGTCTGCATTTCCACCCTGTCCGTGTGCATAACTAGTCGCTCTGTCTGCATTTCTACCTCGTTCATGTGCATTTAGTTTGGCGACGTGCATTTCGGCCTCCGCTGTCTGCATTTCCACCCTGTCCGTGTGCATAACTAGTCGCTCTGTCTGCATTTCTACCTCGTTCATGTGCATTTAGTTTGGCGACGTGCATTTCGGCCTCCGCTGTCTGCATTTCCACCTTGTCCGTGTGCATTACTAGACGCTCTGTCTGCATTTCTACCTCGTTCATGTGCATTTAATTTGGCGGCGTGCATTTCGGCCTCCACTGTCTGCATTTCCACCCTGTCCGTGTGTATTACTAGTCGCTCTGTCTGCATTTCCACCTCGTTCATGTGCATTCAGTTTGGCGACGTGCATCTTCAACCAACAATCACGTATGTCAACCTCCCCCCGCGTCTTTCAAACATTAATGTACATAGCAGAAAGACACCGCTCCCTAATAGAACGATGTCTTTGAAAAACCTAAAAATCAAACAGACTATCACTTTCTGGCTCATTGCCATTATCATAAATATCCTTCGAAGCTTGTTTTGTCGGTTGTGCCTGGGGCTGCTGCATCGGTGCCGATGGCTTTACATCGGCTACTTGCGCATGTTGAACAGGCTGGCTTGATGCGTAGCTTGGCTTACTTCCCGAATCGAGCAGTAGCTCAGCATACGTTTTAATCGCTTGTGCATGCTCTCGATATTCGCTTGCCTGCTGTGGATTATTGACGCTCGCCTTCAGTTGCGCAAGCTCCGCCTCCATTTTTTGTATAATAAATGACGCAGGTATGTTCATAGTAATCCGCTCCCTTCTTGCTATATCTATTGTAGGACTCGGCTTTCATAGATGCAAGCCAGGGTTTCGAATTAGATCTATTAAGTTAAGCTACTAAATGAAAAGCCAGCGCAATGAACAATAATCATTACGCTGGCTTTCTATTAATATCCTACTCCATCTTCGCCATAAGTAGCTTGCTTAATTGAGCCATGCCTAAAAAATGCTGTGTAGTTGAGATAATCTCAAGCGGAACTCAAAACACTTAATTGAATCAAAGCCATTCCAAGCTCTTTAGACACTTATTCCCCGGACTCGTTACCTTCATTATTCTCGACGGGTTCGTTTTCCTCTACCGTTTCCTCACTATTGTTACCTTCATCTTCTGTTTCTGCGATATCTTCGTTAATTTCAATATTATTTTCACCCACGTTGTTTACATTTACCGTGTCTGTATTACTAATGTCTTCTTCTCCGCCACATCCTACTACTAACATTGCTAACACCGAAAGTGAAACCGCTACTTTTTTCAACATAGATTCCTCCTTTATATTTTTAGAACCGTATTTAATCAAATGAACGATATTTGATTAAGAAAAGAAGAACCACCAAGAATCATTCGATTCCTAGCAAGCTCTCCTTTTCATTCGACACAATTAGACAAATTGCGTCACACATCTAAATTCCTCTCAAAAAGCCCTTATTTCTTCTCCGTAAGCTCCATGAACGTACGCACGTCTTGCTTCACAAAGTCGATTGCCTGTTGCCAGAAGTCTGGCTTTGTTAGGTCAACGCCTAAGTGCTTGTCCGCTAACGTCTCTACGTCTAGACGACCTGTGTCGCGAAGAAGGTCAATGTACTTCTGTTCGAAGTCAGCGCCTTCCTCCATTGCCTTCGCATAGATGCCCATGCTAAACAGGTAGCCGAACGTGTAAGGGAAGTTATAAAACGGAACGCCTGTAATATGGAAGTGTAGCTTCGACGCCCAGAAGGTTGGAGAGTAGTCATTGATGGCATCTCCGTACGCTTCTTTTTGTGCTTCGTGCATCAGCTCGTTTAGTCGTTTTTTGCTTACTAACCCTTCCTTGCGCTCTTCATAAAACCGTGTTTCGAAAAGGAAACGGGAGTGAATGTTCATGAAGAATGCAACGCTACGGTTGAGCTTATCGTCAAGTAGCTGAATCTTTTCCTCATCAGAAGACGCCTGCTTCACAGACGCGTCTGCAACAATCATCTCCGCAAACGTTGATGCCGTCTCCGCGACGTTCATCGCGTAGCCCTGCGCCATGTAAGGTAAGTCATTCATCACGTGCTGGTGATACGCGTGACCAAGCTCGTGAGCAAGTGTCGCGACGTTTGATGCCGTACCATCATACGTCATGAAGATACGAGACTGCTCGCGAATTGGGAAGCTTGTGCAGAATCCGCCAGGACGCTTATTATCGCGATCCTCCGCTTCAATCCACTCTTCGTCAAACGCTTTTTGCGCAAACTCCGCCATTTGTGGACTAAATTGACCAAACTGCTCGACGATCATGTCTGCTGCATCGTCATAGCTAACGTGCGCCACGTGATCAGATATTGGAGCACTAATGTCATACATGGATAGCTTATCAAGCCCAAGTAGCTCCGCTTTACGGTGCATGTAGCCAATAAACGCATCCTTGTTTTTCGTGATTGTTTCCCACATCACGTCTAGTGTTTCCTGCTTCATGCGATTGATTTCAAGTGGCTCTTTTAAAACGCTATCCCAGCCACGCGCTTCGTATGTCGCAAGGCGGAAGCCAGCAAGACTGTTTAATGTCGTTGCGAAGAGGTCTGCTTCATCCTCCCACGCCTTTTCAAACTGCTCGAACGCGTACTTTCTTACTGCGCGATTTTTATCACCTAGCTTGTTCGCAGCTTGACCAACTGAGTAAGATTTCTTACGACCCTTCTCCTTGATCTCCACGCGCATACGACCAACGATCGTGTTATACAGGTCACCCCAAGCGTGATAGCCATCAACTGCTAGCGTTTGGATCAGCTGCTCTTTATCTGTCGAGAGCTTTTCCTTCGCGCGGTTACGACGCTCATCTAAGTTAAATGCGATCTCTTGCAAACCTTCAACCTGCGTCAAGGCATCCCACTGTGCATCTGTAAAGGCAAGTAGTTGCTCATCGACGGATGATAATAGCTTTCCGTGCTGTGCGCCAAGACGCTTCACCTTACCAAGTAGTAAGCCCGCCTCCTGGTCCGTCACATCCTGTGCAGATAAACAGCTTACAAACGCCGATACCTCACGCACTTTCATACTAACGCTATTTATGCGGTCAATAATAGCCGCCCACTGCTCCACATCTGGAGCGTCAGAGCCCTTCGCTTTATCTACCTTCAGCGTCATCACCGATAAATCCGTCTCCGTGTTTACAAGGAATTGATTAAACTGCTTCGATTCACTTCCGCCGGGGAAAATCGTGTCGAGATTCCACACTTGGCTGTATTTACTTGAGACAGGCGACGCCTTTGGTGCCGCTTTTTTGCGTGCTTCTCCACTAAGGATTTCATGAATCGTATGAAGGTCCTCATTATCGTATAGATGTAGCCCTTTGCTTGACGTTTGGCCAATTGCAGTCATTACTGCTGCTACATGCTCGGCATCAATTGGCTTAAACTTCTTTAATGAACCACGCATTAAGTTCTTCACTGGTTTCGTCAGTAACTCTGCTGACTTTTCGCCGAGACGGAACTCATAGCGCTCTCCAGTTAATAAGGATGGTCGTATAATATGTAACGCTGGTAGTTTGAGCTCCATAAGGCTCTCCTCTAAGCTACCCTTCACTTGGCTATAGAAGAATTTGCTATTACTGTCCGCTCCCATTGCTGAGACGACAATAACTCGCTCCACACCGTGCTCTTTTGCGAGCTCTGCGAGTCGAAGTGGGTATACGTAGTCTACCTGCATAAATGCATCCTTCGATTTCGCTTGTTTAATTGTTGTACCGAGTGCGATATAGAGGTCTGTAATACCGTCAAATGCTGCCTTCACGTCATCTAAATCGTCAAAGTTTACAACATGTTCCGTTACTTTTGCTTCCTCATGGAAAGGTGTACGACGACGCGTCAATACATGAACGTTTTCATACGCGTCTTCCTTTACTAAATGATCAACGACATGTCTCCCAATTAATCCTGTTGCTCCTGCAACTAATGCTTGCTTCACAATACTTCACCCCAACTTTTTTAATCACTACTGACTAATGTACCATGGACCGATTGTTCCATAAAAGTGATATAGCTCCGTATACGTGCTACTTCCACTTCTTCACAGATGCTAAACGCGTGCACAAAAGAGTTCCTCACTAGCTTCTTCCGTTACACGAAAAAAGCAGCCCATTCACATACTTCGTGATAGGCTGCTTTTTTCCTCTTTTTACTTCTCTATTCCTACAGGTTTTTAGTGCATTGGCAGAACAAGTACGAAAGTTGTTCCTTCACCCTCTACGGAATCGACACGGATTGTACCGCCCATTTCCTCTACAATACGATAGCTCATCGTAAGTCCAAGTCCTGTTCCTGTTGCTTTCGTTGTGAAGAACGGTGTGGCAAGTTTTTCGATTGTCTCTTTTGACATGCCAATTCCTGTATCTTCGATTGCAATTGCGAGTCGGTCTTCTTCTGTACTAGATCTTATCGTAAGTGATCCGCCATCAGTCATAGCTTCTATCGCATTTTGTACGAAGTTGACCAACACCTGCTTGAGCTTATTAACGTCTGCTGTAAGCGTAGGCTTCGATGGATCTAAAAGCAGTTCCCAAGCAATATAGTGGGAGCGCATATTCGATTCCTGAAGCGCAATAACATCTTCTAAGACACAGTTGATGTTAACGTCCGTTTTTTCTTCAAGTGGCTTTGGATTTGAAATATTTAAAAGCTCATGAATGATTTTGTTGACTCTATTGATCTCTTCTAGCACAAGACCATAGTAATCCTCATTAATCTTTGATTTACTCTCATGCGCAAGCTGGATAAATCCTCGGATTGTAGTTAATGGGTTACGGATTTCATGCGCAAAGCCTGCTGACATTTCGCCAACAATTTTGAGCTTTTCTGACCGAAGTAGCTCCACTTCCATCTTCCGCTTTTCTGTCAGATCATAGAAGATAATAAGTACTTCATCGGAATCACGGTCGCCCTCTTCGCCCGGAAGCGGTCTGACCATGGCAACGAATGTTTTTGTCTCGCCACCGTAAAGCCAGTCGATCTCAAGCTTAGTACGTTCTGTGGCCTGCATAATCGTTGTCTCGAGATCATCTGTCTCAATAAAATGCCTAAATGCATCAGAGGATTCCTTGGTCTGGTGCAACGTAATCGCCTCTTTGTCTGATCCAAACAACTCTCGGCACGTGCGATTCCAAAGCGTGATGGCGCCAGTTGTCTGATTAACAGCAAAGACGCCGTTATCGGTTGTCTCAATAATGGTCGTGGACTTTTTGTGCATTTGCTCTCGCTCGTGCAATTTTGTTGCCATATCATCGAATGCATGGTTTAAGTGATTAATCTCATCATACGAATCCACGTATTTCCGCTCAGCTTGCTCACCTATCGCAAAGCCCTGTGCGGTTGCCACTAGCTGACTCACAGGCTTCACGAGATAATCTGCCAACCTGTATACGGCAAAGGTTATGACAAGAAATACGGTTGTGTAAATGATTAAGTAGCGAATCAGCAGTCCATCAAGAGGTGCATAAAGATCTTCCTCATCAACAGTCACAGCAACAAACCAGTCGTGATCAAAGCCAGGGAATGGCTCTACTTGTGAAATTGCCTGAACCTCTCCATTTACTCGAGCCACCTCGTTATACAGAGCATTAGACTCTAACTCATTATTACTTCGTCCTGTTTCATCAAAATAGTTTTCTGTTAAAATACGACTCGTTTCTGGATGTGAGATGATGTCTCCTTCTCCATTTACGATAAAGGTATAGCCTTCCCATGTAGAATCTGCTGCACCACCAAACTCTTCTACAATCGTATTTAATGAAGTTAAGTCAAATGCTGGTACGACCATTCGAGCAAGCTCTCCGCTTTCGTCGTAAACTGGTGCTGCTAGTAAAAGTACAGGCGCATCGACTAATGTGGAGTGATACACGTCTGTCATATATATATTTCCATTTGATACACTTGAAAACCACTCGCGATCAGCTAAGTTCTCTCCTTCTAAATCGTTAAAAATATCTAATGTAACGGTTCCATTCGGATCCACCAACAGAACCTCTGTATAAATCGTGTAGACGCTTAAAAACTGCGCTAGTTGCTCGCGAAGTTCTAGAGTAGTACTTGTTGAATCCTGCACAACAGGATTTTGCGCAAGAAAGGCAGCATCATTAAACCGATCAGAAATAAACCGGGTGATCTCTGTGTTCATTTGCGCACTTTGCGCAAGGAGAGATCGCTCAGCTTGATTCGTTAGATCCTGCTTTTGCGTCATATAGCTTACAATGCCAATAATGACCATCGGAAGGAATGTAATTAAAATAGTGAAGGTAAATAGCTTAGACCTCAATGTATTAAACATACACATAAATTCCCCTCTGTTTAGTCTATGCCACTATTATAGACGAAATCATACATTAATAGTGCATTTTCGACATTTTTCTACAGAAAGCATTTGTCAGCTATGGTGCTATCTAGTATGTATCCCTTCCTTTGGTCAACTCCTATTGTAGATAGTATTTAATCAAAGCCTGTGTGCCAGAGTCGGCCTCACCATTTGTTGCCAGCTGATCATATAGCCCCTTTGCCTGCTTAAGTCCTGGCAAATCAAGTCCCATTTCTTCAGCAGACTCAATCGCAATTCCCATGTCCTTAATGAAATGCTTAATGTAAAACCCTGGTGCAAAATCACCTTTAAGCATACGTGGTGCTAAGTTAGATAAGGAGAAGCTACCGGCCGCTCCTGTCGAAATCGTTGCAATCACTTGCTCAGGGTCAAGTCCCGCTTTTTTGGCGTACGCAAGTGACTCACTCACACCTACCATCGTGCTTGCAATCGCGATCTGATTGGCCATTTTTGTATATTGACCGAGACCCGCAGCACCTAAATGCTGAACGTTTTGACCAAGCACCTCAAAAATCGGACGCAGTTCCTCTACCGCTTCTTCTTCGCCACCAATCATAATGGCTAGCTTTGCCTCGCGCGCACCCACGTCACCGCCACTAACTGGCGCATCTAACGCGTGGATGTTTCGCTCTCTTGCTGCTTCAAAAATCTCCTTCGCTAAAGATGGCTTGGACGTTGTCATATCTACCGTAAAGCTACCTTCCTTTGCGTGCGCTAAGATTCCGCTCTCTCCAAGATAGACCTCCTCAACGTCCTGAGGGTACCCAACGATCGTAATGATAACGTCTGAGTTTTGAGCAACGCCCTTCACATCTTCATACCATTTGCCCCCTGCTTCAAGCACAGCATCTGCACGAGATTTCGTTCGCGTATACACGTTCACCTCATAGCCTGCATGTAACAAGTGCTTGGCCATACTCGCGCCCATTACTCCTGTACCGATAAATCCAATTGTTTTCGTCATTATTACGCCTCCTTATTCCGAAAATTTCTTAGGGTGACTTCCAAATCGTAACCCTTCATCAAGTGTCGCTAACGTCACCATATCATCTGCATCTAACTCAAAATCAAAAATGTTTGCATTCTCTTTAATTCGTTCTGGAGTGACCGATTTTGGAATGGTGATAACATCCTTTTGGACATTCCATCGCAATATAATTTGTGCTGCTGATTTGTTATGTTTTTTCGCAATCTCAAGAAGTGTCTCATCATCTAATTTGCGACCACGAGTTAGTGGACTCCATGCTTCTAACTGGATCCCTTGATGCTTACAGTAATCATAAAGAGAATGTTGCTGGAGCCACGGATGGTACTCTACTTGGTTGACAGCAGGTATCGTCGAAGAATGCTGTGCAAGCTCGTCTAATTCTCGCTCTAAAAAATTACTAACTCCGATTGCACGCACCTGTCCCTCTTCATAAAGCTTCTCCATTGCTTTCCACGTATCCACAAACTTCCCCTTCACTGGCCAGTGGATGAGATAGAGGTCAATCACATCAACCCCTAAATTCTTCTGACTTTTTTCAAACGCTCGTAGAGTGGCATCGTAGCCTTGATCATCATTCCACACCTTCGTCGTCACGAAAATCTCTTTATTGGCTTCTTTGATCATACGACCTACGCCTTTTTCGTTGTCGTAAAACGCCGCCGTATCAATGTGCGTATAACCAACGTTAAGCGCTTCTTTTACTGCATGTTCTACTTCATTACCGGACTCCACCTTATATACTCCGAGCCCAAATCGTGGCATCTCTACCCCATTATTTAACGTAATCGTTGACTGTAGGTTCATTCTGCTTCCTCCTGTTTTGGAGCCTGCACTGGCAATTCCCAGTCTATTGGCTCTTCCTGCCATTCTACTAATATATCATTGATCTTAGAAAAAGGACGACTCCCAAAGAACCCTCTCGTTGCCGAAAACGGGCTAGGGTGAGGAGACTCTAAGATTCGATGTTTTTCTGTATCTATACGTTCTTTTTTGCCCTGCGCATGCTTTCCCCAAAGTAAAAAGATGACCGGACGATCTCGCTTATTTAATTGGTCGATTGCTTGATTCGTAAACTCCTCCCAGCCCTGTCCTTGATGAGACTGCGGAGTCCCTTCTCGTACAGTCAGGACGGTATTTAGTAAAAGCACCCCTTGCTTTGCCCAAGACTGTAAGTAGCCGTGCTCTGGAATAGGTAGCCCCAAATCATTGTGCAGTTCTTTATATATGTTGCGCAAGGAAGGAGGCAATGTCACGCCAGGTCTGACCGAAAAGCTTAGACCATGTGCCTGCCCAAACCCATGATACGGATCCTGCCCCAATATAACGACCTTTGTATCTGAATAAGATGTGGTGTGGAACGCGCTCATTACCTCATCCTTCGGCGGATAAATTCGATGATGCTTATATTCTTCCTTTAAAAACTCTCTCAGTTTATGAAAATAGGGTTTATCGAGCTCTGGCCCAAGCTGTTCCTGCCAATCATTATCAAAAGCCTGCTTCATGATGATCACGCCCATCCTGTCAGTTTAATTTGCGTAGATATATTCCCAAAAAAGGGAGGAAGACAAACTAGATATTTACAGCCACCTCGTTTATAGTGACGTAATCGAGCCTATTATACATCGTTAGACACCCTTTGACGACACTAATCATTTTTCTCGCTTAGTCTTAGGTATTAAGACTCTGTATGTTTATATATGTGCAAACAGGGCATATACGTAATATAACTTGATTATACCTTGATAAATATAGGTTTATGTTATATATTCGTATATTGAGTATCACTATTTTGAAATTCCCTCTTTTTAACTCCGCAGTTTTATGGCATACTAAGAAGGACTTTAGGTTGTATGTAGCAAAGTTTTTATATGAATCATTTTAACTATAAATAAGGTATTTAACTAGGAGGATGAACATGGCAAAGTTGCTGATTACAGATGATGCGGCATTTATGCGCATGACGCTGAAGAAAATGGTTACAGATGCTGGCTTTGAGGTTGTTGGTGAAGCGGCGAACGGACAAGAAGCAGTTGACCTTTATGCAGAACACCGACCAGACCTCGTAACAATGGACATCACCATGCCAGAAATGAACGGGATCGAAGCATTAGAAAAAATTAAGCAAATTGACCCTCAAGCAAAAGTAGTTATGTGCTCCGCTATGGGCCAACAGAACATGGTAGTAGATGCTATTCAAAAAGGCGCAATCGATTTTATCGTCAAGCCATTCGACGAAGCCCGTATTAAAGAATCTATCTCAAAAGCATTAAGTCGCTAAACACGCTTCTTTGAAGTCCTTCACCTATATGTGACGGGCTTTTTATTATGGAGTAAATTAATTTGGATTTGCGTCACATGCAGGTGCGTTTGCATCACTTCGCCTTTCGTTAGCACCTCACCGAAGAACTCACCTGCATCAGTCAACCTCCGCCACCCACAAAAAAACAGAAGCCAACGTCCACACGTCAGCTCCTGTCTCAAATTCCACTACTTATTCAAAATCCCACGCCGTTACGGCGAACTCGTTAACAGATTCCCCGCGCACACGAAGTCCGCTTTCTGATTCGCCAGGGAAGATTCGTCCTGTCAACACATACTCTCCGTCATTTACAAACAGCTCTAAAGAAGAACGGTCTATAAATACCCGTAGCTCTGACAAGCGGTCTACTTTCACCTGACGACGTTCTGCGTCACCAGTTTTGCCATTAGGACGCTCGAAGGATAATAAGTTTGTTGCCTTGTCATATGAAATCGTCGCAGCACCAAAGACATCGATCTCCCATTCCGCCTGCTCTAAGTCAGTAAGCAAAAGCTCCTGCGCGCGTGCTTTAGAAGGCACAAGCTCCTGCATCTCGTCCTGCAGTGACACGACAGCATGCGTTGCTTCTCCGCGGAGCTTAGAGAGCTCAGCAACAGGGCGTTGCTTCAAAAGACCATCCTCAACCGTTAACACACGAGGTACTGTTAAACAGTGAATCCAGCCCTTCTCCACTGTCGGCTGATACTCTTCCTCTTGGTCCGGCACACCCATCCAGCCTACTAAAATGCGTCGACCACTCTCATCAACAGTGGTTTGTGGCGCGTAAAATTCAAAGCCGCGATCGAGCTCATCAAATTCTCCGTGCTCAAACGACGCTTTATCTAAATCAAGATTTCCCAGGAAATATCCCGCCTGATACACGTTATGGAAGCGCAAACCTTCAGCTTCTAAACCTTGAGGAGAAACAACGAGAACGTCCGTCCCATCTAAACGAAACACGTCAGGACATTCCCACATGTAGCCAAACTCACGCAACGTTCCAACGTTTGAGCCTGCAATTGGACCGTGCAGCTCCCAGTTTTTCATATCATCAGAGGAGTATAAAAGTACTCGACCTGTTAAATCCTCTGTTTGCGCGCCAATAACGAAATAGTAGCGCCCGTTCTCCTTCCAAACCTTTGGGTCACGGAAATGCGCCGTGTAGCCTTCAGGCAGTTGATCAACAACTGGACCGAGCTTTTCGAAGTGAACGCCGTCCTCAGAGACAGCGAGACACTGATAAGATTCGCGATTGCCGTCCTCGTCCTTCACGTTCCCTGTATACATCAGCGTGAGCTTGCCATCAACGTCAATTCCGCTACCTGAGTAGCATCCGTTTTTATCAAACCAGTCACTTGGAGCAATCGCAATCGGCTGCTCTTTCCAATTCACAAGGTCATCCGACGTCACGTGACCCCAAAACTTATGGCTGTGGTTAGGCGCGAACGGATTCCATTGATAAAACATATGATACGTGCCATTCCACTGCACAAATCCGTTCGGATCATTTACTAGACCTACAGGAGGCATAATATGAAAGGCTTGCCTATACGGATCTGCATCGACTGTTTCTTTATGCTTCTTCACTTCTGCGTAGGCTAATTCGTGGAGCTCTCGCTCTTTATCCGTCATACTCATACACTTTCGCCTCCCTGCTCATTCAACCGTCGCTCTACCTCTGTAAGTGTTGGTAAAGCCGTCATCGCACCCTTCGTCGAGGCTGCAAGTCCTCCCGATACCGATGCAAATCGCGCCATTTCCTTCACTTCCTCAGGAGTAAGCTCCGTTAATGGCTTTTCTAATAGGTGGAGCTTATAGAGGATACCCGACACAAACGCATCACCAGCGCCTGTTGTATCAACCGCATTCACCTTCATTGCCGAAGCCCTTACCGTCTCCTTATTTTGGAGGAAAATATAGCTTCCCTCTGCCCCGAGCGTAATAAATATAACAGGGATGTTGTAAGAATCAAGTGCTTTTACCCCAGCTTCAATATCCGTTTCATCCGTAATAAATTCTAGCTCTTCTTCTGAAATTTTGAGCACGTCTGCTTCAGAGAGCATGCTAATAATTTCTTCGCGCGCTGTCTCCTCGTTTTCCCAAAGACCAAGACGAAGGTTTGGATCATATGATACAAGTAGCCCTTTATCCTGCGCTAGCTTGACCGCTTTTTTAGTCGCAGATTTAGATGGCTCGCTAATCAAGCTAATGGAGCCAAAGTGAAGCAGGTTATGATCATCAAAAAGCTTCTCGTCAATCTCCGCTTCCTCTAAGAACCGGTCCGCACTTGGATCAATGTAAAATTCGAAACTTCGTTCGCCACCATCGCCAAGTGTCACAAAAACGACGCCCGTGCGCGTTTCTTTTGTGAACAGCATGGAGCTTGTATCGACGTCATACGAATCAAGCGTCTCTTTTAAGAAGCGACCTAAAACGTCGTCTCCAACTTTCCCTAAGAAGGTACTTTTTGCACCTAGTCGTGCGAGGCCTACAGCTACATTAGCTGGTGCGCCACCTGGACTCTTTTGGAATGTCTCGTTGTTATCATCTAGTGGAATAAAATCTATTAATGCTTCTCCTAAGCTAATAATACCTTTTGTCATCATGATTCCTACCTTCCTACTCACATTTTTCTTATCCTCTACTTTAACACATTGGCGCGCCGGCATGAAGCAAGCATGTGCACCTTGTCACGTAATTTTAACAAGTACGCTATGAATGGAGTGATTGCGCGATACCACCCTGGTTTCGCGCGATCAACCCTCCAACTTGCGCAGTTCCGCCTTCAATTTGCGCGGTTTTTTTCATGTTGCGCGATTCGCTCCTCAACTTGCGCGATTCACCCCCGTTTTCACACGAACAAAACCCCCGCCTCAACTAAAGGGGCAGGGGCTCACTCACTATTTAAAGCTTAAACCGCTCTGTTTTCTCTTGTAGCGCGGCACTTAGATCATTTAGTTGTTCGGATGTTTTGCCCACGGCTTCTACTGCACGTGTTTGTTCAGACGCTGATGCGGACACTTCTTCTGCGGTTGCTGCTGCGTTTTCGGATACTTCGGCAACGCGCGTGATCGTTGTCGCAATCGCTTCTTTTTTCTCTGTGACACTCGCAAGCTGCCTTGTCAGCGCGTCTAATGCAGTCGTGAGTGCGTCGATTGACGTGACGATCGTTCCAAATGTTTCATGCGTATCGACTACAGCTTTGCGCTGTTCTTCACGCATCGTATTCGCTGCAGTCATCGTCGTTGCTACGTGCTTCGTTTCTTTTGTCACTTCCGTCAACGTTTCATGGATGCGGTCCGTCGCGCGCATAGACTGCTCAGCAAGCTTTCTTACCTCATCCGCTACTACCGCAAAGCCTTTCCCATGCTCTCCGGCGCGAGCAGCTTCAATGCTTGCGTTCAACGCTAGTAAATTCGTCTGATCCGCAAATTCAGAGATCGTTTTTACGACTGTTCCGATCTCCGCTACTTTCGACGTTAAGCCCGTAATGGCCTTATCCACCTGTACGAAAATATCAGAAGTTTGTTGCGTACGTTGTTCGAGCACCGTAATTCGATCCTGCCCCTCGACGTTAGCAAGCTTCATTTGATTAGAGAGTTCATTCATATGAGACGTCTGCTCGTGAGCCTGATCCACCTGCTCCGCAAGTAGCAACACTTCACGGTTAACATCGTCAATGTCTTCTGCCTGCGTTGCGGCACCCTCTGCTACATCATTAACGGCCGTCGCCATGTCTTCGCTTGTCGCAACCGTTTCTTCCGAGATTGCACTTAGCTCTTCAGCCATTGCGCGAGAATCATTTACAGAAAGTGTGATCGATTCCAGTAAGCCGCGCAAAGCAACCGTCATCTCATTAACCGATGTCCCTAGTTGGCTAATTTCGTCTTTCCCTTTTACATTAAGTGTCTGAGAGAAGTCTCCATCCGCCATACGTTTTACGTGATTATTCACTAATGAAATTGGACGTGCTAATTTACCTGCTGCAAAATAAGAGGCAACAATCGCAGCTAATATCGCAACTATTCCGACTATTAGGAACGTATTTCGAGTAGTAGATAGTTCACTGTATAGATCACTATTGTCATAAATAGAAGCAACCTTCCACCCAAATCCAGAAACCTCGTTATAGTAAGCAGTTCGCTGTGCTGATTGTACGTTACTGGCTCCCTCTGCCCCTACAATTTCTGATAGAAACGAGCTTTCGTTAATTTCTCCACCAACTAATGATTCATCTGTGTGCGCGATGAACACACCGTTTTGATCAATTAATGCTAAGTCACCGTTGTAGCCAACGTTTGATTCTTGGAGCGGTCTTACCATATTTTCTAAAGAGAGATCGATGGCTTGAACGCCTAAAAGCGTGCCGCCGTCTGTGATAGCTTTGGCGACTGTGATAATGAGCTCGTTTGTATCCACATCGATATATGGATCCGTCCAAATGACCCCGTCTGGTGATGCCGCTGCTTCTTCGTACCACGGTCTCGTGCGCGGATCAAAGTCCGCTGGGAGATCGATGATCGGTGTGCTCTCTAGAACTCCTTGCGCGGAGGCGACATACATGAGCTGCGTGCCTTCCTCTCTCGCCATAAACGTATCATGTGTGGCAACTAGTTCTGCCCAAGCCTCATCGGCTTCGGCTGGTGTGCCCGTTAAGTATGTAAGCGTGCGCTCGTCCTCTGCCAAAAGCTCGGCTGATAGCGAATATTTATCTAAGTACTCTTGAATAAAGCGCTCCACGTCGTTGACTGTTGCTGTCGCGTTTTCACTTACAGAGCTCTCAATGCCTTCACTTAGCTGAAAGTAAATGATGGCAGATGTGATGATCATCGTAGTGATGATAAGTACCCCTGCAAACGTGACTAATTTCCCTCTTATCGACTGATTCATACCCATCCTCCTTCATTTTTAAACCCCATATTATGTATACTATTATGCGACATTTTTACTATGTAAACAACCCTATATTTGGACTATATTTATATTTGACTAATTAGGTCGGAATAGTTGAATTATTGGAACCGGTTGCTTTACAATAGTTTCATATAAAAGCACGCGAAGGGATGAATTTTAATGAGCAAATTATATATTATTCACGAGAACGACGAATGGACAGCACCGCTTAAAGCGGCATTAGAGGAACAGGGCGTTCCGCACGAGGATTGGCATTTGGACCGAGGTGTAGTACCACTCGACGAAGCACCACCAGAGGGCGTTTTTTATAATCGCATGAGCGCATCCTCTCACTCTCGGGGACATCGCTATGCACCTGAGCTTACTGCAGCGACAATCGAATGGCTCGAAAGCAACAACCGTCGCGTATTAAATGGTACGCGAGCACTCCAATTAGAAGTGAGTAAAGTAGCACAGTATCAGGCGCTCAAGCAGTTTGATATTAAAGTCCCTAGAACGATCGCAGCAGTCGGCGAAGAGGAGTTGCTCGCAGCTGCCGAAAAAATGCCGACTCCGTTCATTACGAAGCACAATCGAGCTGGAAAAGGGTTAGGCGTTCATCGCTTTGATTCTGTAGATGCGTTAAAGCGCGCACTAGATCAAAAAGAAATCGAACCGTCTGTGGATGGAATTATGCTCTTACAGGAATACATCGCAGCTCCAGACCAGACGATCACTCGCTGCGAATTTATTGGTGGAAAGTTTATGTACGCGGTACGCGTCGATACATCCGAGGGCTTTGAGCTCTGCCCAGCAGATGCCTGCCAAATCAGCGATCAATTTTGCCCAACGGACGGATCGACACCAAAAGCAAAATTTGAAATTATCTCAGACTTCACTAGTCCTATGATTAAAAAGTACGAGAACTTTTTACAAGCGAATAATATCGCATTTGCAGGAATTGAGCACATAACAGATGCAAATGGCGTCTCATTCACGTATGATGTGAATACAAACACGAATTATAATCCTCAAGCAGAGGAGCAGGCACAACTATTTGGTATGAAGCAGCTTGCTGCCGAGCTAAAGCAGGAGCTCCTTCAGCCACAAAGCCTGCGTTAAGGAGGTCCCATGGAGGCAATTGATAAAACGCGCGTTCAGGAGCTATTAGACGAGCTTGCTGGCACGCCCCTTTACATCCATTTAGAAACAACGAATGGCGCATATGCAAGTCACGTAAACGAGTCCTTTTTCTCAGCCGGCGCATTCATCCGTAACGTAAAGCTTACGTTCCTACACGGTAAAATCGCTGGCGCCGGACCGTATCGCATCGGATTCGAGACAGAGCTAGGCTGGTTATACGGAGAAGGCTTAACAGACTTTGAAGTAGACAAGGAAGGCCGCTATTTATTTGCAGGTCATGACGCAGACGGCAGACTTGCCATTGCGTTAGAACTAAGCCGCGAGCCGTTCACAAAATAACTGGAGGAGGTATCACGATGGAAGAAAGTCACGTATTAGTCGTGTTCCCTCATCCGGATGATGAAGCATTCGGTGTAGCGGGAACAATTATGAAGCACACAGACAACGGAACACCTGTCACGTACGTATGTTTAACACTTGGAGAAATGGGGCGTAACATGGGTAGACCTGTCATGGCAACTCGTGAGTCTCTCCCTTTAATTAGACGTGAAGAATTGGATGAAGCCTGTCGATTACTAGGTATCACAGATCTACGCCGATTTGGCATGCGCGATAAAACAGTAGAGTTTGCCGATCAAGATGCCCTTGCTGATCGAATAGGCGATGTCATTAACGAGCTAAAGCCATCTCTTGTCATCACGTTTTACCCTGGCTACGCGGTACACCCCGATCATGACGCAACTGGCGCGTGCGTGATTGAAGCAGTCCGCCGCATGAATCCTGAGGATCGACCAACTATTCACGCTATCGCATTTGCTAACGGTAGCGAAGAAGCGATCGGAGAAGCAGACGTTGTTCGCGATGTTCGCGATTACAGCGATCGTAAAATGGAAGTCATCGCTGCTCACGCATCACAAACAGCTGGCTTAATGGAGCAAATTAAAAATCGTGTCGAGAAACTTGACGATACATTGGCAGAACAGCTCAGTAACGAGCGTTTTTGGACGTATACGATTGAGGATAAATAGAAAAAAGAGGCTGCGGAGTAATGATTCTCCGCAGCCTCTTTTTTTGGGTGAATGGCGCTACTAGATGGATGAACTGGACGGTTAGCCACTTCGGTTATGTGATTGGTTTCAACTTGCGCGGTTTTACTTGTGCGAATGGCTTCACGGCATCGAAACTACAGATGCAACCTGTCTTTCTACCAATAGTTCACGCGTTTTTTCAGGGGAAGCAACATAAAAAGTATCGTGTCGTTTTTGATGCGTTTGCACGATCGATAATTCTAATTGCTGTCCTGACAGCTCGTAGTTGTGTAGCTCTTCCCACTTAAACTGGAATGTACAACGTTTAAACACGGAGACAAATGTAATGTAGTTCTCCGTTGTTACAAGGTAGCCGGAAGTTTCTCCTTGTACCTTCATAACTGGAATCATCGCCTCAATTTTTTCGCTAGTTAATGACTCTGCTTTGCTACGAACGTAGAAGTAGATGAGCGCATCTAGTCCTACTGTTACTGCAAGAGCAGTGACAATACTTGCGACACCAAGCGCAGCGTTTACTGGCCACAGATAACTAGGGATTAACACTCCGAGAGATAAAATAGCTAAAACATACCTAAAATAGCGACCAAAAAACGGATTTGTTGTAATCATCACCTACACCTCTTTCTCATAATGGAATATATACGTATACCCTAATTTATGTATATGCTAAACCTGTTTTTGGTAGAACAAGTATTTTTCTCATTTTTAACAGGACAGCCTGTCTATAATCAGTCAACAAAAAAACAAGAACCACCTATAATGGTGATCCTTGCTTATTACCTATTTATATCATAAGCCTTTCAGGCTCTCTCCCCTAAACTTACACGGTTACCTAACCGAGGCTCGGCGCTGAACGTCTTGACTCAATACCGTTAACGTCGACAGCCGTCACAGCGTACACATTACTTGCTGACTCTTCATCATAAATGCTTTTACGTTCATGTGCGGAACGACTCTCAATATGGATCCATCCGTTCCCGTCCTTACGATAAACGCGGTACCCAATGACAGAATCGTCTCTTACTGCGTGCCAGGAGATCATACCACCTTGAACGGTTACGTTAGATGGTTGCGCAATTCGATCTGATGGCTCTTGTGTATCATCCGGACCATCCTTCAGCTGTGTAAAGACTACTAGACGATCCTCGTGTGTGCGTGCATCTCTATTAAATGTTCCTGTACACGTAATTAAATTTAAGTTTCGGCCATCAGATGGACCAAAGATTGTTTGAATCGGTGCATTATCATAAGGATACGTTTGCTTGCCAACTACTTCAAACACGAGCTCTTGTCCCTCATCACCAATTACCGTGATTTCGTCACCTTCTACAAGCTGCTCTAAATCAAAGAATACTGCGGGACCTGTGCGGCTGTCGACGTGTCCTGCAAGGACAGAATTACCTTGTTCTCCTGGACTAAATCCAGGCTCAAACCAACCAACTTCATCCATTGCTTCTGGAACGCCCATTTCTCCATTTTCTAAAATACCAACGTTTGAGATTGGTGCATCAACGCCAATGCTCGGAATTTGAATACGAGTTGGCTCTTCGATGACATAATCGGTGCCATCAACAGTCTCTTCCACTACTTCTCTATGTCGATCTGCAATAACAAATTCTTCATCTAACGGGAGATCGCTTGGAGCAGTGACGACCTCCTCTTCTACCTCCGGCGTCAAACCAGGGTCAGAGTCTCCGCCCACTTCCTCAGCAGCCTCATTTACCTCATCTTCCTGCACAAGCTCTAGCTCAGAAACATTGAAGAAGGATGCACCAGTTGATTGATACCCCGCTACTAAAAACAATGCAAGTCCACTTATCAACAACGTTATCCCCACTGCTCTCATACGTTCTCACCTACCCTTTTTATTATGTATAAAGGCTGTCCACATGTGGACAACCTCTTTAGTTATCAGAAATTATGCTTCGTTAGAAGTCTTGCGACGTAGGAAGAATACGCCACCAGCTGCTAGGATTGTACCAAGTCCAACATATAGCATTGTTAGGTCGTTAGACTGTGATCCACCTAGACCAGTACGAGGCATTTCTTCAGGCATGTCACCTTCAGCAAAGTTGTCTGGGAATTGAGCAACAATCGCTCCACCTAGAGCTTCACCTACACCAAACATGAACGAGTATCCTTCGCGGAAGTTATCCCACGCTGCGTCAAAGTCACCAGCTACATATGCGTTAATAGTATCTTGCTTTTGTTGTTCGTGAATTTGTACAGATTCAATTGCTGCTTCTGTTGGAAGATTCTCTTCTGTAGCAGCTCCAAGGAATGCACCAAACTCAGGAGCAAATTCGTTTAATAGGCGATCTTGTGCTTCTTCTCTCGCTGCATCGTCACCAGCTACTAATGCAGAAACAAGGTCAGCTTCCGCCACGATGTGGTTTTGTGTCCATAGAGTTTCGAACTGAGCAGCACCTTCGTCACCATAGATAGATGCGATAGCAGCTGTAAAGTCCGCTGTGTTCATATCTTCAGCCCATGTTACGAAATCGTAATCCGGAGCTTCTTCAAAGCCTTTTTGTAAACCAAGTGAAGCTAATGCAAAGTGCTCAGAAGCAAGTTGGTTTAATGTAGAGCGTAGACCTACAGCTGGTGTATCTGCTGCTGTATTTTCGAATGCGTCAGGCATTTGAGTTGTGATTGCGACAGATAGCGCTCCAGAGATATCATACATGAGGTCGAAGCCTTCACGGAATGTTGTCCAGCTTTGCTCGTAGTCACCAGCAACATATGCGTCAAATGTGCCAAGTACTTGCTCTTCGTGTAATGCTAGTACAGATGCTGCAGTCTCCTTAGGTAGGTTACCTTCAGTTGCTGCATCTAAGAATGTAGAAAACTCATCGACGAATTCATCTACTTCCATTAACGCTTCTTCTCTTAATGCATCGTCATCATTTAGTGCCGCTGTGACGAAGTCGTCTGTATAATCATTATGTCCTCTGAAAATTCGCTCAAATTCAGCTGCACCTTCATCGCCGTAGATAGAAGCGATTGCTGGAGTCATATCTGCTGCGTTTTGGTCAAGAGCGTCCGTTACCTGCATGGCGTCTGGCGCTTCATCATATTGCTTCATCATGGATGTTACTGCTAATACGAAGTGTTCAGATAAAAGTTCATCTAATGTTGCTCGTAAATCTCCTGCCGGAGTTGAAGCTGATGGTGCTTCATGCGCTGCTCCTGCAACTGTAGGTAATAGTAGTGATGTCGCTAATACTGGTGCAATAATTCGTTTCGTTACTTTTTTCATATTTTAACACTCCTTTGTTTTTGTTCTTCACATAAGTAAACGAGGAGTAGATCAAAACGGATCACTTTTTTTATTTTTATTAATTTAAAGAGTATTTGTCTACTGTTTAAAACGTTGATACGGCAGCGTTTTTCGTTAATATTAAAGATATTTCTTTTTTTGAAAAAGTTTATACTGTCTACGCCATCACACATCTAATCTGTCTTTAAATAAGAAAAACCACTGACAGTTTGCCAGTGGCCTTATCCTTCATCTCCACGAAAGAAGCGAAGTAAATCTCCATATATAATCTCGTCTGAATAGTTAAGCTCTGCTGTGCCTCGCTCTGCAATATCAAAGCAACGGTCAAGTGGGAGCTCTTGTTTATCAGAGTCCCTATAGCAAAACTCTCTTGTATACACGAGTTCATTTGTCACAATATTGCCGTTACGTAAAACGACAAAGTCATCTCGCTCTTCGGCAAGAAGATCGTGCCCAAACATAACATGCTCATCGCGGGACATTCCTAAAAGATTCAGCATCGTTGGCATGACATCAACTAGTCCACCAACCGTATCGGATATTTCCGCTTCCTCTTCCATACCTGGAATGTGAATAAATAATGGAACTGTATCGAGCTTTAAAGCTTCATAATCATCAATCTCATAGCCTAACACTTGCTCTAGCTGATCATAGTGACTAGCCGCAATACCATAGTGGTCTCCGTATAAGACAAAAACAGTATCTTCATATAGCCCAGCTTCCTTCATTTCATCAAATAAGACTTTAACAGCCTCATCTGTATATCTCACTGCTGGGAAATACCGATTGACGATATCACTATCTGTCTCAGGAGGATCCATAAAATAGTCCTCTGGATCAAGCTCATACGGGAAGTGGTTCGTTAATGTTAAAAAGGATGCGTAAAATGGTTGAGGTAGCTCTTTTATATAGTCCATCGACTGCTCAAAGAATGGAATATCCTTCATTCCCCATCCAACCGAATTCTCGTCTGAAATAGTAAAGGACTCCGTATCATGCCATGAATCATATCCTAAATTAGGATAGACCTCGTTACGATTATAGAAGGTATCTGTATTAGCATGGAACGACGTTGTAAAATAGCCAAGCTCCTGGAGTTCACTCTGAAATGGCATGAGCTGATTGGTAGCTGCATTTGTGTGAAAGACAGCGCCTCGACCTAATGGATAAAGCGAGTTAGCCATCATAAACTCTGTATCGGACGTTTTACCTTGACCTGCCTGGTCGTAAATATTACTAAAATAAAAGCTAGAACGTTTTAACTCATTGAGGAATGGAGTCACTTCCTGACCGTTTATTTCTTTATCTATCACAAATTCTTCGACAGACTCTAAGGAGATATAAACGATATTTTTGCCCTCCGCAACGCCAGTCAAATCCTGATTAGGCTCCACTTGGAACCTCTCCAGGTGCTCTTTTATCGCTGTGAGATCATCACGCTCGGCAAATGCGGTTTGTGAATTTGTAGCTAGTTGTAGATAGGCGTCGTAGAAATAAAAGTTGTAGATTCCGAGTGACCTTATTAGGTAGTCACGGTCAAAGGAATGAACAGGTTGCTCCGGGGAGTACGTCTGACCTGCGACTAAGATAACTGCCACGATCGACACGATAATCCCATACTTTGCTTTGGAGCGTTTAAGCGGAGCGCGCTCAACGGTAAGCTGTTTAGGACGCTTCACCATTAAATATAAGAGTATAAAACAATCAATAAAAAAGATAATGTCATAAAGGCGAATGAGTTCAAAAATACTTGTGCTAAGATCCCCCATGTTCCCACTCATAACAAGCATTGGTAGCGTAATAATATCGGAAAACTCTCTATAATAAACGGCGTTAGCATAAAGTAAGGCGGAGAGTGCAATGGTGAGTATAACGTAATATGGCCGCTGCCAGCTCGGCTTCATTAAAAGTCCGAGACTAAATACGATGAGGAGAAATGCCAATGGATTTACAATAAAAATAAACGCTTCAAGCGCCTGATTCACGGCGAGCTCAAACGTTACCATCGACACGATAAATGTTTTTATCCAAAGGATCCCAAGGCACAGAAACATGAATCGGTGTTGCTTTATAAATGCTCTCATGCTGGACAATCCTTTCGTTAAATTACCCATAATTTTGGAAATGCTCTATATGTCTATTGTAATGAGGCGAATGGTTGTTAACAACTACTTTGTGCATAATTACACTATTTTAGAGAATGGCGCTTTATACATTACCCTTTTTTATTGTCAGAAAAACCTGTTATATTTCGTGCGTCTAAGTGTTCAAGCCTCTTTATTCCTGCTAAACTAAAAGGTGGATTGTTAAATTGAGAGGAGAATGTATATGTCTTTTGAACAAAAGTTAGATAAGTATGCAGAGCTAGCTGTAAAGGTAGGCGTCAATGTACAAAAGGGTCAAACACTTGTTGTGAATGCCCCTATCGAGAGCGCTGACTTTGTGCGTCACGTTGCAAAGCATGCGTATGCGGTTGGTGCTAAAACGGTTCACGTGGAATGGAACGACGATAAACTTACTCGCATCCGCTATGATGAAGCTCCAATGGAGTCTTTCGAAGAATTTCCAATGTGGAAGGCTTCTGGAATGGAAGAAATGGCGGAAAACGGCGCAGCCTTCATGACGATTAAATCGACCGATCCTGATCTACTGTCAGGCGTTGACGGTAAGCGTATTGCTACTGCTAACAAGGTTTCTGGTAAAGCAATGAACGGCTTCCGCCGCTATATCCAATCAGATAAAGTCAGCTGGCTTGTCATCTCCACTCCTTCTGAGGCGTGGGCAAATAAAGTATTCCCTGACTCTGATAATGCGATAGAAAAGCTGTGGGATGCGATGTTTGAAGCGACTCGTATTAATTTAGAGGATCCTATCGCTGCTTGGCAGGAGCATGATGAGGTGCTTCGTTCAAAAGCGCGCGAGCTTACGGAGAAAAAATATCAAAAGCTTCACTATACAGCAAAAGGAACAGATTTAACGATCGAACTACCTAAGACACACATTTGGGTCGGTGGTGGCGGTCCTAATAAAGATGGCGTTCAGTTTATTGCGAACATGCCAACAGAAGAAGTTTTCACTGCCGCTAAAGCAGACGGTGTAAACGGTACTGTCTCAAACACAAAGCCACTTAACTATGGTGGTAACACAATTGACGGCTTCACTCTTACGTTTAAAGACGGGAAGGTTGTCGATTTCACTGCTGAAAAGGGCGAAGAAACGCTTAAGCACTTACTTGATACAGACGAAGGTGCTCGTCGTATTGGAGAAGTAGCGCTTGTACCGCACAGCTCTCCAATTTCGCAGAGCAATATCCTTTTCTACAACACACTTTATGACGAAAATGCGTCGAATCACTTAGCATTAGGTAGCGCATACCCAACAAACATTGAGAACGGCGCATCTATGTCCGAAGCAGAGCTGCAAGCGGCTGGTATCAACACAAGCATTACACACGTAGACTTCATGATGGGCGCAGCAGACATGAATATCGACGGTGTAAAAGCAGACGGCACAACAGAAGCCATCTTCCGTAATGGAGAATGGGCGTTTTAATAAAGTTGCTCATGTAACGACACTAGAAAGGAGCTGGGACAAAAGCGATTATTTTGTCCCAGCTTTTTTATCATACATGTTGTGCGTTTAACCGGGAGTGGGCCTCGGTTATCCGCTTTTCTTCCTACATTATCCGGAATCACTTTTCAATTATCCGCTTTTCTCCTTGAATTATCCGGAATCACGCTCCGATTATCCGCTTTTCTCCTTGAATTATCCGGAATCACGCTTCAATTATCCGCTTTTCTTCCTCCATTATCCGAAAACACGCTCCGATTATCCAGAAATGTAATCGATCACGTGAAAATCGTCTCCGAACTGCATGAATTGCTACTGACCTTACTTATTCAGGCATAAGGTAAAACCTCGCGAAACTCTTCCTCCCATATGTAATGACTCTTTTACCAAAAACAAAAACCCTACCACCTCAGAGAGTGTCGCTCTCTAAAGTAGCAGGGTTACCGTTTTAAGCAGTCGTAATAATCAAACCATCCTTTGTAACGACAATCGTATGCTCAATTTGAGCAACATATGACCCATCCTTCGTCGATAGCGTCCAGCCATCCTTTTGCTCATAAACTTGTTCAGCACCAGTCGAAATAAACGGTTCAAATGCTAAAACAATGCCTTCTTCCATGATTCCTCTACTCTGCTTTTCATCATAGTTAAAGATATGCTCTGGCTCGTCACGCAGCGAGTGACCGACACCGTGACCAGTCAGGTTTTTAATGACTTTATAGCCCTCTTTACGAGCGAGGCGCCCTACACTGCGACCGATTTGACGAATGGAAGACCCAACCTTAATTGACTCAAGGCTTTCCTCAAAAATACGATCAGTAGCCTCAACTAGATCATGCAATTTTTTATCCCCCGTGCCAACGACAAACGAGCGTCCCGTGTCGGCAAAGTATGGTCCAACTGATCCAGAGACATCAATATTCACTAAGTCTCCTTCTTTAATAACCTGTTTACCAGGAATTCCGTGCGCTACCTCTGTATTCACACATATACATGTATTTCCCGGGAAATCGAAGTGTGCTTTAGGCGCAGATACAGCTCCGTGCTCCTTAAACAATTTACCTGCAAGCACATCAATTTCTTTTGTAGTAACTCCTGGCTTTGTAAATGCAATAAGTTCATCTCGAATGAGACCAATCGCTTTACCAGCTTTTTTTAATCCCTCAAGCTCTTCTTCTGTGCGTACAATCATGCTATTCGCTCCCTTCCATTCCACATTCATTCTACCATAGCTTCCAGGGAGATAATCTAACAAGGTTTCTCCCTATAAATAACAAAATGTTGAAAATATTTATTTATTTCTGTCAATAAGTATGAATATAATAAGTGGTACGCAAAAAATCACACTAGGGGGGAATTTCATGCAGGAGCGTATGATTGACTTTGTTGGCGCTGTCTCCGACGTTGTTTGGGGCATACCAACGCTTATCTTAATTGTAGGAACGGGACTTTACTTAACGGTTCGGCTCGGATTTTTACAATTCCGAACACTCTTTTACTCGCTAAAGCTTGTTTTCACTCCCACACCAGATGATGGGAAATCCAAAGGTGACATCTCTCACTACCAAGCTTTGACCACCGCACTAGCGGCCACGATAGGTACCGGTAACATAGCCGGTGTTGCAACTGCCGTTGTACTCGGGGGACCTGGTGCTGTCTTTTGGATGTGGATTACCGCACTTCTTGGGATGGCGACGAAATATGCCGAGGCTATTTTAGCGGTTAAATACCGTATTCAAAATAGTAAGGGCGAATACTCTGGTGGTCCGATGTACTACATTGAACGAGGACTTAAATTGAAGTGGCTCGCTGTTCTCTTTGCCTTTTTCGGAGCTTTTGCCGCATTCGGTATTGGTAACATGGTGCAGTCCAACTCCGTTGCGCTCGCTTTGGATGAAACGTTTAACGTGCCTGGCTTCGTAACCGGACTTGTATTAACCGTCTTAGCGGGACTCGTTATCTTTGGCGGAATTAAATCGATCGGTCGCGTAACAGCCTTCTTCGTTCCGTTCATGGCTTTATTCTATGTATTAGCAGGACTTATTATTATATTCTTAAACTTTGACCTTGTACCAGCAGCTGTTGGACTTATTTTTTCTGACGCATTCACTGGTCAAGCTGTTGCCGGTGGTGCCATTGGTGCTGTTATTCGCTGGGGTGTTGCGCGAGGAGTCTTCTCCAACGAAGCAGGTCTCGGGTCGGCCCCTATTGCTGCGGCTGCCGCAAAAACCGATTATCCTGGACGCCAGGCTCTCATCTCTATGACGCAGGTGTTTATCGACACGATTATCGTCTGTTCGATCACAGGTATCGTTATCGTCATGGGTGATCTTTACATCGGTGGTGAAACCGGGTCGGCGCTGACCTCACAAACGTTTGAGTTCTTCTTAGGCGGCTGGGGTAGCATCATCGTCGCAATTGGTATTACCTTCTTCGCTTTCTCTACAATCTTAGGTTGGTCTTATTATGGAGAAAAGTGTTTTAGCTACTTATTTAGCGATGCAACCATTCCTTTTTATCGTGCAGCCTTTATTATCGCTGTCTTCTTCGGAACAGTTGCCGAGCTAAACCTTGTATGGGCTATTGCCGATGTCTTTAACGGTCTGATGGCAATTCCTAACTTAATTGGACTCATCGGATTAACCGGTGTCGTTGTGTCTGAGACAAATCGATTCTTAAAAGTAGCACGGGAAGAAAAAGCACGTAAGCTTACTTAATCATGATTAGTAGCCCCTGTCCTTTTGGAGTAGGGGCTACTTTCTTCTGTGTATTCAAAAATCATTTTATGCAAGTATGCACACCTATTATGCAAATTAATTTGACCGAATCCTTCAATTAAGAAGGTAATTATGAGCTGTACATCGAATAATGTAATCGCTAACACTTTTACTGCATATGACCTTACATACCTTTCTATATAAATATAATAAAAATCCATATTAATAGTTGATTTATGCATAGAAATACATTAAGATAAACAAACGTGAATAATTATAATCATTGTACTACTATACAATTCAAAGAGGTGACAAGCATGAAAAATCAAGGCAGTGCTTGGAAGTTCCTTTTATTCTCCTTACTAGGTATCGGGCTATTCATGATGCCAATTACGGCTGGTGACGATATCACGATTCCGATCGCATTTATCGCCGGTCTTGTTCAGGATGCAATCGCAGGAGCACTTCCAACTATTTTAGTTATCGTCATTATTATTAGTTTTCTAGGTACGCTTATCTATAAGGGATTCCGTCCCGATTGGATGAATAACGAGCTCTACACACGACTATTTGACGTTAATGTATTCTGGTTTATCGTTCGTTTAGTAGCCGTTATATTAGCAGTCATGACACTATTTCAAATCGGTCCAGAAGCTGTATGGTCCGGGGATACAGGCGGACTACTATTAGAAGGTTTATTACCAACTCTGTTTGTTATATTCTTCTTTGCAGCGCTCTTCCTACCGTTACTATTAAACTTTGGATTACTCGAATTTTTCGGTGGACTATTAACAAAGGTCATGCGTCCTCTTTTCACTTTACCAGGTCGATCTTCTGTTGATACATTGACTTCGTGGTTAGGTGACGGAACAGTCGGGGTTATTTTAACAAATCAGCAGTATGAGCAAGGCTATTACACAAAGCGTGAAGCTGCTGTAATTGGTACAACTTTCTCTGTTGTCTCTATTACATTTTCTTTAGTTATTATTAGTGAATTGGGTCTTAACGAATATTTTCTTCCGTTCTATGGAACAGTCATTTTAGCAGGTGTTGTCTGTGCGCTTATCATGCCACGTATTCCACCTTTATCATTAAAGTCGGATGAATACATGAATGGACAAACTGGTCAATTAGATGAATCTGTTCCTGAAGAATATAAGGGGCAATCATTCGCAACTGTTCGCTACGGATTTGACCAAGCAAAAATTCGCGCAGATAAAAATACAAGTGTCTCAAGCTTCTTTAAAGACGGAGGTAAAAACGTTCTCGATATGTGGCTCGCGGTTGCACCAGTTGTTATGGCATTCGGTACAATTGGGGTTATCGTCGCTGAATTTACGCCAGTCTTTAACTGGATCGGGGCACCATTCGTTCCTATCCTGGAGTTCATGCAAGTACCGGAAGCGGCGGAGGCCGCACCGACTATTTTAATCGGATTTACCGATATGTTCTTACCGGCTATTTTAGGGTCAGGGATTGAAAGTGAGATGACAAGGTTCATTATCGCCTGTCTCTCTGTTTCTCAGCTTATCTTCCTATCAGAGGTCGGTGGGGTACTACTCGGCTCTAAAATTCCTGTTCGTTTTATTGACTTAGTGATTATCTTCTTAGAACGTACGATTATTTCGTTACCAATCATCGTATTAATTGCACATTTGATTTTTTAAGTAAATGGATACCCTCTAATTGACTACTCGGTCAGTTAGAGGGTATTTTATTTGCGGCTTTTGGGTTGCTGTTTGCACTTCCTCCTTCCCTTTGCACGTCCTCGGACTGCGTTTGCACTTCTTGCTACCCTGTTTGTTCCTCCTCGCACTCCGTTTGCGCCTCCTACCTACCTCTTTGTGCTTTCTCCTACCTCCCTCTCCCAAAACATGAAAAAAAGAACCGCAGCTCTCCACCGCGATTCTTACTTTTATCTTTATTTACTTCTTCGCAATTACCTCTACTTCAACTAAAGCACCCTTCGGCATCTTCGCTACCTCAACAGCACTTCTAGCTGGGTATGGCTCGCTTAAGTATGAAGCATAAATCTCATTGACCTTAGCAAAGTCATTGATGTCCTGTAAAAAGATCAGCGTCTTCACGATGTTACTCATCTCTACCCCGCCAGCCCTCAACACGGCCTCGACGTTTTGCATAACACGATGAGCCTGTGCTTCTACTCCACCTTCTACCATTTCTCCCGTCGCAGGGTCTAAACCGATTTGACCGGAAGTATAAATGAATTCTCCAGTATCAATTGCCTGTGAATATGGACCGATTGCTCCTGGTGCTTCTGTTGTTTTAATTGGTTTTGTCGTCATCTCACATACCTCCTATATTTTGCGCATTAAAATCTCGCTGACAAAGTGATGATCTCCCTTGCGCAGAATTAAATCAGCGCGCTGTCTTGTTGGTAGTATATTATTACGAAGATTCGGCTGATTGATTCGTTGCCAAATGTCCTTAGCGGTTGCATCCGCTTCTTCGTCCGTAAGCTCGGCGTACTTCCTAAAATAAGACTCCGGGTTACGGAAAGCCGTCTGTCGTAACGACTTAAAACGTTCCACGTACCAAGTAAAAATATCCTCTTCCGCAGCATCAACATAAATCGAAAAATCAAAGTAGTCAGAGACGTAAACACCGCCCTGCTGCTTTGGAGGTTGCAACACATTAATCCCTTCGATAATAACAATATCAGGCTGCTCCACAACTTGTTTTTCGCCTGGAATAATATCGTAGGTTAAGTGAGAGTAAACAGGCGCTTCTACAACCGATTTGCCAGACTTAATCTCCGCTAACACACGTAAAAGCTCCTGAACGTTATAGCTCTCAGGGAACCCTTTTTTATTCATAATTCCGCGCTTCTCAAGCTCTGCATTCGGATATAAAAAGCCGTCTGTCGTCACTAAGTCAACGCGAGGATGACGATCCCAGCGAGACATAAGCGTATGTAAAACACGGGCAAACGTACTTTTACCAACTGCAACGCTTCCCGCAATCCCAATAATATACGGGACCTTCTTCTCCTGCTTTTTTAAAAAGACATTTCGGCTACGATAAAGCTCCTGCGATGCGATAGCATGCAGGTGTAAAAGCCGTGTTAACGGCAAATATATATCAGCAATTTCATCTAAATTTAGTGCAACGTTAACTCCCTTTAAACGTTCGACTTCTTCTTGTGTAACCTCCATCGGATACGACTCTCGAAGCGCCGCCCACTCTTTGCGAGTAAACGATAAAAACGGTGATACGTTATCGATAATTCCCATAGTCATCCTTCATCCCTCGTTCAAGCAATGATCGCAGAAAAGCTTTTGAGCCCTGCGTCCCTCCTGCAAGTTTACTCCTTCTACCAAAAAGGTCAATGGCGAATGTTTCCGCTTTCTCGATTATATCTTTCTAAACCCGAAATGGAAAGGAGAAGGATGTAAAGCAGGAAGGGAGCAGACACTCAACTGCTACTCTTTTATTAGTTTTGCTCTAAGAGAGTGACCGATACTTTTACATCTAATGTGTGTTTACCACCACGATATACGCCTTGCAGTGGGCTAACATCCTGATAATCGCGTCCAATCCCCACTCGAATGTGCTGCTCTAACGCCTCTACGTTATTCGTTGGATCAAGTCCTGTCCAACCAATGCCAGGTACCATACACTCTACCCAAGCATGAGTAGCGGAATCCCCGACTAACGCGGAGTTCTCACCGACGTATAAATATCCACTCACATATCGAGATGGAATACCTTTAGCTCGAAGCAAACCGAGCATCACGTGCGTTAAATCCTGACAAACGCCACGCTTTAAGTCAAACGCTTCAGTTGCCCTCGTATTCACTACCGTTGCATCTGGATCATACGTAAACTTTTCATACATATAATTCATAACCTTTAACATATATTCAACAGGATTTGACTCCTCGCCAATCTCTGCATTCGCCTCATCCATTTGTTGTTTTGTTAAAAAAGTAGAGTCCGTATCATTCAAAAATGATAAATAGTGATTATGGAATAAGTCCGATTTAAAAATCTTATCCATTTCATCTGAGAATTGAACCATACGAATAAATGGACTCTTTTGAATGCTCACAACAGAAGTAGACTTTACAATCAGCTCCTTATGAGGCTCTGCAATGAAAAAGCTTTCCACATTATTTCCCCATAAATCGCTAAATTCCTTTGTTAGCGATACTGGAGTAATCTCGGGTCTGTATGTGAGAAGTCTCTGACACTCATCTGTACGTGGCTTTAAGCGGATTTGATTTAAGCTTTGATCGACTGGTGCCTCATAGTTAAGTACGTTTAAATGCTCGATTTGGTATTTCACAAAGCGTCATCCTCTCTATGCTGCCTCAAATGAAGTAGTACGTTTTTGCAAATACATATCCAATCCGATTACAGCTGTTTTGGAAATTATCTAAAAACGGCACCATTTCATCAGAGGTCATCTCTTGAAATTTAATTTTTGTAAACTCACGCGTGACCTCATCTAGTGCATCAAATAGCTCTGCGGAATAATGGGAGACCTTGCCCCCTTCTATCTTCATAACCGCCTCTCGAATATGTTCTACACAATACTCGATCGACCTTGGGAACTGTTCGTAAGAAATTAAAAATGGCAATACCTGACTAGGATCCATTGTCGGCGGGAATCGCTTCAGATATGCATCATAACCATTTAAAAACTGCAGGGCACTCAACCAATAGTAATACTGCGCCTGCACTTCCTCCTGCGCTTCCTTTGTTTTTTCGCAGACGACATTTAGTACTCTCGCAGTCTTCTCACCCCGCTCCAGCCATTTTCCAATCTTAAGAAAACTATATGCCTCTTCTCGTAGCATAGACGACTCGATCACGCCTTGCAACGTAAACGACAGGATCTTTATTTCTTTGAGAAAATTGTATGTTTTTCGTATGGACCAAGAGGCGGGATCACTTTCCATCATTTGCAAGTAATGGCCATTGATTACTTCCCACATTTCTTCTGGAATAATATCGCGAACCGACCGTGCGTTATTACGTGCATATTCCATACAATTAATAATAGAGTTTATATTGTTTCGGTCAAAAATAAGGAAGTGCGCAACAGTCTCTGCAATATAATCATCGTACGTTTCACGGTACTCCTCTACCGAAGAACAAATGTCTAATACAGCCTCCCAATCACTATCAGCAACCGCACTTTGGTCAGATGATTCTAACGCATTAATAAGCCGCGCTTCTAACACTCTCGCATTGTTTTCTGCGCGCTCGATATTACGTGATAACCAAAATAAGCTCGATGCAACGCGACTAAGCATGTGCGTCATCCCCCTTTCGTAGCACCCACGTATCCTTTCCGCCGCCACCCTGAGATGAGTTGACGACAAGCGACCCTTCTTTTAATGCGACTCGCGATAAACCTCCTGGGAGTACATGAATATCCTCTCCCCCAATAGCAAACACGCGTAAATCAACATGGCAAGGGTAAAATCGCTCATCCTGAAAGGCTGGTGCTCTCGAAAGCTGAATCGTTGGCTGGGCAATATATTGCTCCGGTGACTCGAGAATCTTTTGTCTAAATATCTCGATAAGCTCTGGTGTTGCTTGAGGTCCAATCAGCATGTCATATCCACCTGAAGCACCAACATTTTTAACTACGAGCTCGTCAAGTCTACTTAAAACGTCCTTTCGTACCTCTGGATCTGTTAAAAAGTAGGTTTCAACGTTTGGAATGAGTGGCTCTTCACCTAAATAATAGCGAATCATATCTGGTACATACACATACATCGCTTTATCGTCAGCCACTCCATTTCCCACACCGTTACAGATTGCGACGTTCCCTGCCCGGTAAGCCCGCATAAGCCCTGGAACTCCTAGTTCCGAATCTGCATTGAATTCCTCTGGGTCCAAATAGTCATCATCAATACGACGATAAATAATATCAACGCGGTGCAAACCGCGAAGTGTTTTCATATAAACTTTATCGTCCTTTACCAATAAATCCTGCCCTTCTACAAGCTCAATCCCCATTTGCTGTGCTAAGAAAATATGATCATAGTATGCGGAGTTATACATCCCAGGTGTCAACAGGACCGCAACAGGGGCGTCCTTCGATTCTGAACCTTCTGGCACATGACTCAACAAAGCACAGTGTAAATGGGAAGCTTGATGCTCCAATGTCCTAATCTCATGCTCGAAGAAAAGCTCAGGAAACACTTTTCTCATGACAAAACGATTTTGAAAAACATAGGACATACCAGATGGATTACGCAGGTTATCTTCTAATACCCTATACGTACCTTCATTATCACGAATTAAATCAATACCAGCTAAAAAAATGTGGTTATCGTGTGGAATTTTTAACCCTGAAGCTTGCTTTTCATAATAATACTGGTTGTTTTCTACAAGCTCTTTTGGAATAACCCCATCCAATACAATCTTTTTCTCGTTATAAATATCCTCTAAAAATAAATTGAGTGCTTTAACCCGCTGTTTAATACCTGCCTCAATTCTTTCCCAGTCATCACTTGGAATAATAATTGGCACGAGATCAAACGGCATTGTACGCTCTGTTCCACCCTCTTCGTGGTATACGGTAAACGTAATTCCTTGTCGTAAAAAGCTCAGTTGGGCCGTCTCATGCTTTTCGTGCAACTCTTCCAGTGTAAAGTTCTCAAGTAACCGATGGAACGTTTCGTAGTGCCTTCTTGCCGAATTCTTACCTTGCATCATTTCATCATAGTATGTAGCTGGATCATAGTTCTTAAGCATGGATAGGCCTCCTTTGATTAAATAAGAATGAAAGAATATTCTAACAATTATTATACACCTATTTGTCGAAACTTCCCACTACCAGGAAGAATAGTTCGTTACAGACTATCCAACACTATCCTTATCAAGATAATAAAGGAGTGTCTATCATGACAAAGCTTCCACCAGAAACAAATTCCTATTGGAGATCCTCAACGGACCCAACCACGTTTGACCAATTATCGAACGATTGCCAATTTGATGTGGCTATTGTTGGCGGTGGTATTACAGGGATTACAGCAGCCTATCTTCTCCAAAAGGCAGGTAAGAAATGCGTCCTTTTAGAAGCAGATCGATTATTTGCTGGAACGACCGGATACACGACGGCCAAAATAACGGCTCAGCACGATGCCATTTACGATGAATTAATCGGTCACTTTGGGCCAGATAGCGCTCGCCTTTATTATGACCTACAAATGAACGCAAAATCCTTCATCGAAGACACAATCAAATCAAATGAGCTAGAGTGTGGACTATCAAAGGAATCAGCTATTTTATACGCACGAACTAAAAAAGGATTAGAGACCCTACAAAAAGAGCAGGCAGCATATAAACGTCTGAATATACCTTTTACCGTCTCACAAACTCTACCCTTCAATGAACCTATTGAGCATGCGCTCATCATGCCTGATCAAGCACAGTTTCATCCGCTTCGTTATTTGAGCTTTCTCGCGGAAGAGTTTTTATCTGCCGGCGGGACAATCTTTGAACAAACTCCTATCGTTGAGTTTGTGGAGGAAACATACCCTGTGGTTGTAAGCGACAAAGGTCATAAAGTCATTGCTAACTTTGTTCTCTCTTGTACTCACTTCCCTTTTTACGACCGAGAGAACCTATATTTTACAAGAATGCACGCAGAACGTTCTTATGTGCTAGCGGTAAAGGCCCCTTCTGTAGAAGGAATGTATTTAAGTGTGGATGAACCAAAGCGTTCCATCCGTTCTGTGACGATTAACGGAGAATCGCATCTGCTAGTTAGTGGAGAGGGTCATAAAACTGGTCAAGGCTTACCTGAGATCGAGCATTATCTTGCGTTAGAGAACTATGCGAAGGACGTCTTTAAATCAGACATCATCTCTTATCGATGGTCCGCCCAAGACTTATACACAGTGGATAACCTCCCCTTCATCGGTGTATTAAGTCAGGTTTACCCCCACACTTTTCTTGCAACTGGCTTTAGAAAGTGGGGCATGACAAACGGAACGATGGCTGCTCATATGTTAAAAGACTATGTGCTGGGGTCTGAGACCGATGAAATGGCGTTATTTGATCCAGAACGTTGGATTATTGATCCAAGCCTTAAGACGTTTCTTAAAGAGAATGCGAATGTAGCGTATAAATTTATTAAAGGGAAGCTCAGCTTTGCGACGAAACAGCAAGAGGAAGTCAAAAAAGGTGAAGGCGCGATCGTCTCCTGCGACGGGCGCAGAGCAGGCGCGTACCGAGATGAAGTTGGAAGACTCCATGTAGTGGATACGACTTGTACACATTTGGGCTGTGAGGTAGAGTGGAATAATGGAGATAATACATGGGACTGCCCATGCCACGGCTCACGCTTTCACTATAACGGGAGCGTCATAGAAGGCCCAGCAAAGCAGCCACTAAAAAAGCTTAGATAAAAAGCCAACGCACGGAGAGGGGAAATAATAGTGAGAGAGACCATTACACAAACCATTGATGCACATAAGCATACATTTTATGAGACGAGTCAGTACATCGGAAATAATCCAGAGCTTGGAAACGAAGAATTCAAAGCGTGTGAAGCACTGACAACACTTCTACACAAACACGGATTTTCTGTGGAAACAGGAATGGTTGACGCGCCAACAGCATTTATCGCTACATATGAAAGCAACAAGCCTGGTGCAACAATCGGATTTATGTGTGAGTATGATGCACTCCCTGAAATCGGGCATGCGTGCGGACATAATTTAATTGGGACGCAAGGCGTCGCAGCAGCAATTGGACTTAAAGAGGTACTAGACGAGACAGGAGGCACGATCAAGGTTTTTGGGACGCCAGCTGAAGAAACAAAAGGAGCAAAAGTGACAATGGCAGATGCCGGCTTATTCGATGAGTTAGACGTCGCATTGATGGCACATCCCTCTGCTGAATACGTGAAGAGTGGCTCCTCGCTTGCAATGGACGCCATTCAATTCGCCTTTAGGGGCCGAACAGCACATGCAGCTGCAGCACCAGAAGAAGGCATCAACGCTTTAGATGCAGTGATCCAGACGTTTAATAGTATTAATGCACTTCGTCAGCACGTTCGCTCGGATGTCCGTATTCACGGCATTATTAAAGAGGGCGGCCAAGCAGCAAACATTGTTCCTGACTATGCTGTAGCGCAATTTTACGCACGCGCTAAAAGTCGTCAAACCGTTAATCCTGTTACAGAAAAGGTCATTGACTGCGCTCGTGCAGCAGCACTATCAACTGGCGCTAAACTAGAAGTCACAAACTACGAATATTCCTATGATGATATGAAAACAAACGAGCCTCTCTCTAACATTTTTACCGACCAGCTAGTATCACTCGGTATTCGTCCTGACGAAATACTTGATCATGAAGGTGGCACAGGCTCTTTAGACATGGGGAATGTCAGTCAGCGTTGCCCGGCTATTCACCCTTACATTCGTATTTCTCACCGTCCGATCTCTGCTCACACCGTCGAATTTCGGGATGCAGCGTTAAGCTCACAAGGCTTTGAAGGTATGATGATCGGAGCGAAGGCATTAGCGCTAACAGGTTATGAGGTGCTTACGGACACCCACAAGCTTCACCAGATCAAGTCAGAGTTCGTGCCATTCGTGCGTTCGTAAAGAATCTTTTCTCTTTTTTATGAAAATCTCATTTCTTCTTTCCTACAAAAGCTATATAATGGAAAAAATGAATGCTTTAGGAGGACTGAGACTATGGTACGACGCAGACAGGAAGCACTACGCTATGAATTTGGCACTCCACTCGACACAACCTTCTTTATCAGTAAGGTAAATGGGAAATCGTACAAATCTAAAACGGCGAAAGGCGTCGTCTTAAACATTAGTCCCGGAGGTCTTCGCCTTCAAACAGCACTCTCTTTACCCGAGGACAGTTGTGAGCTCACGTTTGATGTCACGATCCAAGAACAAACCATCCAGCCTGAAGGCGTCATTATGTGGAAAGAAAAAGCTGGTGAGGTTTTTACCTACGGCATTGATTTCACTACAGAGGACCATAAAGATACGATCATGAAAGAATTGAAGGAATATGCAAAGACACATACAAAGAAACGCTAATCATACCTCTTGTGACGTTTATCTAAAGGAATACCCGGGAAAGAAGGGTTAGAGTAACGCACTTTAGGAGGTAATGAATCATGACAAAGAAAGTATTAATGGTACTTACAAGCGAAGCAAAGATGGGCGGAGACAATAACACAGGCCTATGGCTAGAAGAGTTTGCAGCTCCTTACGTCACGTTCGTAAAAGCTGGTTTTGATGTAAAAGTGGTAAGTATTGCTGGAGGTCAGGTTCCTTTAGATCCTAACAGCTTACCTGAAGAAAGTCAGTTAGAATGGCAGGAGGCAGAATCTAAGCTTGCTAACACAGAAAAGCTATCTGAAGAAGACGTATCAGCAGGCTACGATGCTGTCTTTTTACCAGGCGGTCACGGTACGGTTTACGACTATCCGGACAACCTCTTACTACAGCGACTTCTCAGAGAGACAGCTGAAAATGATCGCGTTATCGGATCTGTATGCCACGGACCTAGTGGACTCATTCATGCCACTTATGCAGACGGAACACCGATCGTAAAAGGTAAAAAGGTAACAGCATTTACAGACTCTGAAGAGAAGGAAATGGGTCTTGAGAACGTTGTTCCATTCCTATTAGAATCTACGCTACGTGATAAAGGCGCAGACTTTGTCAACAGTGATAATTGGGCAGATTTTTCGGTACGCGATGGAAATCTCGTGACTGGACAAAATCCTCAATCAAGCCAAAGTACAGCAGATAAAGTCGTAGAAGCGTTAAGCTAAGCGATGTTAAAAAGCCTTGAGCAGGGATTCGTCCCTCCTCAAGGCTTTTTGTTATTGATTGACGTAAACAGATACGGATCCTCCATTTGTAAAGAATTCGCCCCATCCATCACTATTAATTGTAACGGACGCTCCGTTATTACCAGTCAAATCCGTCCAAGTTGCGCCTGCATGTTGCCGTCCAACGTACATCCACTTTGATCCCCCCGGACCATTTGACATAATTGTAGCCAGACCCGAATTAGGACGTGAAGATGACCCTTCTCTTGTCCATCCTACGATATCCCAATGATCAAAATAGTCATGCTGCGTACCATAGGCATAATGTTGACGAGCATCAAGCAGTTCATCAATCATATCCTTTTTAGCTGAAATATTATCGTTAGGAATTCCGTAGTAATCTCCGTAAAATACGTTTGGATAACCACCCTCACGCGTTAAAATCGTCGCATAAGCAAGTGGCTTAAACCAATCCGCGACCCACGATTCTAACGACTCACCGGGCTGGGTATCATGATTATCGACAAACGTAACTGCATGCATAGGATGCGACTCTACTAAAGATCCCCGTAAGATATTACGCATATCATAGCTTCCCCCTTGTTGCGATGCCCGGTAAAAATTATAATTAAGCGGAACATCGAATAGGGACATTTCCCAATTCATCTCGTCGAGATAATATTCTAACGCCCCAACATCGTCTTTCCAGTACTCCCCAACGACAAACAAGTCTTGATCTGCTTCATTGCGTTGATGCCTGACCCAATCAGACGTATACCAGAATGGAATATGCTTAATGGCATCTAAGCGATATCCATCTAAATCTAGCTCGTCAGTAAACCAGCTTCCCCAGTCCTTTAATTCCTCCTGAACCTCCAGGTGGCTAAAGTCAATATTCGACCCTAACAAGTAGTCATAGTTACCGTTCTCTTCATCCACTCGCCAGTTCCAGTTCGTATTCGCAAAACGGAAAAGGTGGTTTTCTTGGTAGCGCTGATCCCAGTCAACACCGTTAAAATGGAACCATCTCCACTTAAAGTCTGAATAGGCGTTGTTACGCCCTGGAAAGTCGAAGCCTGTCCAGGCATCAATCGTGTAGGCACCTGAAATGTCCTGCCAACGGTTCGAAGGATTTACTTGAACAGCTTGCACTGCCTCCGTAAAATCAGCTCCCATTTTATGATTCATGACAACATCCCCGTATACATTGATGTCATTAGATTTCAGGGTTCCTATAGCTCGTTCAAGCTGCGCCTTAGTTCCGTATTTCGTTCGAACAGTACCCTTTTGATTGAACTCTCCTAAATCATAAAGATCGTATGCACCGTACCCAACATCCGCCTGACTATTACCTTTGTAGGCTGGTGGTATCCAAATAGCTGTAATACCTGCATCGCTCAAAGCTGCGGCATCATCGTGCAACCGATTCCAATGCTGTCCGTCGTTTTCTAGATGCCATTCATAATATTGCATCATCGTACCGTTCAAACCATCTGCAACTACTACTGAAGGAAATAAAAATAACACAGCCAACATTGCTATTACCCATCTTCTCATCAAATACCTCCTTTTAATGATAACGCTTACATCTATCATAAACAGCTTTAAATGGTGATTGGTAGACAAATTTGATTGAATGCTGTTATTTTTGGGAAAAAGGTGAATTAGTCCTTTAGCCGTGCTAGCAGTTGCACAGTTTTGCGCATCGTTTCGCGTACTTTTATCCTGAATCGATGTTACTTGGTTAAATACGGTTTATATGAAGGGCCTTCTTTATTTATTACTGCTGTAAAGATATTTATTAGATGGGAATTGATTCGTTACAGAGTCAATTGTGTGGATTTCTTGTTCGTTCTCCATATATTGAACAAATGCCTCATCACTTTGCCCATCGTAATGCGGCTCTTTTATTCTGCTTTGCGTCAAGTGAAGGCTCGTTTGCATCACTTGACTGCCTTTTGTATTAAATCAGATGACTTATGTATCACTCTGGTTTATGTATACGTGCATTCACTCCTATAGTAGTAAAAACTAATAAATTAAATTGCCATCCAACACAAAAAAGCGAGGCCACTGGCCCCGCTTCCTAATCCGTTACTCTTATAATTTAAACGAGCTCTTCAGCTCTACAATACGATTAAAGACTAGCTTGTCCTTTGTGCTATCTACTGGATCTACGTTGAAGTAGCCATGGCGGAAGAACTGGAATTTGTCGCCGCCTTCTACGTCAGCCATGTTTGGCTCAACGAAACCTTGCATAACCGTTAACGAATCCGTGTTAACGTGATCAAGGAAATCATCACCTTTTGCGTCATCTGCAATAAGTGAGTCGTAAATACGGAACTCCGCTGGGATCGCTTGCGTTGCTTCTACGTAGTGCAACGTTCCCTTCACTTTACGTCCCTCAAAGCCAGAGCCTGACTTTGTCTCGACATCATACGTACAGTGGATCTCTACTACTTCGCCATTCTCATCCTTGATGACATCATGACACTTGATAAAGTACGCGTGCTTGATGCGCACTTCATTGCCAGGGAAGAGGCGGAAGTACTTCTTTGGTGGGTTCTCCATAAAGTCGCTCTTCTCAATATAAATCTCACGGGAGAATGGGATTTCGCGCATACCCATCTCTTCATTCTCCGGATTAATCTCCGCAGGAAGCCACTCCACTTCATCTTCTGGATAGTTCGTGATCACTACTTTTAGCGGATCTAAAATACCCATTGTACGTGGTGCTTTCAGCTTTAAATCCTCGCGAAGGAAATGCTCTAGCATACGATAGTCAACAAGGTTGTCTGCTTTTGATACGCCGATCTCGCGACAAAAACGTTTAATAGACTCTGGAGTAAAACCGCGACGTCGCATACCAGAAATCGTTGGCATACGCGGGTCATCCCAACCAGATACTAGCTTCTCATCTACAAGCTGCTTGAGCTTACGTTTACTCATAACTGTGTTTGTTAAATTTAAACGAGCAAACTCAATTTGTTTTGGTGTAGACGTTAAGCTACTATTTTCGACCACCCAGTCGTAAAGCGGGCGTTGATCCTCAAACTCGAGCGTACAGATCGAGTGTGTGACACCTTCAATGACATCCTCAAGCGGGTGCGCAAAGGAGTACATTGGGTAGATGCACCACTTGTCGCCCGTGTGGTGGTGCTCCGTGTGAGAGATACGGTAGATGACTGGATCCCGTAAGTTAATGTTAGGTGAGCTCATGTCGATCTTGGCACGAAGTGTCTTCTCGCCGTTACCGAATTCTCCTTCGCGCATACGTGCGAATAGATCAAGATTCTCCTCAACGCTACGGCTTCTAGATGCACTCTCGCGCCCTGGCTCAGTAAGCGAACCGCGATATTCACGAATCTCTTCTTGAGAAAGGTCCTCTACGTACGCAAGACCTTGCTTAATTAAATGAACAGCTTGCTCGTACATCGTCTCAAAGTAGTCGGATGCAAAGCGAAGCTCTTCCCAATCATAGCCAAGCCATTCAATATCTTTACGAATCGCATCTACATACTCTTTGTCCTCTTTAAGAGGATTCGTGTCGTCAAAACGCAGGTGCGTTTTACCGTTGAATTCATCCGCTAATTCGAAATTCAATACGATCGATTTTGCGTGCCCGATGTGTAAATAACCGTTCGGCTCTGGCGGGAAACGTGTGATGATGCCATCATAGGATCCTTCTGATAAATCTTTTGTCACGATATGTTTAATAAAGTGTGCGCCTTCTGTGTGCTCTGCCATACTATCACCCTTCTATTCGTTAATAAATTCTATTTAGGCTTCTTTTGCTTTTAGCTTTTCGATGACATAAACCTTTAAATAGTTGCCTTCTGGGAACTCTTCTAAGGTGACAAAGTCCTCCGGCAAACGGAACTGCTCGACGATGCGATACGTGTGACCAGCTTCGTCAAAGGCTTGATCGATAAAGCTTCTAAATTTCTTTCTTGATAGTCCTGCGTGATTGGTCGAGGCAACGATCGTGCCTCCTGTACGCGTTAATGCAATTGTTTCCTTTAATAGCTTAGCATAATCCTTTGCTGCACTAAACGTTGTTTTTTTCGTTCTCGCAAAGCTTGGCGGATCAACCACGACAACGTCGTATTCTTCCTCACGCTTCGTTGCACGTTTGTAGTACACAAATACATCATCGACGATAATTTTTTGCGACTCAACAGGCAAATGATTGACGCGGAACTGCTCCGACGTCTTCTCTAAGCTACGATTCGCAACATCTACGCTCGTTGTCCCCGAAGCACCTCCCATAGCTGCAAACACAGAGAATGCACCTGTGTAGGAGAACGTATTTAATACCGAGCGATCTGCGGCCAAGTGATCCATCAACATCTTTCTAACCTCTCGTTGATCGAGGAAAATACCAGTCATCGCACCATCATTTAAATAGACAGCTAGATTTACTCCATTCTCTTTTACAATAAGAGGGCTCGGCGCCTCTTCTCCGCTAACAAAGTCGTTGTCCTCGACATATTCGCCTTTTTTAGCAAAGCGCTTCTTCTCGTAAATACCGATACAATCTGTGTACGTTTGAAGCGCATGAACGATGTAATCCTTAAATTGATAAACACCACGACTATACCACTGAATCACATAGTAGCCAGCGTAATTATCAATCGTCACTCCACCGATGCCATCGCCCTCTCCGTTAAACACACGGAACGCTGTCGTTGTTTCGTCTAAAAAGAAAGCACTGCGACGACCCACCGCTTCAATGAGCTTACGGTCGAAGAGTCGCTGGTCGATGGCCTCGTGCTCTCGATGCGTCAAAATCCAGCCAACACCTTTATTTTGTCTCCCATGATAGCCATAGCCGATAAAGTCGCCGTCCTCGGTTACAACCTGTAGGAGCTCCCCTTCTTCATGTAGCTTCCCAGATGATACAAGAGCCTCTTCTGTTAATAAGGGATAGCCTTGTCTATATTTTTTTTCAAAAGATTGCTTAATTTTAACCGTTTTATCCACGGACTCCTCATCCTCCCTGACCGACTACACGCATCATACACATAAAAAACCGCAGCGATTAATGGCGTTTTAATCATTGCGGTTAACGATAAATAGCTTTCCCAAGGCGTTTTTTTAATCGCTTGGCAAAGCTTTTACTGTTGCTGTTGAATTGTCATGTACGTATGCGCGTTTTTCATCGCTCTCACCTCGTATTGCTTTTTAATCTATCACAGCAAAAGACCAATTGCAAATACATCTGCAAGTATTGGCACAAATATGCCGTTCCGTGTAGAATAGGTACGACTGATAAATCACTTAAAGGAGTTGATCACGATGAGCAAAAGTCGTGAGGAAGAAGTACATTTACTAGGTAACCAAAACGTTGAGTATAAAATGGACTATGATCCAGCTATCTTAGAAGCATTTGAGAATAGACACCAGGGCCGCGATTATTTCGTTAAGTTTAACTGCCCAGAGTTTACAAGCCTGTGCCCTAAAACTGGCCAGCCCGATTTTGCTACCATCTATATTAGCTATATTCCAGGCGAAAAGATGGTCGAAAGTAAGTCGCTAAAGCTTTACTTATTTAGCTTCCGCAATCACGGAGATTTCCACGAGGACTGCATGAACACAATTATGGACGACCTCATTAAGCTTATGGGACCTCGCTACATCGAAGTATGGGGTAAATTTACGCCACGCGGCGGTATTTCGATTGATCCTTACGTGAACTACGGTCAGCCTGGCACAAAGTACGAAAAAATGGCCGAGCATCGCATGATGAACCACGACATGTATCCAGAGACAATCGATCATAGATAATTAATTGATTAAAAAGGATAGGATGCGCGATTGCATCCTATCCTTTTTATGTGAATGGAGTGCAACGTGGCATTTTACTCGTGCTGTCTGCATTTCACCCTTGTTCGTATGCATTTATTTTGAGGCGTTTTTTCTTTCCAATTAATTGATATGCGGTTATTCCGCTTCAACTAGTCCTTCAATAATAGCGATCCCATCGGACCCTACAAGAAGTTCGACAGCATCAATTTCAGCCTCATCTTCCGTTTCGACGCGATAGCTAGAGATGCCAAAGTCTGCGTATCCGTATCCTGAGTCGATCCCTCTTAGATAGACTGTGTCTGGATTTGCATCGTCTAACGAGTACCTAATATCCCCATCAAACACGTGACGCCCATCCTCTTCGTCTACTAGCCCGACATACACAGGCTTACCACTAGTAGCACCTGACGTCTCATCAATCCGTTCAAACGGATAGGAGAGGTAGACAACATTATTGTATCCATAGTAGCTGTCATACGGATTGTCGATCGCCACCACAATGGACTGTCCATCTCTAAGTGCAGCCTCACTTGTTGCTACTGGCACTGCCATTAATCCAAACGTGAGCACCATCGCCACTATTGTCACAACGGTAAACTTTGGTCGCACCGCCTCAATCGTTTCCCCACGATCGAGAATCACTGCAGCTATGAGGAAAATCGCGCCGAGAAGGGCAAACGTAAAGGTCGCAGGAAGGTTCTCCCACAGCAGATCAACGTATTGATAAAATAAGAAGATAAACCAAAAAGTCGCTGTTAGGACGATACCGCCTTTATCCTTTAAGCGCACATGCCAGTAAAGGAGTGCCGTCACGATGAGCAGGAATGAGCTCACGTAAATAAAGTAACGCGGACCTCGGTCCCAAACGGTAAATGGCAAGGAATAAAAGTACACGTAAAAGATAAAGAGTGCATGCAAGTAGGGCAGTCTGAATGCAGATTTATAGGCAATAATCGCACCAATTCCTGCTGCGACGGTAAGGATACCTGCTGCTAGCTCACCAGAATTAAACGTAAATGATACCCACAAAACAACCGCCATATTAAATGATAAGAAGACGAGCGTTCGCGTGTACGCATCTTTGACGCGAAGGTAGAGCCAAATTAAAGGAACAATCCAAGTGATCGCAAGGACACCCCAAAAATCAAGAAGTGTCGCTAGCATAAAAAAGCTACCGAAGAGAACAAAAAATTGGACGTAGCTATCACTGTTTTTTCTCAACAGCAGGGCTGTGAAAAAGCTTGCGGCACTAAGGATACCTAGGAAAGTGCCAGAGATATCTTGGAGAACGATGAAAAGAAAGCCTGTGATTGCTCCGGCTGCCACTGCGGCCGCTCCAACAGTGATGACCCGTAGGATAAAGGTACGGCTAGCCTGTTTGGTCGCAATGACTTTATCACTATGCTGATTTAAAACCTTAACGCCGGCCACTACAACTCCTATAGCACCAGCTGCAATGAGAAGGAAGATTAGCGCGACATCGATATCAATTAAATAAGATAAAATCTGACGCGCGATATAAAAAATTCCGGCGATAATAGTAAGGCGGAAAATCCACGTATCTCGTCGGAATAGGGCAAACGACGCTCCGAGAAGCAGGAGATAGTAAATGTGCGCAAAGCCATTTAAACTCTCTAGGACGAAGCGGGTGGAGATGATCAGTCCGTAAACATGCGCCATAGCAAAAAACGCGTACGGGATCATGGCCTGCACTCGCTCATTTTTGCGAGTGAGATAAAATAGAGCAACACTTAATAAGGATGCCACGATAAACCCTAGTAGGAGCACCCAATCAGAGCGTGTTTCGTACGTTGGTGTTAAATAAGACAGGATCGTTGCCTGCAAAAGAGCAAAGCTTAAAAGCTGGAGTGCTGGCTGCTTGGAGGCTACTGCTGCCAGGAAGGTTGGCAACAGCCAAATGAGGAACAACCAGTAAAGCTGCGACTGAGAATGATAAATATCTCCAATCACACCAAGTGCTACTCCATAGCTAATAAAGCCTGCCGTTAGCATGACGCTTGATAAAAAAACAAAGCGTGGGCTAATGCGTTGTGTCATGATTGCTGCGACGAAAAAAGCGAAAACAAGTCCTGTAATGAGGCTTACTTGCACAAGTCGTGGATACAGGTACCAATTGGACTGAAAATAATAAATGATTGCGGCGAGCATAAAGGATATGCCAATAATGTACGTCCACTTCACATAGCGTGCTGGTAAGGAAATCATACGATCTCCTCCTTTTTTAGGAGTAGTTACTATGTGCTAATCATACCACTTATTAATTTGAAAAAAATAGGCTATATGACGGGATTTCGGTTGGTGTGTGGTTGGGTTTTTAGAGGCGGGTTGTTGCTTGTCGTCGTCTCCTATTTGATGCATAACTCACTCCCCCTGCATCACTTCTGCGATCCTATCTGACAAAGACGTTACCTGCATCCAATAGAGAATGGTAAGTCCGATTAAAACAACTGCTAAAGTAGTAAAACTCAATAGTTGGTACACGCGCTTATCCGGAAATCTCAAGATCAATAATCCAATCATCAAAGAAGCGCTACTCATCCAAATAAGCGACGTGCTTCTTAGTGAATCTATGTTGGATGCTAGCATCAATCTAGTGAGTTCATTCGTGTTTTCTTCACTAAATAGCCACGATCTACTCCCTTGTTCTACTAAAAGGCTATCATTCATATTTTCATACGAATACACAAAGGGAAAGAGGTGAAGGGCATACATGATAAACGGGGCGACGATCAAACAGATTACTAGAAAGACTTTTGCCATCATATTCATGTAAAGAACTCCTTTCACTATATATCACCTGTATCATTTACCATTTATTAGCCCCTTCCCTGCCTTAAAACAAATAAACCCCCTGCACGAGCCGTAGCTCATGCAGGAGGTTACATATGAATTAAGATGATACACTTGCGAGGGCTTTTTTCTGCTCCGTGTCTTGTTCTCTATAATACCATCTGAAGAAGAGCGTTTGGATTAGGAGATAAATCCCTCCGATAGACCAGTAGAGCGGAAGTGCAGCTGCCACGTTTAAGGAGAAGATGAGCATCATGATTGGAATAATGAGACTCACGATCTGCATTTGCTTACGCTGGGCTTCATCCAGTGTACTTTGCGAAACACGCATTTGTACGAAATAAATTACACCTGCGATAAACGGCAAAATCATGTCGGATTCGCCAAGCGAAAACCAAAGAAACGTGTGCTGTGCAATTTCTGGTGTTCGAACAATAGCATAGTAAAATCCGAGCAATAACGGCAGTTGAATAAGCATTGGTAAACAGCCGATTGACGTGATGGGATTAAACTGATGCTGCTTGTATAAAGCAAGCATTTCCTGTTGCATCGTCGTGCGATCCTCAGGAGTTGTTTTACCTTTATACTTTTCCTTTAACCCATCTAGATCAGGCTTCATTTGTGCCATCTTATGCTTCGTTGTAAGCTGACCTTTATATTGTTTCATCATTAAAGGCATCAAAACAAGACGAAGTAGCACAGTCATGATAATGATCGAGATTCCATAGCTCCCTTGGAAAAGATCCGCAAAGAACGTGATCAAAAAGGAAAATGGATAAATGATGAAGTGATTGAATAGTCCAGGCGTATCGGACTGAATCGGCTCCGTGTTCATCGAGCAGGCTGATAACAACAGCACTGCACCTAGTAGTAAAAATAACGAGCGATACTTACGGGTAATGGATAAAACAGATGATAACAATAGAATCCTCCTCGATTTAGTTAGAATATGAAATCGAAGAGAGTAGACACTCGGAATCATCGTCCTCTGGTGACTCTTTACGTTTGGCCATCCTTGTCACCCATAGCCCTTGTTCAAATGTTGTGTGCAGGCATTGCCTATTGTCTACGTGCCCTAAAGAAAGCTCTGCACGTGACTGCGTATACGTATAGCGAAAACGACTATCCTCTACGGTAATAACCTGCCAAAATGCCGCTCCTGCGACTGTCATTGCCAAACTCATGAATAAAATCACTGGCAGCAGGTCTTGTGTCCACTCCATTATCATCTGTTCCACCCCCTTCCGAGCAAGAAATTACATTTATTATCATCCATAATAGTAGGATTGTCAAAAGATTTTCTGTCCAAGCGGTTTGAGATAGTCAAAACATGTAAATATAAAAGAGTATAGGGTAGATATACTTGAGGAGGTACAGGCATGGAGGACTTTAAAGGCAAGATTGTTGTAGTTAACGGTGGTACATCAGGAATTGGCGCAGAGGTCGTGAAGCAATTTGCGGAGCGCGGGGCAACGGTTTATTTTACCGGACGTCGCGAAGAAAAAGGGCAAGAAGTCGAGGATAGCGCAAATGGAGATACTCATTTTTATGAGTTAGATGTCCATGATCGCGTTAAAATAGCTGCGTTTTTTGATCATGTCATTGAGCAGGAAGAGCAGGTGGATATCCTGTTTAATAATGCTGGCGTGCTTTCAGTCGGTAGTGGTCCGTTATCCCGAGTTAAAGAAGAGGACTGGGATACATTGATTGAAACAAACCAAACGGCTATGTATCAATTTATGAAGCATGCGCTAACGCATATGCAAAAGCAAAAGAGTGGCACAATCATTAATACGGCTGCGATTTTAGGCAACGATAAAGTGAACCCAATGCTACCAGCCTATAGTGGCACAAAAGCGGCCATCGTTGCGATGACAAAGAGCACAGCGCTTCGATTTGCGCGTAACGGTATTCGCGTTAACTGTATTTCTCCAGGTCCTACAGAGTCAGAGCTTTCCATTAAGGCATATGGAAATAAAGAAACATTTGAAAAGTCTTCTAAAGAGCATCCGCGCGGATCATACGCGCAGCCGCACGAAATTGCAGCCTGCGTTCGCTTCCTAGCATCGGACGCTGCATCCTACGTCAATGGCACAGAGCTTGTGGTCGACGGCGGATATTCCTTAAAATAAAGGAAGAAGCGTTGGAAAGTTTGATCTTCGGATCAGCCTATCCAACGCTTTTTGTTTACCTTAACCCCCCTTCGCGATACACCATGTTCATCGCCGTGCCGTATCGATCTACTTCCTCACGAGCATTGACACGTTTTAGTGGCAAATCATTAAGACTTGCAGCTAGCCCCAAGCAGTACGCATCCATTAAATCGTCTACAGCAACGTCCTTGCGCATAAACTGCCTTGTGCCAAGCTCGATATGCTCCTTAGCACGTTCACTATACGTCGTCATCACATCCATACGCTCGCGCTGCCCTTCTAGCGTCTTTTTACTATGCTTCATCGAACCACCAGCTAACCCTGCAAGTACTACCTCTGGATGTGCTTCACAAAGTGGCATTCCCTCTCTTACCGCTTTGTCTACTTCAATCATCTTGTTAAAAAGATACCAAGACTGCTTAGACAAGCCCTTACCCGTCAGCTCTCTATGCAGCTCATTCGCCTCCGCGTAGGTCTCTACGTCCAATACCTCTCGACATGGGACAGAAAAAACGCTAGAGGCTCTGCCAGGAAGTAGCTTTCGTGCTAGTCCTTCTGTTTGGCGAGGATAGGCTCGTGCATCCGGTATTCCGATCGGCATATCAATCCAAATGAAGTCCGCTTCCACGCGAGGAAGCTCGCTAGTATTCACCCAGCTAACAAACGCTCCATCATCAAAAATGGCGCTTATCCATCCGTTTCGAGAACCATCAATCCCAAGTGTCTTCACGTTTAAAGCTCACCCTTCTCCATACGCTCAAATGTTAGCTTCACTGTTTCTTTCTGTTTTTTCTCATCTTCCTTTGAGCGGTTATCCACGTGCTTATACACCATTTTCATGCGTGGATTATCTCGGAATTTCTTCTCGTGTCGCTCGAGGAAATCCCAGTATAACGCATGAAACGGACAGGCATCCTCTCCGTACTTCTCCTTCACGTTATACGCACAGTCACCACAGTAATGACTCATCTTATTAATATAATTCCCGCTTGATACGTAAGGCTTAGTAGACATCACGCCACCATCTGCATGCAAGGCCATTCCAAGAACGTTCGGTAATACCACCCAATCATAGGCGTCCACGTACATTTCGTTAAACCAGTCTGACACCTGCTGCGGGGAAATGCCTGCTAAATTGGCGAAGTTACCAAGCACCATCAGGCGTTGAATATGGTGACTGTACCCATGCTCAACAACAGCCCCCACAGACTGCTTCATACACGTCATCTTTGTATCTGCTGTCCAGTAAAACTCCGGTAAATCTCGCTTATGATTAAGCTCATTCACGTTTTTATATTTAGGCATGAGCCTAATATAGACGCCACGAATATATTCTCTCCACCCGAGCAGTTGCCTAATAAAGCCTTCTACTGCATTGAGTGGCGCCTTATCATCGTGATAAGCCTGCTCGACCTTTTTAATCACCTCTAACGGATCAAGCAGATTGGCATTGATCGACGAGGATAACAAGGAATGTGAGACAAACGGATCGTCGACTAGCATCGCATCCTGATAGTCACCAAACGTCGACAGCCTTTTCTCAATAAAATGATCAAGCGCCTTTTCCGCCTGCTTAGCCGTGACCGGATAGGCAAACGAATCTGTCTCTCCGTAGTGATCACCGTAGTTTTCTTCTACATCTTTAATAACTTCCTTGGTGATTTTGTCAGGCTTGACCCACTTAGGCTCCTCAAACGACGTTCCCTTCTTCGGCTTCTTACGATTATCCGCATCATAGCTCCACTTGCCCCCAATGGGCTTCTTATCCTCTGTTAACAAAATATCAAATCTCTTGCGAAGCTCTCTATATACCTTATCAAGCTGCCACTTTTCCCCGTCAGGCAGGAGATCCTTCCACTCGTCTCGCTCGATTAAAAAGCCCCCTTCTTCTTTCTTTTTTACCTCTACGTCCGCATCCTTCGCCCACTTATTGATCGCCTTTCGCATGCGATCATCCGACGGCATGTGTACAAGCAGCTCCTTGGTCTTGTACTGGTTACAGTGCTTCGTGATCCCATCCTCAAAGCTATCCGCCTTGCGATAATCCACCTTATACCCCTGATCCTCAAGCTCTTCCTTAAAATGCCTCATGATAGAAAATATAAGGACGAGCTTTTGTTTATGGTAGGATTGCCATGTTGATCTAGATCTTGCTTCTATTAATAAAATGGTGTCTTTTTCTTTGTTAATTTCGTTAAACCACGGTTGATTGGTTGAGCACTGATGTCCAAGTATCCACAGAGTCGCCATTGCTACCTCCCTCCTCTATCGTCTATCTTTTTGTTCCCCAATTTTGTGGTTTTGAGTCCTTAAAATATTTGCTTAAGTGCTAATTAGTTTCGTTCAAGTGCTTCAGCTCTTCGAGCTAAATTGATTAAGTGCTAATTAGTTTAAATCTACTCTTCGAGCTGTCAGCCCTCCAGACACACTACGACATCCATAGGGCCGGTCTTTGAGCTTCTTCGTCGGCAAGGACCGCGTACTTTGCGGTCTGAACTAGCATCGCAGAATGCGCTCTTTGCAGTCTGAGCTAGCCTTGCACTTAGAGAACAGAGGATGATTTTGCCGCTGTTCTCAGGCTAGCGGTCGATGCTCTATTAATTTGCGCCTCCTGTTTGATCCGGGAAACCTCTTTCCCCTATGGATTGTCTCCGAATGTCCTCCGGGTCGGTAAGCTTGCGTTTGATTTAAAAAGTGCATAAGAAAAGAGTTTTCCTCTTTGTGGGAAAGCTCTCATTTTGTTTAGATATATAGTTTTAGATAAGTGGCACTTTGGCAATTAGGGTTTTTATGTACCGTATTTGAGATAAATGTACCGTATTCAGAATGAATGTACCTTGAGGGTTACTTTCTCGATTACATGTACGCTATGCAAGATTTACCTACCGTATAAGAAGTCTAGATACCATACACAAGATCATTGTACCGTGAGCAAGGTTTACTACTACTAAACGGTAAAGTGCTCTTAAAGCTAGGAAACGACCTTTCGCCTAGTGATGTAAAAAAGTGTTGGTTATAGTAAAGAACCGTTACCCTCCGGAGCGAAGGCTGGTGTTTCCTAGAGGAACACTTCCGCGCACCGAAAATCCTTTCAGCCGGCCTCTGGACGGATGAAAAGTCATCGGCAGCACATCAGGAAAGCGCCAGCTGAGAGCATAGGAGGACCGGAGGTCATAAAAATCTAAACTTTTGCACGTTGTACGATCTTAATTCGTTTCCGCCTTTACCAAATTAGCTTCCGCTTAAACAACCTTGCCTAAATAAAAACAAGCAAGAAGCCACATAGGCTCCTTGCTCTAACACTACTTATTAACTTAACTGTCCAGTTCCTCTGGAAAGAGAACGTACCCTTCATTTTGTTGCACATACTGCATGAGCGTCGCAGAGAGTTTGTGCGGTGGATATGGCTTTGTTAAATATTGTTCCACACCAAACGCTTTAATTTTTTCCTCGGATCGATCCATAGCAGAAGAGATAATAATCGGAATGGCACTCGTCTCTTTACTTTCTTTAAGCTGACCGATGAGGTCCCATCCGCTCATTGCTTCTCCGAGCATTAGGTCGACGACGATCGCCTCTGGAGGATTCTTCACAATATCTTCGTAGGCATGAGCTGGATTCACATGATGAACCACATTAAAGCCATTCGCCTTCAGCTCTTCCGATAAAAGGAGCGCAAGGCTCGTATCATCCTCGATCATAACGACATGACCTTCGCCCTTTTTGATCGTTTTATTTATAACAGCTTCGTCTTCAAGTGGCAAGGACACATAAAATGTTGATCCTTTTCCCTCTTCGGAATCTACCCAGATCGTTCCGTGGTGGTACTCCACGATTTCCTGCGTAATCGCTAAACCAAGTCCCGTTCCACCTATTTTACGGCGATCAGACTGATCAATTCGAGTAAACTTGTTAAATAGTGTCGGCAACGCCTTAGCAGGGATACCTAACCCTTCATCTGCTACTGAGATGACAACGTCACTGCCCACGTTCTTTAAACGTAAGACAATCTCTCCACCCTCTGGTGAAAATTTAATGGCGTTGCTAATCAAATTGTTGAGCACTTGATACATGCGATCACGGTCTGCAAACACCTCTGTATGATAGGCTTCATCCTTAAAAGAAAGACGATGCTTCTTTTCCATACGGAATTGTTGCATGACATCCATGATCAAGCTACCAACCGGGAAGAGGGATTTCTCATAGGACTGCTTACCAGATTCCATCCGCTGTAAGTCTAAGAAATCATTGATCAGATTCGTTAAGCGTTGTGCTTCTTTATAGATAGTTTCTAAATATTTTTTCTGTCTCTCAGGCTTTAGCTCTTTTGTCATTAAAAGCTCTGTGAAGCCTAATACACTTGATAATGGAGTACGTAGCTCGTGGCTTACCGTACTAACTAGCTCTGACTTCATCGTGTCTAACTCATGCTCACGCGTCATATCGCGATGCACAAACACCGTACCAAGCTTTTCTTTCTCGCCCTCATCATAAACGGTTGCACCGTAAACATTAATGACGCGCTCGTTCTTATCAGATAGTAGTTGATACTGTTGCGATTTTACACCTTCAAACGTACCGTCTGCAAATTCACGGAAGAACGTGATAACTGGTTCTGGATCCTTCACAGAGGCCGCCAAATCGTCTAGCCACGTATCTTCATGTAAGTACACGAGCTGCTTCATCGCACGGTTATCCTGCACAAGCTTACCGTGTTCGTCGATATACTGCAGGCCTTCATTGACGTTATCCAAAATATCCTGATTACGCTTTTTATCCTCAGCTACTAGGTCATAGATCATCACACGCTCGAGTCCGAGTCCAACGTGATTCACCATGGCTCCGATGTTTTGAACCTCTTCTTTTGAAAACTCGCGTCCAATTTTAGTAGCTGTATAAATCGCGACGATTGCACCTTCTGCTGATCGAACCGCAGCATATAAGTCGAATGACATAAGTGGTCGTTCAGCAACACCAAGTTCCGCTTCAGAAGAATCTCGAGCGACAACATATACAGATTCTTTTTCTAGTCGCAACAGCACTTCTGTTTTATCACCGTGCTGCCAATGCTCAATTGCTGTACTTGTTTTACCCATCGCTCGATAATCTAAATCGTCTAAAAGTAAAAGCATACTTTTATCTACGGGAAAACTATCATTTAAGTATCCAAATATGGTACTTACAAGACTCTTCTTATCTAAGTTGGTAGACATAGCTTGGTTAAGCAAATTATATTTTGAGACGCGCTCACGCTCTATTTGTTCGTTAACTAACGTTTCTTCTAGTGCTTGCTGTTGAGCGGTTAGCTCCTCATTTTGAGAAACGAGCTCCTCCTCATTATCCTGCAAAACTCGAGCCATTTTATAAAAAGAATCGGTTAATCTGCCGAGTTCATCGTCGCGCCTCTTCGCTGTAATAGTGACAAATTTACCCGAAGCAAGATCCTCAGAAGCCCCTGTGAGCTCTTCGATCGGCGGGATGATTTGTCTAAAGAGCCGTAGCCCTAAGAAATATACAAGGAGAATAAGGATAACGCCTACACCTATTGCAACGAATGTTAACACATCGCTTATAAATATCGTATTTTGATAGCTTTGTCGCTCCTCTTCCTGAGAGAGTACTCGAATAGTCTCCCCCTCTTCAATCAAAGCATCAATTTGCTCATTGATGCCACTTTCCCCGTACTCTCTAAGTCCCTCATAATCCTCCGCCTCAACAAAATCAAGTGCCTGCGGCAAATTCACTGAGACATAGTCATTAAAAAACGACGCAACATTACTAACGTAAATTTCTTCGTTAGGAGTGAGGTCTAGTCGTTGTATACGAGTAAGCCTGCGGTCAACCGAATTAATTCCTTGGTTAACAATCTCTAAATCGTCCTCTTCTAAAAACGCGTAATACGTTCTTACGTGTAGGAAAAAGGATACTACTTCATCATGTAGCCCACTCAGTTGTTCCGTGCGGTTTGAGAGCTCCTGTTGGTCTTCTGACTGAACCTGTGAATAATAAACCGAATAGAGAATAAACCCAGTTATTAAAACAAACGTAAAGATAAAAACATAGCGAGTCGACCTCATAAAGCGAGAGCGGATGCTTTTCATCATACGATGTCTCCAACAAGCATAGATAATTCGCTCGGGCTAAACGGTTTTGCCACGAAATACGAGGCCCCTGCGTCTAATGCCTCCTGACGATCCTGGTCCTGAGCTTTTGCTGTGAGCATAACGATCTTTGAGTTCTCCTTTACACTGTCACTTAACGATTTTAAGACTTCCATACCTGTTAACCCAGGCATCATATAATCTAAGATAACTACATCGTAAAACTGGCTTTCAATTTTTTCGAGAGCCTCTGTACCATCTTCAGCCTCTTCAATCTCATGGCCATCGTCTTCTAATGTATCTACGATTAGCATGCGAAGAACGTCTTCATCATCTGCTACTAAAATTCGCGCCATATTTTTTTCCTCCTAACTTCATGAGGCTTTTTCAAGCCCTTTGCGTTGCATAGAACCCCAGCCTCCTGTTTTGCGGATTGCTGCAATAATTCCAAGCACACGATTCCAAACCATAAACGGTCTGTACCAAAATGTTTCCGTAAGTGCCCAGAAATACAACACAAGAATACTTTTTGTATCTTCATATTTGTGATACGTCCATTCCTCTAATAGCACGGCTAGTGCTGAGAGAAGGGATCCATACATAACCGTTACAGTTAGCATTAAAATAGCTGTCTCCGTATGAACAAATGAGAAGAGAAGTCCTAGTATAATAATAGCATATCCGACAAGCTCAAAAATGGAGCTCAATAATTCGACTAATAAATAATAAGGCATGGAGAAAAGTCCAATTCCTTTATACTTCGGATTAAACATCATTTTTTTATGCTTCCAGAGAGTCTCTGCAAGTCCTCTTTGCCAACGGATGCGCTGTGATTTCAAGGATTTCACATCAGAAGGCGCTTCTGTCCAACAAACAGGATCCTGAATGTATTCAATACGTTGTCTCGATTTTTCATCCTTTAGCATACGATGAATTCGGACGATAAGCTCCATATCTTCTCCTACTGTATTGGTTGAATAGCCACCTGCCTTCACTACTCGTTCCTTTTCAAAAACCCCAAAGGCTCCGGAAATAATAAGGAGTACATTCATACGACTCAGCCCAAGTCGACCGACTAAGAAAGCTCGGAAATATTCAATAATCTGCATCAGAGCAATTGGTTGCTTAGGAAGGGCAATTTTTTCTACACGACTATTTTTAATCACGGAACCATTTGCAATACGAACCGTTCCTCCTGTACACGTAACCGCACCTGTTGAATCAATGATTGGCTTCATCGTTTTAAGCAACGCGTCCTGCTCTAAAATAGAATCGCCATCAATTGCTGCAAAATATGGATAGTGAGAGAAGTTAATGCCTGCATTTAAGGCATCTGCCTTCCCGCCATTCTCTTTATCGATCATATAAACAGTTGGATGCGTGCGAGACTGATAGATTGCCCTTACTTCTTTTGTCATAAAGTGTTGTCTTAACGCAACATCAATTGGTTGCATATCAAACGATGTCATTACTTTATTCTTTGTATCGTCTTTAGATCCGTCATTGATTACAATAATCTCAAACTGTGAATACCTTACTGCTAATAAAGACTCTATCGTTGTTACTACGCCTACTTCTTCATTGTAAGCAGGCACCAAAATCGAAACTGGATATGTATCCGAGTTCATGGTTAATTCTTCGATCGGCTCTTGTCTATTCAATGCCTGTTCACGACGAATTTTAGGGGAGGCTATTAAAAAAAGAACTAAATACAGTAGTCCAACAATCACCATAAATCCAATCACGATATAAGCCATAATGTCTACTGCGAATGCAATTGTCTCGTTAGACATGTGCGACTCCCCCTTCCCTTGTAATCATCTGTCTGATCATATCTTCCGCATAAGGATCTTCTAAAGATGGTAGTGTCTCATAGAGTTCGGAAATGCCGAAGGTAGCGATTGTGTCCGCAGCAGCATATCGAACCCACCATTCTCTATCACTTAAGAGCGGTTTCACTTTAGCAAGTAACGTCTTATCCTCAATGGCACCAACAACTTTTGCTGCATACATACGCTCCTGCCATATTTCAGATGTAAAGAATGGCGTTAATTTACTTGAGTCTCTTAACTTTTTAGAAAATGCAATTGCGCGAAGCGCCTTTAAGCGCGTTTCTGTACGAGTGTCTCGAAAAGCTTTTTCTACTTTCATCATATGGGCATCAAGTCCATGTTCTCCAACGTGAACGATAAATGCTTGATATAGCTCAGGGTGACTTTCCTCTCCAAGACGACTTGCCAACTCATCAAACAATACATGATTCATTCTTCTTAAAATTTCTTTACAAAACACGATACTATGAGGATGCTTTATTAGCTCCTCTACAACAATATCGGACTGCATAACGGCAAGCACCCGTAAAGCCTGACGATACTCTTCACCGCCAGGGTGTTTGATTGCACGCAAGTGAGATGTTACATCTTCTTCTAATGAACAGATTTCAAAATCCTCTATATAGTACAAGGCGTTCATTCTTTCTGCCCATTGGTTAGAACGTAATATACGTTTGTATGGTTCCGAAAGCACCTTTTCAGCAAGTGCTTTTGCTCTGCTACACTGATCTGCTGAATGCTCTTCTTTTAAGAACTGATCGACAGATAATTCAACGAGAGCAACTCTCGTTTTTTGTCGATCAGGCAGCCTCGGATCCATAGCTTCTTCACCAATAAAGTATTGATAAAGCTTAGGATGCATTTTTTCATATGCTTCATTTAATAATCTATCTTGCCGGATAGATGATCGCTTTGTCATGATTGTATAAACGAGCAATACAAGCTGTGTAATAACTAAAATTGCTAAAAGCCATAATGCGAAAATCAACGAGTATACACCCTTTCTACAAGTCCTTCGATCCGAGCTCCTAGCTCTTTTATTCGGAATGGCTTGACCATATAGTCGTCCGCTCCTAAATTCAGCGCACGCTCAATTTCTTCTTCTTCGCTTCTAGCAGTAAGCATCGAGATTAGAATTTTATCTTTTGGATAAGTTGCTCGTACACGCTGAAGAATCTCTACTCCATCAAGGTCGGGTAGCATACCGTCTAACAACAAGAAGTAATAACCGTTCTCTTCATACCAATCGGCCTCTAAAAAACTCTCCCCTGTTATGTATGAGTGGAAAATAACCTCTCGATTTGCAATTTGCTTCTTTTGCTTAAAGTGCTCCGCGAACACCGCCCCTACTACCTCATCATCATCAACAACGATAATATGAATAGGGCTATTTGCAACTTCCATCATGAGTTCTTCATCGTATATAAGTGATTTATTTCGACCTTGCGCTTTAGCAGCGTACAAGGCAAAGTCAGCCTCTTTAAGAATTTCTTCATGGTGCGTAACCTCTCTTACTTCACGTACACCAGCAGAGAAGCGAATCGTAATATCTCCACTTTCGGTTGTAACAGGTCGGCTTTCCAATACGTCTCGCCAACGATTCGTTACCTTTAACGCATCACTAGCGGAAGTGTTAGGCAGAAGTAAGACAAACTCTTCCCCTCCGTATCGGCTAATAATGTCCTCTGATCGAGCAACATCTTTAAACGATGTAGCAAAAGCTCGAAGTACTTTATCGCCAATCGAGTGACCATACGTATCGTTCACTTTTTTGAAATAATCTAAGTCGCAAAGGACTATAGAGAAGGGTGCTATACTCTTACGCTCAAGTCGTGACACAGATCGCTTTATTTCCTGCATCAAAAAACGACGATTATAAACACCTGTCAATTCGTCATTCATGATGGAGCTGATAATTCGATGCTGAAATCGCATTCGGTTATTAATTAAAGGGAGTAACCCTTCTCCAATCAATGGCTTGTCAATGAAATCCATAGCACCAAGCTCTAGCGCGCGATTACGGCGATCCTCTGAACCATAGGCACTTAGCATGATGACAGGGATGAACTCTCGCATGGACTTCTTTAAAATCTGTTTAAGGACTTCCATGCCGTCTACATCAGGTAACAGATAATCTAAAAGAATGAGTCGTGGGCTCATATCATAGAAGAGATCTATTCCCTTTTTGCCAGACAAAGCAAGCAAAGCCTGATACCCATTATTCTCTAATTTATCTTTTAAAAAAGACCCAAACTCAATATCGTCATCAACAATTAAAACAAGCGGCAAATCTTCCGAAAAATCTTCCTTCGTTGATTCATCTTCCTTCTCGACTGCATCCTCAAAGAAGAATAATAGATCATTCATAATCGGTTGCCAATCTTCACGAGAGAACGCTTCTTCTTTCTGATTTACATAAACCTCAAGCTCCCGCTCTGCAATGTGCTGCACATCGTGCATCCCGATCGTTCCAGCTGTGCCTTTAATATTATGGTAAAAGCGATAGAGCTCCTCGCCTGTAACTGTCTGTTGCTGTTGCCAAGTAGATAATATAGAGTGGATTCGTTTCCGAAGCATGTTTCTATACTTGTCCATATGTACCTCACTTTCTCGACTAATTCCCCTTTTATCTTTCCACGTACGTATCAATTTCCTATTTTCTCCTTTCATTATATAGGCAGATGTCATCCTATACTATCAATTTTTTAGACTTTTAATAAGTAAAACGATAGAGAGAGAGGATACGATCATTATTTATAGAAAGTATTTATAGTTCAAGTTTTCATAATTGCCATTCAAATCACTTCATACCGACGAAGAAAACGCATTCATTTCTATAAGAGAGAAAAACTTTTCGTTAGCTGGTTGTTTTATACCTAAAATCTCTCTATAATGTCCTTTATACAAATACATTTGTACTCAAAATAGAGACAACTCAGGAGTGGTAGGGACATGACACAACAGATGAACGTAGGATTGCTCGGACTTGGAACGGTTGGAACTGGTGTGTTAGAAATTATTGAGCAGCACCAGGATAAATTAGCTCACCAGATCGGAGCTCGGGTAGAGGTACAAAAAATCCTCGTTTCAACCCTAGACAAAGATCGTGGCGAACACATTGACCGAGCAAAGCTGACGGATCGAGTAGAAGATATTTTAACCGATGATTCCATAGATGTAATCGTAGAAGTAATGGGCGGAATTGAAGAAGCGCGAAACTATATCCACAAAGCGCTAGAGCACGGGAAGCACGTGGTGACGGCTAACAAAGATGTGATGGCACTTTACGGTAGTGAGCTTTTGCAGCTTGCTAATGAAAAAAAGTGCGACCTCTTTTATGAAGCAAGCGTTGCCGGTGGGATTCCGATTCTTCGAACGATTGTAGAAGGTCTTGCTTCGGATCGAATTACGAAGATTATGGGGATCGTAAACGGGACAACGAACTACATCTTAACGCAAATGTCGAAGGAAGGACGTATTTACGAGGAAGTCCTAAAAGAAGCACAGGCGTTAGGCTATGCGGAAGCTGATCCAACCTCAGATGTAGAGGGACTTGATGCGGCACGTAAAATTGCGATCTTAGGTACACTTGGGTTCTCGATGCGTTTAGATTTAGACGATGTTTCTGTCCAAGGAATCTCGAATGTGACGAGTCAGGATCTTGCTTACGGCGATCAGCTTGGCTACACGATGAAGCTCGTTGGGATTGCGAACCGGGACGGCGATAAGGTCGAGGTAAGCGTGCAGCCGACGCTTGTGCCGCACTCGCATCCGCTTGCCTCTGTAGACGATGAGTTTAATGCTGTGTACGTGTACGGTGAGGCTGTTGGGGAGACGATGTTTTACGGTCCAGGTGCCGGGAAGCTCCCAACGGCTACAGCGGTTGTATCGGATTTAGTGGAGGTATTAAAGAACAAGCGTCTTGGTGTTAACGGGAATTCAGCTGTGATTCCGCAGTTTGAGAAATTACTCAAAACGGATGATGAGATCCGCTCGAAATACTTCCTGCGCATTCACGCGAAGGATATCCCAGGAACATTTGCTATTTTAACGGCTCTATTCCATGAGCATCATATTAGTCTTGAAAAAATCCTTCAGGTACCGCTAAATGAAGGAAAGCTTGCAGAGATCATCGTTGTCACGCACGAGGTGACAAAGTTAGACTATGCTGCGGTTATTGATCGATTAAACGAAGAGGACGTAGTTGTCGAGATTAAGAGCAGCTATCGTGCGGAAGGGGATAATTAATATGCTATGGCGAGGACTACTTGAGGAATATAAAGAATATTTACCTGTAAACGAGAACACTCCACTCATCTCCCTTCAAGAGGGCAATACACCACTACTCCCTCTAAAGCATTTGTCAGAAAAACTAGGGGTCGAGCTCTATGTAAAGTACGATGGAGCGAACCCAACTGGATCCTTTAAGGATCGTGGGATGGTAATGGCCGTTGCAAAGGCGAAGGAAGATGGTGCTGAAGCCATCATGTGTGCTTCTACAGGTAACACATCAGCCGCCGCTGCTGCTTATGCAGCTCAAGCAAAGCTACGCTGTCTCGTCGTTATTCCAGACGGGAAAATTGCCATGGGTAAGCTTGCGCAAGCTGTTGCTTACGGTGCAGAAATCATTAGTATCGAAGGGAACTTTGATAACGCGCTAACAATGGTCCGTAATTTAGCGAAGCAGTCCCCGATTACGCTCGTAAACTCGGTGAATCCATATCGAATCGAAGGACAAAAAACGGCTGCATTCGAGATTGTCGATGCGCTAGGTGCAGCACCTGACGTACTTACGATTCCCGTTGGTAACGCAGGTAACATCACTGCCTATTGGAAGGGCTTCAAGGAGTATAACGACAAAAAGCAAACAGGTCTTCCGGAGATGCGCGGTTTTGAGGCAGAGGGTGCCGCTGCGATTGTACGTAATGAGATAATCGATGCGCCTGAAACAATTGCGACAGCAATTCGTATTGGTAACCCGGCGAGCTGGGATAAGGCTGTTGCCGCTGCGAACGAATCAAACGGCAAAATAGACTTTGTAACAGACGAAGAAATTCTAGCTGCTTACAAGTTGCTTGCCTCTGAAGAAGGTGTCTTTGCAGAGCCTGCGTCAGCCGCTTCAGTTGCTGGATTGATCAAGCAAATCGAGTCTGGCGAAATTAAGAAAGGGTCTCGCGTTGTTTCTGTCCTGACTGGAAATGGGTTGAAGGATCCGAATACAGCGATCGACCTCGCACCAGTAAAGCCAGTCGTGCTACCAAACGAGGAGCAGACGGTCTTTGATCATATGCTAGGGAGAGTGAAGTCGTCATGACAACGTGGCAAATTCGAGTGCCGGCAAGCACCGCCAACCTCGGTCCTGGCTTTGACTCGATCGGACTTGCACTAGGCAAATATTTAACGCTGACGGTGACAAAGAGCGAGGAGTGGTCCTTTGAAGGCGACTCCGAGCACCTTGAAGGAATCCCAACAGGCGAGGACAACCTTATCTGCCAAATCGCAACGTGGATAGCAGCCAAGCACGAGCAAACACTATCCCCTGCACGTGTCGTCATGGAGAGCGAGATCCCGCTCTCCCGCGGTTTTGGCAGTAGCGCCACAGCGATCGTCGCAGGCATTGAGCTTGCTGATCAGCTTTTAGATCTTAATATGAGTCGTGAGCAAAAGGCTCGCTGGGCGAGCGTGTACGAAGGACACCCTGATAATGTCGTGCCATCAATTTACGGTGGGCTTATTATCGGCAGTCATTTAGAAAGTGATACGCACATCGTTCATGCTGGGAAGCCTGAGGTAGATTTGGTCGCGATCATTCCAACATATGAGTTAAGTACAAAAGTGTCTCGCGGCAATTTGCCAGAGATGTTCTTATACCGTGATGCCGTTGAAGCGAGTAGCATTAGTAACGTGCTTGTTGCTGCTATTCTTCAAAACAATTGGAGTCTCGTTGGCAAGATGATGAAGGAGGACCGCTTCCATAAGCCGTATCGCATTGATTCTATTCCGGAGTGGAAAAAATCGGAGGAGATCGTCGATGAAGTTGGCGCCTACGGCGTCACGTTAAGTGGCGCAGGTCCGATTTTATTGTTCTTTGCACCAGTAGGCGAAGGTACTCGTGTGAGAGAAGGTGTACAACGTCATTTCCCTGATCACCTTGTTTGTGAAGTAGAGGTCGATATGGAGGGTGTTGTCACGAATGTGGTGAAGGAGAATGCAGTGAATTAAGAAAACGGTAAATTTAAGCCCACTTCGGTGGGCTTTTTTAGTTGCTAAAGTGCTAACTAGTTTTAAAAACTCGCTCGTATGCATTTATTTTGGCCATGTGCATTCCAACCACCACTACATTAACTAAAACAACAACGATAGCCCACCTCCTCTATATAAAAGAAGGTGGGCTATTCATCTTTAACATTATTGGGTGGGACAGCAACTTAAAGAAATCTCCCTAAACCACCAAAAGACAGCAATCATTCAAGACGTTACTCTATTGAACTTATATCCCCAAAATCCGTCATTAACTCTTTTGCCGGCGTCGGTGCTTTTCTTTTTGGAATAGCGTCCTGATCGAAGAAGCCTAGCTGTAGGAACCCTACGATTTTTTCTCCACCGGACACTCCTAAAATATCGTATACTTTTGGATCGTAAATATGTGGGTTTGTCTTCCAAACTACTCCGAGACGCTTTTCCCACGCTAGTAGCTGGAAGTTTTGAATCATGGAGCTTACAGCTCCGTAGTTTTCGTCCCACTGCTTTTGTCTAGGGTCTGCCTTCATGATCACGATTAAATAAGCCTTTGGCTGGCGGAAGTACGTGCGACGGTTTTCGCGCATCTCAAGCTTAAATGTGTCTGCCATTTGATCCGCAAAACGGTCGATGTCTTCCTCCCCTACAAAGATGAATCTCCACGGCTCGCGTAAACCATGGTTTGGTGCCCAGACAGCATCTTCTAAGAGATTCACGACTAACTCCCTAGGGACTGGTCTATCTAAATATCCGTTTTTAATGGAGCGGCGCTCTTTAATTGCCTTTGCAATCGGTGTGATAGTTTGTGGTGATAACATGGGTCATTCTCCCCTTCTTCACTAATAATACGATCATCTATTTTTCTCAATTGAGAATCATTATCAACTACTACTTTACCGCAAATGTCATTCCTACGCAAGAGCATCTCAAAAATCGCATAAATTTGACCATACCTGTGAACACTATCTCAGAGGTGATTTCGAATGAAGTTAGTTACAGGTAGCTCCTATTGGGCTACGACATTGCCAACACCAAAAACGTATCCAGCAGTTACGGAGCCGATCACCTGCGATGTATTAATTGTCGGAGGGGGATCTTCTGCCGCTCAATGTGCCTACTATTTAGCGGACCAAGGGCTAGACGTAGTGGTAGTCGAAAAAAACGAGATTGGTCATGGAAGTACACTCGCTAACACCGCTCTTTTACAATATGCTGGCGAGAAGCTTTTTACCGATCTCATTCATCAATTTGGCGAAAACTGGGTCAATCGTCACATTACACTATGTCGACAAGCTATCGATGATATTGAGACAGCATCTAAAACATGCCAATTAGACTTTCAGTATAAACGCAGGCAGAGTGCCTACTTTGCAAGCACAGAGCAAGACTTACCTAAGCTTCAAAAAGAAATGGACTACTTAGAGACGTTAAAACTACCTGTTGAATATGCTTCTCAAGAAACCATTCAGTCACGCTACTCCTTCACAAAGTCAGGAGCGATCTTTTTTAAAGATGACGCAGAATTCAACCCGTATCGCTTCACACATAGCTTATTTGACTATGCAGCCTCCAAAGGCGTTCGCATATTCGAGCAATCACCGGTGTCCAACATTCACGGTACCCCAAAAGGAGCAAGCGCTAGATGTGGTTCACACGAAATTGACGCCAAACATGTCATCATAGCTGCTGGGTACGACGGTCTTGATATCCATAAGGATAAAAACGCCTCCTTTGTCTGTACCTTTACGGTTACAACGGACCCAGTCGCAAATTTTGATGGCTGGTACGAACGAAGTTTGATTTGGGAGACGGCGAGGCCCTATTACTATATGAGAACGACTCCTGACAATCGCATCATTATTGGTGGTCTAGACGAGACACGCTATGATGCAAACGCCCAACAAAAGCATATGCACCACAAGCGTGAGCAACTCATGCAAGAGCTCTCTGCGCGTTTCCCTCATCTAGAGCTCTCACCCGCTTTTTTCTCCAGCGCGGCGTATGGAGGCACTCACGACGGTCTCCCGATCATTGGGCGATACGAGTCGCATCCAGGATGTACGTTTTTGTTTGGATTGGGCGATAACGGCACCGTATACAGTATGGTGTTAGCGCGTATTATTACAGATGATCTTTTAGGAAAGAACAATCCAGACATCGAATTATATAAAGACACACGTAAAAATCGGTCCCGCGTTTAACGCGAGACCGATTCGTGTTAGTCCTGTAAAAATCCAAAGTGTTTTAAGGCGTGCTCAATACCATTCTCTGAGACATGCTTTGTTATAAAGCCTGCTGCTTCCTTCGTTTCAGCAACCGCATTGCCCATCGCAACGCTGTTTGTCGTATACTGCATCATTTCGACATCGTTTGGTCCGTCTCCAAACACATAAACGTCCTTCCGATCGATCTGCAACTTCTCCGCTAACGCTTCAATTCCGACTGCCTTCGATCCCCCAACCGGCACAATATCCGTAGAGAATTCATGCCAGCGGATGAATTCAAATTGATCAAATTTCTTATTATATTCCTTCTCTTCCCCTTCTACACAGAAAAGAAGAGACTGATAAATATCTCTACCGTGTAAGTATTCTGCATCGAACTTAGGGTGGTCAAACTTTAGTGATGCAATGCTTTCCTCGATGTAGCTATGATGTTTTACATTTGAACGCATTCGTTCCGCATCTAAGTATACAACCGGATGATCCTTTTCTAATGCAAGCTCCGTAAGCTCTTGAAGGGCATCATAATCAAGCGGTCTCGTATAGATTGCCTCACCGTTATGAGATACATAAGATCCATTAAATGAGACAAAGGAGCTGATATTTAGCCGTTCCTGAAGCTTTGTAAACATAAATGGTGCACGTCCTGTCGCAATTGCAACGATGTGTCCATCTGCCTGAAGCCTTGCAATTGCTACCTCTGTTGCCTCTGGTAGTTGCTTTTCTTCATCTAACAATGTCCCATCAATATCAAAGAAAAATAGTTTTTTGTCCATTGTCTACTCCTTCCATAATCCCACTTCTTACATTATAGATGAGACTATTTCGTAAAAACAATGATTTTCGATCAAAACCTTTGTAAGATACGTGCAAGCTGATATAATAAAATCTAACTATTCAAACGCTTTTAACGCAACGAGGGGGTACGATCGTGCCAATACGAGTTCCAACTAACCTACCAGCTATCGAGATTTTAGAGAAAGAAAACATTTTTATTATGGACGATATCCGGGCTGTTACACAGGATATACGTCCATTAAATATTGTCATTTTAAATCTCATGCCCGAAAAGCAAAAGACGGAGGCACATCTCTTGCGCCTACTCGGTAATACACCGCTTCAGCTCAATATTACATTTTTAACAACTGCGACGTACAAACCTAAGAACGAGAGTAGCTCTCACATGAACGAGTTCTACACAGACTTCGAATCCATTCGCGATCGTAAATTTGATGGCATGATCATCACAGGCGCTCCGATTGAACACCTGGAGTTCGAAGAGGTGGCCTATTGGGACGAGATCACGACAATCATGGACTGGGCTGAGACAAACGTTACCTCTACCCTCTACATTTGCTGGGGTGCTCAGGCGGCCCTTTATCATCACTACGGGATTCAAAAGATTCCTCTCGAGCAAAAGTGCTCCGGGATTTTTCGACATCGCGTTTTTAATGGGAACAATAACATAGAGCTCCTAAGAGGCTTCGACGACGAGTTTATTGCACCACATTCTCGTTACACAAACATTGCGATAGGCTCACTAGAAGATCAGGACAACTTGCAGCTACTCGCCTCTTCTAAGGAGGCCGGACCGTTCCTATTAATGTCTAAAGACGGAAAGCACGTCATGGCAACTGGTCACCTGGAGTATGACACGCAAACCTTAAAAGAAGAATACGAGCGTGATTTAGACCGTGGTCTAAGTGTGAATATACCTGCTCATTACTTCCCAAATAATGATCCAAATGAGCCTCCGATGAACCGCTGGCGCTCCCACGCGCACTTACTGTTTTCGAACTGGCTTAACTACTACGTGTATCAAGAAACGCCGTATGAGTGGAAGTAGTGCTGACGCGCCTCCTTTATAGGAGGTGCTTTTTTGTGGGCTTGGCGGTTTATCGCTTACCTTTTGTAGGTGTATTTAACTTCTTACGTTTTTTGACAACATGTATTCACGTTCTCGCATAATGCGTTCAACTTCTCCTCGAATTTCACAAAGTGTGTTCACGTTCTTACCGAATGCGTACAACTTCCTACATGCCACACCTCATTTGTCCACCATATGCAAACTGTCCATCCTAAAAAGACCACCGATTGCCCTCCTCCAATCATCGACACCATTTTCGCCAGCAAAAGTAATGGAATAAACTATTTCGAGCTTGTAAATACATGTTAAGGGGTATACAACATTATCTTCACATTATTCACAATTTTTTTATTCGGAGGGACGAATCTATGGGACATGAAATCCGCAACCACACGATGATGCAGTTTTTTGAATGGCATCTTGCCAATGATGGCGACCATTGGAAACGATTGAAAGAGTTAGCGCCAGAGCTACGCGAAGTAGGCATTGATGCTGTTTGGATCCCACCTCCGACCAAAGGTGCTTCTCAAGAAGACAACGGATATGGCGTCTATGACGTGTATGATTTAGGGGAATTTGATCAAAAGGGCACCGTCCGCACAAAGTATGGCACAAAGGACGAGCTCACTGAAGCAATCGCAGCCTGCCATGAGCACGGCGTCAAAGTGTACGCTGATGTCGTCATGAATCACAAGGCTGGTGCCGATGACACAGAAGTATTCCAAGTTATCGAAGTAGATGGTGACAACCGACACGAGGAGATTTCTGAGCCATTTGATATTGAAGGCTGGACGTCCTTTACCTTCCCAGGCCGTGACGGCGCTCATTCCGACTTCACGTGGTCGTTCCATCACTTTAACGGAACAGACTATGATGCGAAGGAAGATAAAGTCGGGATATTCCGCATTTTAGGCGACAACAAGGAGTGGAACAGCCACGTAGACGATGAATTTGGTAACTACGACTACCTTATGTTTGCTAATATCCACTACGAGCATCCAGAGGTTCGCGAGGAAATGCTTCGTTGGGGTAACTGGTTTGCTACCGAAACACAAACGGACGGCTTCCGACTCGATGCGATCAAACATATTAATCACGAATTTTTAGCTGAGTTTATTAGCAAGCTTCGCGAAGAAAAGGGCGATGACTTCTACTTTGTCGCAGAATTTTGGCACCCTGACCTTGAAGCAAAAGAACGCTTTTTAGAATACGTCGATTATGCGATCGACCTTTTCGATGTTTCTCTCCACTATAAATTTTATCGTGCCTCAACGGAAGGCTCGGACTTTGATTTACGTACGATGTTTGACGAGACGTTGGTAGGTCACCACCCTTATAGCGCTGTGACTTTCGTCGATAATCACGACTCCCAGCCTGACGAGTCGCTCGAGTCATGGGTCGAAGACTGGTTCAAGCCTATTGCCTATTCCATGATTTTGTTACGAAAAGACGGCTATCCGTGCGTGTTTTATGGGGACTACTTCGGAATCAACGGAGATAATCCGATTGATGGTAAAAAAGAAATCCTTGATCCTCTTCTTATCGCAAGACGCGACTATGCCTACGGAGATCAGGATGACTACTTTGACCATGGCAACACGATCGGATGGGTCCGCTACGGAATCAAAGAAGTGGAAGGCTCCGGCTGTGCCGTCGTCCTCTCTAATGGAGAAGAAGGTGACAAGCATATGTTTGTTGGTGACGACACCGAAGGCGAAGTCTGGTACGACATCACCGGCAACCGTGAAGAAGAAGTGACGATTGGCGAAGACGGTAAAGGCGTCTTTCCAGTAAACGGTGGGTCTGTTTCGGTATATGTGAGGAAGTAATCTAGATTTGTTGGGTTGTAGATCCTAATAATGTAATAGGTGCTTTGTTGCTTAATTGCCAACTAGTTGAGATACGTTTAAGCATTCTCTTCATCGTTGACCCTTTATAAAGGTTTGTGACCCTCCTACTTATGTAGGAGGGCTGTTTTATGGACTTTGGGTTACTGATCATTAAATAGAGCAATTATTCTATGGAATGAAGTTCTCTTGCGTTAGATGAGAAGTCTATTTGTATTAGTTGAGGAACAACAAGTTTCTTATTTAGCTCCTGTTGCATCGATCAGGTTGCCAATTTCGTCTGGCAATTTGGTTTGCATCAAATAAAGTTCAGTATGCTTTAAGTTGAAGATCGTATGCATCAAATTCAAGGATATGTGCGTCCTTTTAACAATCGTTTGCATCGTTGCATTTTAGTTTGCGTCAGACGGAATTCCGTTTGTATCTCTTCGATGCTCGTATGCATCACATCGAAGTCTAAGTGCGTCAAATCAACCCTCATATGCGTCCGTTTAAATAGCTTTGCATCAAATCGGTGCTTGATTGCATCAATCGGCACCTTGTATACATCAAACCGGACTCTGGTTGTGTCACTTCGTATGTTGTTTGCGTCAAACGCTAAAACTGATGTAAAAGCGCCCCTCTCCTATACGAAAGCGCTCTTGCATTTACAAAACAGAACTATATTAACCGAATATCCCTAAATTAATGCCATTAACCCTCAACTTTATTAAGAGAAAAGCGAGGCAACTTCCTTACGCCTCGTTCTCCACTCAAAGAAGAGGATGGGGTTCAATATAATTTACCCCAGAAGCGGCGGGAGCGGACTCCTAGAGGGGGCACTCGCGTAGGTGAAAATCCTTTTGCACGACCAATGGTCGGGCAAAATAGTTGAACTAGCGCCTCCGGAAAGACGCTCCCGCCGCGCAGGGGCACAGAAGGTGACCGCACTTGATCTCAATAAACTAAACACAACAAAAAACGACCACCCCATCTAGGAGCGGCCGTTACACATTTCATTTAACTTATTTCGCCGGCACCGGCGCAAAATACGCGTGATACAGACTTTGCACCGCACGGTCCGCATTTTTAGCCTCTACACCAAACATCATGCTAACCTCCGATGAACCTTGGTTAATCATCTTAATATTAATGCCCGCTTCATGCAGCGCATTCGTCGCTTTAGCGGCAACACCAACAGAGTTTGCCATGCCTTCTCCTACTACCATCACCATCGCAAGGCCACGCTCCACGTGCACACTTTCCACACCTAGCTCCGTACGAATACGATCTAAAATGCGCGTTTCCTTTCCATTATATAAGTGATGATCGCGAATGATAACGGACATATTATCGATACCTGACGGCGTGTGCTCGAAAGGAATCTCCTCTGTTTCTAAAATCTCAAGCAGGTGACGACCGAAGCCGACCTCTCGGTTCATGAGATACTTTTTTAAGTTGATGCTACAGAACCCGCTATCGCTTGAGATGCCGATAACCGGCAGTCCATTTTGCTCGCGCTCGGATCTGATAAACGTACCAGGCGCAGTTGGATCGTTTGTATTTTTTACATTGACGGGAATCTTTTTTTCTACGACCGGCTGCAGCGCCTCATCGTGGAAAACCGAGAAGCCGGCATAGGCAAGCTCGCGCATCTCCTGATACGTCAGCTCCTCCATCTCATGTGGATGCTCGACTAAATTCGGGTTCACGCTATAGATCGAGCTGACGTCAGTAAAGTTCTCGTAGACATCAGCCTCAACACCAGCAGCTACGATTGATCCCGTAATATCGGACCCTCCACGTGGGAATGTCACGATATTCCCTTCCTTCGAATATCCAAAGAATCCAGGCACAACTAAAATACCCGTGCGCTCCCGTAGCGATTTTAGATTATCGTAGGCCTCTGGCAAAATTCGTGCATTGCCAGGCTCATTCGTTACAACCATTCCCGCCTCTTTGGGCGAAACATAGTGAGACTCTTCGCCAAGCTTCGTGAAATACGCTGCCATGAGCTTCGCATTTTCATTTTCACCGCTTGCCTTTAATGCATCCAGTAATCGATCCTCATTCGACCGATGTGTTTGAATTCGCTCTTCTAATGAGGCTTTCACATCTTGTATTAACGATTCAGGAAGCTCAAGCTCCCTTACAATATCCGCATATCGTTCTACTACTTGGCTTAATAGATCGCCATAGTTGTTGCCATTTAATACGGAGTACGCTAATGCAATAAGTAAATCCGTTGTTTTTGTATCCTCTTTATAGCGTTTACCCGGCGCGGAGACGACTACAATACGCCGTTCGTCGTCAGCTCGTACGATTGCTGCTACTTTTTTAAACTGTGCAGCACTTGCTACAGAGCTGCCACCAAACTTTACTACCTTCATCTACAAACGTCTCCTTTACCCCTCTATTTGTCCTCATATAGAGGACGTTTGATCTCCTGAAAAATACATAAATTTAGTATACTAGAATTCACACGTATGTACAAGTATGAAACTAGATTTTTTACATAGAAAAGAAGAGACTGCAAAAGCAGCCTCTTCTCTATGCAAGTTGTGAAAAAATTAATTCTCGATTGTTACATCTTGTAGCTGGTAAAGACCGTTTGGATGCTTCCAGAAGCCTTGTACCTCATCACGAATACCTACTAGGTACTGCGTGTGGTATAGGTAAAGCATAGGAGCTTCTTCAACTAGAATCTCCATTACTTGCTCATAAAGATCCTCACGAGTAGCTTCATCAGACTCTTGACGTGCTTGGTCTAATAGAGCATCTACTTCGTCGTTCGCATAGAAAGAACGGTTACCTGCTTCACCCTGGTTGTCAGAGTGGAATAGCGCGTACATACCGTAGTCAGCGTCACCAGTTACAGTAACCCATCCTAAGATAAACATGTCGTGCTGTCCATCAGCAGTGTTCTCTAGGTATGCACCCCACTCAAGAACTTCGATTTCCGCATTAACGCCAATTTCAGCTAACTGAGCTTGTACAAGTTCAGCAACGTCCATACGCTCACGGCTATCGTTTGTCCAGATTGTTGTGTCAAACCCGTCTGGATATCCAGCTTCAGCAAGAAGCTCACGAGCTCGCTCTTGGTCAAATTCTAATCCTTCAACTTCGTCAGAGAAACCAAATACGTTAGAACCGATTGGTCCAACAGCTGGTGTAGCAGTTCCCTGCATAACACCTTCGTTTAGCATATCGTTATCAATTGCCATAGTAACAGCTTGACGTACTAGTGGGTCATCGAATGGCTCAGCTTCCACGTTGAATCCGATGTAAGAAAGGCTTAAGCTTTCTTGCGTATATACGCTAACACCTTCAGTGCCGTCTACGCGCTCTTGGTCACTTGGGCTTACTGGGTAGATAATGTGAGCAGACCCAGTCTCTAGCTCAGAAATACGAGTTAGATCCTCTGGAGAAACTCGGAATGTAACAGACTCAACTCCTGCAGGCTCGCCCCAGTAGTTATCGTTACGAGTAAGTACTACTTCAGCACCTGGATTCCAAGATTCAAATTGGAAGAAGCCAGTACCGATTGGATTTTCGTTTAGGTAGTCACCAGGTTGTCCGCCTGCTTCCATCGCTTCGTAGTCAGAAGCAATAGCCTCTGGGCTAATCATACCGCCACCAGAGTGTGCAAGGTGAGATGGAAGTGGAGCGAATGGGTACTCTGTTACGAAATCAACAGTGAACTCATCTACTACGACAACTTCTTCAACCATTTCATAAAGAAAAGCACGCTGTGAAGCTACGTCTGGATCTAAGACGCGGTCAAGGTTTGCTTTAACAGCCTCTGCGTTAAATGGAGTTCCATCAGTAAATTCAACATCGTCACGAAGCTCAAAGCGCCATACGTTGTCTTCTGTCGCTTCCCATGAAGTAGCTAGAAGTGGCTCAAGCTCCATATCTTCTGATTGCATAAGAAGTGTTTCAAAAATGTTCGTTTGAACAGCACTAGAAGGTACGTCGTTTGAACCGTGTGGGTCCAATGCAACGATATCAGAAGTTGTTGCGATAACTAAGTTACTGTCATCAACTTCAACGTCAGCTGCGTCTCCGTTTGTCTCCCCGTCAGTCTCAGTGTCTGTGTTCTCAGCACCGTTGTCTGGAGCATTTGTATCAGCACCAGTATCACCAGTGTTGTTTGGCTCACTTGCACAAGCAGCAAAAGTAAGTGCTACCGCTGTAGATGCAAGAACAGCCTTAAGTGTTTTACTCTTTAACATCAAGCTTCCCCCTCTTTATTGTTAGAAATTTGTAACAACTTGCTTATACTAACGTACAATAATAATTCTAAAAAAACAAGATAAAAAATGTTCTAAATTATTATATTTCTCTAATATCGTGAAATAAACATATGTCTTTTCTAACTTTTACCGATTAACGCGCTAATAAATAGTTTCTTCTTTAATGTCAGAAAATCTGTCTATACAAGGGAACGTGTTTTCTCTTTCCAAAAGAGTGAATTATTATTATACTGTAAAAACATTTACCTTTTCACGAAAAAAACTTGTGAAAAAGTTTGAGAATGTTATAATTTTTCTCGTATCGACAAATTTCTTTCCTATATGTATATGTAATATTTTACAGAGGGACGTTCGACATTATCAGTCTATTTCGAGAATAAAGAAAGTGAGGTTAGGAGTATGGAAGAAACAACGTTGCCAGCTCAACAAGAGCAGCAAAAGCGGGTAAACCCGCAAATCGAAAACTTGAAGATGGTTTGGCGCAAGCTAAAAAAGAACAAGCTAGCGATGGCCGGCGGTTTTTTAATTATCTTCTTCGTTTTAACATCCTTTATCGGACCACTACTCACAAATGATGAGCTCTTAAATCCGAACGTATCGGATCGCTTACAGGCCCCATCTGGAGAATATTGGTTTGGTACTGACCACCATGGTCGTGATATCTTTACTAGAATCATTCACGGAATGTCAATTACTCTCTATATCGGATTCTTCTCTGTTGTTATAGGGTTAATTGTCGGAGTATTCTTAGGATTAGTTTCTGGATACTACGGTCGTTTAACGGATACGATCATTATGCGTTTTATGGACGTATTACTTGCATTCCCTGGTATTTTATTAGCGTTAGGTATCATTGCAGCACTAGGTAATGGTATTAATAACGTAATTATTGCGATCGCGATCTTCTCCGTACCAGTTTTCGCACGTATTGTGCGTGGTTCGGTTCTTTCCGTGCGAAAGCTCGAGTATATCGACGCGATGCGCGCATTAGGAGCATCTGATGCTCGTATTATCTTCAAACATATTTTACCGAATATCATGTCTCCAATTATCGTTCAAGCGACACTGTTCTTGGCGACAGCTATTCTAACAGCGACAGGACTTTCCTTCTTAGGTCTAGGTGCTCAGCCACCAACTCCAGAATGGGGTGCGTTACTTGCGGCAGGTCGTAACTATATCTTTGAATATCCGCATATCGCCTTCTTCCCTGGTATTTCTATTGTACTTGTCGTATTAGCATTCAACCTATTTGGTGATGGTGTGCGAGATGCCCTTGATCCTAAACTTAAATCGTAAGAAAAGAGGTGAAGCCTGTTGTTAATTTATACTATTAGACGACTTCTACAGTTAATTCCGACATTAATCGGGGTATCGTTAATGGTTTTCCTATTAATGCACTTAATTCCTGGTGATCCAGCACAAATTATGGCTGGTGAGCGAGCAGATGAAGCACAGGTCGAACAGATGCGTGAGCGTCTCGGCTTAAACGATCCACTTCCAGTGCAATATTTACGCTTTGTCGGGGATGCCGTCCAAGGTGACTTAGGTAACTCGATTCGAAATGGACGAGCAGTTACAGACGAAATCGGAGCTCGTATTTGGATTACGGTTGAGCTTGCCGTATATAGTACCATTTTGAGTATTTTTATCGGTTTGATAGCTGGAATTATTTCCGCTACACGTCGAGGTAGCTTTGCAGATATGGCGTTAATGGTTATTGCCTTGTTTGGACTTTCCATGCCTAACTTCTGGCTTGGGCTTATGTTAATTCAATATGTAGCACTTCGTTTTGAGGCAATTCCACCTTCTGGTTGGGGAGGAGCGGCAGTAATCCTTCCTGTTATCACACTTGGTACAGCCGGTGCCGCAGTTATTGCCCGAATGACACGATCTAGCATGCTCGAAGTTATTCACCAAGATTACATCCGAACAGCACGAGCAAAGGGTGTAAAAGAAAGACTCGTTATTTATAAGCACGCGTTACGTAACGCACTTATTCCAGTAGTAACAGTAGTAGGTTTACAGTTTGGTGGTTTACTAGGAGGTGCCGTACTTACTGAGACGGTATTTGCCATTAATGGTTTAGGTCGCTTTGTTGTTGACAACATCGCAGCCCGTGACTTCCCGAACGTACAAGGTGCCGTATTAGTCCTTGCTGTCCTATTCGTATTAGTTAACTTTGCTGTCGACTTATCGTATCGCTTCTTAAACAAGCGAGTAGAATTAGACTAAACTATTCCAGCATAGAAAGGTGGGAGACCTGTTGGAAATTAAAGATTCCATTATACACGTAGATGAATTACAAACTTCCTTCTTCACAGAACGTGGAGAAGTGAAGGCTGTTGATGGTGTTACATTTGACGTACCGGCCGGTAAAACACTCGGTATCGTAGGAGAATCCGGTTCAGGTAAAAGTATTACTTCTTTATCTATCATGCGGTTAATTGAGTCACCAGGTGAAACGATCGGTGGATCGATTACGTTTAACGGCGAGGATCTTCTTGCTAAATCGGAAGCGCAAATGCGCAAGATTCGCGGGAAAGAAATCTCGATGATCTTCCAAGAGCCAATGACGTCGCTAAACCCCGTATTTACGGTTGGTGACCAAATTGCGGAAGCATATCAGGTTCACGAAGGACTTTCGAAAAAAGAAGCATTGAAAAAGGCATTAGGCATGCTTGAATTAGTTGGTATCCCTTCTCCTAAAGCTCGTTTGAAGGCGTACCCTCACGAACTATCAGGAGGTATGCGTCAGCGTGCGATGATCGCCATTGCACTTGCTTGTCGCCCTCAGCTCCTTATTGCCGATGAGCCAACAACCGCATTAGACGTAACGATCCAAGCTCAGATTCTTCGACTCATCAATGGGCTGCAAGAAGAGCTTGGTATGGCTGTATTACTAATCACTCACGACCTTGGTGTTGTTGCTGAAACTTGTGATTACGTAGCAGTTATGTATGCAGGTAAGGTTGTGGAATATGCAGATGTAAACACACTATTTGCTGATCCAAAGCACCCTTACACTGTTGGACTATTGAAGTCGCTACCACGTCACGATATTGATATGGAAGGCGAAGATCTAGACGTTATTAAAGGAATGGTTCCAAGCCCTAACGAATTACCGGAAGGCTGTCGCTTTGCTCCACGTTGCCCGTTTGCAACTGAGCTATGCCACAACGAGTTACCATCTTTAAGAGATTTAAATGACAAAGACCAAGTACGATGCTGGATCTATACAGACCAGTGGGATGGACCGGAGGTGAACGTGCAAAATGACTACTCAGCTGCTCAAAGTACAGAATCTTAAGCAATACTTCCCTATTAAAGGTGGTGTCTTAGGACGTAAAATCAATGATGTAAAAGCCGTTGACGACATTAGCTTTGAAATTAAAGCTGGTGAAACATTAAGTATCGTTGGGGAGTCTGGTTGTGGTAAATCGACAACTGGCCGCGCGATCCTTCGTTTAGACGAACCTACTTCTGGTTCTGTCGAGTTTGATGGGAAAGATCTTCTTGCCCTAAACAAAGGTCAAATGCGTAAAATGCGTAAGGATCTTCAGATCATTTTCCAGGATCCATATGCGTCTATTAACCCGCGTCAAACTGTTCGTCAGATCTTGAGTGAAGCAATGGAGATTCAAAAGGTTGTCCCTAAAGATAAGATGGACGCTCGCATGAAGGAGCTTATGGAGACAGTTGGTCTCGGCGCTCACCAGCTTGACCGCTTCCCTCACGAGTTCAGTGGTGGCCAGCGTCAGCGTATTGGTATCGCACGTGCCCTATCTGTTGATCCAAAGCTTATCATCTGTGATGAGTCTGTATCGGCACTTGACGTATCGATTCAAGCACAGGTACTCAACCTGCTTAAAAAACTACAAAGAGAGCTTAATTTAACATATCTATTCATCTCACACGATTTAGGTGTTGTTCGACACATTTCTGACCGCGTACTCGTTATGTACCTGGGTAAAATCGTGGAGATTGCAGATAAGAAGAGCCTTTTTGATAATCCGAAGCATCCGTATACGCAGACACTACTATCTGCTATTCCAGTTCCGGATCCAACAAAGAAGAAGGACCAGGTTATCCTCAAAGGTGACGTTCCTTCTCCAATCGATCCTCCATCTGGATGTCGTTTCCACACTCGTTGTCCATTCGCGACAGACAAGTGTAAAAACGAAGAGCCGCTTCTTCGCAACACAGAAGTAGCAGGCATGGCAGAAGGCCATATGGCAGCGTGTCACTATATCGAAGAAATCGCTTCTGGAGAAATGAAGCGTCAGTACTAAAACAACTTATAAAAGCATCACATGTTGTAGCCTTCGTGCTAGGATATGTGGTGCTTTTTGTTTGAAATAGTGAAGATTAAAAGCTTAAGTTCAAGTGCTTACGTTCAAGATCAGGACCTTCGGGGTCCTCAGTGACGGCTTAGCTATTTTCTATTTCTTCGTGTTCTTTTTTAAAGATACCTACCAAAAGCAGAACTAGTCCGCTTACAAATAAAATTGGAAACAGATAGACCATCAAAAATGCAACAAAACCATCTCCCACAGCAACAGCATAAGTGATGCCAATAGCAAAAGCTAAAGCCGGAGAAATTGGGATCATAAGAGCTACACCCCATATCTTATATTTAGTCTTTTTTGGCTTATCCCTACTTAGAAAAAAAGCTATAACCCCACCTAACATAGCGATAATATATCCAAATACAATAGGCACGTTCTCATCCCCCCTATCACTTCTCCACCTCGCAAATCATCTACTATAACCAAGAGAATAGACATAACAATTCCTAATTAAGATACTTATATACTATCATATATTAGTAATTTTAAATCAAATTACCAATACATTTTTATCCTTTTCTCTCAATTAAAAAGAAGCAAGCGAGCTATTCACTCACTTACTTCACATAACATGTTCTTATACTTATAGGGTTTCACTTATAAATGACTCCAGAGCTGGCAGACTCGGAGGACATTCGCAGACAATCCATAGGGGAAAGAGGTCTTTGAGATCCCACAGGAGGAATTTAGAGTGAGACGGCAGTCGAACTCTGCCGACGAGGAAGCTCAAAGGCCGGCCCTATGGATGTCGTAGAGTGTCTGTAGAGCTGACTGTTCTTACCTCATTTAATGCAACTAGTTGGCACTTGATCATCCTAAGCTCGAAGAGCTACAGGTAAACTAATCAACTAAAACCGCTCCGCCAACACCTTCGCCTCTTTCACCTTCTCCTTCAACATCTCTTCTACCTGCTCCGGATACGTACTCGTACCCTCAATAAACAGATGCTCATAGTGCTTCACACCAACAAGCTTAAAAATCGTTCGTAAATAGCTGTCGCCGTGCTCAAAAGCTGCAAGCTTCCCTTCCGAGTAAATGCCACCACGGGACTGGATGTGCAGTACCTTCAACTCACCTAGCAAGCCTTCCATCCCCTTTTCCGCAAAGCGAAACGTCTTGTTTGGGACGACGATTTGGTCGACGTACGCCTTCATCGGAGCTGGAATGCCCATATTCCAAAGCGGGGTTACGAGGACGAGCTTGTCGTGTGTGAGGAGCTGTTCCACGAGCGGATTAGTTACCGTTACGGAGCCTCCGCGTTCCCAAGCGGCGAGCGCTTGGCCCTCCATCGTTGGTACAGTTACATCGAATAAATCCAGTTGCTCGATTTTCTCCCCGGGATGTAGGGAGGTATAGGTCTCAAGAAATGCTTGGCCGATCTGTAGGCTGTTTGATTGGTGCAGTGGCTTTGGATTGGCGGTGACGTAGAGCATGGCATAGGCCTCCTTAGGCGAGTAGTCGTTTGGCGTGGAGGAGTCGTTGGATGGCTGTGATGATCTCCACGGCTAAAAATAGTAGGGTAAAGAAGAGTAAATAGTCGACGAAGATGATCATGAGGGAGAGTAGGATGAAGCCTTCTGTGCGTTCGGCGAGTGCCGGCTGGTAGTAGAAGGACTTCTCGGTCTCCTCATCTGCGACTGCTCCGACGGTGAGAAAAATGGTGATGCAGTAAATAATGGAGCCAAGGAGCAATAGGCTCGCCCACATCGTATCTGGGTAGCGGAAGGCGAGTCCTAGGATGACAGCGACTTCGACGAGTCGATCAAAGCTGACGTCTAAGACCGTGCCGAACTTAGTCGACACGGTTTTCCGTGCCATCGTGCCGTCAACGGCGTCTAAGTATCCGGAGAACCAGAGGAGCGCGAGTCCGAGCATATACTGACCAAAGTAGACGGCGACACCGGCTGAGATGCCGATTAAAAAGCCGATGACGGTGACTTGATTTGCTGTCAGTCCTAGCTTTAGAGCGCGGTCGGCCGTTTTTTCGATGACTGGTTGGACGAGGTGACGTGCTTTTGTGTCGATCATAGCTGTTCCTCACTTTCATGTACAAATACGGTGACATGCTCGCCTTCGTCAAAGCGCGTGTGCTTCGGTGCTCGGATGACCGTTGATTGGTTTAGGCTTGGTAACGTAACTCGGTAAAACGTATAGCCGTAGGCAAGGATTTGGTAGTCGATGGCGGCCTCGTAGTGCTCGAGGACGGTGGCTGTTGTCGCTTTTGTATTGTCAGCGATGTTGCCCTTTTGAAGCGATAGACGAGCGGCGGAGATAAACGTCTCGTTGCGGTAAATCCCGTCTGAGATCATGCCTGCGACGTGCTCGTTGTTCGGCTCTCTGTACACGTCCTCTGGCACACCCTGCTGCTTGAGCTCGCCGTCCTTCATGACGAGGAGCTTGTCACCCATCATCACCGCCTCCTCCTTATCATGCGTGACAAAGATCGCCGTTACCCCTTCCGCTTTTAAAAACTGGCGTAACCAGATTCGTAGCTGTGTGCGTAACGACGGATCTAAGCTACTAAATGGCTCATCTAAGAGGAGGAGCTTCGGCTTTAGCGCAAGGGCACGTGCGAGAGCGACGCGTTGCTGTTGACCGCCTGATAGCTCATTTGGGTAGCGGTCTTTCAGATCTATAAGCTCTACTTTTTGTAAGAGCTCGTCTGCTAACGCATTGCGTTTTTGCTTAGAGACCTTTTGCGCGCCATACGTCAGTCCATACGTGACATTTTGTTTTACCGTTAAGTGTGGGAAAAGCAGTGCCTGTTGGAACATGAGGACGATTGGCCGCTTATTTGCTTTTATGTTTTTGATAGATTGTTGCTCGAGCAACATATCTCCAGAGGAAGCTTCTGCAAGCCCTGCTAAGCATCGTAAAAGCGTTGTTTTGCCACATCCAGATGGTCCAACAAGGCTCACTAACTCTCCTTCTGATACGGTGAAGGAAATGTCTTTAAAAACAGGTGTTTCGTGAAACGATTTAGATAGTTTCGTTACTTCCAGCATGTATGGATATCCTTTCTACGCGCGTCGTAATACTCGCATATATAGTAGCATAGTCGCCTCCATTAATAAGAGAAAGACGATCGGCAGAAGCGCAAAAAGGACAGAGAATCCGGCTACAACTGCTTCGTTCGTACTTGAGAAGTATGGATAATAGATGAGAGGCAAGGTCGCAACGCGTCCGCCTCCAATAATGGCCGTCAGCACATATTGACTTAACGAAATAACAAACGTCAAGACAGCCATCGTCCGTAAGCTCGGTAGCATCATAGGAAGAATGCCCGTTATAAAGGACTTCCATCCGTTTACTCCGAGCACTGCTCCCTGCTCAATCCAGGTTGGGGAAATGCGATCAAAGCCAGCTTTAAGTACTCGTACGGAATACGGTAGAGTTGGCAGAAGATGAATCAGGATGACTCCCATTATAGAATCAGCTAAACCAACTCGGATCATCGCAAGGTGCATCCCCATGGCGATTGCGAGGACTGGGATGAGGAGCGGTAGCAAAATGATCGTTTCTACAACCGCTTTTCCTCGGAAATAAAAATGACTTAACACGTACGCTGCAGGTGTTGCTAAAATCATGTTGAGAACGACCACACTTACTCCAATTATTAAGGTTGTTTGGAGAGCGCTTGTCAGCTGTGGATCCTGCCAAATGACCGCCCATGCTCGGAGCGTAAACGTGTCTGGAATTAGACTTGGCCATCGCAAGCTAAAGGTAAAGCTTTTGATAAACATAAACCCAACAGGTAGGACAAACAAGACAATAAGTAACAGGAGCATGATCATCTGCAAAACACGTTTACTCATATGCCTGTCCTCCCTTCATCCATTTTCTTCTCGAAAGGGAGAAAAGTAGCCAAGCGGCAAGTAGGGACATCACAGATAGGAGAATCAGCATCGCCTGAGCAAGCGGACGATTCGTCCACGCGGCCTGATAAAACCACTCGTACGCGAGGATTGGTAGCATGGATGGGAATGTAACTCCTAGTAACGCCGGGACCTCAAACGCGCCTAAAATAAAGACGAAGAGGATCAAAAACACCTCAGCCGACACGGGACCTACGTAAGGCAATTCCACGTGACGAAACGTTTGCCATGCGCCACCACCTAGTGTGGCATTTGCCTCCTCCATGCGCCAGTCGATCTCCTGATAAACAGGTAGGAGCATGAGAACGACAAACGGAATCTCCTTCCACACGTACGTTAAAATAACGCCTATATATAGCGGATCATTTACAATAACGGGAAAGCTAGCGATCGAGTCGATCCAACCAATCGAAGCCGTTACGGACGACAAATATCCGCTCGGCGCAAAAAATAGCACGATAATATACGCTGCTACAAAATGCGGGATCAACATAGGGAACCAGGCAAGTAACCGCCACTGTTGATCGCTACCTTTAAATAAACGAAACATCGCTCTCGTTAAAAGCGTACCTAAAACGAGAGAAATCGCCGTTGATGTGAAGGCAACATAGACGCTGACACGAAACGAGCTCCAAAATTCATTGCGAGATAGCAACGCCTCGTAGTTAGAGAGAACCGGCGCACTCCCGTCCGTTACTAGGCTTTGGGAGAGCGCCGTCCATAGTCCTTGACCGACAAAAAGAAGCGTTATAACGACAATCGGCGCAAGAAGCAAAAGCCGTTTAGTCACCTTGCACCACTTCGCGCTGCCAGCCCTCTTGAATCCAGTCCACGTAGCGTGCATCAAGCTCTAAAAGAGCTGTGTCTGGAGCTACATACTGGGGACCACTGAGGGTTTCGATCGCCTCTAGCTCTTGGTCTGTCAGTGCGTTTAAGTCCAAAATATGCCCTTCTCCCCACATATCAGGATCGAGCTTTGCGATTTGCGCGTCTGGCGTTAACATAAAATTAACCGCGACAAGTGCTGCAGCTGGCTCTGGTGAATTGAACGGCATCGATAAATAGTGCGTACTACTAATCGAGCCTGACTCAAGTCCGACCGTCTCCGTTGAAGCTGGGAACGTGCCTTCTTCGATCAAGCTTTCCGCGCGATGCTCGTTAAAGCCCATCGTCATCGCGACTTCCCCATTTGCAAACAGCTGATCCTGTTGCGCTAGCGTCTCTGGATACGTATCCCCATTACGCCATAGGTTCTCACGAAGACTGCGGAGGCGTTCCCACACTTCCTCTCCGTTCTCCTCTAGCCACTCTTCGTTATATGTTTCTAAATCAGCTGGATCGTCCGCTACGTCATAGAGCACGTGACGCACGAAGGCATTGCCGGTAAAATCCGTGACGTTCGGATACGTAAATAGCCCTGGATTATCCTCCACCCACGTGAATAGTTCACTAAGCGTCGTCGGAGGTGTATCTACAAGCTCCGGATTGTATTGAAACGCGTACTGCACGTTGCCCCACGGCACTTGCATGCCGTCAATCTCCGTCCCCATATCAATATCAATGTATGGCGCCTGATCGACGTAGTCCGTCATAGCAGGTAGCTTCGACGCAAACTCTCCATAAAGGAGATCATTCTCCTTACCGTTACGGAAATTCTCACCGTTAATCCACAGGATATCAGCGGTACCATTCATTTGGTCCGCTTCACGCTCCGTTAACAGTCGCGACATAAACTCAGACGCATCCATCGGGTAACGAGTCAGCGTAATGTCGTAGCGCTCCTCGAGCTCCGGTGCCACATACTGATCGATGTATGCATTCACCCCTTCGTCGCCACCCCACATGTATATCCCGACCTCAGACCCGGACGCAGTCTCTACAATCTCGTCCCAGTCCATTCCTTCTACATCTACACTTGCCGTGTCCTCTTCTCCATTCGAGCAAGCCGCAAGTATAGCAAGCGACATAAACCCAAGCCATAATTTCTTCATCTATTCGTCTCCCTTTTCTGTCTCAAAATAATAGTGGTTATGTCTGGCGCATAAGGGATTATAGGCCGCGCCACAGCTCGGACAGTGATCCTTTGCCGTCAAATATGTATGTATATCATGCATCTGCCCGCAGGCACCGCAAAGAACCGCTTGCTCGTCAAAATACTCCTTCGGCCACACGACGATCTCGTGATCCGCATGTTCCTCATGACAGTGAACGCACGGATAAATCGCGTCACAGCAATAGAATTTTATTGCAATCCGGTCCACCTCACTGTGATAATGCGTACACCGCGTCTCGCGATCAATCGCACCAGCCACATCTTTACCATGAATTTGCATACGCCACACCCCTCTAGACAACTAACGCCAAGTTAACTATGCTTATATCATCAGAATACCTGTTTTTGGGGGATTCGTCTAACACCTTCCCTTGAGAAACAACGATGCGTTTCATCCACTTAGAATACGAACAAAACATTGGGAGGGATCATTTGTGGAAGCCAAAACATGCAGAGAATCAAAGGTCATTAAAACCGGGCGCGTTTTCCCACAGGACACGAACAACCACAATACACTGTTTGGAGGAAAGCTGATGCGAGATATCGACGATGTTGCTTCAATCTCCGCAGCACGACACTGCCGTACAGAATGCGTCACGGCATCAACAGACTCAGTCGATTTTCTCCACCCAATCAGTCAAACGGACTCAGTCTGCTTAGAATCGCACGTATCATCTACCGGTAAAAGCTCTATGGAGGTTTTCGTCAAAGTGATTGCAGAGGACTTACGAACAGGCAAGCGTCGCCTTGCAGCAACGAGTTTTCTCACCTTTGTGGCACTTGATGACGATGGTCGTCCAGCACCTGTGCCAAAGGTGATTCCAGAGACAGAAGAAGAAGTGTATTTATATGAATCCGCTGAAGCACGTGTCGCCGTTCGTAAAGAGCGTCGCCTGCAAAGTAAGCAGCTAGCCTCTAAGGTATCCGATTTAAAGCCATGGGATAACGTGAAGGAATAACAAAACGCCGCAGTGGATACATTCGCTGCGGCGCTTTTGTATGGAGAGGCTAGCCTCTCATAATTCGATTAATTTTATTAAATAACACTGCTGCCGGATAACGCTGATTGATAGTTTCGCCTAGCATCGTACCTCCGACAGTGATAATTCCAGCAAGCATGGCAGCTGCAAACAACCAATGATTGTACGCTAACCCAAAAGCACCAAAGATCATAACGGAATGAAGGGACACGAGTGCGAGTGGGATCATGAGCAGTGTCAAACGCTGATCGCGTATGGCATAGCCGGATCCAACTCCTACAACAAAGCTGACTAGAGGCATCATGTACAACACTAACCCAATAGATGTCACGGTAAACCCCTCCCTCATGTTGATAGGTGTTGCTGTATCTCCATAATACCCGGTTTAGGTAGGGATTAAAACCAATTAGTTTTAATATTCTGATATTTTTAATCCTTAGAGATTTGTTTGATCAAGTGCTAACTAATTTTTTTAGCTCTTCGAGCTTTGATTAATTAAGCGCTAACTAGTTACGTTCTGTTTGTTTCGATGCAAGTAGTAAAAGCAGTCAGCTCTACGGACACTCTACGACATCCATAGGGTCTGGCCTTAAGCCTCCTCGAAAGGCAGAGTGCGGCTGTCGCCTTACCCTAAACGCCTTTCTGTGGGGTCTTAAGTTCCAGCCTATTCCTATGGGATGTCTCCGAATGTCCTCCGAGTCTGCCTGCTTTCGAGCTTCTAAATAGAAAGTTTAATTGGTTCGTATATTCTGCGATTTTTTTACGCTACTTTTTTGTGGCATCGTTCTCATAAGTTGCGTGTTACTTTCAGCTTGTTTCGATCTATTTCTTCTATGAATTTGAAACACTATTGCTTTTAAGTACGTATCCATCTTATACCTTAAGGGCGTTCGTATTTTATTTAGAGGAGCAGACCACTATGACTGTTTTGTTTATGTTTATCGTTATTATTGTACTTAGTATTACTCAAATCATTATGTATAGAAGGCGTAGTCCTAATCGAGCACTCGTTTATCGCGCGATTCATTTAGTGATTGCAAGCTTAATCTTTTCTGAAGTTTATCAGGAAAGTGATGTGTTACTTGCTACTCAGATTGGATTATTCTATGCCACCGCCTACTGTTATTTTGGGAAAGTTTATAACCAAATTAGAGGTAGGGATGTTGCAGAAAAGTTCCATGTGATTCGATTATTTTTCTTCTTTCTCTTTCTCGTAGCGACGTCCCTTGTCTTTTACTTCGGAACACGAGAAGCTGGCGATCTATTAACGCCTATCATCTTTCTACTTGTTATAGAGCTAATAGTTGGTCGTATGGTGCGCGGCTTTGCTCGTTCTGCAAATAAGCGAGATGATAAATACCTTTCACGAACTCGTTTTGAAAACGATGAGGCTGCACAATTAAACGAAGAGTACCAAAATCCTTTTAATATAAATAAAGAGGTGCAGGATGCTCTAGACCGACGCTATGAGGAAACCTACACGGATCAGGTCAAAAAGACGGATAAGCTTTTATATAAGGAGCTACCGCCTTTATGGACATCCACTACTTTTATGCCAATTCGCTCTGATGGCAGACGATATCAAGCTATTGGTGGCAGTCCTTCCGGCAATATCCTTCTCGTTCATTTTCTTGATGAATCGGGCCAAAAAGTTACGGATCCGGTACTTGCTAACAAGCTTCACCACACATTTTTCTATGTAAATACCGCGTTCTTACTCAGCTATGGGCCATTTAGGCAAATCGAGTATTTGTTTAGAAATTGGGACTCCGAGCGTGTGAGAGAGCTTGCTCAACGCTTACCCATGCCGACAAACAACGGAGAAATGACCATGGGAGAGATGCTTGTCACACTCGACGGATTCTTGCGCAATCAGCAGTCGATCATTGACAGCATTGAATCGCTAAAACAAAAGCTCGCGGGTTTGCGTGACGAGCTAACCCCGGATCAGGCTGACATCGTACGCGATTCCCTAATCCGCACGCATGAGCAATACATGGAGCGAATTCGATTTTTACTTACCTATCGATCTGAAATAATGCGTTTAGTAAAAGAACAATTAGTAACAGATCATTCTATTATCCAAACGTTGGATGGTTTTTATAAAGAGGCACTCTTATATGAGAATACTATATCTGATGTAGCTGGTTCTCTTGTCGATACCTCAGACCTCACGATGCTCCAACCTTTAGCATTTGAACGTAATTGGCTTGGTAAGGAGAAAACAGAAGCAATTCATTCTATTAAAACGAAAATGGCTCGTATGAAGCAACTCATTTTGGCTTCTATTATTGCCATTCCATTATATATAGCCGGTTGGGTCTGGAGTGGCTCTGATGCTCTTGTTATCCTTTTACTTTTCTTTGCGCTTTTACTTACTCCTATTATTATCGGAGCTATGTATGGTGTAATCCGAGCAAACGGGTCAGCCCGCTCCACACTTGCCTACTTAGATAGGATTCAAACACCTTGGCGCAAACCTGTCTATTATCGTGGCAAAATAATCAATAAGACGATGCGATATCTTGGTCCCTTCATGTTGGGTGGTTTCTTGATTGGCATCGCACTTGCGTGGCAATCGTTTGATGGCAACATCCTTTATTATCTTGTCCCCGCTGCCATTTTACTAGTAGTAGGAGTCTATTTCTTTATGATCAATCCAACATCGACGGAGATGGAACATTTAGTCGTGTTCCATAAGTGCGGATTCTTTTATCATAATTTAGATCATCCTATGCAAAACATGCTGAAAACGAAAATTACTCAAGACAAAGAGGAAATTCGTATCTATTACAGCTATATAAACCGTATTCAAGAAGTTACTATTTCTACTGGTGAAGGAGAAAGCTTTAAGGATGTTACGGCCCGAGTAAAGGCATGGTCGGAGGATCACGGCATTAAGGTTGAGATCGCTTAGTTTTTGAGATTGGCACCTTAGGTCACCTACGGCTGGCAACGCTAAAATTTTATAAACAAGACTAGGTGACAGTGTGTTACCTAGTCTTTTAATTGTTAAAGCTCTTTCTATAGCAATCGTACGTTACTAGTATAGATGCCAACTATATACGATTTTGACTTAACTCCTTTCCGTCACCCTACTCTTCCCTTGCGTACTATTTCTGTTTCGACATGGAAAAGTGACCACCTTATTCATGTCACGCAACTGCACTCCTTCATACACACAACAAAAGCCCACTCCCCTCTTAGAAAAGAAGAAAGTGAGCTTTTTTAGTTCTTCATCTGTTTCTTATTCAGTATTAATAATAAAGTGGTTTTGATCTTTCTAAAACCTTAAATCCTACTTCCCCTGAAGAAGAAGGAGAGCAGGCAGACTCGGAGGACATTCGGAGACAATCCATAGGAATAGGCTGGAACTTAAGACCCCACAGAAAGGCGTTTAGGGTAAGGCGACAGCCGCACCCTGCCTTTCGAGGAGGCTTAAGGCCAGACCCTATGGATGTCGTAGAGTGTCCGTAGAGCTGACTGCTCTTACTATTTGCATCGAAACAAACAGAGTGTCCGTAGAGCTGACTGCTCTTACTATTTGCATCGAAACAAACAGAATGTAACTAGTTAGCACTTCATCAATAAAAGCTCGAACAGCTTAGCATACTAATTGTCTCTTCATCATCTAAAGCTCGAAGAGCTTATAAAACTAGCTAATACTTTAACAACTAAAAAAAAGCGCTACCTCACATTCACAAGGTAGCGCCTTTCCCATTTTCAATAAAGAACCAAAGGTTCTTACAAAGGTAACACTTCATCAAGGCAACTGCGTTTCGCCCATTAAGAAACGATCACACTCACGTGCCGCTCCACGACCTTCGTTGATTGCCCACACAATAAGACTCTGTCCACGACGCATGTCGCCAGCTGCAAATACGCCTTCGACATTAGTTGTGTACTTATTGTACTCAGCTCGCACCGTAGAGTTCGTCTTTGTTTCTACATTCAGTTGCTCAATTAGACCTTGCTCTGGTCCTTTGAAGCCAATTGCGACTAATACAAGCTCGGCTGGCCACACTTTTTCAGAGCCTGGGATTTCTTCACGAATCTTATTCCCGTTATCATCATAGCGAAGAGATACGTTTACTGTATGCACTTCTTTGACGTGACCATTCTCGTCTCCGACGAACTTCTTCGTCATAACGGCGTACGCACGTGGATCGTCGCCAAATACAGAGGACGCTTCCTTTTGTCCGTACTCAATGCGGTGGATGACTGGATACTGTGGCCATGGATTCGCCATCATATCACGCATATCACCTTTTTTGTCATAGATATCAAACTGGACAAGGCTCTTACAGTTGTGGCGGATCGACGTTGCGATACAGTCTGTACCAGTGTCTCCACCACCGATTACAACAACGTTCTTATCCTTTGCTGTAATGTAGTTGCCGTCTGATAGTCCAGAATCTAAGAGACTTTTTGTATTTGCATGGAGGAAGTCCATTGCATAGTGGACACCCTTTAGCTTATTATTTTCAGCCGGAACATCGCGATGAATCGTTGCTCCTCCGCATAAAATCGTTGCGTCAAACTCTTCCTTTAGGCGCTCGACAGGGAAGTCCTTGCCGACCTCTGTGTTCGTGATGAACTCAATGCCTTCCGCTTCAAGAATCTTAATACGACGCTCGACAATGCGGTATGGTAGCTTCATCTCAGGGATACCGTACGTGAGAAGTCCGCCAACGCGGTCTGCTCGCTCAAATACCGTAACCTTGTGACCTGCTTTATTAAGCTGATCGGCAGCTGCAAGTCCAGCAGGACCAGAGCCAACAACCGCTACGCGCTTACCAGTGCGCTCTTGAGGCGGGTTTGGAACAACCCAGCCTTCTTCAAAACCTTTTTCGATAATTGATTTTTCGACAGAACGAATAGCAACTGGGTCCTCGTTGAGACCTAGTACACATGCACCCTCACACGGCGCAGGACAGGCAAAGCCTGTGAATTCAGGGAAGTTGTTCATCTCATGTTCTTTCTCAAGAGCTTCCTTCCACTGACCTCTGTATACCATATCGTTCCATTCTGGAATCAGGTGATAAACAGGACAACCTGTTGTGACGCCATTGATCTCCATTCCAGTGTGGCAGGTAGGCACGCCGCAGTCCATGCAGCGTGCTCCTTGCTTTTGTGCTTCCTCGTCTGACATCGGGAGCGCGTATTCGTCCCAGTCCTTCGTACGTTCAGAAGGGTTACGCTCCGGAATAGACTGACGAGTGTATTCCATAAATCCTGTTGGCTTTCCCATCGTGGTCCCCTCCTAAAAAGATTATTTTGCAGCGACTGCCGGCTTCTTGCTGTCTTCGAACGCCGCCATTTCCGCATCGAACTTGCTTAATCCTTGAGATTGATGGTAAGCAATACGCTCACGCATCTTTAGGAAGTCCTTAGGAATTACCTTCACGAATTTTGATACGTAGTCATCCCACTGTGCTAAAATACGCTCTCCTTTAGGACTTAAAGTGTACTCTACATGCTTTTCAATCATCGTACGTAGTTCTTCGATTTCTTCTTTATCTGTCAGTGATTGAAGGAGAACGAGCTCCTTATTACACTTCTTCTCAAACGGAACTTCGTTCTCATCTAAGATATAAGCAATACCACCAGACATACCGGCAGCGAAGTTACGACCTGTCTCTCCAAGTATCACGACCTTACCTCCAGTCATGTACTCACAGCCATGGTCTCCTACACCTTCCACAACAATTTGTGCGCCACTATTACGGACACAGAAGCGCTCTCCAGCGAGCCCACTAATATATGCCTCACCGCCTGTTGCGCCGTAGAATGCAACGTTACCTGCGATAATGCTGTGCTCCCAGCTAAACGATGACTTACGCGTTGGACGTGCAATGATTTTACCGCCAGAAAGTCCTTTACCGATAAAGTCGTTCGCATCTCCAATAAGCTTTAACGTCATCCCTTTAGGAATAAAGGCACCGAAGCTTTGACCAGCTGACCCTTTAAAGTTTAGTCGGATTGTATCCTCCGGTAAACCTTCTAGACCGTAGCGACGTGTAACCTCACTACCAAGGATCGTACCAACTACGCGGTGAATATTTCGAATCGACGACGTACCTTTAACTGGTGTACCTGATTCTAATGCTTCCTCCGCGAATGGTAATAGCTCCTGATGGTCAAGAGACTTCTCTAAACCATGATCCTGCTTACGACTTGCATACGCTGTAGTGCCTGGCGCAAGCTCTGGCTGATAAAGAAGTGCACCGATGTCGAGGTGTTTACCTTTCCAGTGGTCGACTGCTTTATTCATTTCTAAAATATCGGTACGTCCAACCATCTCATTGATTGTGCGGAATCCAAGCTCTGCCATAAGCTCGCGAGCTTCTTGTGCAACAAAGCGCATGAAGTTTTCGACGGAATCAGCTGTCCCGATAAACTTTTTACGTAGCTCTGGATTTTGCGTTGCTACCCCTACTGGACATGTATCTAGGTGACACACGCGCATCATAATACAGCCTAATACCACAAGTGGTGCTGTGGAGAAGCCATACTCTTCCGCTCCAAGTAGTGTCGCAACGATAACGTCACGACCTGTCATCATTTTCCCGTCTGTTTCTACAACAATTCGATCACGAAGACCGTTTAAGATAAGTGTCTGATGCGTCTCTGCAAGTCCAATTTCCCACGGTAAACCAGCGTGCTTTAAGCTTGTACGTGGAGCTGCTCCCGTACCGCCGTCGTAACCACTGATTAAGACAAGATCCGCGCGTCCTTTCGCAACACCAGCTGCAATCGTACCTACTCCTGCTGCTGATACAAGCTTTACGCTAATACGAGCGCGTGGGTTTGCGTTCTTTAAGTTATGAATCAACTCAGCCAAGTCCTCGATCGAATAAATATCGTGGTGAGGTGGGGGGGAGATAAGCTCTACACCCGTTGTTGATCCACGAACGTCTGCTACCCAAGGATAGACCTTCTTACCAGGTAAGTGTCCGCCTTCCCCTGGCTTTGCTCCTTGCGAAACTTTAATTTGAATCTCATCGGCATTAACAAGGTAATGACTCTTTACCCCGAAGCGTCCTGATGCTACCTGTTTGATAGAGCTTCGACGAAGATCGCCGTTCTCATCTGGAGTGAAGCGCTCTGGATCCTCGCCACCTTCTCCACTGTTGCTCGCTCCGCCAATACGGTTCATCGCAATTGCGAGTGCCTCGTGTGCTTCTTGGCTGATCGCTCCAAATGACATCGCACCAGTCTTAAAGCGCTTCATGATGGCATCAATGGATTCGACTTCTTCAATTGGGATCGCCTTGCGCTCTTTAAATTTAATCAGACCACGTAGGGACTGTAAGTTATTTTTTTCTTCCGTAATAAGCTTGGAGTATTCCTTAAACGCCTCATAATCACCTGCGCGAGTTGAGTGCTGGAGCATATGGATCGTCCTTGGATTATACTGATGGTGCTCTCCGTTTTGACGATACTGGAATTCATCCCCGATCTCGAGCTTCTTCGTTTTACCTCGTGCTGGCGCAAACGCTGGCTTATGGCGCAATAGTACTTCCTGCGCAATCAATTTAAGGCCAATACCATCGATCTTAGATGTCGTTCTGGAAAAATGACGGTCGATGACCTCTTTAGAAATACCAACTGCTTCAAAGATTTGCGCACCACGATAACTTTGAATCGTCGAGATACCCATCTTAGACATAACTTTTACAACACCATCTGTAACAGATGCGATGTACTGATTGACCACATCGTCGTAGCTCATTGATGCATCTAATTCGTTACGTGCATGTAAATCTTCTAAAGACGCAAACGCAAGATATGGGTTAATTGCTTGCGCACCATAGCCTAGTAATAGCGCGAAGTGGTGTACTTCACGAGCTTCTGCTGTCTCAATTAAAAGGCTTACTTTTGTACGAGTGCCCTGACGAATTAAATGATGGTGCAAGGCAGACACAGCAAGTAAGGATGGAATAGCAGCATGCTTTTCGTCAACGCCTCGATCTGATAGTACGAGTAACACATTGCCATCTTCAATCGCTTGATCAGCCTGATCGAATAGCGCTTCTAACGCAGGCTCCATTGCCTCTGCACCTTTTTCCACCTCAAATAAGATAGACATGGTTGTCGCTTTGAAACCATCTAAATTTTGGTCCTTTAACGTTTGAAGCTGTCTATTACTAACGACAGGGCTTTGTAATCGAATATGTCGACAGCTTAATGCGTCAGGATTAACGAGGCTTCCCTCTGCTCCGATAGTGGTACTAATTTGCGTCACAATCTCCTCACGAATCGCATCGATCGCAGGGTTTGTTACCTGTGCAAACAGCTGCTTAAAGTAGTTAAATAGTAGCTGCGGCTTTTGTGACAGTACGGCAAGCGGCGAGTCATAGCCCATCGATCCAACAGGATCCTTTTGCTCTACAACAAGCGGCTTTAGAATCTTTGTCATCTCTTCATTCGTATATCCGAAGGCAAGCTGTTGCTCGACAAGACCTTCTAGGTCGTTTGCAAGCTCCGCTTTGCTCTCTTCTACATCTTCTAATTCACGTAAATTCTCATCTAACCATTCTCTATATGGTTGCTCTTTTGCAATTTGCATCTTAAGCTCTTCATCTGGAATGATTTTACCAGCCTCTAAATCAAGAAGAAGCATTTTACCTGGGCTTAAACGCTCTTTGTACTCAATATCATCAGCAAAGATATCTAATGCTCCAACTTCAGATCCTAGGACAAGCATGCCGCTCTTTGTTACGTAATAACGAGCTGGACGAAGTCCGTTACGGTCTAAAATAGCACCTACGTGTCTTCCGTCAGTGAACCCAACTGCAGCAGGTCCATCCCACGGCTCCATAAGTGTACTGTGATATTCATAAAAATCGCGCTTTTCTGGCTTAATTAGATCATCGTTTGCCCAAGGTTCCGGGATCATCATCATCGCAGTGTGAGCGAGGGATCTGCCTGAGAGGTGTAAGAATTCAAAACAGTTGTCAAACATAGAGGAGTCACTACCGTTTTTATCGATAACTGGTAAGAGTTTATTTAGATCTTCATCGGAGAAATACTCTGATTGACACATCTTCTCTCGTGCCTTCATCCAGTTTACGTTACCGCGTAGAGTGTTAAACTCCCCATTGTGAATGGTGTAACGGTTCGGGTGCGCTCGCTTCCAGCTTGGGAACGTATTTGTACTAAAGCGTGAGTGTACAAATGCGACAGCTGACTTGAAGTCCGGATGATTCAAATCAATATAGAATGAATTAAGCTGCTCAGGGATAAGCATCCCTTTATAAATAATCGTTCTAGACGATAAACTACAGATGTAGAAATCTTGATCCTTCATCGATTTCGCGATTTCGATTTCTGTGCGCTTTCTAATAATATAGAGGCGACGCTCAAAATCGTCTTGGTCTTTTATGTTTTCTCCTTGTGCAATTAACACTTGGCGGATAAAGGGTTCTGTCTTCTTCGCTTCTTCCCCAACAAAGGCGTCGTTCACTGGCACTGTGCGCCATCCAACTACTTCCTGACCTTCTTCTTCAATCACTCGTTCGAAAATCTTACGTGCATTTTTACGCGCGTAAGGGTCTCGAGGGAAGAACACCATCCCAATTCCGTATTTGCCTTCCTCGGGAATTTCAAGTTCTTCTTTATCGAATTGCTTTTCAAAGAAACGGTGAGGTATTTGTGTTAAAATTCCTGCTCCGTCACCAGAGCTGACGTCGGCGGATTGACCACCTCGGTGCTCGAGGTTACATAAGATTGTGATCGCATTTTGAACGATATCATGGGATTTCGTACCATTAATATTAGCAATCATCCCAATTCCACAAGCTTCATGTTCCTCTCTCGGATCGTAAAGCCCTTGAGCGATAGGATACCCGTTTTTCATCATGATAGCGTCCCTCCTTGAGTTTTCGAAAATATGAACAAATGAAAGAATACGGCGTTAATTCAACATATTCAACCATTTATACACATTTTTATGCATTTTGACTAGTTTACCACAGAACATACTAAAGTAAAAATGATTGTAACTTGAAAGATTCAGAAATCAACGAATATTCTTTCTCGTATTTCAGAATAATACCACCTTTTATTCGAAATACAAAGTCATTTTAAGCCAGATTTCAGGTTTTCCCGAATGAATATAGCAATATATCCGATAATATCAAGGTTTTTGCTTGTTAAAAAATTTTACACGAGCTTGCTCTTTTTCGATGGAAATTCGTATACCAGAATGAATAATGACAAAAGCATACAGAAGCAGTTAGTTTCTTCCTTTCCTTGCTAGTTATAGATTGGTCTACGTTTATGTAAACGCTTACTATTGAGTAAACATTCATATTCATACATAAAAGTATATAGATAATGCGTCACTTTAGTGTCTACATAATAGGTATGATTATTCGGGAATTGCCACTAGTCTATTATCTGCAATTAGGACCTGACTATTAAATATGAAGAAACACGATTAATAGCGTGACGTTATTTCCTTGTCAAATAGGTCATCATGACTTATATTTAAGAATAAATAGGTCATTATGACACATGAGGAGGAATGACATGTATGAACTAATCATTCTGTCGACGCTTATGACGGGGCAGGCACACGGGTATTCCATCGCGCAAACAATTAATAGCATTATCGGTCCTATTGCAAAGGCTAGTAATGGGCGCATTTATCCCCTACTAGCAAAGCTTGAGAAGCAAGGATTTGTAAAAAATGTTGTCAAACAGATTAATGGACGACAGCAAAAAGTGTTTACGCTCACCCCTACTGGTAAAGAACGATTCTTTGCTCTCATGCTAGACACCGAGTCGAATCCAAAGGAATACCAAGAGCTATTCTCATTTAAAGTGACCGTTTTTGACTTATTGCAGCAGGAGAAGAGGCTACAGCTCACAGAGCACTACGTGGAATATTGCGAAGCGCATATAGAGCATTTGAAAAAAGGAGTAGAGGCTTCGTCTTCTTATTTATTTGGAGAAGACAAACCATCCTATTTAAACAAAGTGATGACTCATCGTATTAACCAATGGCAAGTAGAAAAAGAGTGGGCACTAACAATAAAGAAACAACTAGAGGAGGATTTACAATGAAAATAGCAGTTTTTGGAGCATCAGGACGTAGCGGCATTCCGTTTGTAAAGCAAGCATTAGAACAAGGACATGAATTAACGGTCTTAGTTCGGACACCATCTAAATTAGGTGTGGAGCATCCACATTTAACTGTCCTCCAAGGTGATATTCTTAAGGAGAGTGATGTTTTGAAAACAATAGAAGGTAATGATGCCGTTGTGAGTCTCATCGGTCACTCAAAGAACTCTCCAAAAGACTTACAGGCAACAGCTACCTCTTATGTGTTGAAAGCTATGCATACACATGAAGTGACTCGCCTTATAAGTCTTACTGGTGCTGCTGTGAAAGCACAAAAGGATGTCGCTCAAAAATGGTTTGGACGCATCATTGAAGGTGTAATGCAACTAGTAGCGAAAGATGTTCTAAATGATGGGAAAGCTCACGCTACTCTCATTGCTAAAAGCTCTGTTGATTGGACAATTGTCCGTGGACCTCGTCTTACAGAGGGACCGTTAACAAAAGACTATAAAACAGGCTACTTTAAAATGGAATCACCTTTCGTATCACGTGCTGATATCGCGCACTTTATTTTACGAGAACTAGATAACCCTACGTATATCCATGAATATCCGTTAATTTCTGCTAAGTAGTGTACCCTAAATGAGTGAAGAGCCCCTCTGATTACGGTCAGAGGGGCTCTAAAGGTGTGAGCTGGACATGTAAATTGGAAGTATATGCTTAAATCTCTAGCTTTGAACTTGGTTTATTATGTGTGGTGGTTTTTATGTTCCTCATTTTGGAGTTATGTTCGCCATTCTGATTTTATGTGCCGTATTTTAAAGTTATGGATTTCGCGCTTAACTTTAACTTAGTTATGTGCCCCATTACGAGTTTATGTGCCTTATCACAAAGTTATGTTCCTCGTTCAGATTTTATGTGCCCCACTTCTACCCTATGGACTTCGTTGATTAAACAAATGCGCCACACTTAACCTTCTCCTACTAACAAGAAAAAAGACCAGCAACCGCACGTATGCGGCACTAGCCTAAACAGCTATTATATCTTATTCAAACCCGCCTCTTTTTTCACACGAATCCACGGTCTCTCCTCATGCCACGACAAGCTCACTGGCACTTGGAAGGTCTTCGTAAGATTCTCTTCTGTGATGACATCCTTTTTAGGACCCGCCGCCACAATCTCTCCATCATGCAAGAGAAGCATGTGGCTAATCGATGGAATAATCTCTTCTAAGTGATGCGTCACATAAAGAAGCGTCGGCGCATTTTCGTCCGTCTTCATCACTTCAAGCGTATCCAAAAACTCCTCGCGTGCATACAGATCAAGCCCCGAGCAAGGCTCATCTAAAATCAAAAGCTCCAAATTAGACATCCACGCACGCGCCAAAAGCACCTTCTTTCGCTCTCCTTGCGAAAAGAATTTTAGCGGCTCATTCGTCAAATGCGAAATATTAAACTTCGCTAGTAGCTCATGCGCACGATCCACATCCTCCGCCGTAATAGGCTCAAACAACCCGATCGATGCATGCTTCCCGCTAAGAACAATCTCCAAAGCCGTCTCTTCGTCGTGTCTGTTAAACTGTTGGTCGAGCGCTGCGCTCACCCAGCCGATTGATTTACGCAGTTCGGGCAGATTAACCATTCCGTATTGGTTACCGAGTACGTCAACCGTGCCTGCTGTCGCCCACATATTTCCCGTAATGACCTTCAGTAAGGTTGTCTTTCCAGAGCCGTTCAACCCTAAAATCCCCCACTGTTGACCCTTCTCCGCATTCCATGTAACCCCTTTCAAAATTTCATTACCCTCACGCGTAACGTTGATGTTTTTGAGTGTAATCACGTCACTTCCTCCTCTCAGCTCTCCTTTTCTGACTCTTCTTATATTTTAGTCTAGCCACCCCTATTTCGCAATTCACCTTTTACGAGAATTATGTAAACATCGAGCTTGCTCAGTAAGGTACAATGTAATTATTCCTATTTTCGAAATAAAGGAGCGTTCGCATGTCTATCTTCATTAATGTCGTGTTACCGGTGCTATTAGTATTCGCCTCCGGATTTGCGATTCAAAAGTGGAAAAAAGTCGACATCAAACCTGTATCCGTTGTCGCCTTATACATTGCCACACCAGCACTTGTTTTTCAAACTTTCTACAGCGCCACCATCGATCGTCAATATATGTATATCATCGTGTTCGCCTTCGCACTCCTATTTTCACTCATAATGGTCAATAAAGTCTTAGCATGGATTATGCGAAAGCCTGATGAGACGCAGAATAAATGGATTCTAGCCACTGCGTTCATGAACGCTGGTAACTACGGGGCGCCGATCATCCTATTTGCATACGGGCAGCAAGGCTTCGCCTACGCCGTTATTTTTATGGTGCTACAATCGATCATCATGAATATTTTTGGCGTATATTATGCAGCAAAAGGCCAGGCCGGTGCACGCTATGCCATTCGAAGTGTCCTTCAAATGCCTGTTACATACGCGCTATTGCTCGGTATTTTCCTTCAAGTCACAGGGCTTGAGATGCCAGCAAACGTTCTTGGGACAGTGGATATTATCGCAGCTGCAGCCATTCCCCTTGTGATGCTGATTTTAGGCATGCAGCTCGCGAATATGGAGTGGACAAACTTCGATTGGCCGTCCGTCTCATACGGAGTAGTGATTCGACTATTTGTCTCCCCTGCAATTGCATTCGGTTTAACGACGATCCTCCCGATGGATCCACTATTGGCAAACGTCTTAATCGTTTCAGCCGCTATGCCATCCGCTGCAACCATCGTTATGTATGCCTTACAGTTCGACAGCGATCCAAAATATATCTCAAGCGTCACGCTTATTTCGACGCTACTAAGCGTCATCACCATTACCCTCCTACTCACCCTTTTAGGATAGAAAAATGAGGCACCCTCTCTCTTTGTATGATCTACAAAGAAGGACGGTGCCTGATTTTTATTCCATTTTCCTAAACAACAAAAAACGCCCCCTTGTCTAAGGAGACGCTCGTTCTTACAATATTTTATCTAAAAACTCTTTTGCACGTACGGACTTAGGAGCAGTAAAGAATTCCACTGGCGGAGCGTCCTCTACAAGCTTTCCTTCATCAAGAAATAGGACGCGGTCGGATACTTCCTTCGCAAAGCCCATCTCGTGCGTGACAATGACCATTGTCATGCCAGATTCAGCGAGTCCCTTCATGACATCCAACACCTCTTTGACCATTTCTGGATCAAGCGCCGAGGTCGGCTCGTCAAATAGCATGATTTCTGGATCCATTGCTAATGCACGAGCGATAGCCACACGCTGCTTTTGTCCGCCTGATAAACGATTTGGGTAGGCGTCCGCCTTATCCGAGAGTCCTACCTTCTTTAAAAGCCCATGTGCGATCGTGTCTGCTTCATTTTTACTGAGCTTTTTTACTTTTGTCGGAGCGTACGTAATATTTTCTAGCACAGTTAGGTGGGGGAAAAGATGAAAGTGCTGAAATACCATGCCGATTTTTTCTCTAATCTGAGAGACTGGTGCATCTTTAGCCGTGATCGCGGCCTGATCAATCGTGATCTCGCCGCCTGATGGTGTCTCTAGAAGATTCATACAACGCAAGAAGGTCGACTTACCGGAACCTGATGGACCAATAACCGTGACAACCTCCCCTTTTTTTATACTTGTTGTGATCTGAGAAAGGACCTCGTTATCTCCGAATGACTTGGATAAATGTTCAACGTTAATCACTTTGCATCAACCTTCTTTCTACCGCTTTCCCAAGAAGCGTAAGTCCCATGACTAGCACGTAATAGATGATACCCGCAATAATAAGTGGCTCAAAGAATGCGTAGGTTTGGCCACCTACGATATAGGCACGGCGCATAATATCTAATGCGCCTATCGTGGTTACAATCGCCGATTCCTTCGTGAGCGTAATAAACTCATTCATAAGTGCCGGTAAAATATTTTTCATCGCCTGGGGAAGAATAATGTCTTTCATCATCTCTTGATAAGGGATGCCAAGCGCAAGTGCCGCTTCTGTTTGTCCCTTATCGATTGATTGAATACCCGCGCGGATAATTTCAGAAATGTAGGCAGCTGAGTTTAAACCAAACGCCGCCACTGCTGCAGCAAAGGCTGGAATATCATAGCCGATAAGCTGAGGCATCCCAAAATAAATAATCATAAGCTGAAGTACGAGCGGTGTCCCTCGGAAAACCGATGTATAGGCATCTGCTAAAAAACGTAGTGCTTTAATACGTCCAATTTTAAGTAAGCTAAGTAGAACCCCTAGAATAAATCCAATGACGATGGCAACTGCTACAATTTGTAGCGTCACCCAAACCCCTTGCAGAATGTAAGGGAGCGAGGGCAACACCTGGGAAAAGTTTAAATTCATGCCCTTCCCCCTCCTCTCTATGTTGTCTTAGTTTTCGTTTTCTGTCATGTCTTGATCAAACCACTCAAGGATGAGCTCATCTAGCTCACCACTATCACGCATCTCTTGAATCACGCGGTTGAAGTCTTCCACAAGCTCGCTACCTTTTTCAAAAGCAATTGCATTTCCGTCTTCTTCTGATTGGTTAGGTAACTCAAAACCTGTAAGGCCTTCTGTTGCTTCTATATAGTTAGTTGCAACCGTGTCTGCAATAATGGCTGCATCAAAGCGCCCTGTGTTAATTTCCTGCACAAGCTCTGGGATTCGGTTACGCGACTCAATCGTCACATCCGGTACTGTCTCGCCAATCTCGTCCGCTTGCCCTTCTTGGATAGATCCAAGCTGCACACCTAGCGTCTTCCCTTCAAGATCCTCAATCGTTTGGATATCACTATCTGCAGCTGTTACGATCATGTGACCACCGAAGAAGTAAATATCGGAGAAGTCTGCATTCTCACGGCGTTCTTCAGTTGGTCTCATACCTGCCTGCACAAAATCAATTCGCCCTGACTGTAGCGCTGGAATAAGTCCGTTAAAGTCCATATCAACAATCTCTAATTCATAGCCGAGCTCTTCCGTAATCGCTTTGGCTAGATCTACGTCAAATCCGATGATTTCATCGCTATTCTCTGTATCTACGTATTCAAATGGTGGGTAATCTGCCGATGTTCCCATTGTTAATGTGTTGTCGTCGCTCCCACAAGCTGCAAGTAATGCTGTCGCTCCAATGATAAATCCTACTTTTTTCTTCATGTCTGTCTCCCCCAAAGTTGTTTTGTATGTGAATGAGTATTTATTAATCTTTATTCATATTTATGATTCTATCATGTATTTTTATTAAATCAACCGCATAAATAATGTTTAAATTTTCAGTTTTATTAATGATCACCTCTGGAAAATAAGGTTTTTTGCTAATTATGGATAATAGTCTATTCATTTTTTATACATTTATTAGGTTGTTTATTCGAGGGAGACCTATCTATAGAGGATGCAGTACGTTGAATAATACTATTTATTGTTTTCGTCTTACTTCTCGTAATTTGAGTGTTACTCCCTTCAAGTGCGAATCCCAGCCTTTCAAGTCTTGCATATTCAATCATACACATTACTTCTATAGCATAATTTCCAATTTAAAGGATGTATGCTAAAATGGAGGCATCATAAAGGAGGCGGACCGTAATGAGCTTAGAATTACCTACTTGTGAAGCGTGCAAGAAGCAACTCACGTATAAGCAGGCAATGAAGGCACAGCGATTTACATATGAGTACACTCACTGCCCTCACTGTAACGAAAAGCAATTTGTTAAGACGCGTAAATTTGGATATATCATTATTGCTCTTGTACCTGCTATGATTATTGGACCTAATTTGTTTATTGATATAGCAATTGTTCCTTTTCTTATTTATCTTGTGATTGTAACGTCCACTTTTTTTGCCCTTCTGCCGTTTATGTCTAAATTCCGATCTACGTGGAACTCACATATTTAATAAATAAAAAAGAGCACTGCATAAGTGAGCTGGTTCGGCTCCTCTTATGCAGTGCTTTTTACATTCAATCCTTATTTCTTCTTTTCATCCCAAGACTCAATGCCCTTAAGTCCTTTAACACTATCTCGGTAGAAGGTTGGATCGAGCCCTTGCTTCATTTGGCCTTGATAATGCTTGAGTGCTTTTATGGCAATATGCCCGAGTAAGAGAACGGCAATTAAGTTGACGACTGCCATGGATCCCATGAAGAAGTCAGCTGCTTCCCAAATATTCTCTAGTTGCGCTGTTGCGCCAACAAAGATCATTCCGATGAAAGCTAAACGGAATAGAAGTAAGAAGATCTTGTTTTGCGAAATAAATTCGATGTTCGCTTGTCCATAGTAATAGTTACCTAGTAGAGAGCTGAATGCGAAGAAGAAGATCGCAATAGCTACAATAGGCGTTGCCCAGTCACCAATGTGCGCGGATAGCGCGTTTTGCGTAAGCTGGATACCCTCCATGTCACCGTATGTGTGTACATCGGCAAGTAGGATAATAAACGCTGTCGCACTACAGATAATAATCGTATCTACAAGTACCCCTAATGATTGTACAAATCCTTGCTTAACAGGGTGATCGACATAAGCTGTAGCTGCTGCGTTTGGCGCACTACCCATACCTGCTTCGTTAGAAAACAGGCCGCGTTGCACACCGTTTACGATGGCTGCACCAATACCACCTGCAACGACCTCCTGCACCCCGAATGCATTCGCAAAAATTAATCCGAATACTTGCGGTACAGCTGTAATATTCATAATCATAATGATTAACGCAGTGATCACATACACGATTGCAAAAATCGGTACAATGACTTCTGCCACTACTGCAATTCGACGAATACCACCGAAAATGATGATACCCATCGCTACTGCTAAAACAGTAGCTACAATCCAAGGCTCCACGCTATAGGCACCAGCGAATGCGTCGGCAATTGTGTTTGTTTGTAGTCCATTAAATAAGAGACCAAAACATAGAACTAAAAGGATCGCAAAAATAATACCCATCCAGCGTTGACCTAAGCCGCGTTCCATATAATAAGCAGGTCCGCCACGGAACCCGTCCTTATCCTTTACTTTATAAATTTGCGCTAGCGTACTCTCAATAAATCCAGTCGCTGCACCTATCAATGCCACGACCCACATCCAAAAGATGGCACCAGGACCACCTACAGAGATAGCAATCGCCACACCTGCAAGGTTACCAGTTCCGACTCTTGCCGCTGTACTAATTGCGAAAGCCTGGAAAGGGCTTGTACCTTTTCCCTTTTTAAAGTCACTGCGGTCTGTTCCTTTAATAAGCTCCTTGACCATTGTAGGCAACATGCGAAACTGTACGAAATTTGTACGAATCGTTAAGTATAATCCTAATCCTAAAAGAAATGCGATAAGTATGTATGTCCATAAAATTCCGTTCCCAGCAATAATAAAGTCACCGAGAAATGTCCCTTCAGCAAACCACTGATCCACCATAATTACTCCCCCTACTTTTTATTTATTCACATTTTAATACCCTTTTTACTATGATTGGTAAACGCAATTATTGTAACTTTTGCACAATTCATACGTTATTTTCGTACATACAAAAAGGAGTGAATGGCTATGCGTACGTTAGTACTTTTAGGAAGCACAAGGAATGCGAGCAACTCTACACTACTTGCAGCTCGTCTCACACAAGGAGTTCCTCATACAACAGCACGACTAACCGATTATACCATTAATCCGATTGTTGACCAGCGTCACGACGAGGGTGGCTTCACACCTGTAGACGACGACTTTAAGGAGCTCGCACGGCACATGATCAACCATGATAGGATAATATTTGCGACCCCCCTCTACTGGTACGGGATGAGCGGTCCAATGAAGAATTTTGTCGATCGCTGGTCGCAGTATTTACGAGATACATCTATGCCCTTTAAAGCGTCATTGGCCGAAAAGGAGGCCTATGTCATTATCACTGGTGGCCCTCACTCAAAATCAAAAGGCCTGCCGTTAGTAACACAGTTCCACTACATTTGTGATTTTGTTGGCATGAAGCTAGTTGATTATGTCATCGGTCGAGGTGTAAGGCCTGGAGAAGTTACAAACGACTTGAATGCCCTTGCAACCATTGATAGATGGAATGATCATTTCAAAAAACAACCATAATAAAGCCCCATCTGCTTTTAATAGCGGATGGGGCTAAAATAACTGCGGGGGACAGTTACGTGTTACCGGTTAATCGCATTTGCAGATTGGACGAGTCCAGATCCGTATTGGAAGGACGATCCAAGTGGCGTCGCTGTGCTATTTAACAGCTGACGTAATTGTACGTTAGATAGGTTAGGCTTTGCTTGCCAAACCTGTGCTGCTACACCTGCTACGTGAGGAGCGGCCATCGACGTTCCATTAAGAGAACCATAGCGGTTACCTGGAAGCGTACTTAGTACGCCTACCCCTGGAGCAGAAATTTCTACTGTTGGACCTGTGCTTGAGAAGCTTCCACGACGGTTATTTTGATCCGTCGCCGCTACTGCCATAGCGGAGCTATATCTAGCAGGGAAGTTAACAGTATCTGTATTACCTGCCGCATTACCACTGTTACCAGCAGCTGCAACGACTAAAATACCTCGTTGATAAGCCAAATCTGTATAAGCCTGAAGGATAGAGGATCCTTGTGAACTACCTAAACTCATGTTGATGACATTCATGTTATTATTAACAGACCATTCAATGCCCTGCGCAATTCCTGCAAGAGAGCCTGAACCGTTGTTATTCAATACTTTTACAGCGTATAACGATGCATTCGGAGCAACTCCGATGACACCTACACCGTTACGAGCAGCTGCTACAGTACCAGCAACGTGAGTCCCATGACCATCTCCATCAAAGTAAGGATCACGGTTTGCTACATCAGTAAATACAGAGTATCCTCCGCGTACATTAGCCTGTAGGTCTGGATGGCTGCGATCAATTCCTGTATCTAATACTGCTACACGGATTCCATTTCCATTAAAACCAGCGTTTTGCGCTGTTACACCTTGTACACGAGTAACTCCGTAAGGTACTTGACCTAGCTTTTGAACCTCAGCATTGTCCTCTAGTGCTTTAACCTGCGGATGACCTAATAATGCATCTGCTTGATCATCCGTAAGCTCTAGCTGATAGACAGGAAGCAAGTCAAATTCATGGATAACCTGATCCTCTTCAATGCCGAACGCATTAAGTAACCCGTTCGCTGCGTTACCTTTAAACTGAACAATATATTCATCATATTCTTCAGCTGCTCCTACGTATGTAGGAAGCATAAAAAATGCTACAATAAGTAATGCGAGTAATCTTTTCACGAATTGATCCTCTCCTTTGGCTTTTAAATTACGGCTTATGCTTCATAAGGTAAGTCATTCGGTGTTACGATGAAGTCAACAAACGCCTGTGGCTCAGCTGCACCAGCAGCTGTAGCAACTGTAAGTAAAGTAGCAACGACAGCAAAGATAACTAGCTTTTTCATACGATTACCTCCTTTCCGTCTTAGATTCATTTATCATAGGTTGATAAATTAGCAGGATATAAACTTACTAGGGTGATGACAAATGGATAAACTGACATTTGGTGCTACAATTGAACGTATACGTAAAGAACGTTTCATGTCGCAAAAGCAGCTTGCCGCTGGAATCTGTACACAAGCAGCAATATCCCGTATTGAAAAAGGGTTAGTCTATCCTAAAATTGATACGCTCTACTTAATTGCCACGAAGCTTGATGTACCGATCGACTACTTTATCGACGTGCTAACAAACACACATCGTGCCGAACGTAACGCGTTCATTTCTATGATGGAAGATCTTTTAGCAGAGCAAAAGTTTGAAAAGATTTATCCAATCGTAGAAGAGCATCTTGAGAACGACGATGGCAATGACTATTGGCTCGCGGAGTTTATGCGCTGGCTCTATCATTTAAGCTCTTTTCATACAGAACGCACGACTCTTGAAGAGGCTGTGCTCCGTCTAAAGAAGCTACTAGATAAAAATGAGAACAACGCTGAGATGCAAGGCCAATTGTACAAACGAATTAATAATTCGATTGCGTATTTACTTGCAACGAATGGGCAGTACGATACGAGCCTATACTATTTTGAGAAAGTACTTAAGAAGAAAGAAGAGCTCGAACATGTGAAGCCCACTTTACAAGCAGATATCTTCCGCATTCGTGTCATGTACAACAAAGCCAAGACACTTTTTGACATGGGCTCGTTTGAAGAATCTCTCAAAACCATTGAAGAAGGCATTGAAGAATCTCTAAACAGAGAGAACATGTCCTTACTAGGTCAGTTTTATTACTACAAAGGTCAATGCTACGAGCAACTCAACTATAAAGAGGATGAGATCCGTGAGTGCTATCAAAAAGCTCTTTTCTTTTTCGAAACATTAGATAAAAAGCTCTATAGCAGATTGATCTGGCAACATAAAAAACAGTACCTGTAAGCAAATAATTGAATTTTTCAAACTATTTGATAGTTATACTACTCTCTCAAACAATTTTTCACAATAGCAATTCCAAACTTAAATATAACTGAAGTTATATTAAATGGAATTATATGTATCCAACATGCATACATCGCTATTTATCGACTAATTTTGAGTATTTACACCTATTTTTTTATAGAAAGCAGGCCTAGATGATCATGCGTTATTTCTTTTTATTTTCGATGCTTTTGCTGTTGACAGCATGTGCCGACATCAGCACAGCAACTTATTATGATGAATCCGAGCAGTGGTCCGTGATCATGGATCGCTCCACGTTACCTAGCCCACTTCGAAGCGAAGCAGCGATTACCTTCACGTATTTAGGTGATGAGGAACCTATTTCTGGGATCACGGCAACATACGATTCCGAGGCAGCTTTTTACGAGCCATTGACACACGACATCGGGGAGATCCCAGACGGAAATGCCGTGCGCCAAACGATGAACTACGATGAAGTAACACAGGTATACGAGGAAGGCGAAACGCTTATGGTGCTCCTCCAATGGCAAGTAAATGGTGAGACACGGTCCGAAGATTTTGAGCTCATGTATATCGACGATTAACGTTGCATAGAAAAAAACCGCTGAAACCAGCGGTTTTTTTCTTACTTATTCTTCTCCATCAGGATTTAATCTGCTTGCAATATCCTCATAAGACCCTTCCGTTACCTCCATGCCTTCTGGAGCCATGAAGAGACTCTCGTCAAACTCCGGATTAACTTCAAATTCTAACACTTCGCGCGTTGTTGTCGCGCTACCTGCACCAGCATCGCCTTCACCAGTTAAGACTAAGTTTCCTTCTGAGCGCACCTCCATATAAGTTTCTTGATCAAACCACAAGGAGAGTGTTTGCCCTTCTAATTCAATGTCAATGTGATGCGTATTAAATCCATTGACCTCTTCCTCTCCCACATAGGTTAGCCCGGCATCCACCATATAAGAATCATAACGCTCGCCGTATGAGTTAAACCAAGCTATATCCTCTGCAGCAGTATTCTCTGCGGCTTCATAGCGGATCGCCTCTTCATCTCCCTCGGTATAAAAAATATGGTAGGCAGGATCACTTTCATCCGTAAACATGATGTTTAAAGGGATGTCTGCTCCATCTTCAGTGCTTGTCATTGACTCTTCTCGCACATACGTAATGTCGCCCTCCACAAAGATCCATTCCATTTGATCTGTCGTCGTCATCTCTTCGCCTACCATCGATTCAGAAACGGAGTCTACGTATACGCTAGTTAAGCCTTCGTGGAATGAAATAGCTTGCTCTAATACGTCCACTGCTTCTTCATCCTGCGGTAAAGCTCCACCAACGTCGGGATCATTCGCATCGTTCTCTTGCTCCATATTCTCTTCATTGTTTTGATCAGGCTCATTCGCAGGCTCGTTATTCTCTACTTGAGCATTATTTACCGGCGCTTCCTCTCCATTGTTATCATTCGAACCGCAGGCTGCGAGTAGTGCAACTGCCGTCATTGCTGAAAATGCTATGTTTGTTTTTTTCATGTTTGACACCCCTACTACTTATCTAAGATTTATTTTCTTCATATGTGTCGTATTTCCGTTATAACGAATCTAAAAACGTGTTTTTTGTCATAGGGTGACGAAAAAGGTAGTAGCCTCCGTTTGTGTACTATAACAACAAGGGCATAAAACTATTTAATTTTTGGGAATACTTAGCATAATTGTTGCATTTTCACCCGTTTTTCTATACGCTAAAAGGGTAATTTAGAAGATTTTGCAAAATAATCGATAAGAAGGGAGAAATTGTGTTGAAGAACAGATGGCTTATTGCACTCTCTGCCATTGCCATTCATTTGTCGATCGGAGCTGCCTACGCATATAGCGTATATACAAATCCGATCAATGAAGCGATGGGATGGTCGACAGCAGGTATTACATGGGCATTTACGATTATGATGGCATTAGCAGGTATCTCGGCTGCGTTTTTTGGGAGCTTTGTTGAACGACAAGGTCCACGCAGATCCGCTATTTACGCAGCAATTCTATTTAGTTTAGGTCAGGCCGGCTCGGGATTAGCCGTTGCAGTTGACTCACTACCATTATTCTTACTTATGTATGGACTTTTGAGTGGCTTAGGAATGGGGATTGGCTATATCGCACCTGTCTCGACACTCGTGAAGTGGTTCCCGGATCGTCGAGGGCTTGCCACTGGAATGGCTGTTATGGGATTTGGTATGGGAGCACTTATTACGGCGCCAGTAGCCGCAAATTTGATGCAAACGATCACGATTCCATCAACGTTTTACATATTAGGCGCTGCCTATTTTGTCTTAATGATTTTTGGAGCCGCTTACATTGCTCCTCCTCCAGCTGGATACATGCCTAAGAATATGAAAAAGGACTTGGCCAGCGGCAAAAAAGTCATCAAAAAAGACCTTGCACAGCTCTCTGCAAAGCAAGCCGTTCGCACACGTCGATTTTGGATGCTCTGGACGATGATGCTCATCAATACGAGTGCTGGAATTATGATGATTTCCGTTGCGTCGCCAATGGCACAGGAGACAGTTGGCCTTACTGTCGCCGCTGCCGGTACGATGGTTGGAGTCATGGGTATCATTAACGGAGGAAGTCGTCTAGCGTGGGCTGCCGTCTCTGATTATATTGGACGCTCCAACGTCTTTATGATCTTCTTTATCCTCCAAATAATTGCGTTTGCTACACTGCCGATTATGCAAAGCGTGCTATTATTTCAACTGCTTATTTTTATCGTTGTCAGCTGTTATGGCGGAGGATTCTCCAATCTACCAGCTTTTATTGGGGACTTATTTGGGACAAAGCAGCTTGGTGCGATTCATGGCTTCTTACTCACAACGTGGTCACTTGGTGGAATTATCGGTCCTCAAATTGTGACGCAAATTTATGGTCGTACCGACAGCTACCTACCTGTGTTTTATGTGTTTTTAGGGTTAGTTACTGTCGCTTTTGTAATTTCCCTTCTTATTAAACTCGACATTCGTCGTTTAGAAAAGGCGAAGCAGGAGAAAGTGAAGGTTGCATAAGTGCTAACTAGTTTAAATCAGCTCTTCGTTTGATTTAAGGGCTACCTATTGAAAGAGTCTTTCCTTAGTGATGGGAAGGCTCTTTTCTAATGGGTTTGTGGTTTACGTTAAGTGGTTTTTGGGCAATTTGAGGTTTTATGTACCGTATGAGGGCAGAATGTACCGTAAAAAATTTTATGTACGGTATGAAAAAAGAATGTACCGTATACAGAATTTATGTACCGTGAGCACGATGTGCAACTAACCGCTTTAAAGCTCGTTCGAAAAACTAGGCAACAACCTTTCGCCTAGTAATCAAACTAAAAAGGTTATATTTGAGGGTTTAAAACAGTTACCTTAAACTGCCCCTTATGTTCACAAAAAAGCAAGCAGCCTGAGAGTCTAACCCCCTCCCATTCTGCTTGCTTTCTTTTATTTGTCTCGAAATAACTCGTGGATCTGACTCAGTTTCTCTTTAGAATCACGTTCGAGCTTTCTTAGCTTGTCTACGTCTATTTTATGCCGGAAATGGTAGTGGTCCTCTTGTTTCATCTCATTAATCAGATAGCTGAAAAGCCCGTTCATATCTTGGATCCACCAGCCCTTTTTTACATAGGTGACATCGTGATCTTCTGGTTTATAGCTTGATAGACTTATCTGAGCAATTTCGATTCCATCCTCTTTCCCAAACTTGCCGTCGTCCCCTCGCTTGTGGACGTATACATTCATAAAGTTTGCTAGAGGCATGCGAAAAACAAAAAGAAAATCGTCATTTGATTCATAAAACACATATTTCCCCAAAGAGCCTGGTCCAGTCAGTACATCGTCCGCTCGCACAAAGCTGTCGCGCTCCTGAATCGCCTGTACGATGAGGTGTGAATCCATAATATTAAACTCCGGTAGTTGCCAGCCTTCATACGTCCGTTTAAATAAACCAAATACCATCTTACATCCTCCTTTTTAGTTGGGGAGGTGCAAAAACATAGATAGGTAGAAGCAGGATCTATAGCGATAACGTCCCGTAGCATGATTTGTAGCTTGCATGTGTTTATCTATTTTACCATAAGGCTACCGATATTAAGCTACATGAAGCGCTTAAAGCACAACAAAATGGTACCCTTTTTGTCGAAGCTCGTGCACGATAGCAGGCAATGCTACAAGCGTTTGAGGTAGCTCGTGCAATAAAACTATAGATCCACTCTTAACATTGTCTACAACTAGTCTCGTAATCTTCTCCGGATCCTCTTTCAGCTCCCAGTCAAAGGATGCCACATCCCACATAATCATGCGTAAGCCTAATTGGTCGACCGCACGCTGCGTCTCCTTATTATATTGCCCATAAGGCGGCCTTACGAGAGTAGCTTCATGATTCATCACAGTCGAAAACAGCGAGACACTCGTTTGCAAACTGTCAAACTGCTCCTCAAAGGAACGCTTCGTTAAATCACGGTGTTTATGCGCATGCGATCCAATCGAATGACCGTTAGCTAAGGCACGCTTAAATGGTCGCTTATGATGTAAGTACCTCGTTTGCCAAAAGAAGGTTGCTCCGACATCTAACTCTTCTAGACAATCTAGAAATGCTGACGTAAGTCTCCCTGGACCATCATCAAACGTTAGCGCAATGGCGTTTTCGTCTTTTACTTTCGTTATCACTTTATCCTCACTTGCGCTGTACACAGCGCTCGTTGCCACTCAAGGACTGTTTTTTGTCATGTTCTCTACCTCGCCTTCCAAATAACCTTTTCTTATTTTAGCATGCCCGTAAGGTAATTCACTCACATGAGCAAACGTACTGTATAATACATGTACACACATTAGAATTAAGGGGATACGCTCATGGCTCGCTGGTACAAAAAGAAACGCTTTTGGTTCTTACTCTTAAGCGTCCTTCTACTCATCTATATTGGTACGATCATTTATCATCAAGTAAAGGCTTTACCCGAAGGAGTTTCTGTCGCAACGGAGCCTAGGTCTCTGTCAGATGATGACGTGACGTTTTTAGTTGATCACACGTATCAGCAGGGGGACGACGAAATCGTCGAGCATGAAATCTTTGACGAGCTTTATGCGGCAATTGAGAACGCGGAGGAGTTTTTGATCATCGATATGTTTATGGTCAATGAGACATCGAATGAGTCTCGCATGTATCCGCCACTCAGTAGCGAATTTTCCGAACGTATTGCCACGCAAATGGAGCGTCATCCGGACTTAAATGTTGTCTTTATAACTGACCATTTAAACACGACCTACGGTTCGCATGAAGCCGAGCACATCGATTATCTAGCGGATCTAGGTGCCGAAATTATTTATACCGATTTAAGCCAGCTGCGCGACCCGAACCCGCTTTACTCCGGTCTATGGCGCATGGGGCTTCAGTGGTTTGGACAACGTGGCACAGGTTGGATTACTAATCCACTTGGCGAAACGTCTCCAGAGGTTACCGTGCGGTCCTTGTTAAAGCTTACAAACATAAAAGCGAATCACCGGAAAGTGCTTATTACAGAGGATGCCGGCTACGTGCTATCTGCGAACCCGCATGATGCGAGCGGCTTCAACTCGAATATTGGGATTAAAGTGCAGGGCGAGTTCCTGTACGACCTTATCGAGTCAGAAAAGGCGGTTGCTGCTTTCTCTGGAGGGGACGTGTCCATGTTTCCGTCAGAAGAATCGCTTGCGTCACTCCTAGCGCCAACAGACGGCCCACTCTCCGCTCAGGTTGTGACAGAGCGTGAGATCGAGTACGCAGTCATTGATGCGTTAGATGCCGCAACTCCTGAGGACACGGTATGGCTTGGCATGTTTTACTTATCAGACCGTCATATTATTGAAGCGATGGAGCGCGCCGCCGATCGAGGCGTCCCACAGCGCATTATTTTAGATCCGAATCAAAATGCCTTCGGTCAAGAGAAGATCGGTTTGCCGAACATCCCCGTTGCCGAGGAGCTCGTCACCTTAGATAGCGATTCGATCGACATTCGCTGGTACAACACTAACCTGGAGCAGTATCATTCTAAAATCTTTTTCGTCGATCGCCCAGACAGCGCGCAAGTCATCGCCGGCTCGACGAATTTCACCGCCCGTAACCTAGACGACTACAACTTGGAGAGCAACCTCTCGATCGAGGGCCCTCCAGACAGTGCCTTTCTTTCTGATGTGAGAAACTACTTTGAGCGTCTTTGGGAAAATGAAGATGGCGAATTTACCGTGGAATACGAAGAATACGAAGAGCCACTAGGCTGGGTAAAGTATGTGACCTACCGCATTCAAAAAGCGCTACGATTTACGACATATTAGAGAATAAGAAAGACTGGGGCAGCTCTATTGATGAGGCGGCCCCAGTTTTTTGTTGTTTGAGGAGCTGTTGGAGGTGGAGTGTCGGGTAGGTTGGTTCGATTAACCGAAAGTACGATTCCATTATCCGGTTATGCCCTTCGATTATCCGAAAGTACGGCTCCATTATCCGGTTATGTCCTTCGATTATCCGAAAGTACGGCTCCATTATCCGGTTATGTCCTTCAGTTATCCAAAAGCACAAAAATGACAACTTAATCAATGTGGCGTTAAAATTTAGCTTTGTTTTTGTCATATGTTTTTTGATCAAATTGCCACTTATCTTGCTCCATCCTATTATCTTTAGATGGGTAATGGACTAAAAGTCCGGAGTCTTTCACGTTTGTTAAATATGTATGGATTTCCTCCACGCTTATTTTATTAGCAAAAACCTGCTCTCTTAACTCCTCTGTAGTTAGTCTTTTACTAGATTTGCGTAAATGTACGAGGAGCTTCACTCGGTTCTTTTGACGTTTCTCTTCTTTATATTTTCCTGTAAAAAGCTTTTTAAGCGGGTCCGCTGCTAAGACGCCGATAATAATTCCAAACGCCACTAAAAAGAAGTCGTATAGTATTTCCATGCTGGTTCCCCTCCTTTTGTTTTACTTTACAGAAAGAGCAGGGGAATTTCTAGAGGAGATTATGGATGTGCCCGTTGATGTGAACTAACTTTGTGTGCATCAAGTGAAGGCCTGTTTGCGTCTCTTCATCCAATCACATCAAAAACACCCTCTTAAAAAGTGACCGAATAGATTCCGATCACTCCATCAAGAGGGTGTGTGTGTCTATCTATTATTTTAGTAGTTCAGCTAATTCTTTATGAAGCTTGTCTTTTTCGTCGTATTGCAGACCGTGTCCACTATTTTCGAAAGCCACGAGTGTAGCATTTGGAATTCGCTCTGCCATATATTCGGAGAAAGCAAAATCGCAAATCTCGTCTTTTTTACCGTGGATCAGGACGGTTGGTACGTCGATCATGCCGATCTCATCGCGAAGATCCTCATCTCGTAGAGCAGCTGCACTATCTAGTGTTGCCTGCTCAGAAGCCTGAAGACCCATACCTAATAACCACTCATCTACTTCCGCAGGGACGTCGGTACCAAAGAAGCCACTGCCGAAGTCTTTTAACGCCGCTTCGCGGTCTTCTTTAATCGCGTTCATTAGATCCGTTACCCCGTCTTTTTCCATACCATGATCGAATCCTTGGCGTTTTGTGAACGATGGCGCTGCAGCTCCAAGTAGGATCAGACGCTTTAACCTGTTATCAGCATGTTTTGTTGCAAATCGGATAGATATCGGACCACCCATAGAGAAGCCTGCTAAATAATAAGAATCTACATTTAACTCATCAATAACCTTTTGGATATCCTTTGCGAATACATCATATGTGTAAGGAGAGTCCGGTTTGTCAGACTGCCCGTATCCTCTTAGGTCAATACCAATAAATCGGTAGCCGTGCTTAGGTAGTTCTGCCTTTTGATCGCGGAACATATCCGAGCTTAAAGGCCAGCCGTGGATGAAAATGATTGCTTGCCCTTCTCCTTCGTCCTCCACGTGTAGTGATACGTTCTCTTCTACTTCAATGCGATGTGCCATGTACAAAAACTCCCTTCGTCAATTTATCTACATATTTCCGATTTCGAAAGAACCGAAACGCAAAACAGACAATATGCGTCAAAATGAGTATAATAAAAGGGACTTCAAAGATAAGGACGTGACTCCATGTATCAGACTCTTCAAGAATGTTTAAAAGACTTAGAGGAACACGGACACCTCTTACGCATTAAGGAGGAAGTGGACCCTGATTTAGAAATGGCATCAATTCATTTGAAGGCTTACGAAGCCGGTGAAAAGGCGATTTTGTTTGAAAATGTAAAGGGGTCAAAATACCCAGCTGTGTCCAATCTGTTCGGCACATTGGAAAGAAGTAAATTTATGTTCCGCAAAACATGGAATCAAACACAAAATGTGATTAATCTGCGCAATGATCCGATGCAGGCATTAAAGCATCCTTTTAAAAATACTGCAGCTGGCCTAGCCGCTTCAAAAGCTCTCCCAATGAAGAAGAAAGGCCTCCCTTCTGATATGAAAGAAATTTCGATCAGCGACCTGCCACTCATTAAAAATTGGCCAGACGATGGAGGTGCGTTTGTGACACTTCCACAAGTTTACTCCGAGGATCCGGACAAGCCTGGCATCATGAACGCCAATTTAGGTATGTATCGCGTACAGCTCAACGGTAACGAGTACGAGCTAAATAAAGAGATTGGCATGCACTATCAGATCCACCGCGGTATCGGTGTCCATCAGGCAAAAGCGACGAAAAAAGGCGAGCCACTAAAAGTATCTATTTTTATCGGCGGACCACCGTCTCACACGCTTTCTGCTGTCATGCCCCTGCCTGAAGGGTTAAGTGAAATGACATTCGCCGGCATGCTTGCAGGTCGTCGTTTCCGCTATGCGTATGTCGATGGATATTGCGTAAGCTTAGACGCCGACTTTGTGATAACAGGTGATATTTACCCGAATGAAACAAAGCCAGAGGGACCGTTTGGTGATCACCTTGGTTACTATAGTTTGACGCATGACTTCCCATTAATGCGTGTGCATAAAGTGTACGCACGAGATAATGCGGTGTGGCCATTTACCGTTGTTGGACGTCCCCCTCAAGAAGATACGTCCTTCGGTGCCCTCATCCACGAACTAACAGGCGGTGCCATTAAGCAGGAGATCCCAGGAGTCCAGGAGGTTCATGCTGTTGATGCTGCTGGTGTTCATCCACTTTTATTCGCTATCGGAAGCGAGCGCTATACACCTTATCAAAAGGTGAAGCAGCCACAGGAGCTCTTAACGATTGCAAACCGAATTTTAGGCACAGGTCAGCTGAGTCTTGCTAAGTATTTATTCATTACAGCAGAAGATGGCGAACCACTTACAACTCACGATGAAGCTGCGTTTATTCAATATATTTTAGAGCGTATTGATTTTCAACGTGATCTACATTTCCAAACAAATACGACGATTGATACGCTTGATTACTCCGGTACGGGCCTTAATACGGGTAGTAAGGTTATTCTGGCCGCTTATAGTGACAAGCGCCGTGATCTCTGTACGTCCGTTCCACAAGAAGTACTCGACGTCGTGCCATCCGCAAAGCTTGTGATGCCTGGTGTTATTGCCATTGAAGGCGAGACATTTACGACCCATGACACAGCTAGTAAAGAGCTGGAGCTTTTGACAAGCAAGCTAAAGAGTCTTCCAACAGCACCACTTCTCGTCATGACGGATGACAGTGAGTTTTTAGCTGAATCTGTAGCAAACTTCTTATGGGTCACATTTACTCGAAGCAACCCGTCTCACGATATGTACGGGATCAATAGTACTATGACACATAAACATTGGGGATGTGATTCTCTCATCATTGATGCTCGGATTAAGCCGCACCATGCGCCACCACTTCTCCCTGATCCAACTATAGAAACAAAAACGAAGGATTACTTCAAAAAATAGATTAAAAAGAGCCAGTCGCAGACAATTGTGCGACTGGCTCTTTTTTATTGTACAACTCTCTCTTTAAGATCAATCTGCAAGTAAATCTCCCTCAAGCTCCATAGGCGCAGGCTGCCAAGCTAAAAGAGCATTCTTCAGCATGATTTTTCCCCACCGCATCACGTTATCATTTGGCTCCACTGTTGTGTGATGCAGAAGTATGATTGATACAGATACAGCTTTAAATATAGCAAGCTGCTTTGTTTCTTCGTCCACTTCCCCGTAGGTTTTATAAAATGGATCGTGTTTATCTGGTGATACTAGTTGGTACAAAATAGATAAATCAATTGCTGGATGACCAATATGAGCATCCCCCCAATCAATGACACCGTGTACAGCTCCGTCTAACATAATAATGTTGTTCGGATGCATGTCCCCGTGTACAAGAGAGGTACCTTGTGGATTAGGCATTAATGGGATTTCTTTAAGGTAAGCGTGCGTTATATCAAAAAGTTCATGATCAATCATACCTCTAATATCTTCTAAGCGCTGTACTAAACTTTCTTGTCTAGCTTCTGTTGAAAGTCTATTTAACTCATCTCTACCTTGTGTAAAGTAATGTAACGGTAAATCATGGAGCTCACGTAAGAATGTGCCTAGATTTGCCAATTCATTCTCAAGAATACTGTCATCGCTTTCTTCCATCAGCGAATTCCCTTTAATATTTGTGAGTCCTATAAAAGGGAAATTATCACCGTCCGCAATCGCATAATAGCGAACTCTTGGAATATTATAAGCGGAATCAAAGGATGCTCGCTCAAGCTCCTTTAGGACACTATATTCAATCCTCATGGCATCGTATCCCATCTCACGTCTCGGGAAACGAAATACCCATCTATTATTTACTTCATAGACAGTATGGTCAAAGCCCGTACCAATTAACTTAATATCAACTGGCTTTAAAGCAGGAAAAGCAGTTTCGATTTTTTGTTTGGCAAGTTCAAGTGTCATTGGGTGCGTAGCTTCAAAGTTTTGCACGTATCTCACTCCTTCGAGTGTACTCTTGATGGTGTATAGTCAATAAACAACCTTAGTATAACCTTTATAGTATACACAATAACATGGAATAGCAACATACAAAAAACGCTAAATCTACTGATCCAGCGTTTTTCCTAGGTTATTTGACTCTTATTTGCATTTCTGCCATGACCCAATGACTATATTCAGTTAATTTCGTAATATCATCAGATGATAGAACTCGAGGTTCTACATCTAATATACACAACGTACCAATTGCATACCCTTCGGAAGTAAATAGCGGTACTCCCGCATAAAATCGTATCCCAAAGTTTTTTACATACTTATTACTCTTTAGTTCTTCATGCTTATACGTATCTTCTACTATAAAATAGTCCTTTTCATCTATCACCTTCGTACAAAACGATTGGTCTCTTGGAACGCTACGATTATTCCTAATCATGTCTCTATAGCTTGATGCGGACTTGATCCACTGCGTATCATCTGTTAAATATGTAATTAAACAGAGTGGTACTTGAAAGCTTTGACTGACTACTCTCGTAATGCGATCATACGCTTCCTCAAAATGGGTTCCTAAAATTTTTAGTGATTCCAATGCAAGTAGACGCTCTGCCTCCACCTTCTTCTGTCTTTTTTTATGCAGAATGTCTAAGTAAAGTGTACGTCTTTGACCAACAATTAAATCACTAGCTTGTTCCGAAGCATGATAGAGTGCGTCTATTGCCATCGGCTTACTCAGATAGTAGCCCTGTAATTCATCACAACCTAAGTCTGTTAGTATTGTCAGCTGTGATTCTGTTTCTACTCCTTCTGCTGTTACATGAAGCCCTAACTTTTGAGCTAGCATTAAAATAAATGTAACAATCTCAATTTCCTTTGACTCTTCCTCATTATCAATTTGCTGAACAAAAGATTGATCAATTTTTATACCATCTAATGAAAATAGCTTTAAATAATTTAATGAAGAATAACTTACTCCAAAATCATCTATTACAACACGAAAACCTAATCCTCTTAAAAAATCTATCGTTTCCTTCCCACGTTCTACATCCTTCATAAGCGTATATTCGGTGATTTCAAGTTCAAAGCGATCTGGAGTGAGTCCATACTTTTTAATAATAGATACAATGCTATTTTGCACAATTTTTTCATCAAACATGGTAGAAGAAAGATTAATTGATGTGATTGTCTTCTCAAAAATATCTGGAAAGCGAGTGATGTCTTCACAAACTTTTGTAACAACCCTTTCAGTCACTTTTTCTATAAGCGGAGACTTTTCCGCAATTGGTATAAATACTGACGGTGGAATTGTGCCTAACGATTGAGAAAACCACCTCACTAACGCTTCAACGTTAACATGTCCTGTTTGAGAGTGGATTTTAGGCTGGTAATAAACGGTCAATTCCTCTGATTGAATAGCTTTCATAAGTTCTATTTCAAGAGTTAAATCATCTAAATACTTTTGCTGCTTAACAGTTTGATCATACACGTTTATAGAACCATTACCAGTGTGTTTTGCTTCTAGCATTGCATGTTGCGCATTAGTAATTAGAGTATTGGCACTTTTGTAATTTGTACAAATACCGACACAACACGACAGAGGAATTTGCATGTTATTCACGTCATATGTGATCTGTTTGATGCTTTTAATGATTTGTTTAGCGACTTCTTTCGCATCACTTAATGAGACATTTGTCAGGGCGACAATAAACTCGTCAGCCTCTACCCTTCCTATGATGGATCCTTTAGGTGAGACTCGCGATAGAGAATTTGCAATTTGCTGAAGTAATACATTCGCTTTTTCAACGCCTAAAAATTCATTAGCCAATTTAAAACGATCAATATTGATATATAAGACATGAACGGATACATGCTCTTGAGACTGTAACAATATATTGACTTCCGCTTTCACCTTCACGATTGTCGGGAGCTTTGTTAAATAATCAATGTCCTCAATGGAGGCTAAAAGCTGGAGCATCGCACGATCCGCCAGATCACTTGTGATGCCAAGCACATAGCGCACCTTGCCGGCTGTATCATGGATTGGCAAAAGTATGGAGGATGCGTATGTCGCTACGTTTGTTTTTTTATTCATTTTATCTGAGTAAAAAACCGGCTCTTGTTCGTTGCAGGCCAGGTTATATTGATAGATTAAATTTTTCGCAACGTCTGGTGCGTAAACCTCCGCAATAGTTTTTCCTTTAAAACCCTCGGGAAGCGTTGCTAGTAATACTGCTTCCTCACTTGCCGCCTCATACACAACTCCTCGATCCGTTACCTTCATAAGAAAGACCATGTTATAGAGCTTTGAGAAGAAATGAAATAAGTAGTGAGGATCTGCCTTCATATCGTATATCTCCATATCCTGCTGTCCCTCCCCTAAAGATGTTAAGTAGACGTGCGAAAAAGATCTTAGTTTATCTAAATATTATCTATTGTAACAATAAATCGAACAAACGAACGACAAAATTTGCAATACAGAAAGTTTTTTTGCAACGCTCCCAATAAACTGTATAAAAGATGTGACAAATATTTATTTGTGAAATGTTGAGCAAAAGTGTTGCAAGTGAAAATGACATATACTATACTAAGGTTAAGTTGATATTGTGATTGTTTTCACAAACAAGGATCATTCAACTTTTTTATACTTTTAGGAGGAATGTATCGATGAAAATTGCAGTTATCGGAAGCACACACGCAGGCACGGCGGCAGTCACGAATATGGCTCAGCTTTATCCTGAGGCAGATATAACGGTTTATGAGCGTAACGACAATGTATCCTTCCTGTCATGTGGTTTAGCGCTATATGTCGGCGGAGTGGTCGATGACCCGCAAGGTTTATTCTACTCCTCACCGGATAAGCTCCAATCACTTGGTATAAACGTTAAAATGCAGCACGACGTGAAGAATATTGATACTGAAAATAAAACAATCGAAGCCATAAACCTTGTTACAGGTGAAGAGGTAATAGACCACTTTGATAAGCTTGTTATGTCTACTGGCTCATGGCCCATTCTCCCTCCAATTGAGGGAATGAAATTAGAAAACGTCTTATTAGCAAAGAACTACAACCAGGCTAATACGATTATTGAGCGTTCTAAAGATGCTGATCACGTAACCGTAGTTGGCGCAGGCTATATCGGCGTAGAGCTAGTAGAAGCATTTGAGCTTGCAGGGAAAAAAGTAACGTTAATTGATGGTGTCGACCGTATTTTAAATAAGTATTTAGATAAAGAGTTCACAGACACTGTTGAATCTGAATTTAAAGAGCGTGGCATTGAACTACGACTTGGTGAAACAGTTGCTCGAATCGAAGGCACCGAGCATGTAGAAGCTGTCGTAACCGACAAAGGACGTATTGAAACAGACCTTGTTATTATGTGCGTTGGCTTCAGACCAAACACAGATCTATTAAAAGGTAAGGTTGATATGCTAGCAAACGGCGCAATCAAGGTTGATGAATATATGCGCACGAGTAACCCGGATATTTTAGCAGCTGGAGACTGCGCGGCCGTTAAATATAACCCAACAGGCTCTCACACGTATATTCCACTTGCGACAAATGCCGTTCGAATGGGTACACTTGTTGCAAAGAACATTATGCAACCAACTGTTAAAAATGTCGGTACACAGGGTACATCCGGCTTACACATTTATGACTTAAACATGGCGTCTACTGGTCTTACTGAAACGTCGGCAGAAGCGCTGGGCATTAATGTGAAAAGTATCACAATCAATGAAAAACACCGTCCTGAATTCATGCCAACATCCGAGAACGTACAGCTTAAGGTCAGCTACGATCCTGCCACTCATAAGATTTTAGGTGCACAGGTCATCTCTAAAGCAGATGTTACGCAGTCTATTAATACGCTAAGTGTATGTATTCAAACTGGTATGACAATCGATGAACTAGGCTATGTAGACTTCTTCTTCCAGCCACACTTTAACCAGCCGTGGAACTTCTTGAATAAGGCGGGACTTGCGGCAGGTCGGTAGGTTATTTAGTTCAAGATCAAGTTACTAAGTTCAAGATCAAGTGCGGGACCTTCGGTCCCCTACGTAACGGTTCGATTGATAACTATACCCTTCCTTTTTATGGAGATTACTGGGCGACAATTCGTTGCCCAGCTTTTCTCTTGTAGAGGGGTATGTATTTGGTAATAAATCGAATTGTGGCATACTTCCTTAGTCCGTATTACTTCTATCTATGTTTTGTTCTACTTCTTCCACCTTGCGTTTCATTTCTTCGAATTTCATTCTACTTCTTGTTTGCGACACATTTGAACCAATTTCCGTGCTGTTTCCTGATCGTTCTGTACTACTTTTAGTAATTGCCTTCTTACTTCTCATAGTTTGCGAACTACTTCTTTTCTAACGTACTTCTCTCACGCTGCGTTCTACTTATACTAAAATTTGCTTTTCTTCACCCATTTTACGTTTAACATCCATTCTACCAAAACAAATACTCGCCCTCCTGAAGGCGAGCATCAATTAATTTACCGTAACCGCAGGTGCCACGTAGCGGTGTTTGCGTACTACCAGTGGTAGCCCTTACGCGAAGCGAAAATCCTTTTGTCCGCCCATTGGTTTGGCCGGACAAAATAGTTGAGTAAGCCACCGGTAGTTGCAAACTCCGCATAGGGGCACCGGAAGATGACCGCATTTGAACTTACTCACACTCCGCTAATACGTATTTCCTTCTTCGTCGATATAAATAGATGTAATAAGCGTTCGCTCAAAGCGTGTGCCTGATGCTGACTCTCCTTCGACATCAGCAGTAACCGTGTACAGCCCTTCACCAAGCTCCGGAACCTTCACCTGGTTACTTTGTTCATTAATCGCTGTTTGACGTTGTCCAAACAGATTTGTCTCTGCCTCTTCTTCAGGCGTAAACGTGATGTCGTAGTCAAGCATGACGTCGCGACTTACACCTCGTGCTTGTGCTCTATCAGGTGCATCCTGCTCTACCGTAATTTCTTTTAAATCCCCTGATTGCGTAACGTGTAACTGCTCGTTTAGAAGTGAATCAAAGGTGACAAGCATCGCATAGGCCGACGCCTCCTCCGTTGCAGTTGAAACCGTCCACTCACCCGCTAACGGATCGTCCAGTTCAACTGTGTGGTGATACGCCCCCTCAAAAAACATTGTCTCATCCGCGACTGATTCCACGTGGAACGTCTCTACTGTTGTTTCGCCTGGAGCAAGAAGGTCTAGGGTATCGTGCTCTGTTGCACTGAGCCAGTTAATGACGATTCCTGTTGCTTCCTCCTCGACATAAAAAGTCTCTGATGCCTCACCAAACTGCTCACCTCCGCGTACGAGCACCTGTAGCTCTTCTTCTGCTACCTTAGCCTGCTCTCTCGCCGCTTCCTCCATCTGCGCTACTCTAAAGCTTCCGATCGTGAGCTGAGGACGGAAAATAGAGAAGACATTCGATCCAATGTTGACCTCTCCGTGATTCCAATTCCCAACGGCAAGCATTGGTGCATACGGAAGAGTCGCACTTGCAACGGATACAACGCCATCGCTCGGTCCGCTAATAAATCCGCTACCAAACCAGTAGCTACTAAAAGCCGGACCTGTGCGGTTACCCGCAATGGTGTAGTAATTATTTTGCGAACGCTCAAATCGGTTGTCGGTAATAGAGCGGAAATAGTTCATCGTTGCTGTTTGTAAGCTTTGTGTACCTGGGCTGTTTTGACCAATTAAATCCGCAAGCCAGCCAAGGCCTGAGCTATTTGCTAAGTCCGCAAGCTCACTTCCATAGTGAGGGGATCCTAGTGTAATTACATTGGAGACTAACGGATATTTCCCTTCGTGGATGAGCGCAACCTGTGTGTCGACTCCACCTTTACTGTAGGCTACGACCGTGAGTTTTTTCCCACCAAAGTAATTGGAGATTTGCTGTAGCTGGTCGGCCAGTAACGCACCATTATCCCAATAGCTTTGCGGTGTTCCGCCTGAATCAAATAATTCCACAAATGCAGTCTGATAGCCCGCCTGCACGGCGAGATTATACATATTGTTATTTTGATACCAAACGGTAGAGTCGTTTGTCAGCCCTTGAACAAATACAATGACTGGCTTATTCGGATCAACTACCGCCGGAGTCGCCCCAATACTAATCGCCCCTGGCTCCAAATCATTCCCCGGCGACTTAAAGCCTCCAGCTAATCCAACCGGCTGCACAAGCATCGACAACACTAGCATCACAACAAACCAAACAGTAAATTGCCTCTTCACACTACCCTCTCCCTTTTCATCGAATGATCAGACCCCCCTATCCTTTATTGGACAGAAAATAGGGTCCAAGGTATAACACAAACGTCTGTATATTTCGGGAAGAAGAGGAGATATTCCTTCTAAATTCGAAATGAAATGTAAGTTATTAGAAAATAACTAATACTAGATGGGTTTATTTAGCGTTAATTTTAGTAGTATTTGGTAGTTTGCGAGGTGATTTTCGGGATTGTGAACATAGTGTTACCAGAGTGGGAAGGAATTACGTGCAGGTTGAGGTGTCGAGGGGGGGATTTGCATCAAGTCCATTTTTCACCTTGATTGCTCAACAACCTAGTCTCAAATCTAGATGTAAAAGAGCCAAACAGTCTTGAGCAAGTTAATGAAGTCTCATTCTGCTAAAATCGAATGACAATCTGGCAGCAAATATTAGCTACGAAGAGGCATGCAGGAAACGTATCAATCTAACACACAACCACAAAAAAAGCAGAAACCAGCTTATAAATCGCCAGATCCTGCTCCTCTTTACTACCCTCTATTTAACTAAGTGCTAATATTCTTAAAGCAACTGAGAGATATACTTTGTTTCTAAAAAGGCCTCTAAGCCTTCGACGCCACCTTCTCGACCGAGTCCACTTTCCTTCATACCGCCGAACGGTGCTTCAGCTGCTGATGGACCTCCGTCGTTCCAGCCAACGATGCCATACTCGAGCGCTTCTGCCATTCGAGTGCCTCGTGTGAGATTTTCTGTAAAGAAGTAGGCCGCGAGTCCAAATCGCGTGTTGTTTGCTTTGCGAATGGCGTCCTCATCGGATTCAATCACTTGGACAGGTGCGACTGGACCAAACGTTTCCTCTTGCATAATAATCATATCGTCCGTAATGTTTGATAACACCGTGGGTTTGTAGTAATGACCACCTTGATCCGTGTAACCTTCGCCTCCAGTTAACACGTTAGCGCCTTTTTTAATAGCGTCCTGTACGTGACGGTCCACTTTTTCATACGCACCTTCGTTAATTAGTGGGCCAATTTCTACGCCTTCCTCTAATCCATTTCCTACCTTTAGCTTGTTGACTTCGGCTGTGAATTTATCAAGAAACGAATCGAGAACAGATGCGTGTACATAAATACGATTTCCACATACGCATGTTTGACCTGCATTACGGAATTTAGAACCGATAACACCTTTTACTGCTTTATCTAAGTCTGCATCTTCACACACGATCATTGGTGCGTGCCCTCCAAGTTCTAAGGAAAGTGTGTGCATCTTCTCTGCACTTTGCTTCATAAGCGTTTTTCCTACTTGCGTAGATCCAGTAAAAGTAAGCTTTCTTACCTTTTCACTATTAGTAAACGTCTCGCCGATTTCTTTAGGATCACCTGTGACAAGGTTAATGACTCCCTTTGGAATCCCAGCCTCTACACTAAGCTCCGCTAATTTAAATGCGGTTAGCGGCGTTAACTCTGCTGGCTTCCCTACAAATGTACATCCAGCTGCAAGAGCTGGTGCCATTTTTCTTGCAATCATAGCGGCTGGGAAGTTCCAAGGGGTAATGGAGGCAACGACACCGACCGGTTGCTTAATAACATGAAGGCGCTTATCTGCATTCGGCGTCGGAATGATGCGGCCATAAGAGCGACGCGCCTCTTCACTGAACCATTTGATAAACGATGCCGAATAGGCAACTTCACCGCTCGCTTCTTTAAGCGGCTTCCCCATTTCGCGAGTTAACATATCTGCAATTTCGTCTGTTTGCTCTAAAATAAGGTCGTGCCATTTCATCAAATATGTAGCTCTCTCTGCTGCCGGGAGTGCTGCCCAATCAGCCTGCGCGTTGTGCGCAGCCTCAATTGCTGCCTCCGCTTCCTTCGCTCCACCTTTAGGAACCGTGCCAACTAGCTCGCCGTTTGCAGGGTTGTGCACCTCTATTTTTTCTAAATCCTTTCCCGTCCACTCGCCATTAATAAAAAGCAATGTATCCATGTAGATCGACTCCTTCATTGTTAATTTAGGCAAATTATTCACTTTAGAACGATTCCCTCTCTTGTATTAATTGAATCATCCGATTCATACGTCGATTTGTTTCATGTGAAACATTTACTTGGGATATGAGACCAATTCTCAAGAAGGAAAATACGAAAGTATTGCCTTTTAGAGCTAGCAGATGGAGTTATTCACATGTGGATAAGTTCTATTTATTGATAGCTGAAGGAGGATACTAACAGATTCGTGTTAATAAAAGATGAAGCTTGTTGATAGTCTTTCATGTATGAAGGAGGAAAATGGCTTGTTAGTGGTTCTTATTGACCGCATAATACCAAGCTTCATTAAAAAAGCCCTTTTCGAGCAAACTCCTCGCTCGAAAAGGGCTTTACCACACTTATTTAATCGACGCTTACCTTATCTTCGGCAATTACTCCTGCGTGACGGAAGGGTTCTAAGTCGTAGCTTAGTTGCTTCGTTGTTTCGTACACGCGTTGGTAAAGCTTAAATAAATCTGCATATGCTTCTACTTGAGATGGGATTGGCTTATAGACGCGCTTCACTTCTGTCCACGTGTCTGCAATTTTTTCTAACGAATTATAGAGACCTACTCCATAGGCTGCGAGCATAGCGGCACCAATGCCTGGCCCTTGCTCATTTGTGAGCTGAACGACCTCTGCTTGATAAATATCAGCCTGCATTTGCATCCACGCATCACTTTTAGCACCACCGCCCGTTGCAATAACACGATCGATTTGAATGCCTTCTTCTCGGAAAGCAACAACAGACTCGTTTAAAGAAAACGTAATGCCTTCCATGACTGCGCGAGTTAAATCACCGATTTCGTGAGAGGCATGTAAGCCTATAAAGCTCCCTCTAATGGCTGAATCCGCGTGAGGAGAACGTTCGCCAGATAAGTAAGGGGTAAATAAAAGCCCTTTTGCACCAATTGGAGACTGTTCTGCCAATGACACTAAGTTGTCGAATGACGTTTCTTTCGCAGCTGTTTCTTTTAGCCATGTTAAGCTATGTCCGGCTGCAAGAGTAACTCCCATCGTGTAGTGAGCATCAGGTGCGGCGTGCGCAAAATAGTGAACCGTCCCGCTAAATGACTTTGTTGCTGACTGCTCAAACGCTAAAACTACTCCGGACGTTCCGATGCTACTTAGGAGCGTACCTTCCTTTAAGATTCCTGTTCCGATTGCACCACATGCATTATCTGCGCCACCTGCCACAACCTTTGCGCTAGCCATTCCTGTTTTTGCAACAAGATCGGCCTTCAAACTCCCCACTACTTCGTGTGAATCAATGAGCGGAGGGCAAAGCGATAGAGGAAGGCCAACGGCATTTGCTACTGCGTGACTCCACTCCCTTTTCTCGACGTCTAAAAGCAATGTCCCAGCCGCGTCAGAAAATTCCATGTGAAGCTCGCCAGTTAAAGCAAGGCGTACGTAATCTTTTGGTAAAACGAAGGTTGCCGCTTGCTCAAATATCTCCGGTTCATGCTCCTTCACCCAAAGCAATTTTGGTAACGTAAATCCCTCTAGAACAGGGTTTTTAATCGATGTACGAATGATATCTGAAGCCACATCCTCAATAAATCGGCATTGCTCCGTTGTCCGCGTATCATTCCATAAAATCGCGCGGCGCAAAGGCTTATGCGCATCATCTAGTAGCACCAATCCATGCATTTGACCCGAGAAGCTAATTCCTTTAATTTCATTTGGATTTACATTTGCTGATACTTCCTCTAATGCCTCGACTGTCGCTCTGACCCAATCATCTGGATCCTGTTCGCTATAGCCCGGCTTATCGTGATAGAGCGGATAGCTTTTGCTCACGGACGAAACGACAGTTCCGCCTTTAGCTACAACTAATACTTTTACAGCACTTGTCCCAAGATCGACTCCAATGACATATTCCATGTTCGCTTCCTCCCTCGTAGGTAAAGGAGCTACTCCACACAAAGTCAGAGCAGCTCCTCAAGTTGGTTCTTATAGTTGATTTACTCGTAGTAAATAATTGTTGAGTTGCGCTTTAATTTTTTCGACCTGACCAGACGCATGATCAATCTCACCAAGACCTAGTGCGTGTTTCTCTAGCTCATGGAAATCTGTTTTACCTTCTACAATTTTCTTACCAATACCCTCTTGGAAGGTTTCATAACGCTTTCCAACGATTGATTCAAAGAAGTTATCCTCAATCATTTTGTTCGCTACTTTAAGACCAATTGCGAAGCTGTCCATTCCTGCAATATGGGAGTGGAAGAGATCCTCTGGATCAAAGGAGCCACGACGTACTTTTGCATCAAAGTTTAGACCACCTTTGCCTAAACCACCGTTCTTTAAGATCTCGTACATAGCAAGTGTTGCAGAATAAAGGTCTGTTGGGAATTCATCTGTGTCCCATCCTAATAGTGGGTCACCTTGGTTTGCATCCACAGATCCGAGCATTCCTTGAATACGAGCTGTGCGTAGCTCATGCTCGAACGTATGACCAGCAAGCGTCGCGTGGTTAGCCTCAATATTAAACTTAAAGTGGTCCTGCAGGTCGTACTGGTGAAGGAACGCTGTAGCAGTCGCTACATCAAAGTCATATTGATGCGTAGAAGGCTCTTTTGGCTTCGGCTCGATAAGGAATTGTGGGTTAAAATTAATTTCCTTTGAGTATGCGATTGCCATATGATAGAAGCGAGCCAGGTTATCAAGCTCTAGCTTTAAATCTGTGTTAAGCAAGGATTCATACCCTTCTCTTCCGCCCCAGAAAACATAGTTTTCGGCACCTAACTCTTTTCCTACCTCAAGTCCCTTTTTCACCTTCGCCGCAGCGTAAGCGTATACATTTGCATTTGAAGAAGTCCCTGCACCTGACACAAAACGTGGGTGCGTAAACATGTTCGCCGTGTTCCAAAGTAGCTTCACGTTTGATGTTTGCATGTAGTCCTTGATCATCGCAACAATGACGTCTAAGTTTTTATTTGTTTCAGCAAGAGTTGATCCTTCTGGTGCAATATCGATATCGTGGAAACAGAAGAATGGCGCCTGCACTTTATCAATAAATTCAAATGCCGCTTCTACACGCGCTTTTGCCTGATCCATACCAGATAGATGATCCCATGGACGCTTTGCTGTACCTGCTCCAAATGGGTCAGCACCATCTTGTGTTAATGTATGCCAGTATGCAACAGAAAAACGTAGCTGTTCTGCCATCGTTTTGCCACCGACTACTTCGTCTGGATTGTAATATTTAAATGCGTATGGGTTTGTAGACGCTGCTCCCTCGTATTGAATCGTAGGTACGTCCTTAAAATAAGTAGTTGTTGTTTTCGTCATTGTAGATCCCTCCGAATAAGTAAGTTAAATTCGTCTTGATACGATTAGTGTAGCAGGGTATACTTAGTTTGTCCATTGAATTAACTAAGTAAATCAAAATTAATTTAACCGCTTTCTTTCACTAGGTAAAAGTACAGAAAATAGCGTATGATAGGAGTATTATTCTTTTCATATCCGTTAGGCAGATAGACCTTCTTAACAATCTATCAAGGTATAGAACAAAAATAGATAACCAAAACTATGCAATGACTAAACAATGTAAGGAGAAGATGACATGGCTAACTATCAGCAGGCTGTAAAGCTTACCAATAAATCGATCGTTTTAACATCTATCCGTCAATTAGAGCCTATTTCAAGAGCAGAGCTCGCACAAACGCTTGGATTAACAAAGGCTACCGTTTCGTCCCTAGTCGAAGAATTGATCGCAGAGGAGTACATCTATCAGACAGGTCTAGGTAAATCAAGCGGAGGTAGACGTCCGCTAATGCTCCAATTTAATGAGAAGGCTGGCTACACGATCAGCTGCGACATTGGGGTCAATTACATCCTGACGGTCCTCACTGATCTACACGGGACCATTATTCACCACATCCATAAACCATTTAACACGAACGACTTCACTCGGACAGTGATGGAGATTAAGTCCATGATCGACACGTGCATGTCTAACATGAATGAGTCTCCATTTGATCTCATCGGAATTGGGTTTGGTATTCCTGGACTTGTAAATAAAGACGGCGCTATATTAAGCACCCCTAATTTGGACTGGGTTCAGTCAAATATTAAAGAGATTTTTGAGGATCAGTACAACGTGCCAGTTATTATTGAGAACGAGGCAAATGCCGGTGCGTATGGGGAAAAAACGTTTGGAGCAGCAAAGTTAAATGAACATTTCATCTATGTGAGCGCAGGCATTGGAATAGGTGTTGGTGTCGTTTTAGACGGTTCATTAGTTAGAGGTGCTAACGGCTTTTTAGGCGAGATCGGACACACCACTATCGTGGAAGGTGGAGACAAGTGCCGCTGCGGCAATCGTGGCTGCTTTGAAATGTACGCATCCGAAATGTCGTTATTAAATACGTTCCAAGATGATGTACCTGATTTGGAGAAATTACTTGTTAAAGCCGAGACAGATCAAGGTACAAGAGAAGCATTCGAAACAATCGGTCATTACTTAGGAGTTGGACTAACGAATATCATTCATACCTTTAACCCTGAGCGAATTATTATTGGTAATCGTCTTGCAAAGGCCAAAGCTTACTTACTGCCACATCTCATGAAGGTCATTGAGGAGCAAACCCTTCCTGAGCTGCGCACGGATACAGAGATTTTATTCAGTGATAACTATCAGTATGCAACTGCGCTTGGACTAACTGCATTTACGATTGAACATTTTTTGACGAAGCAGTTTGAAGGTAGTGCTACGGCTAAAACAATTTAAATAGTTACGTTTTTCTAGTCATAACAAAACAGGCGAATCATGCGCACATGATTCGCCTGTTTTGCGTTCATAAAAGAATTCTCTACACACCAGAATACGCCATAAATCCACCATCAACAGGCATCGTAATCCCCGTGACAAACCCACTGTATGTATCGTCCACAAGAAACAATAGTGCTCCATGTAAGTCAGATGCTTCCCCTAATCGTTTCATCGGTGTGTGCGCCAAAATCTTTTCCGATCGTTCTGTAGGACTACCATCTTCGTTTGTTAAAGCACGCCTGTTTTGATCGGTGAGAAAAAATCCAGGTGCAATGGCATTTACGCGAATGTGTTGATTTGCAAAATGTACAGCTAACCACTGTGTAAAGTTATCAATAGCTGCCTTAGCTCCACTGTATGCGGGCACTTTTGTCATAGGAGATGGCGCGCTCATTGAGGAGATGTTAATGATGGACCCTCCACCTTCAATCATATGCTTAGCAAACGCCTGAGTTGGTAGAAAAGAGCCGATAAAATTCACATCAAAGACATGTCTAAACCCCTCCACCTTTAGATCAAAGAATGTTTTTAGGGATGCATCTTCTAGATCGTTTGTCTGGAAAGTCTCATTAGTTGTAGAACCATCTGGATGATTGCCACCAGCTCCATTAATAAGTACGTCTACCCTATTATACGTTGCAACTACTTGTTCACAAGCCGCTTTTACGCTCTCTTCGTCGGTTACATCACAAGCTACAGCAAGGGCTTCTCCACCAGCTGAAGTAATAGCATCTACGACAGCCTCTGCTTTTTCTTGCGTTCGATTAAGTACAGCTACCTTCATTCCATTTTGAGCAAGAAGTTTAGCCATAGAGCCACAGAGAACTCCACCACCTCCTGTGACGACGGCTACCTTTCCTTTAAGCGTTTCGTGACGTCTCATATTCGCTACGCCCCTCTCTTTGGTTTGCAAAAGAATCCCATTGCCCTTGAATATACATAGCACCTAACGCACGATCATAAAGGCCATAGCCAGGTCGTGCTTTCTCTCCCCAAATCATACGTCCATGGTCCGGGCGAATGAAGCCTTGATAGTTGTACGTTGATAAAAGCTTGATTAAATGTGTCATTGGTACCGATCCTGCCTCATCGCAGTGAGCCGTTTCATAAAAATCTCCATTAGGCTCATGACGAATATTACGAAGGTGGACAAAGGCTACTCTGTCTCGCTCTAAAAATGTTTGAAAAATATCTGATAAATCATTGGTTAAGCTTGCTCCCAATGAACCACTGCATAACGTCAAACTGTTCGAGGGATGATCAACAGCTTCAATAATTCGTATAAGGTCGCTCTTATTTTTGACAATACGAGGTAATCCAAATACTGGCCAAGGTGGATCATCTGGATGGATGGCAAGTTTCACTCCACATTCTGCTGCGACTGGCACCGTCTTTTCTAAAAAATAGGTAAGGTTTAAAAAGAGCTGCTCCTCGGTGATGTGTTGATATGCCTCTAAGAGGGGGACAATTTCTTGCAAACGTTCAGGCTCCCATCCTGGTAAAGAGAAGCCACCAGCCCCCCCTGTTAGATGACTTAATAAACTATTTGGATCGATCGCTTCTACCTTTGCGCGTTCATAAGCAAGAACTGTCGATTTATCAGGTAACACCTTGGCTAAGTCGGACCTAGTCCAATCAAACACTGGCATAAAATTATAACAAATCACTTTTACACCAACAGATGCTAAACGACGAATAGTCTCAATATACGCTTCGATATATTTGTCCCGTGACGGTAATCCTAGTTTAATGTCTTCATGTATATTGACACTCTCGATTACCTCAAGTGAGAATCCTTCTAAAGTGACCTCCCGATGAAGTGCTCTAATACGTGATAACGGCCAAGCTTCCCCAGCTTTAAGGTCGTTTAACGTGCCGACGATTCCACCTACTTTAGGTATTTGCTTGATTTGCTTTAGTGTTACACTATCGTCAAGATGGCCAAACCACCTTAGAGTCATATTCACTTTTGCCCTCAGCCCCTTCTATATGAGTGATAAAGTAATTAGGATACTCAGACATGATTGCCCCTTTCTCAAAATCCACTAGGCGTAAATGTTGTTTCATCCGCTCCGCTGCAGCAATCTCATCCTTCTCTAAAATAAGTCGGAATATTTCTTTATGATCCTCAACTAAATTACCCCAGTCTAATGACTCTGATCGAAGTCTAAGCATTCGTATTCGCTCAAACTGCGTATTCATTTGTTTAGACATCTCCCAAGAACGCCCTTTCTTACTCGCTAAAAATAGTAGTTGGTGAAACGCCTCATCCAGAGTAAACATTGTTCTTGGATCCTCTACATGATTAAAGTCCTGTAATAGTAAGTTCTCCTCGATTTTACGTGCAAATTCGGGAGGTAAAGAGTGACAAGCTTCGCGGACAATTGCCGTTTCTAACTGCTCACGTACAAACCTGCCCTCCTCTACAATTGCGAGATCAATCCTGGCAACGACACTGCCACTCTGAGGAACAATATCTAAAAGCCCCTCTTCTGAGAGCTTCAAAAAAGCCTCGCGTACAGGGGTGCGGCTAACTTCAAGCTTTTGTGACCATTCTTTTTCGGATAGCTTCCGGCCTGGTTCAAGCTCCATGGTGAGAATCTTATCTCTCATCATTTTATAAATAGACTCTCTAATAGATTGCTTAGGCTTTCCGTAGCTAGGTTGCATAGGCTGCCTCCTTATTCGTAGATTTTTCTTTGATGGATGTCCTTTATTCCTGACTTCCTATAGAAGTAGGTGTTTATGATATCTCTCCATTCTATCGCATGAGATAGCTGGTGCTTAAGTCTCTCTAATACATCGCTAAAGCGTTTATCATCTATTTTCCCTTCTAGAGCCTCCCAATTTGCGACCATGCTTTCTACACCTTTTACACCCTCAAAATGAGTGTCATAAATATGCTGAATGATCGTCTTTCCGCTTGTTAACTCATAGTTATAAGGCATATGGTGGAAAAATAATAGTAGTTCCTCTGGACATGTGTTTGGATCATTATAAATCTTAGCATTCTGCTCTGCATACTGAGAGGTATACCCTGTCCCAGTCTCCACTGTGCGATCCACACCAAGTCCATTACGATCAGCAAAGTGATAGGTCCCCCAAGCATCATATTCATACCCATCAATATTTGGTCCATAATGATGGCCCGGATTAATCATCCAGCCTATACCTAACGGAGATGTATAACGTTCGTAGGTTAGCCATGACGGTAAAAGAATCGCTTCAAGTAATTGTTGTATGTGCTCTTCTTGACCAAAAGTGAGATCAGACCACTCCGATAAAATATCATCCTCATTTAAAGTAGGGTCCCATGTTAAGCGGCCATATCCATAAAGGTTGACCTGGGCTAATGTGTGCCCTGTCCAATTATAATCGTCGCCTAAGTTACCAACAGCTGCTATACCACTATGTGTTGGGTTATACGTTTTCCCACTTGCAATATCCTTTACGAATGTTCCTTCTCCTTCATGGCCAGTATCAAAATTTAATATCTCCTTCCACTGTGGCAATAGATAGACTGCATGACGTTGCTGTCCTAAATACTCTTGAGCAAGCTGAAATTCAACAATTACATTTGTTTGCTTAAGAGCGCCAATAAGAGGCGAAACAGGCTCCCTTACTTGAAAATCCATTGGTCCATTTTTGATTTGTAAAATCACGTTGTCTTTAAATGCACCATCTAGGGGCATGAAGTGATCATAGGCCGCACGCGCTCTATCTGTTGTTCTATCTCTCCAGTCCTGATGACAGTCGTAAACAAAACACCGCCAAATAACAATCCCGTTATGCGGGGCAATCGCATCAGCAAGCATATTTGCCCCTTCTGCGTGAGTACGTCCATACGTAAACGGTCCCGGTCGATTTTCAGAGTCTGCCTTTACAACAACTCCCAAAAAATCAGGAATAGCTTGATAAACATCATCAAATGCTTGCTTCCAAAAAGCCGCTACATCCTCTTCAAGAGGGTCTGCATGTGTTAATCCTCCAACTTCCATTGGCGAAGCGTAGTTTATGCTAAGCAGTAATCTAATTCCGTAAGCGCGAAAGATATCAGCAACTCGTGCAACATCTTTTAAATAACGCTCGGTGATTAAATAAGACTCTACTTTATGGACATTAACATTGTTAATTGAAACAGCGTTTATTCCTACTGAAGCGAGTAGACGTGCATAATCCTTCCACCTTACAATATTTTCTCTAAAAGAATCATCTCGGTAAAACATAGATTCTCCAGCATAGCCTCTCTCAACAGATCCGTCCATGTTGTCCCAATGATTAATAATACGAAGTGGATTCGCTGGCTTCTCCTTCATATTTAAAGAGTGTAAATCCCCTTGACGTTGAATATGCCTAAGTAACGTAAACACGGCGTAAAGTGCTCCCGCTTCACCACCAGCAAGTATTTGAATCCCATCCTCATTTTTTATATGAAAAGCTTCCTTCTCCATGCTATCCACATAGACGATTCGAAGTCCATTCCCTTTTACTTCAGGGACAACCGCTGGCTGAAAGCCTATCATCTTACGAATTGCGAACGTCCACTCCTGTTCAATGGATTCACTTATGTCACTTCCATTTAGACACTCCATTTCTTTAAGAAGACTCATCACTTGCTCTCTGTATGTCGTTGATGTAATAAATGTGTATTGTAGCCACGCCCTATAGCTTGTTGCATGGCTATTATTCACACCTGATACCGTTTTAATGTCTGGATAAAAAGATACTGTCATCGTTACTCCTCCTATTCTTTATCTGCTCCAAGTACAATTCCTTTCACAAAGAATCTCTGTAAGAATGGGTACACAATTAGCATCGGTAAGGCGGAAATAAAAATTTGAGCCGCTTGAACGGTTCGCTGGGAGAGATTTCGCATCATTTCGGCATCGACATCTACGTTTGAAAAATCTTGCTGAACAACGATTGTTTGTAAAAAGGTTTGCAGAGGGTAATTGGCTGCATTTGTATTATAGATAAGCCCGTCAAACCATGAGTTCCAGTGGAACACCATCGTAAATAGGGAGATAGTTGCAATGGCCGGGACAGAGATAGGTAAATAGATTTTGAGGAAGATTTTAAAATGACCCGCCCCATCAATAAACGCTGATTCCTCTAAAGACTTAGGTACAGACGTTCGGAAAAAATTAAGTAGTAAAATCATATTGAACGCGTTAATGGCAGGCGGTAGAACTAATGCCCAAATGGAGTCTCCTAATCCAAGTCGTGTGACAACAATATACGTTGGTACAAGCCCTCCATTAAAGAGCATCGTAAATACAAAAAACCACATGTAAATTTTTCTACCTTTAAAGTCACGATCACTTTTAGATAATGCATAGGCTGCACATAACAGTAATCCCATCGACACAATTGTCCCTAACACTACCCGATTCACAGATACCCAGAGAGCACGTAAAAAGTTCTCGTTTGCAAGTGTTCTCTCATACGCATCGATCGTAAAATCGACTGGCCATAGCCCTACGATGTTTGCAGTAGCTGGAGCCGATCCGCTGAGAGATACCGCTAAAATGTGTATGAGTGGAAACAAGCACAAAAATGAAACAATGATCATAAATGCATAGTTGAATATGGTAAATATCTTGTAGCCCTTGGTCTTATGATGCACGGTAATCCCCCCTTAAAATATTCTCCAGTTCGCATAGCGATAGGCTAAATGGTAACCCAATACGATAAGAATCAATCCAATAAAGGATTTAAATAACCCTACAGCGGTACCATAGCTAAAGTCTCCGCTAACTAGTCCAACCCTGTATACGTAAGTATCAATAATGTCCCCAGTTTGATAAACGAGCGGATTATATAAGTTAAAGATCTGGTCAAAACCAGCATTCAAAATATTACCTAATGACAGTGTTGCCACTACAATAATAATCGGTCTCATCGATGGTAGCGTAATATGCCATGTTTGCTTCCAACGATTAGCGCCATCGACAACAGCCGCTTCATACAAGTTTGGGTTTACGACCGTGATCGCCGCTAAAAAGACAATCGTATTAAAGCCTGTTTCCTTCCAAAGGTCACTGATTACAACCGTTGTTCTAAACCAATCATTACTTCCTAAGAAAAAGATCGGATCAATTCCAAAAATACCTAAAAACTGATTGATAATCCCTCCAGTTGGGGACAAGATATCAATGAGCATGCCTCCTAAAATAACCCACGATAAGAAGTATGGTAAGTAAACAATGGTCTGAACCGTTCGTTTAAATTTCATATGATACACTTCGTTTAATAGAAGGGCGAAAGCTAAAGGAACGATCAGACCAAAAACGAGCTTTAATACAGAAATGACTAACGTATTCCAAATAACTTGCCTTGCGTAATCGTACTCAAACATTGTAATGAAGTGCTTGAAGCCTACCCACTCGGAGCCTAAAAACCCTAACCAAGGTCGATAATCTTGAAAGGCCATCACAATCCCAAACATAGGTCCATATTGAAATACAAGAGCGACGATAACAGCGGGCCACACTAAAACGTGCAGAGGCCACGTTTGTTTAAAGTCCCATCGTTGTGGCGATGAGGGTTTACTCTTTGGTTTTGCCATCTTCTAACCTCCCTCTTATGTATAAAGCATGACTTTCCTTTCCTACACAACCTTTATAAAAAGGGCTGTCTTAATGGAGGAAGAACAGCCCTTCTTTCTTTAATTACCTGACGTTACTTCGTCATACCACGCATTGACTTCTTCTGTAATTTGATCACCGCCAGAAGATCTCCACTGCTCAACAAATTCGTCAAAGTAATCTAACGGACGGTTTCCATAGATGATGTCTACAATCATTTCCTGCTCTAAGCGATCGAGGTGCTCGGAGCGATCGGACATCGTTGCTGTAGGTGCCCCAGTGAACATATTCTCGATGCGATGCTCATCCTGCTCCTTCACAATGTGAGCCGCTTCTAAATAGGATGCATTATTTGATGCGATACCATATTCGTAAGCATTTTCTGGCTCACGATCTGTCTCATGAAACTCAGATGCTAAATCGTAAAGCATAAATGGAATCGTTGGAACGTTCCGAGTAATCATGTAGCGACCCGGATCGACGCGTTGCTCACCAGCTTCTGCTTCAATAGCATCATAGTCATAGACTACTTCGCCGTTTTCGTCATAGATAAAGTCATAGCCTTCGAACATACCATCTGCAAAATAGTCGGACTCACCGAGCGTAAACCCATAAATCTCATCTAAGTACTCAAAATAACGGTCAATGTGCTCAAACTCAGAATTAAATAAAAAGGATCCTGTAATAAGGCCTTCACCGCGTCGACCAGTCTGCCCACCTTCTCCAGACGGCAATGCCATCGGAACTACAACAGCATCCGGATCATTTTCAACCACATCCCCGATCGGCCAACCGTCTCCCCATGGAGGAGCTGATAAAAATCCAGCATTACCTGCTACAAACTGCTCAATAGCATTCTCTTCATCTAAAATTCCGACCTCCGGATCTAAGTAACCGCTTTCAAACCAATCGTTAAGTGTCTCTAGTCCATCCTTAATAGACGGTTGAACCGTCCCATAAACAAGTTCTCCGCTCGCATCCGGAGACCAATGTCCAGGTAAAAAGTCACCGTAAGCTCCAAAAATCCAACTACTATCAGCAAGCCATGTCGCCATTCCGTTCATTGTTGCGAGTGAAACTCCAATTGTGTCGTCAGCACCTGAATTATTAGGATCCTGATTAACAAAAGCATCCATAACCTCTTCCATCTCTTCTAGCGTTTCTGGAATTTCAAGTCCTAAATTATCTAACCAATCTTGCCTTACCCATAGTAATGGATCTGATCCATTGCCACCAGACAGTCGCGGTATACCGTAACGTACGCCATCCTCGTTAGTAGATGGATAGAATGCCTCAGGGAATTGATCAAAAATTTCTTTTAATCGATCCGATGCATGCTCTTCAATCGCATCTTCAATTGGCTGCACCATTCCTGATTCAATTAAATCCGCTTTAAGTTGACCGTCAGATACTAAAAACACATCTGGCAGTGATTCTCCCGACGACATGGAAAGACGAAGTCTTGTATTGTATTGCTCATCGTTCGGAACGGTCCATATTGTATCTATGTTTAAGCCAAGGTCATCTCGAGCCCAATTAACCACAGGGTTATTATTTACATCCTCACCTGATCTAAAAACGGTATCGTCTCCAAGCGTTCTGGCTGTAGTCATTGTCACTACTCCATCCTCTTGTGCTTCTGATTCATCATTTCCACAAGCGGCGAGCATTACTAGAGCTGACATACTGATAGCAGATAAAACAAGCTTGTTTCCCTTCATTACTTGTATCCTCCTCAGAATAATAAATTAAAAACCTTTTATTAAAACGCTTACATTATTGCGGTCAACCGAGCCCCCTCTCTTACTTTTTTGAGAAAGTCAAAAAAATATCTACGTCCGGCAAGCAAGAAATAAAAAAAGTGACCGAACTAGTATGTCAGTTATCATACACTAAGTTTATTCGTAAAACAATCTAATTAGAAGAAAAAGTGAAACTTTTCAAAAATGACCGAATTGTAGTATGCTGTATTAAACTAATCAATAAACTAACTATATTTGGAGGAGATAGAATGGAGCTCCGTGGAATTATGAAGTGGTCGTATGAGGTAATGGAGTTTATAACAAGGGTTGTATATGTTCAGTTTCTCTGGATAATTTCCTTAATACCTGGACTTCTGTTATTTGGAATTGCACCAGCAACAGTTGCTGCATACAAAGTTGCCGCTAACTGGGCAACTGGTAAAGGTGATCTTTCTATTTTAAAAACGTTCTTCTCTCAGTATAAAAATAACTTTATTCGTTCAAATATTCTTTTTCTACCTCTTCTTGCGATCAGTAATGTGTTATATATAAACTTTCGATATGCCATGCAAATAGACGGCTTGTTATTTTATGGCATAATCGTTGCTTCTACCGTTGCATTAGCTCTTTTAATCTTAACCATTTTGTATGCGCTACCACTCTATGTGTTAAAAGAATTACCACTCAAAAATTATTATAAGACCGCATTGTTGTTAAGTTTTCATCGCCCTATCCATACATTTGCTATGGTACTTGTTGCTTACACAATCTATCAGTTAATCATGCTAATTCCCGGTTTGTTACCTATTCTGCCCATCGGACTATTTATCTTTATCTCCTCGAAAATAGCAAGTGATGCGATATCAAGAAGTGATACTACTAAAAAAAATGCAGGCATTCTTAAGGAGGAAATTGCATGACTACGATCAGAATCCCACATTCTAAAGTCGAAGAACTCCCTGCTCAATTTAGACATTGTATTGGTACTGGAAGACTTGGTTTAGCGTTACAAGAAGAATATGCAAAACATTTAAGACTTGTCCAACAGGATATAGGGTTTTCGTATATTAGAGGGCATGGTCTCTTTCACGAAGACCTTGCAATTTATAGAGAGATAGAAACAGAGGATGGTGTAAGTTCATTTTATAATTTCACCTATTTAGATCGCGTCTTTGATTTATTTTTGGAAGTTGGATTAAAGCCATTTATTGAGATTGGATTCATGCCTAAGGCGATTGCTTCTGGAGAACAAACAATCTTTTATTGGAAGGGCAATGTGACTCCTCCTGCCGACTATAATAAATGGGAAGATCTCGTTTATGAAACCGTTATGCACTTACTTAAACGATATGGACATGACGAAGTTCGCACATGGCCGTTTGAAATCTGGAACGAACCAAACCTTATTAACTTTTGGGAAAATGCCGATAAAGAGGCTTATTTAAAGCTATATAAACATACAGTAAAGGCTATCCATCAGGCAGATGAACAGCTGTTGGTAGGAGGGCCTGCTATTTGTGGTGGATCCGATGAGTGGATCGATGACTTCTTAGCTTTCTGTACAAAAAATCAGGTACGAGTGGACTTCGTCTCTAGACATGCCTATACATCTAAGCCACCTAATAAAAAAACGCCAGACTACTATTATCAAGAACTTGCGCCACCATCAGACTTTTTTGATCAGTTACAACCTGTGAGAGAACAAATAAATAAGGCTGGTTACGCTGATCGTCCCTTTCATATTACGGAATATAATACGTCTTACAGCCCTATTTGCCAAATTCACGATTTGCCATATAACGCAGCCTATTTAGCGCCTGTCTTAACGAATTTACACAAAGTCGCAGATTCTTTTTCGTATTGGACATTCAGTGATGTATTTGAAGAATACGATGTGCCACGATCGGTTTTTCACGGAGGCTTTGGTCTTGTTGCCTTGCACAGCATTAAAAAACCTACCTACCACTTATTTCGCTTCGTTCGAAATCTTGGATCGGACATTCTTTATCAAGACGATTATATGATTGTCACTAACAAATCAAACGGAGATATTACTATATTAGCCTGGAACCCAACTGGCCAAAAGAAGGATGTTCGTAAACTAGCATATGAATTAGAGGTAAGAGGACAGTCTTATTTCTTAGAAAAGGAGCGCGTAAATGAGTACGCCGGTAATCCTTTCCGTGTATGGAGACAGCTCGGTCGCCCTCGATTTCCAACGAAACAACAGGTCGAAATCCTAAAACGACATGATATGCCTTCGGTTGAAACGACAACTATTTCCACAACTGATGGTACTTTGTCGATAGCATTAGAGCTTTTACCAAACGAAATCACCTTCCTCACACTATCTGAGGTACACGATGAAACGAGCACATATATCGGCTTAGACGATCGACTCTTACCGATCGCTTCTGACAACCTTTCTTAAAAAAAACGTGAGTCTCTCCTTCACGTAACGTACAATAAGAAGCACATAAGTCTCCTAGAAGGAGGTCACAGCGTGAAGCGACCAAAGAATACGCTACGAAATCAAATTTTGTTTATCTTTGCTTTTGTGATGCTGATTGTACTAATTAGTGTAGGAGCTCTCACATATAGTTTAGTGTCAGAGATCATTAAGGATAATGCACGAGGTCAAATTGAACAAACAGCTGCTCAAGCACTAGGACGAATCGACTCTCAATTCGAGACTATAGAAATGATTACGAGCCAAATATCGACTGATCCCGCTGTTCAACAACTGTTAAATAATGAACAAGATGGCATTGAATCAACATTTAATCAACGCCAGTCTATGAATGAAATTATCAATAGCTATCAGGCATTTGTAACAGGACTTACTTCTTTTGAGCTTTATTTTAGCGATGATAGACGACTGTTCCCATTAAATGAGCTTCCTCTTTCGTCGAGGTTGGATGACGAGTTTGTTTTAGAGGCTCAAGATGCAAGAGGTCGTCTGATTTGGGCTGGTGAAGACCCTTTAGATGATCAATCTTTTCTAACCATTAAACAAATTACATTATTTGATCAAGACTTTCGATCAGGAGGATATTTGCTAACAAAAGTGAATAATACGTACTTTAATCCTTCTGGTGCAGCAGAAGCACTAGATAATCAAAATGAGTTTGCCGTTGTATTAGACCAATATAATGAGCCAGTGGTAAGTAACCTCCCTTCCTCTCTTTCAGAGGATATTCTTTTTGATGATCAAGAGGTCACGATAATTGATGGCGAGGAGTTCGTTCGTGCAACTGCTCAGTCAGATCAAACTGGCTGGTCCCTTGTCATCTTCACCCCTACCTCGAGCCTACTACAAGGCATTGCAGGTATTGGTACAGCCATTTTAGTTGCTGGTATCATTGGGCTATTTATTTTTATGGTAGCCTCTATCATTGTTTCTAACCATATCGCGAAGCCCTTGAAGCACTTAACTCACGCCATGCGCTTTGGGACACTTGGAGCATTGAAGAAAAGTCAGCGATTCTCCTCCACGAAAGAGGTGGCCGAGCTGAACGAAACGTATAATAAAATGGTTGAAACAACGAATCACTTAATCAAAACGGTGTACGAGAAAGAACTCCTTAGTACGAAGGCGGAGCTTAAAGCACTTCAGGCACAGATCAATCCGCACTTTTTGTACAATACACTTGGAGCGATTCATTGGACGCTTGAGGAACGCGATGAAGAAATGGCAGATATGATTATTTCGCTATCCGACCTCTTCCGCTATACGATTGCCTCTAAGGACGGTGAGGAGACTGTAACTCTTAAAGAAGAGCTACAGCATACAGAGCGATATATGCAAATTATGAAGCTTCGGTTTGACGATAAGCTGTCTTGGACTATCGAGCTTCCAGAAGAATTTTACTCCTACTTAATTCCGAAATTACTTGTTCAACCCGTTATTGAGAATGCACTCTTACATGGCATTGAATCAACGGATAAAGGTGGCGACGTACGCGTCATTATTAGACAGGCAGAACAACCTACGTATATGGAAATTGAAGTCATAGATAACGGTCGTGGCATGTCTCAGGACGAACTATTAGAACTACAGCAATCCTTGCATACAAGTACATCCACCCCGTATTCCAAGGGAACTGGACTTGCTATGCGGAATCTCTATCAGCGATTAATCCTTTCCTATCCAGATTCTGCACATAAGGATTTAATTATCGAAAGTGTACTTGGAGAAGGGACTCGCGTCTTATTCATATTACCAAAGGAGGAGAAGCAGCATGAAAACACCAACCGTACTGATCGTGGATGATGAGCCAAAATCACGCGACGGCCTAAAACGACGATTAGATGCCTGGGAAGATTACCTCCTTCACGTTACTACTGCCGAAAATGCGCAGGAAGCGCTCAACTTTATAAATGATCATGACGTTGATTTATTAATCACAGATATTCGCATGCCTGAGATGACTGGTCTCGAATTAATCGAAGCAGTGAAAGCGTTGGGACGAGCTCCGACATATATTGTAATTTCTGCTTATTCGGAGTTCGATTACGCCCATAAAGCATTGACAATGGGCGTCCATGATTATTTACTTAAGCCTGTTAAAAAAGACGAGTTCTTAGATGCGGTTAAGCAAGCACTTGCGGCGAAAGCGCAGCTTCAACGAGTTGGACAGGTAGAGAAAGTGATGGCGGAAGAAGAGATGACAAATCAGGAGCTCCCCCCATCCATCGCAACTGCTGTAGAAGTCATTCACACACGCCTTCACGAGAAATGTAGCTTAAAGGATGTCGCACAGGAGGTTCATTTAAACCCAAGCTATTTTAGTGTTTTGTTTAAAGATCATGTTGGGATGACATTCAGCGAATATTTAACTAAAAAAAGACTGCAAAAAGCAAAAACCTTACTCTTAACATCCGATTTGCCTATTGGAGAAATCGCTGAACGCGTCGGCTATCAGACAGCTAAATACTTCATTCAACTCTTTAAAGAGTATGAAAAAACGACTCCTAGTAAGTATCGAAAACTGAGCCGTGAGGATGGTTAAAATCTTTGTTTATTCACCAAATCAAAGTGGTACTTTGACTAATCATCGTTACCTTATAAAGCGCTTTCATCCTTGCTATACTGACGTTACACTAAATTGCTAGGGGGAAATGAAATGAAAAAGAAAGCGTTGATTCCTGCACTTACTCTTTCTGCTGTAACACTGTTAGCTGCCTGTGGAGGCGGTGGCAATAATGAGGCACCTGCGGATGATGCAGCAGCAAGTGCGAATGAGCCAGCTCAAGAGGATGTCACGATTGATTTCATGCACTTATGGCCAGCTGGAAGCTCACCTGACCATCACCGAATTGTAACGGATATTATTTCAGAATTTGAAGAAATGCACCCTCACGTCACGGTTGAATTAGAAGTACTTGAGAACGAGCAGTACAAAAACAAGCTTCAAGTTGTTTCTTCCTCTAACCAGTTACCTGACGTTGGGATGACATGGGCAGCAGGATTCTTAGAGCCATATGTAAATGGCGAACTGTTTGCTCCACTTGATGACGTGTTAGAAGATGGCTTCCGCGATGATTTTGTTGCCGGTACTTTGGAAGCGTATTCAATCAACGACCAAACGTATGCACTCCCACTTGAGCTTAACATCGCTCCTGTTTTTTATAACACAGCAATCTTTGAAGAGCATGGCGTGAGTGTTCCTGAGACGTATGATGATTTCTTAAATACAATTGATACGCTTGTCGAAGCAGGCGTGACACCAATTGCACTTGGTAACCGCGACCGCTGGACGGGATCCCTTTGGTACATGTATTTAGCTGATCGTATTGGTGGCGCAGATGCACTTAACTCTGCTATTGATCGCAGTGGCTCCTTTAACGACGAGCGCCTAATCGCTGCTGCTGAAGGCATTCAAGAAATGGTTGAGCACGATGCATTTATCCCAGGTTTTAACGGTCTATCAGATCAAGAAGCGAAAGCAGAATTTATGAACGGTAATGCTGCTATGTACTTGATCGGATCTTGGGACCTTCCTAACTACACAACAAACGAAGAAGTACCACAAGAGTTCCGCGATAGCATTGATTTCTTCAAGTTCCCTGAGGTTGAGGGTGGCGAAGGAGATATCAACGGCTGGGTTGGTGGACCTGGTGTAGGACTATTCGTAGCCGAGAATTCGGATGTAAAAGAAGAATCGAAGGAATTTGTTGCTTACTTTACAGAAGAGTGGGGCAAACGCTCTGTTGAAGACGCTGGAGTTATCCCTGGTACACAAGTAAATACGGACGAAGTAGACCTTCCAGACCTATTTATCAGTGTACTAGATGAGCTTAACAACGCTTCAAGCATCACGCTATTCGCGGATGTTCAAATGAGCTCTTCCGTAGCTGAAACGCATCTTAATATGATTCAATCTCTATTTGGCGAAGCCGTAACACCTGAAGAATTCGCTGAAGAACACGAGAACGCGCTACAAGCCGACGAATAAGCCCCCTAATCGTCCCATATGTTCCTCGTGAATATATGGGACATTTTTCTTTTATCCGAATGGAGTGATCTTAAGTGAATCATATTATGTCCGATAAACGTGTTATTGCCTTGTATACACTACCTGCACTTCTGATTCTGCTCGTTCTCATATACGTTCCGATTGTGCTGACTGCTTATTACGGTCTGATGGATTGGGACGGAATTGGTGCAATGACATTTGTAGGTCTTGAAAATTATACTGCTTTACTCTCTGATGGAATGTTTTGGCGAAGTGCCTACCACTCACTACTTCTAGCACTCTTTTCGGTTGGAAGCTTAGTGCTCTACTTAGCTATTTCCTTAATACTTGCAAGTAATGTAAAAGGAGCAAACCTATTCAGAAAGATTTACCTAATCCCTATGCTTCTTTCCTCCGTTGCTATTGCGCAGCTATGGCTACGTATTTACCATCCTACAAATGGAGTAATGAATCGATTTTTAACGTCTGTTGGTATTGAAAATCCGCCGCTTTGGCTATCAGATACAAGCATTGTCTTGTTTGCTATCTTCATCCCGATCATTTGGCAGTATGCAGGATTTTACATCATCATTTACTATGCAGCGCTTAAAAATATTCCGGCCGAGCTTGAGGAAGCTGCAAAAATTGATGGTGCTACGCCTTTTCAAATCGCCTATAAAATCAAGCTACCTTTAATTGCTGGTGTGATGAAGGTAACCGTTGTGTTAGCTGTTATCGGATCTTTAAAGTACTTTGACTTAATCTACGTAATGACGGATGGAGGACCAAGTGGTGCCAGTGAAGTAATGGCGTCCTATATGTATAAGCTTGCTTTTAGAACCAATGACTTTGGTTACGGAAGTGCAGTAGGGTTCTTCTTACTCGTATTAATTTTAATTGTGACGTATCTCATTCGACGCGCAACAGCATCGAAAGAAGATCAGGTCCAATATTAAGGGAGGGAATGTACATGTCTTCAAGCACAGCAACAGCTACAACTTCAGAAGGACTGAAGCTCGGACCATTCCGCTTTAAGCCCTTAAATCTTTTGTTATACATTGCGTTATCACTCGTTGCCGTTATTCAAATATTACCTTTAGTATGGCTGTTTTTATTCTCGTTAAAGGATAACCAAGAGGTATTTAACCTTCCTCCATTAGCACTCCCTGGCGATCCACAGTGGGGTAACTACGCTCGTGTATGGACAGAGGGAAATATTGGCCTCTACTTCTTTAACAGTGTCTTAGTTACGGGCTCTGCGGTCATTTTAACCGTGCTCTTAGCAAGCTTTGTCACATTTGCGATTACACGAATGAAGTGGAAATTAAATAAGCTTGTACTCGGACTATTTATGGTTGGCTTAATGATTCCAGTTCATTCTACGATCATTCCATTATTTAGTTTCTTCTCAAGCGTCGGATTAATGGATACGCACCTTTCTATTATCTTAACGTATACGGCATTTAACCTGCCTCTCACGATGATGATCCTACTCGGCTTCTATTACACAATACCGAGGGAGCTTGAGGAAGCAGCAATTATGGACGGCTGCTCCGTGCACCGTATGTTCTTCCGTATCATTTTACCGATCACAGCGCCAGTTGTTGCTACAACTGCGATTATTAACATGATTTACAATTGGAACGAATTTATCTTTGTAAATACCTTCTTAAGCTCAGACCGTAACAAAACGCTTACAGTTGGTATTCAAAACTTCATCGGTCAATATTCTACCGACTGGGGTGCAATTGGAGCAACGCTTGTCATTAGTATGCTTCCTATCCTTATCGCCTTCCTTCTTTTAAGTAATCGTATTGTGGAAGGTATGACAGCAGGCTCTGTAAAAGGCTAAAACTCACAACAAAAATCATTGCTTAGGAGAGATAACATGTCTACAATTCAAAACCCTATTCTACCCGGCTTCCATGCAGATCCATCCATCATGCGAGTTGGCGACGATTTTTATATCGCCACTTCGACGTTTGAATGGTTCCCTGGAGTACGCATTCACCACTCAAAGGACTTAAAGAACTGGAGACACGTATCGAATCCATTAACGAGAAAGTCACAGCTCGACATGAAAGGCAATATGAACTCAGGTGGCGTATGGGCTCCTTGCTTAAGCTATAGTGATGGCACATTTTACTTAATTTATACCGATGTCAAGCAGTGGCACGGCGCTTATAAGGATGCACACAACTACCTTGTCACGGCTCCATCTATTGAAGGTCCATGGTCGGAACCCATTTTCTTAAATAGCAGTGGCTTCGATCCCTCTCTTTTCCACGATGAAGATGGGCGTAAGTGGTTAGTGAATATGGTGTGGGATTATCGCACGGCGAATCATTCCTTTGCCGGCATCGTTCTACAGGAGTATTCAGTCGAAGAGCAAAAGCTTGTTGGACCAGCTAAAAAGATCTACGACGGAACAGATATCAAGCTTACGGAAGGTCCACACATTTATAAAAAAGATGACTACTACTACTTATTAGTAGCAGAGGGTGGTACGGAGTATGAGCATGCGGAGACGGTTGCTCGTTCCAAAAACCTTGAAGGACCATATGAGACGGATCCAAACTATCCGTTAATTAGCTCGTATAACCACCGTGATCTACCGATTCAAAAGGCTGGGCACGGAAGTTTGGTCGACACACCGAACGGCGAGTGGTACTTTGCGCATTTATGCGGTCGTCCGCTAAACGGCAAATACTGTACGCTCGGTCGGGAAACATCGATTCAAAAAGTGGAATGGACGGAGGATGGCTGGCTTCGTCTCGCTCATGGATTAGGTTCGTTCCCGCAGGATACAACGGAAGCACCAAACTTACCAGAGCACCCATTTGAAAAAGAACCTGCAACAGATAACTTCGATACTGATGCGCTAAGTGGCGCATGGAACTCCCTACGAGTTCCTATGGACGAGAGCTGGGTGTCACTAACGGAACGTCCTGGTCATTTACGATTGTTTGGACGTGAATCCTTATCTTCTGTGCACCAGCAAAGCCTTGTGGCAAGAAGACAAACGTCCTTTACATGCAATATTGAGACAGAGGTCGCGTTTGACCCAACACACTATCAGCAAAAAGCTGGTCTTGTCATGTATTACGATACAGAGGACCATGTGTATCTGCACGTGACACATCACCCGGATAAAGGACGCGTTCTACAAATTATTCGCACGAAAGCAAATGAATATGAGGAGCTTCTAGCACCACCGCTTCGCATTGCGCAATCTGGACCTGTGAAGCTTCGCGGCGAGATTCGCTACGATAAACTACAGTTATTCTTTAAGGACGAGAATCGCACAGACTGGGAGAAGGTCTCAATCGAGCTAGACACAACCCACATGTCCGATGATTCCGCAGCCCAAGTTCGTTTTACCGGCACGTTTGTCGGCATGGCCTGCCAGGACTACAGCGGTCAGCGCCTGCACGCAGATTTTGATTACTTTACGTACGAAGAGGAGTGAGTAGTACATGATTACCGTTCGCTGGATGAATAACCCGTTATACGTTGCCTGTGATTGGCTTGTTAAACTCGCCTATATGCACTTTTTGTGGGTCATCTTCACTGCCTTAGGTGGCTTTGTCGCTGGACTATTCCCAGCAACGGTTGCGCTACACACACTTGTAGGGAGGCTCGCCCGGGGCGAGTCGACCTACGAGATACTCCCAACCTTCTTTGCTATTTGGAAACAAGAGTTTATCCGCTCTAATAAATATGCACTAGTATTCTTTTTAGCTTTCGGCTTGTTTTTTGTCAACTTTAACATTATGACTGTTTTCCCTGACGAGCTTCTATTCTTCATGATGACAGGGATGGGTATCAGCGTCTTTTTCTTTGCCATTATCGTAAGCTTCTTCTTTCCGGTTTACGTATCTAGACCCGATTTATCCTTCTTCAAAATGATAGCGCTTTCTCTATTTTTACCTTTCCGACATATGAAGAGCATGCTCATCTTTTTAGGTGGCATCCTGCTTCTACTAGCACTCTATTATTTCCTTCCAATGCTCGGATTCTTTTGGGGCATCTCGCTACTTGCTTGCATCACGACGCTAATCACAACAAAAGAGCTCACACCTATCAAGTAGCTTTAAATTAGGTATGTCGTGCAAGACCCACATACACATCACATTGATAAGGGAGAGATTTGATGATTACACGCAAGACAAAATTGTCCGTTGCTACAGGTTTATCGCTCGCACTCTTATTACCGACTACAGCTGGTGCTTCCCCGTTTGCGGAGGAACCACACGCGCTTGATGTGACACCTTTACACGAGATTTACTCAGATATTTTTGATATCGGAGCGGCCGTAGAGCCTCACCAGCTATTAGGAGAGACGGGCGATGTGCTCCGTCACCATTACAATAGCTTAGTGGCCGAAAATGTGATGAAGCCTATCTCCATTCAGCCAGTTGAAGGAGAATTTGACTTCACAGAAGCAGACAAGCTCGTTGAATTTGCACGTGAGAACGATATGTCGCTTCGCTTTCATACACTAATTTGGCACAGCCAAGTACCTGACTGGTTTTTCCTCGACGAAGCTGGAAATCCAATGGTAGACGCGACAGATCCAGTCGCTAGAGAAGCAAATAAAGTGCTCCTTCTAGAGCGTCTTGAGACACACGTAAGAACAATTGTTGAACGCTATAAAGACGATGTTGATTCGTGGGATGTCGTAAACGAAGTGGTGGATGATAATGGTGGACTTCGTGAGTCACCTTGGTACTTAATTACTGGCACAGATTACATTCGAGTAGCCTTCGAGACCGCTGCCGAGTATAAGCATGAGGATGCTAAGCTATTTATCAACGATTACAATACGGAGGTTGAACCGAAGCGCTCTGCTATCTTTAATTTAGTAGAAGAGCTTGTGGAAGATGGCGTTCCAATTGATGGTATGGGACATCAAGGACACATTCAAATTGGCTGGCCGTCATTAGAAGAGATGGAAGACTCTATTGAAATGTTTGCCGGTCTTGGATTAGATAATCAAATTACAGAGCTTGATGTGAGTTTATACGGATGGCCACCTCGCCCGGCTTACCCAAGCTACGACGAGATTCCAATGTTTGAGTTTGAAAGACAAGCAGATCGCTATAATGATATTTTTGAGCTTTATGAGCGTCAATCAGACAATATTAGTAGCGTTACCTTCTGGGGAATTAGCGATAACCATACATGGTTAGACGATCGCGCAGAAGAATACAACGATGGAATTGGTAAGGACGCTCCGTTCGTCTTCGACGTCAACTATCGCGTGAAGCCAAGCTACTGGGCAATTGCAGATCGTGGGGAGTCCGAAGAGCCAGGAACGCCTGAAGAGCCTGGTACTCCGGTAACATTCCCTGACGTAACTCCTGCAACAAATGGCTATGAAGCCATTATGCGATTAGCACAAGCTGGAACGATCACAGGATTTGAAGACGGCACGTTTAAGCCTAGCGCCTCGATCACTCGCCTACACACTGGCTTGATGCTGGCGCGCGAACTAAACCTTGCTGCAACTTCTTCAAGTAGTTTCTCCGATATTCCTAGTGATTATCGCTATCTAGCAGAAGTAAATGCCCTTTACTCTGCCGGTGTTGTACAAGGAACGTCTGACGGTCGCTTCATGCCTCAAGCTGCTATTACTCGTGGAGAGCTTGCAGCAATGCTCGTTCGTGCCTATGACGTAGCACCTGCAGCAAGTGGAGTAGCACATCCATTTACAGATGCTGTTGGCAGCCCATATGAGCCGTATATCTCCGCTCTTTATCAGGCTGGTTTAACAGCTGGTACGAGTGCAAATGCGTATGAACCAAACCGCCCTGTTACACGAGCGGAATTAGCTATTTTTGTCTTACGCATGCAGTAAGTAGATTAGTAGGTAAAGCCCTCTTACCAATAATGGTGGGAGGGCTTTTTTGTTTTTTTGGGGGATGGAGGGGTTTGCGTCAAGTAGAAGTCCGTATGCATCACTTTAGCTGTCGTTTGCATCAAACTCGACATCCGTTGGGTCAGTTGAAAGAGCGCTTGCATCAGTTTAAAGCTCGGTTGCAGCAAATAGTGTTCAAGGTGCGTCAATCGGGGCTTCTTTTGCATCTGTTCAAATAGCTATGCGTCAAAGTAAGATTCGTTTGCACCAAGTTGGTAGGTGAATGCGTCGATTAGGGTGGCGATTGCGTCAAATAGCCCTCCGTTTGCACCAAGCCACATTAACGTACAAAAATGTGATGTAATAAAGGGTTCCAATCGATTTCTTGATTGAACTGCCACCACCATTGAACGCTACAATCTCTATTGACCATCACACTCTCGTTATTGACCGCTCGTGCAACGCTATTGACCGCACCGCCACTGTTATTAACCGCACGGTTCTCTACGCGCGCTGATCTACTACCAACTACCAATCGGCTCCCTCCCCTATCAATCTCCCTATCTCAGCTAGCACTTCTTTTTTTGTATACGATCCGTGATGCCGCCCCAATGAATCGACCTTGCTTCCAAGACCAACAAATTGCTCGGACGGCCGGAAATGAAGAACGACCATCGGAATGCCAAAAAACGTTCCTGTTTGATACATCGCAGATGGATACCCCTCTACAGTTTGCTTCTCTCCTAAAACGGCACCTAACGCACACAGTTGCTCTGTTACTGTAGCACCGAGAGACAACAGCCTCTTCGGCTTTAAATACAAGACACGTTCTTTAAACAACTCATGCACTGAAGCATCCTCAAACCATGTCTCTCGCTCTGGAATCTTTCCCATCTGCCTTATAGTTGCAAATGGAAAATAATCGACATGAATGGCACGCATGGATTCGTTCATTGCTCGATAAAACGAAGCTCCCATCCCCTGCAAAAAACCTTCTAACTTAGCTCCTCCCTCTTGCCCAAACCAAGGTCTCGAGATCGATTCGTTCGCAAAGTACTTTTGAAAATAGCTAATCGACTTCCGAAGCATGATCTCATCATCATGAAATTCCTGTAAGCTACCTTCTTTATCGCGCGTAAAAAACTTACGTTGTTCAAGAGGTCTCACGCAACCGCTCCGCAACAAAAACTCCCCTTTAGAAGGATTCACCCCTACAGTTACTAGCTCCGCTCCTGTTTGTCCATACCAAAGAACTGGTGTACTTCGCTCCACCAGTTCTCCTGACTCCATATAAGTCGCTTGCATACGCACTGCCCTTTGAAGTAAAAACGTCGCTTGATCCATGTGCCGCATACTCTCCTTTAAAACGTTCGAACGCGATTATCTTTATAAAAGCGTACTAGTTCTCGAAGTGGCATCGGACGTGCAAAATAATAACCTTGTACAAAGTTACTTCCCATCCGATAGGCAAGCTCGAGCTGCTCCTGTGTCTCTACGCCCTCCACAACCACGTGCTTTCCAATCTGCCTAAACGACTGTGCAAGTGCTTGAATCACAATAAAATTATCTTCATTTCGCTCAGCCTCATACAATAGCGTCTTATCTAGTTTAATGCAGGAGAACGGGAATTGAATCACATTTGATATATTTGTATACCCTGTCCCATAGTCATCTAGACTAAATCCAATGCCTAGTGCCTCAAACTCCTCCATCGCTACTTTCATCTTATCCATGTTGTCGAGTACCACACTTTCCGTTAGCTCAAAGTGCAAAAATCCACAGTCTACTTGTTCTCTAGTGGAAACATCGAGGACGCGTTCCATCAAACGATCATGAAAGATTTGAATAGGAGAGATATTGACGTTAATTTGATCAATCGAAATCCCTTCTATACGAAGACGCTTTTTAGCTTGGCAGACTACCTCTAAAAGTACTTCTCCTAACTCCTGAATCAGCCCCTTCTCTTCTGCAATCGGGATAAATTCTCCGGGTGAGATGAATCCAAGCTCCGCCGAGTGGAGCCTAGCTAAAGCTTCTAGCGAACGAAACTCACCTGTCTTTACACAGTAGATTGGCTGAAAATACACATCCACATTTCGTAAATGAATGGCTTTCTTTAAGATCTCTTCGATCGTTTGTCTTCTTTTGAAAAAAACAAGCGCATGCGTCGTAATCGTATCGACTTCTATGCCTGCTTTTTTATTCATTTTAACTTGCCTTTCTAATACTGCTACAGTGTCCTCAATCGTGCCCGTCACTTTTGGAATAGGAATGGTGACAATCGTCGCTCGTAGTTTTACGACAATACCGTTCACATCCCATGTATCCTGTAGCCTTGTATGAATGGCTTGCATGCAATCAGCCTCTGCTGTATAACTCGATACAATAGCGAATTCATCACCTGAGAACCGACACACTCGTCCCTCTTTACTAAGTGTAGAAAGGTATTTAGCAAATGCATGAAGTGCTTGGTCTCCGATTTCTTCTCCATATTGATCGTTGATCGACTTAAAATCGTGTAGGCTGACTAGTGTAATTAACGTATCCTCTCGATTTTCTAGACGCATCTTGAGGATTTGAGTAAATGCTCGACGATTTAACACGCCTGTGAGATCGTCCTCCAGTATTTTTTTGTTTTGCACATAGAGGTAGGTAATGGTTAGGCCCGCTGTTACGGCTGTGCTAGAGATTAGCAGCTCAGGGAAAATGAATTCTACGCCTGCAAGCGCGAGACCTAGTAGCGGGTAGGATAGTAAAACAAGACGCAGGTTGAGCGGGAGTTTGTTGCGCATTCTATAGACAACTAGGACGATCAACGACAAGTAAAAGATGGGGACAATATACATAGCAAGATAGAGTGGCCCTGGAGTCGTTGCGACGCCCTCCTCCAGTTGATAAATCAGTCCAGTAAACGGGGAAATCATAACGAGAACAGCAAAAAGAAGGTAGATAAAACTGGTTGTTTTTATCCACTGATAGACGTGTTTAGGTGCCTTCCAAATGATCGAAGTCGAATAATAAAAAATAAGAGGAAAGACACCAATCATGAGTAGCCTGGTAAAGATATTATTAGCATGTTGAACTGTAGTCGACATTTGATCTGCGTTGCTCTCTATATAGACAGTCATTAAAAGTGCTAGCATCGAGAGAATTGTTACGACAAGCGTTGAGCGAAACAATTTATTTTGAAGGGTATCTATGCCTTGCCCTCCACGGGAATAAACAAAAAGAATGATAGCAATGATCAACGCGCTGTAAATTGGACCCGCATTTAACCCCATCGCTACCATCTCCTTTTTTGTTTGAATTTTCTAATAGTATACCATATATCCTGTTACTAAAGCCCTTACAATTAGCTTCCTTTTTACCTATTCCCTTATTTATTATGAAAAAAGCACTTTTCTTTCTAACGGTTTCATGTGACTCTTATAAACAAAGAGTTTACCTAAAGAGGTGATCAGATGTACTTTTCTAAAAAGCGCTATACGTTCTCACAAACAGGGTCCTCGCTACCTCTTTTTGTAGAGAGTGTCGGATATAATCCGCAAGAATTAGACTTCAACCGCCCAGAAGGCTATCCGCATTACCACTGGCTACAAACGACAGATGGCGAAGGATTATTTACGTTCCAAGGACAGAGCTATCCCTTGCCGAAAGGTCGAGGCATCTTCATTAACCCATACACGCCTCATGCCTATCACACAGTGAAGCGTCCGTGGTCTACAGCCTACATCACGTTTGGCGGAGCATCCGTCTCTTCGATTTTGACGGCTCTCGAGTTAAACGGATCGGCTGTTTACGAAGAGCCACGGGACGAACCACTCACACAGATCATTTACAAAATGATGGAGGAAGTGCAAACAAACATTGAGTTCTCCTCTTTACAACTGTCACGCTATCTCTATGACTTTTTGATTCAGCTCAAACAGCACGCGAGGGCGAATAACTCTCACTCTCTCTCTCATTTCTATGAAAAAGTACGTCCCATCGTCGACTGGCTCGAAATTTCATTTGCAGAAGACATCGGCCTTGCAGATATTGCAAAACACGCGAATGTGAGTCCTCAGTACTTAAATCGGCTTTTTCAAGAAACATTTTCGTCGAGTCCTTACTCTTTTCTTGTCCAACTACGCATTCGAAAAGCAAAGGAACTTCTTGTTGCAAGCCCCGATCTTCCCTTAAATCAAGTGGCAAGTCTGACAGGATTTAAGGATGTTAGCCACTTCGTCGCAACCTTTCGACGCCGCGAACAAATCACCCCAAAGCAGTACCGTATTCTCCACCATTAGGCACGATGTCCCTTACATAGACATCGTGTTTTTGTTTCATATTCTTATATTAGTAGCGAATTATTTTATATCAGGAACTTTTTGAAAGCGCTTATAATGTTTGTATATCAAGTATTTAAGTTTATAAACTGAAAGTAGCCACAAAAAGATATTATTATACTTTATGTGACTATTTCCACACACTATTTTCTAAAGGGGATGGGGAAATGAAGCGATATGCTTTAACCGTATTACTATCAAGCGTTGTTGTATTGACAGCCTGCGGACCTGACAATGAAGAGTTCACTCAAAATGAGGGCGCCACAAACACACCGGTCAATGAAAATACGGATGACACGTCAGATTCAGCTGATGAACCGGAAATGCCGGAGTCACTGGAAATCTGGGCGAACGATGATGAATATCAGTTTGCGGCTATTGAAGAGCTTGCGTCTCAGTTTACCGAAGAAACAGGCATTGACGTTGTTGTAACGCCTTATTTAATGGCGGACCAAGATGAGGCTTTCGCTTTAGACGGTCCATCCGGAATTGGACCAGATCTAATTTTTCAGCCGCACGATCGATTAGGAGAGCTGACGAGCCAAAACCTACTAGCTCCACTTGAAGTCTCAGAGGATGCACTAAGCGAATATACGGAAGAAGCAGTACAATCGTTCACATTAGACGGAGAAGTTTACGGAGTTCCCCTTGTCATCGAAAATACCGCACTTTACTATAATCGTGATTTAGTCGAGGAAGTGCCAGAGACGATGGAAGAGGTCTATGCGCTTGCCGAGGAGATGACGGACGCAGCGAATGATGATTATGGTTTTTTATTTGAGGCACTCAACTTTTACCACGTTTTCCCTTGGATCGGTGGTCACGGTGGATATGTCTTTAGTCAGGACGCCGATGGTAACTATGACACCGATGATATCGGCTTAGCAAGCGAAGGAGCAGTGACTGCGTACGAAGAGGTCCAATCCTTGTTTGACCGCGGCATCATTCCAAGAACAGTTGATGAGGATGTCATAAATGGGCTTTTCACAGATGGGAAAGTTGGGATGGTTGTCTCTGGGCCTTGGGCGCTTGCTAACTTCTCGGATGCTCTCGGTGATTCCCTAGGCGTGACGACGATTCCAACGCTCTCAAGCGGAGAGGAACCAACGCCTTTTGCGGGAGTAAAGGGATGGCTAGTCTCAAACTATTCGGATAGTACCTATTGGGCTTCTCAGCTCGCGTTGCACTTAACTACCGCTGACGCGCAGTCCTACTATTATGACGAAACGGGAGAAATCCCTGCTAGACCAGATGCAGAAGTGACGAGCGAATTTGCAGAAGCCTTTTTAGAGCAGTCTCAAACTGCTATTCCAATGCCTAACATTCCGGAGATGGGTCAAGTGTGGGCACCTATGGAGGATTCCTTACAATACATTGCGGATGGAGAAGAGCCAGCTGAAGTATTAGAGGAAGCAGTGGAAGAGATTCGCGACTACATCATGATGATGGAATAGAAAGCTGCATGTATTCGGCTCAGCTAAACAGATTAGACGGGCGTGGAGTAACCCCACGTCCTCCTCTAATCAGATCTATTCTTGTCATGAGCCGCACAGAAGGAGGCTAATATGTATGACAACAGAGATAAAGGAGCGTTCACACTCTCCTAAAAAAGCAGCGCTTCTTTCCATCATTCCTGGAGTAGGACAGCTGTATAACCGCCGTTTTGTTAAAGGTTCTATCTTTCTCATTTTTGCTTTCGCATTTTTTATAGCATTCATGGATTTCATCGATATGGGTTTATGGGGAATCGTGACATTAGGAACAATCATCGGACGCGATCATTCTCTCATTTTACTTATTCAAGGGCTAGTGACGATCGTTTTGCTTACAATGGCTATCGGATTTTACATCTTTAATATAAAGGATGCGCACCGTGATGCGACAAAGCTTGCACAAGGCTTCCATGTGCCAACCTTACGAGAGGCCTTTCACCATTCTTATGAGAAGTCCTTTCCTTATTTTTTAATAGGGCCTGGACTATTTCTCGTCGTATTTTCGATCATCCTCCCACTCGCCTTTATGCTCTCTCTAGCATTCGTCAACTATCGCCTGCGCAATTCTCCCCCTGCGGCTTTACTTGACTGGGTTGGGATCGAAAATTTTGTGCAACTCATCACTGTCCCGATGTGGCAAAATACATTCGTATCTGTATTCAGTTGGACGATTATTTGGACGTTAGTAGCTACAACGCTTCAAATTATTCTCGCTCTTTTTCTTGCCGTACTCGTAAATGACAAGCGAATAAAGTTTAAGAGAACAATTCGTACGATGCTCATCTTACCTTGGGCAGTTCCCGGTTTTGTCTCTATTTTAATTTTTGCAGCGATGTTTAATGATGGATTTGGTGCGATTAACCGTCAAATTATGGAGCCGTTATTCTCTATGAGCATTCCATGGTTAACCGATGTCTTTTGGACCCGAGTTGCCATTATAGCCATTCAAGTTTGGCTAGGCTTTCCTTTTGTATTTGCCTTATTCACAGGGGTCTTACAAAGTGTCTCAAACGAATGGTATGAAGCCGCAGACGTAGACGGGGCTTCACGCTGGCAAAAGTTTCGATCAATCACTTTTCCACACGTCATGTTTGCAACAGCTCCGCTTATGATTATGCAGTATACGTTTAACTTCAATAACTTTAATATTATTTATTTGTTTAACGAAGGAGGACCTGCTGTTAGAGGCCAGAACGCCGGCGGGACCGATATCCTGATTTCATGGGTGTACAACTTAACATTTAGCCAGCAAAACTACAGCATGGCAGCAGCTATTTCGATGATTATTGGACTAATTGTCGCCTCCTTTGCCTTTCTGCAGTTCCGACGTACACGTACCTTTAAAGAGGAGGGGGAAATCTATTGACACGCCGAACGAAAAGTAAGCTAGAAGTCGCCGCTATTTACGCTGTGTTTGTCATCATGTTTATCATCATTGCCTATCCTCTGCTGTGGACGATTGGAATGTCTGTGAACCCTGGCAGGAGTTTATTTGCAGCTTCTATGTTTCCTGAGAGCTGGAGCTTCGAGCATTACAGATGGCTCTTTTTTGATGATCCAAGAGGACGATACCTGATGTGGTATCAAAACAGTCTGTTTGTCGCTAGTTTAACGTCTCTTTTCTCCGTTATCGTAGCCGCGTTAACGGCGTATGCCTTCTCGAGATTTACGTTTAAAGGGCGTAAGAATGGGCTGTACATTTTACTCGTCTTGCAAATGTTCCCGATTTTAATGGCAATGGTCGCTATTTATTTACTATTAAGTATGATTGGATTGATCGATAACTTGTGGGGACTCATCATTATTTACGTTGGATCAAGTATTCCAATGATGACCTTCCTTGTAAAGGGCTACTTTGATACGATTCCACGAGAGTTAGACGAAGCTGCTCGTATTGACGGAGCAGGCCCATTACGTATCTTCTTTACCATTATGCTTCCTCTTGCTAAACCAATCTTAGCGGTTGTAGCACTATTTCAATTTATGACTCCATTCATGGACTTCCTCCTACCGAGAATCATCTTGCGTAGTGAGGAAAACTTTACACTTGCACTAGGATTATTTAATTTTGTTAGCAACGAATTCGACAATAACTTTACGCGATTTGCAGCAGGTGCGATTCTAGTCGCCATTCCTATTGCAGCAGTATTTCTATTCCTTCAGAGATACTTAATCTCCGGACTAACCGCTGGAGGTACGAAGGGCTAGGCATCGCGAACAACTTGATTAAAGGGTGATATACAATGACAAAACGTTTTAAACCAATCTCAGAGCGCGTCCCCCATATGCTTCATGGCGCAGACTACAATCCCGAGCAGTGGCTTCATAACCCTGCTATCTTTGAGCAGGATCTCGCTCTCATGAAAGAGGCACATATAAACGTTGTGTCTATTGGCATTTTTTCTTGGGTCACCTTAGAACCCGAAGAAGGTACATTCACGTTTGAATGGCTTGATACCGTTATGGATCGTTTAGCTACAGAGGGGATCTCCGCCTTCCTAGCTACACCAACAGGCGCACGCCCTGCTTGGATGTCGCAAAAATATCCTGAGGTGCTTCGCGTGACAGCTGCGAGACAGCGTAACCTACATGGGGAGCGTCATAATCACTGTATGACCTCACCCGTCTATCGGGAAAAGACAGCGTTAATCAATACGCTCTTAACCGAGCGTTACAAGGATCATCCAGCTTTGATCGGCTGGCACATTTCCAATGAGTACGGCGGCGATTGTCACTGCGATAATTGCCAAACAGCTTTTCGCGAGTTTTTGAAAGATAAATATAAGACGCTTGAGGCACTGAATCATGCTTGGTGGACAACGTTTTGGAGCCACACGTATACAGACTGGGAGCAGATCGAATCCCCTGCTCCGCATGGCGAAAAGTCGGTGCATGGACTCGCCCTCGACTGGAAGCGATTCGTCACGTCGCAAACGATCGATTTTTATTTGCATGAAGTCGCGTCGATCAGGCAGGCAGGATCTGACCTACTTGTGACGACGAACTTCATGGAGGCGTTTGAAGGGCTAGACTATTGGCAGTTTGCCAAGTATGTTGACGTGATCTCATGGGATAGCTATCCAACTTGGCACACGCCAGGAAAAGCACTGGAAACAGCCGTGTGGACCGCATTTAATCATGATCTCATGCGCTCGTTAAAGGGCGGTCAACCCTTCATGCTAATGGAGAGCACACCAGCCCAAACGAACTGGCAGCCGGTCAGTAAGCTTAAAAAACCAGGTATGCACGAGCTGTCTTCCCTACAGGCGATCGCGCACGGATCCGATACAGTCCAATATTTCCAATGGCGCCAAAGCCGCGGTTCTAGTGAGAAATTCCACGGCGCTGTAATAAGCCATGAAGGAACGAATAAAACGAGAGTCTTCCAGGATGTCGCAAGGCTTGGCAGTAGACTGACAGAGCTTGACGACGTCGTCGGTACAACGGTTCCAGCGAAAGCTGCGATTATGTTTGATTGGGATAACAGATGGGCGATTAAGGAGTCACAAGGTCCAAGAAATCAAGGCATGTACTATGAAGAAACCGTTCGCGAGCACTATCAAATACTATGGGAGCGTGGTATTCCAACTGACGTTATCTCACCAAAGCACGCGCTACACTCGTATGATCTTGTCATTGTGCCCATGCTCTACATGATGACGGAGCAAACTGCAAGCGCACTTGAGCAGTACGTAAAGCAAGGTGGCACGCTCGTTACCACCTATTGGTCAGGTGTCGTTGATGAACGTGACTTAACGTACCTTGGAGGTCGTGCGAAAGCTTTTACACGAGCAATTGGCGTCTTCCCTGAGGAGATTGACGGGCTATATGAGGAGGAGCGCAATCTGATTTCTGGTAGAGAAGGCAGTGCTGTGGAGGGCGCTGTCAAGCACCTTTGCGAAATCGCTTCAACTACGGGGGCAGACGTCCTCGCTACGTATGAGGAAGACTTTTATGCAGGTCACCCAGCCTTTACGAAGCATTCGTATGAGCATGGTACGGCATTTTATGTAGCAGCCCGACCTGAGATGGACCTGTTACGAAAGCTCTATGATGTGGTGCTAGAGGAAGCTGAGGTGAAGGCCGCTATCTCTGTGGCGATTCCTTCCGGTGTTTCTGTCCAAAAGAGAAGTGATGGAGTGCACGATTATGTGTTTGTGATGAATCTGACGGAGGAACCGCAGGAGCTTGGATTTGTGCCAGAGCTTGACCGGACGGTTGTGCTTAAGGGCTATGAAGCGGTTGTGGAGAAGGTGTCAGTGAAAGTGTCGAGTGAAGTTACACCACTAAAAGGAGGGCAAGGATGAAGAGATTACTCGCATTTGCTGTAGGATCGTCGTTACTGATTGGCGCGAGCACGCCCGTTTTTGCAGAAGAGGGAGCAGAGAAGGAATTTATTCGAGGCGCAGACACGTCGCTACTGCCTAAAGTAGAGAGAGGCGGAGGGGTGTTTACAGTAGACGGACAGCCTTCAGACGCGCTTGAGATTCTAGAGTATCACGGTGCCGACTACATCCGCTTAAAAATTTGGAAGGATCCAATTAATGTCGGTGGCGCAAATGATTTAGAGGAGACCGTCGCGATGGCGGAGCGTGTCCGCGAGACAGATATGAAGCTCCTGTTAAACTTTCACTACTCTGACTTTTGGGCGGATCCAGGCAGACAGGACAAGCCAAAAGCTTGGGAGGATCTCTCCTTTGATGAGCTGACGCAGGCGGTGTATGACCATACGTATGAAACATTGACGGCGTTAGAGGAGGTCGATGCTTTTCCCGAAATGATTCAGGTCGGGAATGAAATTCAAGGCGGTCTCCTCTGGCCGGATGGGAAGGCGTATGGTGATGTGCTTGGAGAGGATTACGGTGGATTTGATAACATTGTGACCCTTTTACAGGCTGGCATTGACGCGATTCATGATGCAACTCCCGCTGGTGCTGATCCAGAGATCATGCTTCATCTAGCTGACGGTGGCGATAACGGTCTGTACCAATGGTGGTTCGACGAAGTAACCTCCCGTGGTCTGGCTGATTTCGATATCATCGGTCTCTCCTACTACCCTTACTGGCATGGCTCGTTGGAGGATTTGCGCACGAACCTGCATGACATTAGCGAGCGCTACGACCGTGACGTTTTAGTGGTAGAAACCGCGTATGGGTTTACATTAGACGATGGTGATGGACATGAGAATATCTTTTCTGCAGAGGATGCAGAAATAGCTGGCTATCCAGTGAGCCCGGAAGGACAGCTTGCTTTTGTACGTGACTTAGAAGCAGTTATTCAATCCGTCCCAAACGATCGTGGTAGAGGCTTCTTCTACTGGGAACCCACTTGGATTCCATCTGAGAATGCCGGCTGGCGTGATGGCGAAGGGAACGCGTGGGAAAATCAAGCATTGTTTGATTTTAACGGAGAAGCTCTCTCGTCATTAGCGATGTTTGGTGAACCTGCGAATGATGGTGGTGAAGAAGTGATTTCATTCAACGATGTTGACGGTGATACCATTGGCTATGAAGCAATTATGCAACTGGCTCAGGATAGAGTCATTACAGGATTTGTTGATGGATCGTTTCAGCCTGCTGCATCCGTATCACGTTTACACGCTGGGTTAATGCTTGCTCGGGAGCTTCAGTTGGATGTTGATTCGTTAGTTGCGATGAGCTTGTTTCGTGATATTAGTGAGGATCATCCTTATGCGAGTCAGGTGCAGGCTTTCTATGATGCGGGGATTGTGCGCGGCACGACAAACGGTGACTTTTTACCTCAGACATCTGTGACGCGTGGTGAGCTTGCAGCTATGCTTGTGCGTGGGTATGAGGTGGAGGCTGATGGTGAGGAAGGTGACAGCAACATTCGTAACCATCTATTTACAGATGTGTATGGCAGTCCTTATGAATCTTACATTGATACACTTTATCAATCTGGAGTTGTTGCCGGCGTTGCAGTTGACCGCTTCGAGCCGAATAGGCCTGTTACACGAGCGGAGCTGGCTATCCTGCTCATGAGACTTCGGGGAGTTGACTTGTAAGAGGTTTTTGGAGAGAAAAGATTGAAAGAAGCCCCGTGCGAGCGACCGTGCTCGTGCGAGGCTTCTTTTTATTAGGACACTTACTCAAAAAACTCCTCATAGGTCCAGAAGTTGCCGTAAAGATCCTCGACTCCATCATCGTAATAATAAAATTCTCCGTCGAAGTAAGGCTCTCCATCAAACGTGTCTAAACCGGATGAATTAAATTCGTTCTCTTCATAGTAATACTCGTCATCCTCATAGTAATAGTCTTCATCTTCTTCGTAGTAGTACTCATCGTCCTCATAATAATAATCCTCATCTTCATAATAAAGCTCATCATTATAATAAAACTCGCCTTCGTTGTAGTCTTCTTCATAGTAGTAATCTTCCTCGTAGTAATAGTCATCATCGTAATAATAATCATAGTTGCTATAGTAATCTTCCCAAAACTCGTCGTCCCACTCCCAGTACTCATAATAATCGGCGTCCGCCGAATAATCTCCACCATAAAAATCTCCGTCAAGCCAGCCGTCACTATAGTAAAACTCCCCGAAGCTGTTGTAGAAAAGCTCATTCACTTGGTCACGACTTAAAGGATTGGTAATCCAGCCTTCAATCAGATCATAAACGGTATAGATAGGAATACTAAATGCAATCAACGAAGCGTCATTTCTTTTAGCAGAATTGATCGCAAAGATTTCTTCTGTCTCAATCGTCATCAGTGGACCGCCACTATTACCAGGCTCAATTGGAGCAGAGATTTGGTAGACATCTGAATAGGTAAAGTTATCAATAACAAAGTCTCGTCCAGCGCCAGTGACGTAGCCCATCGCAACTGAATTCTCGTAGCCTAGTGGAGTACCTAGAGCAAGCACACTCTCTCCCACATCTATTTTTTTCTCATGGGCAATGCTAGAGGGAGTCCTGCCCACAAAGTCTGCAACGTACACAATCGCTACATCAATCTCGTTTGAGTACCCAATTACTTGGCCGCTGTGCTCTGTGCCTGCCAAAGTTGTTAGAGTCACATCTGTAAATCCTTCCACCACGTGGGCGTTTGTGACTACGACACCACCCCCGTTATACAAAAAGCCTGACCCTTGTCCGGCTGGTGTGTAGATCGTATACACGTGTTGCTGTGCGTCTGCAATAATCTTGGTAAGATTACGCGCGCTCTCGCTTTCTTCGTCAGGGCTTACGATGTTACGGATAGCCTGCGGTTGCTTTATGTTTAATTGTTCTTCCGTGTCCGACACAAGGGCAACTCTCTCTTCAGGCGATGAAGTAGCTTCTGTCTGCTCCTGTTGATCTGGCAAAAAATATGCTAATGGATCTAGTACTACATAAGCTAACGTACCGTTAACAGCTAAGAACATTAGTACAACAAACGTAACTAAAAATGAGCGCTTTCTTCTATTCCCACAGGATGAACAGTATTTGCCTCGCCTTTGCATCTGATTTCCGCACGTCGAACAATACATATATTCCCTCCTTCTGTTGTATATACCTAAGACTATCATACCTCTTTATTTACAATCTTGAACCTGTTTTTTTGCTGATAAGAGAAATGTTTTGGAGGTGGTTGGAGTAAAGTGTTTAAGCTTTGCAATCTGCTCTGATGAAACCCAAGGCAGAAGCTTCTCCTCGTCGTCTTCTTTGTCTAATCCCCCCTATCAGAAGTATAATAAAGGTATCACCCGTTGAAGGAGCTGTTGTACATGACTACGTATCAGCTTGGCTACATTATTGAAGCTTACCCATCACTTGTTTTTGTGCCAGTAGGAGCGAAGCGACATGGCTTTCGATCAATTGGATCGAAGGAGGATCAAGCAAATGTGACTCGTTTACAGCATGCTGCCACTCAAGCATTTAATGAATTAACAGCTGATGAAATCGAGCTCTTGACGTCTTTTCTTAAAACGGATGAACTAAGACTTCCTGTGCCAGTACTCGGTAACGATGAGGCGTTCCCAACTCTTGTCCGCCCAGAGCAATTTTTATGGGAGGAAATGTCTGCGCCGATCCCTATTGTGCAGGACTCGTTTTATCCAAAGGAATATGCCAAACTATCGGCTATCCAGCTTGCATCACACGTAAAAAGCGTCGTAAAAGACTTTATCTTTTGCGCAAAGCTCAGCAAGCAGTCTCGCGAGACATGGCTTGAACAAATGCGTGAAGCATTTGATCAGCATCCGTTTATCCAGCTTGCTCAAGCAAAACGACCAATTGTACACGCTGTTGAAGCGTTAAATAAATCTTCTTTACTTGGTGTTCTTAATTATCCAGAGGACATCTCGTACTGGCGCCACCGCGTTGGCGTCGTGATGCGCCCGTATCGACATATCACACCCGAGTGGCGGTACACGATGTGCGAGCATGACAAGGAGCTCGCAACTGACAACGAGACTCTAGTCTGCACATGCTACGAGTGTGACTATGGGATTACGTATGATTTGGACGAAAATCGGGTCTATCTGCCTTTTGAAGTTGATATGCCACAGGCAATCAAACGTATTGCCACCATTGAACGTCAGTTCAATACGATCGCGGAACAAAGTCCCAAAGTGATAACCGCACTTCGGGAGCTCAGAGAATTACACGATTTCCTTAAGCCATACGAAGAGAAGCTGGTCACGATCTTAACACTCCAGCAGGAGGCAAACACAAACAGCGATCATCCGGCAGTTGTTGCATACCAAGCGATTGATAGCATTCGATTGCCCAATGAGGAAATTGAACCTACGCTTGTGAGCCTGCAACACGTCTATTTACCAGATGTAGCGGTGCTTAAAAAGGTGTCGACCTGGCTGACACTGGACGAGCGCACGCTTTTAGAGGAGCTAGAGCAAGTCGAGGATACTCTACGCAAAAGCGTCGAAGCGAACAGACCAAAGCCGGATGATATTTTATTTAGCCGAAAAGGCTTCTCTATTACGCGAGTGGAAGTAGAATCGATTCAACAGCTTGTTAGCATGGAGCCTATGGAGATTTCGTCTTATCAGCTCGTACAAGCGTTAAAAGGAAACCCGTCAAACAAAATTCGAACGTTAGGACTTCATCAGTCAGCCTTATTTGGACGACTTCATGACTGGCCTGAAAAATATATAACGAAGCTTGTTCAATCAATCATGTAAAATTATCTGTTCGTTCAAATAATTCTAAAAACTTCTTGACCTTTTTAGTAGACCTGCTAGAATAAAGCCTAACTTAATCATTTTCTTATCACGAGAGGTGGAGGGACTGACCCTACGAAGCCTCGGCAACCGGCTATTGCACGGTGCCAAGTTCAGAGGATCTATAATAGATCCGAAGATGAGATTAGACGGATAGCCACATGTTGATGTGACTTCAAGCCCTCTTTTCTTCACCTTAAAGAGGGCTTTTTATCGTGATAAGAGGATGCATAAACAAGGAGGAATAGAAATGTCGAATGTACAATTTGCGTATTGGGTTCCTAATGTTAGTGGTGGATTAGTCGTGTCAAAGCTCCCTCAGCAAACAGGGTGGGATGTTGAGTCAAATAAGCGCTACATACAGCTAGCTGAAGAGGTTAATTATGATTATGCACTGTTCCAAACGCGTTGGTTTGCAAGCTATGGAGCGGAGAATCAGTTAGAAGCCATCACCCTTGCCTCTGCTTTAGCAAGCGTAACAAGTAAGATTAACCTTATTGCAGCTGTCCATCCGGGTCTTTGGCATCCTGGTGTATACGCGAAGATGGTCGCAACACTTGATAATATTAGCAATGGGCGTGCCGCATTAAACGTTGTTAGTGGATGGTTTAAACAGGAGTTTATCGGTTACGGGGAGCACTGGCTTGATCATGATGAACGCTACCGTCGCTCTTCTGAATTTATTCAAGTATTACGTGAGCTCTGGACAAAGGAAGAAGCAACGTTCCAAGGTGACTTCTATCGAATCAATCAGGCTCCGTTAAAGCCAAAACCAGTAAATGGTCAGCCTCCTGTATTCCAAGGTGGTAATTCAAGTGCAGCTCGCGAAATGGCGGCCGAGCATTCCGACTGGTACTTTATGAATGGAAATACACTTGAAGGCTTTAAAGAACAGATCGAGGACGTACGTGCAAGAGCGAAAAAGTATGGACGTGAGGATAAAATAAAGTTTGCCGTAAATGGCTTTGCCATCGTGAGAGATACAAAAGAGGAGGCGGTTGGGCTTCTGCGCGATATCGTCGCAAACGCGGATGACGAGGCTGTGAAAGGCTTCCGAGAAGCTGTTAAGCACGCTGGTCAATCTGCTTCTGACGGTCAAGGAATGTGGGCAAACTCGTCCTATGAAGACCTAGTCCAGTATAATGATGGCTTTAAAACTGGACTTATTGGTACTGCCGAGGAAGTATCGGAGCGTATCCTAGAGTTAAAAGCAATTGGCGTTGATTTAGTACTCACAGGGCACTTCCACTATGAAACGGACCTGCAACGCTTTGGCGAGGAGGTAATCCCGCTCGTCAAACAAAAAGAGCAAGTGTTAGCGCGCGTGTAAGAAGCATAGTAGGGTATCTTCTTCTTTGTCCCATCTCCCCCGATAGACAAAGTGGATAAAATAAAGAGAGCGGGATGCCAACATAATGGCATCCCGCTCTCTTCTATTTACTTTCTAATTACCTATTAATTCATCGTTCTCTTGAGAAAACGCTTCGCGAATGATGTCGTAGGATTTCTTTAATCTCGGTTCGTACTGAGGCAAGTCCCATGTTTCCCACGTGTAAGGCTCGAAGGAAATCGTATTGCCGCTAGCTTGTGGCAGCGTATCGACAATCTCGCCATTCGCATCCGCCTGCATGACAGCTACGTGAATCTCGTCAACATCACGCATCACCTGCTCTCCTTCACCGAAGAAGTCACCTAGCACCTCGCGCTGACTCGGGTCGGTAAAGTGTAGTAAGAGCCAAGGAATTCGAATTTCGATGATCCCATTGTCTTCACTAATTTGATAGTCAGCGAGCGAATCATAGTCTTCTGATTCAGGATCGGCATTACCGCGTCGGAGCTTACCCGTTTCATACGTATCGAACGGTATTAACTCCTGTGTACTTGGAATTAAGAGCTCTCGATTTAGTACATAATCAATCGTCTCAAAGTTTCCAGAGTTACTATCCGGAGTCTCCCCATAAATTTCGATCAAATCCAATTGATCTTCGTATAGGAAAGCTAGATAATCATAATATTGATCCACCCAGATGCGCGATTCCTGCTCATCCTGACTAATTTGAGCAATAAATTCCACGCCTCGATCAAAGTCGAGATTTGGGAAGTCAGTTGATGTCGTATTCCCCTGATCTGGGACTGTATCGAATAAAAGATACGCGTCACCGTCAGCAAGTTCATCTCTATTAATACGTGCATATAGGAAGGTTTCGTCATAATCTAGTTCAAGCGAGTTTAACGTGTTATCACCAGTAGCGATTTGCGTTGCTTCAGGCCACTCCTCGTCCTCACCATTTACAATGACCTTATCTCGATCAAAGGCTAAAAGACCAAAGCGTTGCTCATTCGTTTGTGTATTCGACCAAAACGGGCGTCTGTCTGGATTATCATAGTCCATCGTGTTCCACGTACGTTTAAACCATTCATCCTGCCAAGAGAATACCATTCCACCAAGCATTCCTTCTGCAATGATATCTTCATACAGGTTGGCAACTAACTCTCCTTGCTCTTCTTCTGAAATAAAGCCTTGATGCTTCCCTTGAGGGTTTTCGTGCGTACGTCCTCTAGACGCCGGAATGCCAAACTCGGCTACTAAAACTGGCATATCGTGCACTTCATGTAGGTCACGCAGATAGCCAGCATAGCTATTTGGTTCTCCACGGTGATCAATAAACTCCAAATACTCCTCTTCGAAGTTAAAGAAGTCCGGATAGTACGGATAAACGTGATACGAGGCAAACTGATTAGTCAGCTCATAGTCACCTTTTACATGAATCACGTTAGGGTCCACACTCGCCATATCTTCTTGTTCATTCGGCTCCGATGGATGATCTAAAATATCCGTCGTCACCCAGTTTGTAAAGCTTAGTGGGCGAACCCATCCATAGTTATCATGTTCGAAGGATGCAATAAAGTCCATTTGCTCAGCAAGCCAATATTCAAACGGCTCGGCATTCTCCGTATAGACAAAGTTACCGTCGTAATCTCCCATACCTGCGTGTTCCTGATTCGTGTTATCCACCATAAATGGATACCACTCAATTCCAATAATCCAGCCTGCTACGTATTCCGATATATCCGCTTGATACGTACCAGATGCATGTCCCACGCGTGGTGGAATGATAGCATTTCCATGAATAACATTCACGATATCCTCCATCTCCTGCTGGAATTCCTCCGTGTTTTCTTCGTGGAACGCGTCTAGATCTTCTTCTAAAATCTCTTCATTTACCCATATTCCGTGGAAAACATAGATGTTGTCTTCATGCTCATCGTTATATTGCTTTAATGCGCGATAAAAACCAGGTGGATGAAGCGTGTAGACCCGAATGCTGTTTGCTTCCATCTCGCCGATCATCTCAAACCATTGGTAATACTCTTCCTCAGAGATTCCTGCTTCTCCTGGGAATGTACCAGGCTTCGCTTTCCCGATGTTAACACCTTTAATTGTCATCTCTTCCCACTGATCGTCCTTTAACACTTCAAAGGTCTGATCGTTCACGCGGGAGATATGAGATATTCCCTCTGCATTTGCAAAACGATTCTCATCTGCTTGTTCGTCTGAAGAAGCGATCATGTCTTGATCTTGCTGAGCTAATATCGAACGCATGGTTGGGACATACACATTCCAATAAAAAGCATTATCAGAGAATGCTGATCCTAACCGATACATCGTCGGTAGCCCTCTTACTCTCTCAAAAGACGGTACGTTAGCTACATCGTTAAAGTCACCTGCGAAGTAATAGCTACCTGAGTTCCCATGCGTATTTTGTACAATACTCGCAAACTCTGTTGGGATGCCCTGCTCTTCTAAAAGAGACTCGCCTGCTTCTGTAAGCTCCCATGAATAGGTTGCTAAAGCCTGTGCATTTCCTTCTGGAACAACGATATCGAACCAGTACTCATACGTAGAGGATCTCGTATCTGGCAAGACCTCTTCCCCAAGCTCAGTTAGGGCTACTTCAATACCGTCGCTTGTTACATGATCACGGGTTAAGACCACAAAGTCACTTGTCACATCATTAACTAGAAGAAACCCTGGTCCTTCGTAGTTCCAATCAGCACCATGCTCCTCTACAACCCACTGAGGGATTTCATTATTAATCTCGTAATCTAGCTCATTAAAATATCGACCAACCCACCCTGACCAGTCGACACCAAGATACTGGGTCATACTGTCTTGGACATTCTGCTGTGTTGGTGAGGCAAACGAGTTAAATTCTACAATCAGCGTGCTTGGTTCTGACTGATTTAAACGATCAACAATGGCAGACCATTCGCTTTCCTCCATCCCACCGTAAAGCTGTTCTGATCGGGAGCCTTCTCTTTCAGCATCTGCATTTATCCAAGGCAGATCCTCTTCATATACACCGTACGTATCGGCAATGTAAATGAGTTCGACACCATCATAGGACTCAGGCAGAGGACGCACCTCATGCGTCTCTGCCTCTTCATCTACAACAAATCCATAATAGTCTGATGAAGCATCGTACTGTTCTCCATCACTTTGCACGTACCGGTAGTGATTTAATACCCATGTAAGTCCAAGGTGCTCTCGATACGTTTCGTCTGATACTGTCTTATCAATAATAGCTACATCTAACGTTTTTTCTTCTTCAATAAACCAACCTATAACCACTGCCGCTATAATAGCAGCGATTGTGCCTATAAGGCCCATCGCTAGCTTCACTTAGCAGGCACCTCCTCTTTCGCAAGACCCTTGCGATCTAAATGTCCCCAATCACTTCGTTTAAAGATAAATCGAATCATACCTTCCAATCGCCAAATAACGGATAATGGGCGATACCAAAACACTTCAGTTAGTGAAAGGAACGTTAATTTAAGAACGTCAGATACTTTTGGGTACGTATCTAAGTTCCAAGAAATAAATAGTACAGACATCATGGAGAATACGGAACCGTATAACACGAATAAAAGTGCCAAAACGACCGCAAATTCTATATAAACGCTACCAGTAAGCAGTGCCCAAATGATAAACATATACCCAGCAAACTCAACGACTGGTCCAAGACCCTCCACTACCCAAAAAAATGGCATTGACACTGTACCTACACCACCGTATTTAGGGTTAAAGGTCATTTTTTTATGACGCCATAAGCTCTCCATTAAGCCTTGATGCCAGCGTCTACGTTGTTTGCGTAGCGCTCCAAATGTCTCCGGTGCTTCCGTCCAACAAACAGGATCTGGAACAAATTCAATTCGCTTCTTTACATCGTTATCACGCATAAAACGGTGTAAACGAACGACGAGCTCCATGTCCTCTCCAACAACTCCTGTTGCATACCCTCCTGCACGTACAACCCATGATTTCGAAAAAACGCTAAATGCTCCTGATATAATGAGAACTAAATTAAACTCACTAAGTGCAACACGTCCCATTAAAAATGCTCTAAAATACTCGATTACTTGCATCATAACGAGAGGAATAGAGGACAAGCCAACCTTTAAAACGGACCCAAGCTGGATATCTGATCCATTAGCAATACGCACACTTCCTCCTGCTGCAATCACATCTCCATTTGACGTAATGATCGGTTGCATCACTCGAAGAAGAGATGTTCGATCAAGGATCGAGTCACCATCTATCGAACAGAAATACGGATAGGAGGAAACATTAATCCCTGCATTTAATGCATCTGCCTTTCCTCCCTTATCTTTATCAATAACTAAGACATTCGGGTGGATAGCCGACTCGTACACCGCATGAATGGTTTCAGACTGTAATGCTTTAGGAATAACTCTGTTACGTGGCTGCATATCAAAATGAGTAATAACTGTTTGAAGCGTTTCATCTGTTGATCCATCATTGATAATAATAATTTCGTATTGGGGATATTCCAAGTTTAACAAAGAATGGATACTTTCGATAATACCTTTTTCCTCATTATGCGCAGGAACTAAAATTGATACAGGCTTTGTGTAAGCATCCTCCATACTTGATTTGTCCGCTATCCCCTTATCTAGCTTGTGTTCTTTACGAACTTTTATCAAAGAGGCAATTAACATAAATAAATAGGATCCAATAACCACTAATGTGTAAATTAAGATGACGTAGAAGAAAAAGAAGACAATAAATTGTGTCATGATGCCGACCCCCTCTCTACCATTTCCGTCGCCATATCTACAGCGAAAGGATCTTTAGAACTTGAGATAATTCCTTCTAAAATATCTCGTCCACCCTGTTGCTTAGAAATGGTAACAGCCGCTTCTCTTCGAACGTGCCAGCTTGTATCTTCCATAAGCTTGCGGAGGATCGGTAAAAAGGTGTCATCTCCAGCAATTCGTATTAGTTTAGCTGCCATAAGACGCTCTTCCCAGTGATCAGAATTAGCACTATCTATGATAATTTGTTTATTATAAATAAATCCTATCGTATAGAGTGCTTTTAACGCCCGAATTCGTATTTCTAAATCAGTAGACTCCAAATAACTCTCAAGGAAAAATAGGTAGTCTGTATTACGTCTCTGACCGACCATATCGAGGAGAGCTAAAGTGAATGGGCGTGTTAAATCTGTCTTTGCCTGTATGCATTTTTGTACTAATTCTTCGTTCATCACGTAAATAATTCCATGAATATCATGCTCATGGAGGGGAACTTCAGGGTCGTTCATTAAACCAATTACATCCTCTTGTTCAAAGAAAGCAAGAAGTTTATACATTTGAACAATTTCTACTCGTGACAAGGCTCGTTCCGAGACAAGTAAAGCGCGAATGTCGGGAAGTAAACTTTCCATACGGAAATCCATGATTCGATACAATGTATTGACCCGTTCACTCCATTTCGATGAGTACAGTAGCTTTCGATATCTATCTTGCAGGTGTTTATCTGCAAAAAGGTAAATGGCGTCCTCTGTATTCTCAGAGTATATATTTTGCTTGTACGTTAGTAATAGCTTCTCCACTGCTCGGTGAGCTACCTTTGTTTTTGGAACTAAGAACTGTCCGTCATTACTACCATTAATCAAGAAGTCTTCCCAATCTTTTGCGTATGTCTCCATGTAATGCGCAACTTTTTCTTCTTCTCTATTCTGTTGAATACGTTTAAAAGAGAGGTACGCCACGAACCCAAATAGTATTAAAAGAAGAGCACCAATCCCAACTGACATAATTAGGATGATGGTAGTCATCGTCGTGCCCCCTTTACTAATCGAGTGAGCTTTGCTTCTAATAGACGGACATTTAATGGTTTAACGAAGTACTCATCTACCCCTTGCTCATAGTAGTAAAGCATTTCAGACTCTATATGACGCTTTGAGAGCATCACAATAATGAATTTTTCATCATTAGGTAACGCTCTTAGATGATGGAGCACTTCTTTCCCATTACGTTTTTTTAGCAAGTCATTCATGATAATGATGTGAGGTTCTCCAGAACGATACCAGTCCGACGAAAGAAAATCATCACCATCCTCAAATTCTTGCGCATGTAGCTCAACATGACCAACCACCGCTCGGTTTAGTGCGGCACGTAAAACTTGCTTTAGGATAGGATCATCTTCAATAATACTTGCTTTCATCTTTTGAAGCGGTTTTTCAGAAAATGATCTGTTCACAAAAATAGGTAGATTACCACTATAAGTTGCATCTTCTAATGAGCTTAATCCAGTATGGTAGGCGACATCAAAGCTTGTCGTTGGATCACCTATTTCTAAAATGACTGCTCGCATTTTAGAAATTGACCCGACTTCCAGTTTTTCTAATCCACTAAAAACTCGCTTTAAAAATGCCTGCGCTTCATCTTCTCCAGTATTGGCAAGTAGAAGTACAAATCCTTGCCCTCCTTCAAGAGGAAAAAGTAAGTCAGATTTTCGACAAATCTCTTTTACGTAGATGGTGGTGTGCTTCATCTCTTCCTCATTCATTTGTTCATCGATCGTCACGTTCAATTGGACAACTACAAAGGTAAAACTCACCCTAGCTCTCATACTGCTTACAACCATCATGTCAAATACCTCTGAAACCGATACGTCCCTACTAACGTTTACTGCTGTACCCATACTCATAGTTTCTCCCTCTTTCCTCATTAGAGTGATATCTCACTTTGACAAGTGACAATTTGACTTGTACTCTAAATCACGGCCGGCACCACTTAGCTATGAGTAAAGAACTAAAATCAGCGTCTCTAAATTGATATAATTATATATGATCATTACATAAAATGGAATAGAGAAGTCGAATTTTGTTGATTATTTCATAATTTTTTTAGTAATCGAGTCATAACAAAAAACTACAGATCAAATCGACCTGTAGTTCTAGTTATTTGGCGTCTTTTACAACCTGCTTTTGTTTTAATCTCACTCTATACAAGACGTATAAAACTATTAATCCAACGATCACTGCCATCACAACATATTGCACCTGTTGGAAGATTTCATACACCTCGCCAACGTTACCTAAACCACCTAAATAAAGCATAGCAAACGCTACTGGAAGCACTCCGATAAACGTAAAAATACCATATCTCGTTGGACTCATTTTACAAAAGGTCGCAACGTAAACAATATACCCCATACCAAGTACTCTTCCAATTGCTATCGTCCATTCCCGATATTTTTCTGCCCGAGCAATCATTTTTTTGACTCGCTTAGAGCCCATTCTTTTAGTCACAGCATCCTGATATTTTAGCGCAAATGCATATGGTATGTAGGATACGGCTGTATAAATCAACGCAGATAGCAGACTAATCCATACAAGCTCCATTCCTGTAGGGTTGATCAAATACCCATATAATAAAAAGATAATCGCAGCTGGGAATGGGATCGACAATGCCTCCACACCAATTCCAATAAACAACCCAACTAATCCGAGCTCCCGTAAAAATTCTAAGATCATTTGTATCATCATGTACCTCCTAGACCTTCCTAAAGGCGCTATACCCCTTTTTTGATTAGGAAAATCTAGTAAATTGGATGTTAAAAATAATGTATAAAGTCACATAAAAAAGCCTATACGCATCCTTGGCGCATAGACTTTATTTACAGGTTTAGGCGGAGTAATAAATAACGAACTGTTTTCTCTTTCCCACCCAAATCCTTACAGTCGAGCTTTTCTTCTTTTACGAGACGAAGAAGCTCTTCGTCTGACATAGAGTTTGCAAACGCCATAAATGGACGTGGGTCCTTGTTATCGTCATGACGCTCTTCAGCCTCCTGTTTCCATGCCTTCAGCTCTAGCTTTGTTTTTCTCGTACACGCCTCGTATGTTGCTTCGATTGTCTGATTTACTTCATCAATCGTTGTCACAGCCGTTTGCTCGGTCACCGAATCCCTCCATATAACTGTTAGTTATATGGTAACAAGAATAACTGTCGATTTCAAAGGTGTCGCATGATCGCTTGCTTACCAGCTTGCTTTTTTAACACCCGGTAATTGACCTTTGTGTGCAAGATCTCTAAATTTAATACGAGATAGCTTAAATTTACGCATATAGCCTCTTGGACGACCTGTAACTTCACAGCGACTGTTTAAACGTGTTGGCGATGAATTGCGCGGTAGCTTCGCAAGTGCTGCGTAGTCACCCTTTGCTTTTAATTCACGACGCTTTTCTGCATATTTTTGAACAAGCTGCTCACGCTTTTTTTGACGAGCAACCATTGATTTTTTAGCCATGTTCGTTCCTCCTTAAATATTAAATCGTAAGTGTTACGATTTGTAACTTGTTCTACTATACCCTCTCTATTTTCGCCTGTCAAATCCTTTACACATAAAACAAAGTATGATTAAATAGTTTTAAATCGTAATAATTACGCTTTAAAGGGGCGCTTGCTATGGAACACAACCAAAACCGTATGATGTTTGCACGCACGTTATATATACATTCCCTTCCTTCTATAGATAGAGCAATTTATGAGTTTGTTGATGAGCTAGAGCTTGAAGCCGCGGACGTCGCCGTAACAAGCGATCATTTTTTACAGCTGTTACGCCACCAGTCTCCGATTGAGCTTGCCGCGGAAAAATTTAATCGAACGCCTAAAGACGTTTATGAATTAGTTATGCAAATTGAAAGAAATATACAAGATGAGCTAGATGCCTACAGTGATTCCATCAAATTCGTTGACTACACAGACGTCTTGTCCTTGTATGGGGATGAGCGTGGGGATCGATCGGATGCTGCAGATATGAGTATAGGTCGAAAGAAACTTTTTCTAATGACCTTCGGAAAGTAAGGTTCTTTTCATTGAAGCTCGATGCTAAGCATCACGAGGTTAGTGATGCTTATTTTCTGCTGTTTAGAATGCATGTTGCTACTCGTTATGTGCATGTTTTTCTGCCACGTGCATTTCTCACTCCGCTGTGTGCATTTTCACTTCGCCGGTCTGCATTTCATCCCCTTCCGTCTGCATTACTACACGCTCCATCTGCATTCTTTTCCTCAGCGCGCTTCTCCGTACACACACAAAAAAGAGGCGCAAAATAATGCGCCTCCCATCGTTCACTATTTATAGCCCTTTTCAGCCTGTCTTCTCATTTCTCTTTGTTACTGTACAGCTTGATTTTGCTCTGCCACAGTTAAACCCAATACACGATCGGTCTTCTCCTTAATCTCATCAAATAGTTCTGGATGGTCTGACAGCATCAGGCCATAGGATGGCACCATTTCTTTTAGCTTTGGTTCCCAATCTGCAATTTGCTCTGGGAAGCAACGCTTAAAGATTTCAATCATGACCTGGACAGCAGTCGAAGCACCTGGCGAAGCTCCGAGAAGTGCTGCGATGGATCCGTCCTCCGCCGTTACTACTTCCGTACCAAATTGAAGCGTTCCCTTACCGCCCATCTCTGTATCCTTAATGACCTGGACGCGTTGGCCAGCAACGACAACCTCCCAATCCTCACTCTTTGCGGTTGGTACAAACTCGCGTAAGTCGTTCATCCGCTTTTCGTGAGAGAGCATCACCTGCGAGATCAAGTACTTCGTCAGTGGGATCTCCTTAGCACCGGCCGCAAGCATCGTAAAGACGTTGCTTGGCTTTACCGACCCCATTAAATCTAAATTCGACCCCGCCTTTAAAAATTTGGGGGAAAATCCGGCGAACGGACCAAAGAGAAGAGCTTTCTCGCCATTCATATAACGTGTGTCTAAGTGAGGCACCGACATAGGAGGTGCTCCTACTTTTGCTTTACCATACACCTTTGCATGATGACGTTCGACTACTTCTTTATTTTTACACGAGAGGAACAACCCACTAACAGGGAAGCCTCCGATATTCTTTGATTCTTTAATACCTGTCTTTTGTAATAGGGGCAGGCTTCCGCCGCCACCGCCTATAAACACAAACTTTGCTTGATGATACTCAATGGTGTTGCGCTCTTCGTTACGGACCTTTACTTCCCATAGTCCATCCTTTGTGCGCGTAAAATCTTCTACGCTATGACGATAGTTGATTTGGACACCTTTTTGACCCGTTAAATGATTGAAAAGCATGCGCGTTAATGCTCCAAAATTGACATCTGTTCCTCCGTCAATTTTTGATGCAGCAATAGCTTCGTTTCTGTCACGACCCTCCATCATAAGGGGCATCCATTGACGTAAAACGTCCGGATCATCAGAGAACGCCATCCCTTGGAAGAGTGGATTCGTTGATAACGCTTCCAAACGTTTCTTTAAAAAATCGACGTTTTTCTCCCCTTGAACCATGCTCATATGTGGGATTGGCATAATAAAATCGCCTGCATTGCTAATACGTTTTTGTTCCACCAAATACGACCAGTATTGCTTCGATACTTGGAACTGCTCATTTACATTGATTGCTTTCGTACAGTCAATCGTACCGTCTGGCTTTTCGGTTGTATAGTTAAGCTCGCATAAGGCTGCGTGCCCAGTACCTGCATTATTCCACTCGTTTGAGCTTTCTTTCCCTGCACTATTTAATTTCTCAAATACTTTTATCTTCCACTCTGGCGCTAGCTCCTTCAGTAGCGAACCCATCGTCGCACTCATGATACCCGCACCAATTAAAATAACATCTGATTTTGTTTGAACGCTGCTCATGATACCCTTCCTTACTTCACTGAATTTGCAAAAAAGAAAGACGCATCGATAAAGTACGACGATCTTTTTTGGAACGCTTTGCGCCTTATTTACTCTTTGTGAAAACTTTCGCACAAATATACGTTATCAGATAATTATAAACTATTTCACACTAATGATAAAGGAAGAAATAGGGTAGACGTAAAAATGCCCCTCCGAGATCCAGAGAGGCATTCCTTTACAGCATGTTAGCTAATTCTCGACTCTTTTTACGAATGTCTCGTCCACGTCCTTTTGGAATACAAAGCGGCGTGCCGAAGAATGGATCCTCCGAGATTGCTACCTCCATACCAAAGACGTCTTTAACCAGGGCTTCTGAGATAATATCCTCAGGAGCACCCTGTGCAGCAATTGTATGATTACGAATGGCTACTAGGTGATCTGCGTAGCGACAGGCTAGGTTTAAATCGTGTAATACCATCACAATCGTACGTGACTGCGTGCGATTTAGCTCAAACAAAAAGTCTAACACGTCAACCTGGTGCGCCATATCGAGATATGTCGTCGGTTCGTCTAAGAGTATCACCGGTGTTTCTTGTGCTAAGGTCATGGCAATCCAAGCACGCTGCTTTTGTCCGCCAGAAAGGGCATCTACTGCACGATCACGGAATTCTCCGAGCTGTGTCGCTTTAATCGCATTCTCCACAAGCTCCTCATCCTTTTTGGACCACTGCTTAAACCAGCACTGGTGCGGATAGCGCCCTTGTTTAATAAGCTGATGCACCGTAATCCCCTCAGGAGCGACCGGGCCCTGCGGTAGGATAGAAAGCTTTTTAGCAATCTCTCTCGTCGCCATATGGGAAAGGTGATCGCCATCAAGGACAATTTGACCGGAATGTGGTTTTAATAGACGAGCGAGCGACCGTAATAGCGTTGATTTCCCACTTCCGTTGGCACCAACTAATACGGTAATCTCCCCTTCTGGAATGCTAAAGCTCAAGTCACGAATAATCGTATGTTCCCCATAGCCTAACGTTAGATTCTCTGTTTGTAGTCCTAACATTCTGTCGCCTCCTAGCGGTTTTTAGAGTGAAAGAGCAAATAGATAAAGAACGGTGCGCCAATTGCTGCGGTAAAGACACCTCCAGGGATATCCTGCGGTAAAAATGCGGTGCGAGCAACAAGGTCTGCCAATAGAACGATACTCGCTCCGATAAGGGCTGTAATGACCGCAGTGCCGTAAAACGATCGTCCGACAAAGCGCCTCGCAATATGCGGTGCCATGAGTCCAACGAACTCAATTCCACCTGCAAATGCTGCAGCCGTACCTGCAAAAATTACGCTACACACTAAAAAGATGAGTCGCTGTAGCTCTACTCGAATTCCCATACTGACCGAGACCTCTTCTCCTAATTCGGAAACATTGAGGCCTCTACCTAATAATAGAAGGAACGGGATTGGGATTGCCATCCATACAAGCATGGAGGTGACGTCACTCATCGTTGTCGCGTAGACACTTCCTGTGAGCCAGATGTACGACTTGGTCGTAACAGCGGCTTCACTTGTCACAAGCATAAACGTCACACACGCTTTCATAATTGCAGCTACACCGATTCCAATAAGGACCAGCCTTACTGGGGTCACTCCACCGTTCCACGAGAGTAAGTAGATCAATAGCGCAGCACCAAACCCACCTGCGATCGCTGCTAGAGGGAGAAACTGCATGCTAATAACTCCTGTTGCAAACGTAATACACGTCACTGCTCCAAGCGATGCCCCACTTGTGATCCCAATAATATCAGGAGATGCTAACGGGTTTCGCACAAGGCTTTGAAGAATAAGTCCAGCGACTCCAAGCGCCGCTCCGACAAGTGCCGCAAGAAGGGCACGCGGTAGCCGGAGTGATTCGACGACGAACGTGTGTGTATCGATGCGTCCAGTTAGTTGCTGAAAGACCTCAGAGACAGGGATCCAGTTGCTACCGGCTGAAAGGCTTACTGTAAATAAGATAAGTGCGATTGCTAGCCAAGCTAATGCCGTTACGAGATAGCGTAAGGATAACTCAAAGGAGATGCGGTCTTGAAAGAGTCGAATCGTCCATGATTTCATGTGGACTTCACCCCTTTTCTCGCAAGATATAAGAAGAACGGGCCACCGATGAGCGCTGTCATGACACCGATCGGTACCTCTTGAGGTGCAAGGATCGTTCGTGCCACGATATCTGCAGCAAGAAGGACAGAGGCACCGAGTAGTGCGCTATATGGGATCACCCAGCGATAATCAGGCCCAACGAGCTTTTTAGCCATGTGAGGCACAATGAGTCCAATGAAACCAACAGATCCTACGATTGCAACGGATCCGCCTGCAAGTACGATGATGAGCAGACCCATGATTGCTTTTGTGAGGCCGACGCGCTGACCAAGACTTTTCGCCACATCGTCCCCTGTCGCAAATACTCCCATCGCACGGCTCATAAAAAGACTAATGACGAGCGCTCCGACTAGATACGGCATGACGGAGAGAAGCATATCCATACTCCTACCTGCAACCGAACCCGAGATCCAGAAGAGTACCGTCTGCATCGACTGCTCATCCATGACAAGCATCCCTTGGGTGAAGGAAACAAAGAGGGCAGATAGGGCGACACCAGCGAGAATAACCTTTATCGGCGTTAACCCATCGCGACCGATGCTACCGAGGAAAAAGACGGTTACACCAGCTACTGCTGCACCAAGGAAAGCAAACCACATATAGGAGGATAACGATGTTAGCTCTAAATACGTAATGGCAAACACGATAAAAAAGATCGCTCCGGAGTTGATACCAAGTAAATCTGGTGCTGCGAGCGGATTTCTCGTTAACGCCTGAATGAATACGCCTGCAATAGCAAGATTCATTCCGACTAAGAGTGCGATAACGGATCTTGTTAGCCTCGAGGTTGTAACGATGATGTGCTCGGTGTTGGTTGCGTCATAGTTTAAGAGTGCATCAATCGTTGAGCGAAAGGAGATCGTCGTTTGCCCGATAGAGAGACTAGCTAAGAATAGTCCGCCTGTGAGTATGAGTAAGCCGATAAAAACAAGTCGTTTGACTGATTGTGTATGTATCATGCGTCACGCCTCTTCCTTGCCGTGTTTGTGTTTCTATATTTCATAGCAAAAAGGGGACAGCTTTTGTCCCCTATCAGATTGTGCTATTTTTCGAGTCCCATATACTCGTAAAGATCATCGAGCATAAGATGAGCAGATTTAAGTCCACCAGATAAGTTCCACGTAATATCGTTTACTTGGTATACGTTGTCGTTTTGAACAGCATCTAGGTTTTGATAGAGTGGATGGCTTGTCCAGTTTGTGTGTGTTTCAGCCACAGTTGGCGTGTCCTCCATGAATTCAAAAATAATATCTGCATTCATTTGCGGAATACTTTCCATATCCTGAAGCATCACGATCTCATGGTCTTCCCCTTCTAAGTCACGTGGCTCTTCAAAGCCAAGCTCTTGAAGAATAGATCCTGCATAACCCGTTACATAAATGCGAGCGTGGTCTTCTCGGTAGTTTAAAACAGCTGCACTCATTGGCCAGTTTTCGATTTCATCTGTTTTAGACTGGAAGTCTGCAACGCGCTCATCCCAATCAGCAAGAAGTGCGTCAGCTTGGTCTTCTTGGCCCAGCGCTTCGCCAAGTAGTGTTGTTGTTTCTTTGAAGTCATAGATCATGTCGCTGACAACCGTTGGTGCGATCTCTGCAAGCTGATCGTAGATCTCTTCGTGACGGATGTGTGTGGCAACGATTAGATCTGGTTCAAGCGCTGCTATTTCTTCTAGGTTTGGTTGCGTCTCGTCTCCAACGAACGTTGCATCTGCATACTCCTCGCTGATGTACTCATACATTGGCATCTCCGCCCAAGATTCTACCGCTCCTACAGGTGTCACGTCGAATTCTAAGATCGTGTCAGACGCCCCTTGGTAAAGCGTTACGACGCGCTCTGGCGTGCCTTCGATTGTCGTTGTTCCCATTGCGTGTGTGATTTCGCGAGCCCCAGCTTCGTCGGCTGTGTTTGTTTCGTTTGTTTCGTTTGTTTCTTCCGCGCCGTTGTTTGCTGCGTTATTCTCATTATTAGCAGGCTGTTCTTCCGCTGCGTTGTTTGTGTTTGTTGTACTTTCATTTGCCGAAGCATTGTCCTCTGAGTTACCACATGCTGCTAATGTTGCTGCAGACGCCGCTAATAGTAATAAACTAAGTGATTTTTTCATGTTCATTCTCCTATATCTTCTTATATTTTTTGTATGTAGAAAAATGGTTGGCCACCTATTCTCAGTGAGAATGATTTTCATTCCCATTTATGAGTGTATACAATGAGTAGGAGAATTGCAAGGTTTAATTGAGAATTGTTTTCATTTAGTTGAGGGTGGGGGGGAGCTTATTGTGTTTAGTTATCCGTTTCTCCATGTTGATTTTCCGGTAATCGTGCTCCGTTATCCGTTTGCTAAGTGGGTTCCAATTAAACAAGGACCGTCACGGGATGGTCTTAGACAACCGGCTCTTTATCCACTTATTTTTTACCTATGGTTGTTCCTTTAGCTTCTGTTTTACTCTACTATGAACCCTAATCACTACTATTCACCTATAGCGAGATAGAAAGTTGCAACAGAGCATTCACTTGATGCATACACCCGCCTAGTTGATGCAATGTACACTAGATCAACATTAGATTAGCGTCTTGTTATGTCGTCATGTCCTAAACGACAATTAAAAAAGGAAGCACAGCACATATCGCACTGGCTTCCCCTCTGTTCTCCTTAATGTAAGAAGCCTTCTTCAAACGTTTCTAACAAATGATCAAGTGTAATTGGATCACTGTACGTTGATGCCTCTGTCGCAATCTCAATAACCTGAGCGTTTTGAACTGCCGGGATCGAATTCCATGTTTCTGTCTCGGTAAAGCTGTTATCAACGGAAGATGGTAGGCTTAGGACGATATAGTCGCCGGCTACCTCTGGCAATGTCTCCTGAGAGAAGACATGAATGCCGGATTCTAGCGCTAATTCTTCGACCTTCTCAGGCATAGCAAGGCCCATCGCTTGATACAGGATCTCTGTTCCACGCGCATAGTTGTCTCCAAATACGTACATTTCTTTGTCGCCATTCTCGATTACGGATACCGTCGTGTCCTCCCCGATCTCGGCTTTGATCTGCTCGCCTACTTCTTGCGCACGCGTCTCAAAGTCCTCGCGCCAGTCCATCGCTTCCTGCTCTTTATTCAGTAGCTTGCCGATTTCAACCTGCTGATCTAGGTAGTCTAGCTGGCCCCATGTGTAGACAACTGTAGGAGCAACCTCTTCAAGCATGTCAAGATTTTGCATATGACTTCCAGCGATAATCAGGTCAGGCTCCAGCTCTAAAATCGCTTCAACGTTTGTCTCCGATACTCGCTCAATACCCTCTAGCTTTTCAGAAAATAGGGGATTGTTGCCTGTCCATTCATCAACACCTACGATATTTCCCTCTAACGCAAGCACGTTTGGTGCATTTGTTAACGCGACAATACGCTGTGGATCCGCTGGCACTTCAACCTCGCCAACCTCGGAATCATATGTACGCATCTCAGAGGCTTCGCCGTTATCTCCCGACGCATCCGCTCCACATCCGGCTAACAATAAACCTGCTATAACCACTCCAAATAAACCTGACTTTTTCACGATCTATCCCACCTCTATTATTGATAATGATTATCATTCTCTTTTACAAATGTTAGTATACGCTTAAGTTTTGAGGAGAGCAAGAGGTTTTTTAAATTCGATTTCTCATCTTTACTAATGGGTATAGGAAAGGTAAGAAGATTGGAGGGGAAAAGAGATGAGGATCATCCAGTGGCTTCGTAAAAAGTGGAAACGCCTAGCTGTATTACTGCTAGCAATTTTTCAGCCTGTTTCGGTTATTTTAGTCGAGCGCGGAGGCAATGAGCTTTTTAGTGGAGAAGGCACGGACCCTTTTATCATCCCTGCCGGCTACGCCTTTTCGATTTGGTCTTTAATCGTTTTAGGGACAATCGCCTATGGCATCTATCAGTTACTTCCCCGTACGTACTCAAAAAATATTTATGATGACATCGCTTTACCTGCTATTGCCGTATTTAGTGGGTTTGCCTTATGGATTTGGTCAGCTTCGAACGAATGGTTAGCCGCTACCGTACTTATTTTCATCGCAATGGGTGTCGTGTTGCGAACCATTTCGCTTAAGCTTAAACAGGAGCCTTTATCTAAGCTTGAAAAGGGCATCGTACGCTTTAGTTTTTCCTGCTATTACGGCTGGACGACTGTAGCGATCTTTGCCAACACAGCTTCAGCTCTACATTATTATGGCTTACCAAACGACGGTGTGCTCGGTATTGCTTGGCAAGCACTCATCTTAGTAGGTGCAACGCTCACATCATCGGCCCTTCTGAGAGAAATGCCTAGAAACATCACGTATTTCGCAACTATTATGTGGGCATTCATTGCTATTGTGATAGGAACTGTTCTAGTAGGAACAGAAGCTATCTTATTAACCATGCTGGCGGTTGCCGCTACAGCGTATTTGATTGTTACGTGGAGAGGTCGGCGGAAATACTCTTCTCAAACAAAATTTGCCTATTAAACAAAACAAAAAAGGGTCGCCCTATAATAGGTCGGCCCTTCCCATTTAACTAAAACTCTCTATTTCTCCATGAAAAACATCGAGATTGCGCCTGGGCCTACATGTGTACCTACGGAAACGCCCATTTGCATCACATATATATCACCCTTAAAGTCTGTTTCCTTCAAGATCTTCGCATGAAGGGTCTCTGCTACAAGCTTCTCAGACGTATAGCCAATAATGATAAAGTCCGTCATCTCGGGGTTTTGACGCGCAACAAATTGCTCAACGTAGTGCTTTAACACACGCTTTTGACCGCGCTCCTTTGCGACGATCGCACCTTTCCCATCCTTCATGGACATGACTGGCTTAAGCATCAGCATTTTGCCGATAAAGGCACCTGCATTAGAGATACGTCCGCTTTTAATCAAGTGATTTAAATCATCAACGGATAAATAGTGCTTCACCTTCGTCTTATTTTCCTCCACAAAGGTCACTAGCTCGTCGTACGTTGCTCCGGCAGCTCGCATACGCGCACACTTGATGAGTAACCAGCCGCTCCCGTGACTCATGCACCGTGAATCTGCAATATGAATCTGGACGTCTGACTCAGGGTTGTCTTCCTCAAACTGACGCTTGGCAAGCGCTGCAGACTGATAGGACCCACTCGTGCCACTAGACATGCAGATACACAAAATCTCTTTGCTCCCCTTAGCAATCGCACCCTCAAAAATAGAGATAAATGTCGCGGGACTTGGCATCCCTGTAGTGGGAAACTCCTCTAGCGACCCCATCATCTCGTAAAATTCGTCCGGCTGAATGTCGATGCGATCCTGATACTCCTTGTCCCCAATGTGAATCGACAGTGCCGCCGTTTTAATATCGTGCTCCGCAAGTACCTCGTCTGATAAGTCACACGTTGAATCTGCCATTAATGTAATCATAGTTGTCCTCCTCTAAGATGTATAGCGTTCATCGCTTCGCTCTCTGCTTCAGTGGCTCCGTATCAATACCCGCTGCTGTCAGCTTTTGCTCTGCTTCCTCTTCAATCAACTCTTTAAATAACGTGAGCGTCTCATCAAACTCCACATGCGGCTGCATGCGAAAGCTCATTTCGTGCTCAATCGGTAACCATGTCTCTATATCTGCTTCGTTATGCTGAATCTGCGCCTCCAGCTTATCTAACGCATGACCAACCTTCGCCTCTGTTGTCTCCTTATGCTCAAACTCTAGCCAGAGTGCACGTACTTCCTCTCCTAAAGCCCCACCGAGCATATCCCGAATGCGATCAATCGACGCCATTTCACGCTCGATCTTTTGCTCTTTCGCTGCTGCATCATGCATGGTGTCAAACGCCGGCACATCGCCTGCAAATGCTTCGACCAAATCATGAATGACAATCATCTTTAACAGCTTCGCAACATCTACTTCCTTTTGCACATACGGCGTCAGCAGCACCGCCATAAGCCCCACTCTCCACGTATGCTCTGCCACACTCTCCTGCCGACCATTGGAAAGGAAACTGTGACGTAACTCCTGCTTTAACTTTTCTCCAAGTTTCACCACTTCTAGTACTTTCATCAGATCCTGCTTCATCATTCGACCCCTATTTACACGAAATCTAGTAAACGCTTTATTTATATCTCTATCGTATCTAATACTGGGCTCAATTACTATGGTAAAGCGAGGATTCATGCGACTTTTTTGTGAAAAACACGTATCCTTTTTACTTCCAAATGCTATACTACTTCTAGCAAAGGAGCCTGAAGTCTATGATTAGTTATGTTTTACTAGCTAGTATTCTTTTAATCCCCCTCATTCTTTACCTTTTCTTATCTAGAAAAGTAGCGGCAACTCTCACACCGAGCCGTCTTATTAGCTGGGGGCTCGTTATTAGTATCGTTGTACCATTTCTTCTCTTTGAAGTTACTACAAGGATCTGGTTAGAGTTCTTTCTTCAAAGTATATTTCTTTTTCCCGCTCTGCTTTTGTACGCTTCAACTATTATTGCAGGTATTTCCATGGTACTTACAGGTATCATTTCTCATTTTATAAATCGCTCAAAATAAATACGTTTTCTCTCTTTACTCTAACGTTACGTCATAGCTTACAGTGTTGATATGGAGGTGAGTGAATGGGTCTTCAGGTAAAGGAGCTTGCGAATCTCACAGGCATAAGTGTGCGGACGTTGCATCACTATGATCATATTGGCTTACTCGTGCCGAGTACGACGACAGATGCTGGCTATCGACTGTATGCGGACGCCGATATTGCAAAGCTTCAGCAGATTTTGTTTTTCCGTGCTCTCGATTTTCCGCTGAAGGAAATTAAGCGCATTTTAGCGAGTCCGGATTACTCGACGCTTGAGGCGCTAGACGTGCAGCGTTCGATGCTGATGGAGCGGCGGGCTCAGCTGAACGAGATGATTGAGACGATTGATAAGACGATTAGGTCGAAGAAGGGAGAGTTTGCGATGTCGAATGAGGAGCGATTTAAGGGCATGGCGTTTAAGGATGACACGTACGAGCAGGAGGCCCGCGAGCGTTGGGGCGATGCGCCGATTGAGGAGTCGAAGCGGCGTGTGGAGTCCCTGTCGGACGCTGAGCAACAGGCGCTTGGCGAGGAGTGGGAGCGGATTTATCGCAAGCTTGCTGAAGTGATGCAGACGGAGTCGCCGGAATCTGCGCGTTCGCAGGAGGCGATTGCGGAGTGGTTCCACTATTTGAATGCTAACTTTGGGACGTATTCAAAAGCGGCATTTGCTGGCCTTGGGGAGATGTACGTTGCCGATGAGCGGTTCACGAAGAATATTGATGCATACGGGGATGGATTGGCGGTGTTTATGGCTAAGGCGATGAAGGAGTTTGGTCGACTAAGGTAGGTTGAGTTTGCGCGGAGAGGCGTGGCTGTGCCAAATTGCTGGGGAGTGGTGCTTAAACGGTGGACCGTGGTGCTCAATTCAGGCGGTTTTGTGCCAAAACAAATGCACTTTGTGCAAATTATCCATAAAAATGGACACGATTAAATTCAAAAGGAAACCAACACCCATGTAATCACCCCCACCAACTATCAACACCATAGAAAGAAGCACCCCTGCCGAATTCGGAAGGGGTGCTTCTTTTGTTACACTTTAAATTTACTAATGACGTCCTTTAACTCTGTAGCTAGCTGGCTTAAATATTGCGCAGAGGAGGTTACTTCCTCCATGGCTGCGAGTTGCTCTTCCGATGCTGCGGCTACTTCTTCTGCGTTGGCTGTGGTGCTTTCGGTTACAGCCGAAATATCAGCGAAAGCAGAGGAAACGCGTTCCACCTCATCAGATATTTGCATAGTTGTACTTGCCATGCTTGTAATTTGCGACGCTACTTCGTTCGTTGAGCTGATGATTTCTTGGAAGTGATTTTCTGTCTCGTTTGCGATGACGAGACCTTCCTTTACCTCCGTCATTACACCGTTCATCGCCTGATTCGTTTGGTTCATTTCTCGTTGAATTTCTGCAATGATCTCCGAAATTTGACCGGAGGACTGCTGCGAGCTTTCGGCTAGTTTTCGCACTTCGTCTGCTACTACAGCGAACCCTTTGCCGTGTTCGCCAGCTCTTGCTGCTTCAATCGCTGCGTTTAACGCAAGCAAATTTGTCTGTTCCGCAATCGAAGTAATAACTTCTAAAATGCTCGATATTTCATTAGATCGATCAACCAGCGTTTTCGTAATCACAACAGATGATGTAACGGAGTCGTTGATTTTATTCATCTTAACGACATTATTTCTAACTGATTCGCCGCCTTCTTTTGCCTTGTGAATCGTATTCTCTGCAGCGCCCGAAACCGATGTAGCAGAGGTGACGATAGCCTGAATACGTTCGTTCACATCATCAATAGCTCGGGAGCTATCATTGATACCATTAGATTGCGTTTCAGCCCCACTTGCAACGTGCTGAATGGAGTACGTAACCTGCTCTGTCGATCGGCTCACTTCATCCGAGCTTGCTGACAGCTCCTCTGAGGAGGCCGCAACGCGCTCTGCACTGTCACTAACATGATCCACCATCTCTTTTAAACTATGAGACATAACGTTTATATTCCTCGCAAGTACGCCAATTTCATCCTGTTTATTTATACGTAAATCGTCTCCAGTCAAATCACTAGCAGCAATGCGTTTCACCTGCTCTGTAATCGTACGAATAGGTCGACTCATGTTTCTCGCAATAAAGATCGCAAGGAGGGTAATGACAACGGCTGAGATTGCCATGATCACGATCGTCTCAAGGCGAATTGCATTGACGACAGTGAGAATCGACGCGAGCGGCGTGATCATGTAAATCCCATAGCCGGCGCGCTCGATCGGCGCATAACTCATGAGCGTATCCTCACCATTAATCTCCACTTGCTCCGTGCCAGTCTCGATCTTGCCCTGCTCGAAAATGGTGAGAAGCTCTCCATTTACATTTGCTTCTGTTAAAGAAACGCCGATTAACTCAGGATCAGGATGTGCCTGAATGATATCCTGGTCATCAATAAAAATAAGCGCACTATCTGTTTGAGAGGTTTCGTCTGGCTGTAAATACTGCTCCACCAACTGCTCAAAGTTAACGGAAGCGGACATGACGCCGATAATCGTACCTGTCGCTGATTCGACGGGAGTTGCCACCACCACAATGCGATTCCCTGTCGCGTTTGAGGTTAAGACACTTGAGATCGTGTCCTCGCCGTTAAGTCCGTTTTGGAAATAATCACGGTCAGATAGGTCTAAGACTCCTATCTGGGCCTCGTTTGTATGAGCTGCTACGATACCATCAAGTGCTGTGAACACGACCGTTTCATATGTATCATCTTGGCTTTGAACCACATTCATTAGCTGAAGCTGACTTTCAAGCGTTCCAGATTGAATAGCCTCCGAGCTTGCAACAATTTTGACTTCATCTAAACGTTTTTCTAGCCATTGTTCCATGGAATAGACCGTATTGACTGTCTGTGTTTCCATAAGCTCCTGCTCTTTATCTACAATGGCTTCACTACTGGATTGATAGACCAAAACAGATGTAATAATCATCGGTACTATTCCGACCAATAGGAAATAGAAAATAAGCTGGGAGTGAATAGACTTTTTAAAGATGGATGTTAGTGCGTTCATCAAGACCGTCCCCTTTTTGTCTAGAAAGTATCCAGGATATTGAAATATGTTGGAGGTTATATAGCGGTATTTTATAAGTCTTATATCCTGTGATATTAGCCATCTACGTTCTATGTAGCGAACTATTATGATTAATATACACTCATTATAGCCTATATTTAACGTTTGAGAAGTAAGTATCATGGGTATAATATGTATTTATGACTACATTTTATTAAAATACACAAATAAAAAAAACGACAAGATTCGTACATCATCTTGTCGTTTCGCTTTCTAGCAACGTAATAGGAAGCACTACCTCATATGGTATTTCTTCCTTACCACCTTCAATTTGTTTAATTAGTAGGTCTAACGCCTTTTCTGCAATTAGCTTGATCGGCTGTAAAATGGTGCTGAGCTCTGGAAGCATGAGTTGTTGCGTTTCAGTTCCATCATAGCCTATTAGTTTTACTTGATTAGGTATGTGAATGCCTTTTGTTTTAGCGACGCGAAGTACTTTAGAAGCTATGATATCATCACTTGCAAATATCCCGTCTACTTTAGGGTTTGCATCAAATAGCTGTTGTAGCACGCGTTCCTCTGTCTCTTCGCTCTCCATTTCATAGGTGAGGTGCGGAAGTTCATGTTCCTTCATAACGTCTTCATACGCTTTGCGTCTTAAGTTAGCTGGGGTTTTAAGTGATATTGGTCCGTTAATGTGAATGATGGTAGAGCAACCTCTCTTTATAAGGAGCTCTGTTGCAAGTCTACCACCTTCGTAGTTATCACTAGATACAACCGGAATCGTATCAGAGAAATAGCGGTCTACACCAACCACTGGTAGTCCAGGTATGGAGTAAGCTTCAATTCCTTCATTATGTGCTCCTGCAATAATACCATCCACTTGATGTCTTTGGAGCATCTCTAAATACTCGATTTCTTTATCCTCTCGTCCTTGGCTATTGCACAACAATACTTTGTATCCAAGGCTTGAAGCTAATGTTTCTAAATGGAAAATCAGCTGTCCATAGAAGGGATTGCTTGTGGTAGGAAAAATGACTCCTAAAAGATTCGTTTTTTTTCCAAACAATGATCGTGCTACCTCGTTCGGATAATAGTTTAATTCCTTAATTGCTTCGTCAACTTTTTGTCTCGTTTTTTCTCCAATATAGCCTCGATTATTTAACACACGTGAAACAGTTGTGGGAGAAACTCCAGCGAGCTTTGCCACATCTTCTATTTTAGGCTTCATTCATCAGCCACCCCTTAACAAAAAATACCTCTTTGCCTTTTAGGATAAGCGAAGGGCCTAGGGATAGCAAGGCTAGTTCATTTGTTTTACATTTACTCTGTACAACCTTCTTCCTTCTATGCTACGATGAATATACAAATTACGGAAAGCGAGGGATGTTTTATGCGTGTATATACTACTGCTACAACACCATTAATTGCATATGCGGCACATCCTCGTTCCGAGAGTACGGGTTTTTAAGGATAAATGTAACTCCTGACGAATGAGATGTGCCGACCTACGTTTAGGATCGGACTACTATTATTTCATATGGGATAAGAGGACCGTTTCGTACGGTCTTTTTTTGTACCCAAAAATCAGGAGGAATCACATTGAATATACGAGATTACGGTTGGAATGACACGTTTGCAGCAGCGAAGGAAAGCTTCCAGCATGAAGGCTTCGTGCCTGCGAGAGTGCTGGTTGAACAAAAAAATGCTTACAGGCTTGCTTCTGAATCTGGCGAGCTACATGGGGAACTGTCTGGCAAGCTTCGCTTCGAAGCTCTTAGTAGAATTGATTTACCGGCTGTAGGAGACTGGGTACTGGTCGATGCTCGCCCCGAAGAAGGAAAGGCAACGATCCATGCGGTTTTGCCTCGTTCCTCCTTTTTCTCCCGAAAGAGTGCTGGGACGGTGCCAGAGCAACAGATTATTGCGTCGAATATTGATACGGTGTTTTTAGTGAGTGCGTTGAATCGGGATTTTAATTTACGGCGGATGGAGCGCTATTTGGTGATGGCGTATGAGAGTGGCGCGAATCCGGTGTTTGTGCTGACGAAGGCGGATTTGAGTGAGGATGCGGCGGATAAGAAGCGTCAGGTGGAGGAGATTGCGTTTGGCGTGCCTGTGCATGTTGTGAGCGCGTTTGAGCAGTCCGGTATTGAGGAGCTTGCACCGTATTTGGGTGCTGGTAAGACGGTTGTGCTACTTGGATCGTCGGGTGCTGGTAAGTCGACATTAACGAATGTGTTGCTCGGCGCGGAGGTGCAGGTGGTGAGTCACGTGCGCGAGGATGATGACCGCGGGCGGCATACGACCACGCATCGCGAGCTATTTCCGCTTCCAAGTGGCGCGCTGTTAATTGATACGCCTGGGATGCGTGAGCTCCAGCTTTGGGAGGCGTCCGAGTCGAATGATCATGGCTTCCCGGATATTGAGGCGTTAGCACGGACATGTCGATTTAATGACTGCTCGCATCAGAGCGAGCCCGGCTGTGCGGTGCAGGCGGCGATCGAGGGCGGAGAGCTTGACGAGGCGCGCTTTGCGTCATATCAGAAACTCTTGCGAGAGCTTGCTTTTATGGAGCGTAAAGGCAATAAAGTGTTAGAGAAAGCCGCACGAGATAAGTGGAAGAAGGTTACTCAGCAGCATAAAAAGACGAAGTATTGATAGATGGAAAAGGGCCCGGCGCAGGAGCGCTGGGCCCTTTTGGTTTGGAATTGCTTGGGTTTTGGATTTTGGCAGCAATATGTTGGGCAACTTTTTATGGTGTGCTAAATTGGCGGAGAGTAGTGCTAAATCGGGTCGATGTCGTGCAAAAATAACAGGATATTGTGCCAAAACGAGGGAAGGTTGTGCAAATTATCCATTTTAATGTATTTAAACTATGATAAAAAGAAATGAAAACCAAAAAAACACCACCTGCGGAATTCGAACTTCCGCAGGCAGTGCCCCTCTTCTGTTACCTCATTTTCTTATCTTAAAAGCTGTAAAAATTGATTCGTCACTTGAGCTGCTTCCGCTCGTGTCGTGTGACCTTTTGGATCAAAGATGCCTTGACCCTTGCCCTGCATAATCTCCAGCGCAACCATGAGATCCACAGCTTCCGTTGCCCATGGACCAATCTGATCCGCATCCGCGAATGTCAGCGTACGATCGCCAGCAAGCTCACCGTGCAGGAATGATACCGCGCGCTGGATCATCACTGCAAGCTCCTCACGCGTCACGTTATCACTAGGACGGAACGCACCGTCTGGATTACCAATAACAAGCTCAAACTCTGAAGCAACCGCAATTGCATCAGCGTACCACGCATCATCAGCTACGTCTGAGTAAGACGCCTCAAATCCATCAACGTTCGTTAAGCCAAGTGCACGCGTCAACAACGTCACCGCCTCAGCGCGAGTTAAGTTGTCATTCGGCGCAAATTCCGACTCCGTCTTACCAAACACGACGAATTGGGAAGCAAGCTTTGATACAGGCTCCTTGGCCCAGTGCTCCGCTACATCCTCAAATGATTTTTCGGTAGCAACCACAGCATACACACTGTTTTGATTGCGATAAATATCGACTGATGTAGGAGCTTGGACGACGTTAGGTACAAACTGTAACTCCTCATCCTCTGTAATGGTAATCGCAGTAGCATAGCGTACCTCGCTTACGTCTACATCCGTTTGGATCGAACGCTTTACATAACGAGAACCGAAGCTCTTCACTTCCTCACGCTCGCCATCAACAGTAACAAAAACAGAGAACTTTACAGGTGCAGATAGTAATTCCACGTCTTCATTTTCAAACAAATCAGTGAGAGTTGGTGTCATCTCTTGCTTGTCGATACTTATGTCGATTGTGCCCTCTACTCCGTAATCGGCTAGCACATCAAGTGGCAACGCATAGCTACCTGTTGCTGCTTCCACATGGATTTCGTCAATGATGGTAGACTCTGTGAAGCTTAATGGAATTTCTACTGTCACACTCTCTTCGTCTGTTGCATCAACCGTAAAGATACCGTTAACTGCTTCTTCCTCCGCTTGGTCTAGATCAAGCTCAGGTGTTGGCTCCGGCTCTGGCTGCGGAGTTGGACCAGGGACAACTGGCGTTCCTTGCGATGGGTTTGCAAAGGATACATCGCCATTGTCTAATGCTGCTTGGAAGAAGTCATGATCGTAAACAGTTTGTTTATAGTAGCTTTCTGCAGAGCGAATCAGGTCGTCATTGAAGGTCGTTAGCTCTTCAAAAGCTGCGTTTGCGGCAGAGGCGAATCCTTCTGTAGATCGAGCGTGTCCGTAAGCTAACACGGTAGCTGTATCTGTTAAATAGTCATCAAACTCTTGCTTCGACCAGAAGGAAGACACGTCGAACTCATCTTTAAATGGCGAACGTTCTTTTACTAAGAAGGACTTGCCTGAAGCGTTCATCTTTCCCCAATGAATGTCTGGCTGATTGTGCATAAGAGACATTCCAGTTAGTGTACGGTCTGCATCAGTAGCAAACGTTCCTTCATCGAAGGATGTGATCCCTGTTTCCTCAAGAACAGAGGATAGTTGCTCTTTGACATCCAGTACAATATCGTCGCCCGTTGCATCCGTATCACCTTCGATGAGTACGTAGTAGCGGTCAACACCAAGGGAGCCTAGCCCAGCATTGTCACGGCGCACGATATCTTTAAACTGGAAGTAGTCGCGACCCTTTTCTTCTAAAATCTCAGCTGGAAGGCTATCGATATAGTCATTCCAGTTGTTTTGGATAGCTTGACGCTCCTGTGCGGTTACCGGTGACGTACGTCCGTAATTTGGATCAAAGATACGATTACCGTCCGCGTCACGCGTTGTCCAACGGTTGAGGACTAGTGCTGTCTCTTCGCCTTCAACTTCTTCAGCGGTTTCTGCAACAAATCCTGTCAGGTTGGCACTCGTTTTGGCGATTGTATCAACGTCAACAGCACCACTTTCGACTTGTGCAATAGCCTCCTTGTAGGAATTCGCAAAGACCTCGACCGAATCTTGGATCTCTTCTCTAGTAAGTTGGAGGCCCTTTGCAGCGTCATTCATGAGATACATACTTGTTGCAAAACGAGTCAGGTCATAGTAGAACGGAGCAATCCCAGACTCATCAAAGTCATTTAAATCATAGACAGAACCTTGACGATTGCCAAAGAATCCAACATTTTCGATGTGGAAGTCCGCTGTGATCCACGTGTTTAGGCCGTCCTGCTGCTTCCATGCTTCCGGAATCCAAACATTTCCTGATTGTACGTCAGAAAAATAGATATTTGTTGTTCCACGTAGGAATGGGAATGCACCATTTGCCATACCGCGGAACTTGCTTTCACGAATCGTAGCATTTGGAATGTAGGCATTCGCCTCATAAATGGTCTCAAGAAGGGACGCTTCACGTTCTGTTCCTGTAACAATGTCGGCGTCAATATCCACCGCTAGTCGATTCTTTTCTAGCACAAAGTCAACGTAGTCGATGGAATCGTATTTTGGTGCAATCGGAGTCAGATCACGTAAGTTAGAGTTACCATCTAACTCTAAAGCATCTCTTAAGTCTAATTCTGCAATTGGTGATAGATCCGTTATGTTGTTATCTCGTAAAACAAGGTCACGAATACCACGTAGCTGGCTTAGTGGTTCTAGATTAGTAATGTTATTACGTCTTAGGTTAAGTGCTTCTAAATTTTCTAAAGTAGTAAGTGGAGCTAGGTCTACCACTTGGTTTGTGTGTAGGTTAAGATCTTCTAAATTCGTTAACGTAGAGAGCGGCGTAAGGTCGACGATATTATTCTCACGTAGCTGAAGGTCCGTCAGCGCTGTAAGATTCGCGAGTGGTGAAATATCGGACACGCTGTTCTCACGAAGGCTCAAGTCCACAAGCTTTGTAAGGTTTTGAAGCGCGTCTATAGTGGTAATATCGTTTGAACGCAAGTCTAGCTCGGTTAGCTCTGTCATGCCAGATAGAGCGGTAATGTCATAGATCACGTTATTGCGGAGGTTGAGCTCTGTTAAATTGGTAAGCTCGGAAAGGGCGCCAATGTCCGTGATGTTGTTGTTACGGAGGCTTAATACTGTGAGCTTTGTAAGGTCTGCGAGTGAGTCGATACTGGTAATGTTGTTATCACGAGCATCAAGTTCTGTTAGTTCAGTCATCTGCATTAAAGCTGTGATATCAGTTATAGCATTTTCACGCAATTCCAGATCCTTTAATGATAGGAGCTCAGATAGTGCGCTAATGTCAATAACGTTGTTGCCACGTAGACTAAGTGATTCAAGCTGAATAAGAGTTGCAAGCGGCACGATGTCTTCGATATCGTTATTTCGAAAGTCCATTTCCGTAACACTTGTGAATGCTTCGATACCTGTTAGGTCACGAATACCTGCTCCGCGAATACGAATGCGGTCTGTGAAAGTTGCCGCTACTTCAGCCGTGATCTCGTCTTCCGGGGAAAGGTTAAGTAAATCGAGTAACTCTGCTTTTAATGTTTCGTCAGGGATCTGAACGATGTCAGTTGCCTCATCTTGCATAGCTTCTTCGTTTTGGTCTTCCTGCGAGTCGTTTTCATCGTCACCTTGAGAATCTCCGTCTGGCTCTTCTGCCCCTTCTTCACCAGACTCAGGCGTATCCATGCCGTTCTCCTGGTCATGCGGTGCCTCTTCTGCTGCTACCGGTGCCACAATGGATGGTGTTAACACTACTCCTGCTAAACCTGCTAACGCTACTTTTCTTTTCATGCTCAACCTCCTAGAGTTATCTTTACGTCCACAAGTCTAATAGATATGCGTGCACGTATGGGACGATTTACAGGATGTTTACAGAGATTTTACTAGCATGTTTTGACAGTAGACATATAACAAATTCGCTGAACAACTGTTCTGAATGGGTTTGAGTAGTCTTTACATTTTTTCATATTGTTGATGAATTGTGGGAAGGTAAAGATTATGAATGGGATGTGAATGGGTGAGGGGGGGTAGATTTGGGCTGGCGAGGTGAAGTGGGGTAGTGCTGAAATGCGAGTGGGTGGTGCTAAATTGGCGGTGCTTTGTGCAAAAATGAAGGGATGTTGTGCCAAAACGAGCGCAGGTTGTGCAAATTATCCATTTTAATGGATGTTAAATGATTTCAAAAGGGGTTTTTACCCATTTATTTGAATGGAGTCATACACATCAAAAAAAAGGGACGAAGAGGTTATCCCTCTCCATCCCTTCCTACGCGTATGGCAACATCCTAACTTACGCACCCCGAAGGATCGCCAATACTAACTTAGGAATATATACAACCGAATCAACTACCCAGCCTGCAAATGTGCTTACTGCTAACCTTTTGTCTGAAGTGTCCTTTTACACTGAAAATTCCTCCTCTAGAAAGTAGTAAGTCTCCTACTTACATATACGAACCAACGGGTTAAAAGTTCCTTAAAAGCGTAGATCGAAATGAACTCTCCCTTACCTTCTACAATTCCTTCGTAAAAAACAAACTGTTAGGATCCTCTTTATACGAAGCAAATGGACCTGTCTGAACGAAGCCTTCTCTTTCGTACAATCTACATGCAGGCTGAAATACTGCCATAGATCCTGTTTCCAAACTCACTCGCTCATACCCACGCGCTTTCGCCTCTTTCAAGATGTGAAGGAGCATGCGCTTTGCTACTCCTTTGCGGAGGTGAGCAGACGATGTTTTCATCGACTTGATCTCGCCATGCTTTGCATCTAATTCTCGCAGTGCGCCACAGCCAAGCAATTCCTCTCCATCCCACATCGTCCAAAAGGTGATTTCCGATGCGCGCAATCCTTCTAGGTCGAGCGCATGTTTACTTTCAGGGGGAGAATGCGCCTGCATGCTACGAATGTGATCCTCTAAAAGCTCGATTACAGCTACATGTGTTACGTCGTCCGTAATGATTCGCACCATACTCACCTCCGTCTGTTCATGCTAAGCTCGATGCTTTGCTAAAAATCCTAAAATCTCTTTATAGACGCGGATCTCATTTGCTTTTTTCGAAAATCCGTGGCCTTCGTCTTTTAGTACCATATAGTCAACGTCTGTGCCCTGTTTCTGTAAGGCTTCCACGATTTGATCGCTCTCCTCTTTGACGACACGTGGATCGTTCGTTCCTTGAATAACGAGCATAGGGCGCGTCATCGTTGATAAATACGTGATAGGAGAATCTTTTTCTAAACGATCTTTGTCCTTTTCAGGGTCTCCGACCCAACGAGCCATGACTGGCTTCCAGTGATCTGGGACAGAGTTGATGAAGGTAAATAGATTCGATACGCCAAATATGTCGATGACAGCACGGAAATAATCCGTATGTCTACCGTGTAAAAGGAGTGCCATGTAGCCTCCGTAGCTTCCACCCATCAAGAATAGACGATCACGGTCGCACTTCCCTGTCTCGAATAACCACTCGATTCCTGCTACGCAGTCGAGGCGCGGTCCTTCTCCCCAATCACCTTCCACGAGCTTCGTAAAGGTTGCGCCATAGCCTGTGCTTCCACGGAAGTTCGGAGCAAAGATAGAGTAGCCCTCTTGCAGAATCACCTGAAACATCGCGCGGAACGTTTTTCGTTCCGACGCCTGTGGACCACCGTGCGGCCAAAAGATGACGTGACCATTATTATTTTCTTCCTTGGCCTCAAACCAGAGCGCTTCGATTTGCTTCCCATCATAGGACTCGTATGTTACTACATCCGGATCCACCATCTCACTCTCTGTGACACCAGGTACTTGGTTGCGCGTTAGCTTTGTCCACGTACTATCCTTATGCACGTAAAGGTTTTTGGGATCTGTTGCCGACGTACCGAGTACATAGATGTTCCCGCTTTTTGCGATACTCACCTGATCGATCGCTTTCACTGGACAGTCTAACTTTTGATGCGAACCGTCTGTATGTACGCGATAAAGACTGTCTTCTACCCCTTTTTCAGTCGTAGCAAAAAGGCTGTTGAATTCGTTATGCCAGTGAATGTGTTGGACGCTCTCTTTGTCTAGGGAGAAAAATGGTTGGCGCTCTCCCGTTGCGAGATCATATTTAACGACGTAATCGTACTCAGACTGCTCGTTTGTGAGTAAATAGAGCGTGCTGTCATCTGCGAATACGGCGTCTCCGATAACATGTACATCTTCTGGATTCCCGCTCAGATCACGCTTTTCGCCAGTATCCGTGTGAATCAGTTCGGCTTTAATGTATGTGTTAGCTAATAGCTTTTGAGTGACGATCCATTTTTCATCCGGTGAAACTGCGGCAATTGTTGTTGCGCCGCCCTCTCCGTCGTAAAGGTGTGTCTTTTCGCCAGACTCTAGGTCTAGTCTGTAGCCAGTTAAAAAGCTTGGATTGCCTTGGCTTGTGCTGTAATACATCCGATTACCATGCTTATTTAGCTGCGAGAAGAAAAACTTGTCACTTTCCTCTCCTTCCACAAGCTTTTGCTTTTTGCCACCTTGATAAGGCATGGCATAGAGGTGATGATTTTCATCTCCGTCGTGATCGAATCCGCCGATGACAAAACGCTTTTCTGGATCCTCTTTTAAAGCCGAGCAGTCCTGCTCTGTTTGCGTAAACAGGGATGGATAGCCACCCTGTCCGTCCATCGACCAAATATTCATCTTGCCATTTAAATTCGTTGAAAAAAGAATACGTGACTCGTCCGCCGCTACCGTAAAGTTTGTAATCGTATATGTATTGAAAAACTGTTCTAACGTATGTCCTGGAAATGTGATCATGTTAGTCATCCTCTCCATTCGTTTCGTATTTAGGTTTTGTGCTCACGATATTGATACCTACGCTGTACTCCTGACGTGCCTCTCCGACTGCCTTCGTACTTCGTTCCACCCATTTTTCGAGAAAATCAGCGAACTCCTCCTGCATCTGATCTCTCTCACTAGTGGTAAGCTCTACTCTCGTCATAAGAGAGGTTGTATGATCAGAATCAAAGCTCTCTCTTAAAACAGGATCTCTTGCTTCATCTGGTGCGTAGAAAGTCCCCGCTACAGACTGGTAGTACTTCTCCATCACGCCGCCAACCTTGCGCTCCTCCACAAGTGTTAGAAGCTCTCCTTCGAGAAGCTTTTTGATGTGATAATGAACGTTGCCAGGAGTATGATCAAGCTCTGTAGCCACCTGCTTTGCCGTTTTTGGCTCTTCAAAGAGCTGCTTCATGATTTTGACGCGGAGGGCGCTTCCAAGAAGTTTAGCCTGTTTGACGGTAATATTGAGCGGATCTTTACTCAATGTAATCCCTCCTTCTAAGATGATCTGCAAATGCAGATTGTCTATCTGTTTTTACAGATTATCATAGATGGAAGAGGATGGCAACTAATTTGTGGGAATTGTTAGATTTTTTTGTCTTTAGTATGTGCCTTCGGTATCTCTTTGTGCCCCTGTCAACCTTGTTTGCACTTTCTACTGCTCTCCTTGCGCCTCGGCGGCCTCTGTTTATTCCTACTCGGGCTTCGTTTGCTCTTCCACTTTATACAGCAAACCTGCATTCCCAAGCGTCCATCACTGATTCATTTGTTAAATTATACAGATCAGCTTCTTTCACGCTATACTTAATTTACTTTACCTATTCGAAAGGCGGAATTCTTCTATGGCACTTTTTCAAACTAGCTTTAAATCAAAGGCTTTGATGATGCAGACGTCTGTTAATATTCTGCTTCCTGTTGGTATGAATGCACTCGATCCTACAACCGCTCAGAATGTGACCTACGAACGAAAAACATTCCCGGTTCTCTACCTGCTTCACGGTGCTACGGACGATCATTCCTGTTGGCTACGTTTATCCTCGATTGAGCGCTACGCGGAGGAAAAGGGGATCGCGGTGGTCATGCCTAATGCCGATTTCAGCGCGTATGTCGATATGGCGCACGGCAATGCTTATGGCACGTACATAGGGGAGGAGCTTCCGAGCTTTATCGAGAGCGTCTTCCCGGTTTCCACCGAGCCAAAAGATCGTTTTATCGCAGGTCTATCGATGGGCGGTTACGGTGCCTTCCGATTTGCGCTCAACCACCCGGACCGCTTCGCCGCAGCCGGCTCCTTCTCCGGCGCGCTAGACATGGCCTCGCGACTGCAGATGGAGAATCCCTTCACTGTCGCGTTTGGAGAAAATACAGATATCACTGGAACCAACAATGATCTCCTTCACCTTCTTCGTGAAAATAAAGCCGCGTCGCTACCGCGACTGTATCAGTCATGCGGGACGGAAGACTTTTTGTATGAGGATAACCTGACATTTAAGAAAGTTGCTGAAGACTCTGGAGTTGCGCTAACTTATTCAGACGGACCAGGCGGACACGAATGGAACTTCTGGGATAAGGAAATAAAGAGGTTTTTAGACTGGATTTAGGTAGTTTAGATACGGGCGTGGCTTAGGCAAAGTGGTTTGACTCTGTTTAAGCCGCTTTTTTCGCGCGATTCATGCTGATTTTCGCGCAGTTGACCCTTTAACTTACGCAGTTCCCGCCTCAACTTGCGCGGTTTTTTTCTCCTTACGCAGTCGTACACTTTTTTCGCGCGATCCGCTCTGATTTTCGCGCAGTTGACCCTTCAACTTACGCAGTTCCCGCCTCAACTTGCGCGGTTTTTTTCTCCTTACGCGGTCGCACACTTTTTTCGCGCGATCCGCTCTGATTTTCGCGCAGTTGACCTTTTAACTTACGCAGTTCCCGCCTCAACTTGCGCGGTTACGCATCTATCGCACTGTTCAATGGTTTAAACTGCTCCCCCACAACAAACCACTAAATTTCCCATTTACTTGAAACCACTCTTGCAGTTACTCCGTATAATAACCAATAAGCTTGAAGGAGTGACACGGATGGACTCATCAAGAATCACGTATACGTATGAAAATCGGAGCGATGCGCCGATGGAGCTGTGGCTTTCTGCAGCTCCTGGCACGACGGATATACAGTTTACACATGTGGAGCCGTCTCATGAGGAGGCGCATCCTTTTCTGGGGGAGCTGTTTTATTTTAGGCTCGACGCGAAGGAGAGCCTGCGCTACGAGGCGAATTATTCATCGCCTCGTGCGTCCGCGCTGACGGAGGAAGCGCGCCAGTACTTCCTGCGAAACAGTGCGCTCGTTCCTGTGGATGAAGGGACAAAACAGAAGGCCGAACAGATCACAATCGACGCATCTACTGTAAAGGAGAAAGTGTTCGCCATATTTTCTCACGTAAAAGAGAGCTTTAGGTATTCCTCGCAGATTAAGGGGCGCGGTACGGGGATTACGCTCAACACCGGTAAAGGTGACTGCGGGGAGCTGTCGGCGATGATCGCGTCGTACTGTCGGTCGCTCGGTATTCCCGCCCGGGTGATGGTTGGTGCGTTTAAGGGGTCGTTCCAGCCGCATGCGTGGAACGAAGTCTATATCGAGGAGGAGGGTTGGATGCCGCTTGATGTGAGTGTTTCGATGTATACGTTTTTCCGGCATCCTTTGCGTAACATTGGTTCGATTGTAAGGTGGGGAGCGTTTCGGAACCGCGCCCGCTACTTTGGAGAGATTGAGTCTGGTCGTGTGGTGTTTTCGATTGATCCCGAGCGTGAGCTGACGCCAGCTTATATCGATCGGGAGGACCCGACTGCTTCGATGACGTTCCCTGTCGGTGGCGAGGAATTCCCTTGGGGGCAGGAGAGTTTGGATGGCAAGGCGCCTTATATGCAGCCGATTTATCCGCGGTTGAACGGAGAGCTCACGAAGATTAAGCAGCGCGATGTGCTTGGATCGTTTCGGGTGAAGTCGAACCAGCTAATCGATTACGTGACATCTCAAACGAAGATTTTTGCGTTTACGATTGCAGCTGCGCTCATCTACCTGTCTATTGGCCTCAACCTATTTAATATTGCGTTGCCGAGTATGTTTGAGACAGTTTTGAGTGGTGCGACCGTGGTAGCACTCGGTATTTTTAGTTTGCTGACGCTCATTCGCCGTGAGTTTAATGTGCCGTTATTGATTTTGTGTGTGCTGTTTGCGTTTTCGATGCTGAGCTTTATCATGGGCTTGATTACCTCAGCCTAAACAAGGAGGATTCGTGCTATGAGTAGTGGGAGACACATCATTTGGAATAGCTTTGCAGAAACGATTGTTGTGGTGATTTCCTGTGTAGTGGTCGCGCTGTTGGCGATGACATTTCTCTATCAGGAGGCTGGGTACTATACGATGTATTTTGGGAGTTTGTTTTTGGAGCGACACTCCGTTGATGGCTTTAGTATTAGTGTTGGAGTGGCAAACTTTGTCCCGATTTTACTGACGGCGTTGGTGTTTTTTGTTTGTTATAGTGCGGTTCGCTATCGTGTTAGTCGGAGGAAGCGATTTGATCTGGAATAAAAAAAAGAGTTCGGTCTCTCTGATAGAAGGTAGAGATCGGACTCCTTTTGTTTATTGCTCTTAGACACTCATGTATTAAAAGAAGGCTACATATCGTTGTTCTCTCAACCTATTTTATGAATATACAGCCATCGCCATGAAAACTACCCAAAAGAGAAACGGAATCAGCGTCAAGATAACGCCCACCTTGCGCATTGATGGCTTTATTTGTAGGAATGCCCCTATGGCCCACAGTACAAATCCTAGCATGAAATACAATCTGTACGTAGGTTCATCTGTCTCCGCTATTCCAGGTCCACTCATCCACAGAGACATGAATAAAACGACGGTTCCAGTTATGGTGTTTAATAGATACCTGATAATGGTGAGGCTTATGTGTTTGAATCTATTCGACACGATGGATCTCCCCCTCTTCTAACGTATACACGCCACCAGCTCCATCTACTTCCACTAGCTCGCCGTTTCTAAAGTACGCGCCAGTCTGCTCGTCTAATGCAAGGTTTTGCTGAGGAGAGTAGGTTTGCACCGATTTTCTTACATGCATCTCTTCGTCCCACTCGGAATAATGGAGGGCGATGAGCATATCGCCAAACAATCCAAGTCCGGGCCGCGACTGTAGCTCCCGCTCGTCATTATCCTTGGCCGAGATTACGCATCTCTCGGGAGTAATTAATGCGTCGGCAGAAAATCCAGCGACGGGATGACCAGCCTGATAATGTGCATGGATAGCTTTATTAATTGGTGTATCTACGATGGAGTCCGCGTATCGATTCGTATCGCCACCGCCTATCACGATGCCGGAGCTCTGCTCAATAGCTGCAACCGCCTCGTCTATGTCTGTCGTTGGAAGAGGTAAGAAGCGACATTCCTGCACACGGTTCGCTTTTAGTAAGTCAGCATAGTAAGGAATGAAGTCTGCCCATACTTCTCTTTCGAGGACGAGAAAAATGACAGGAGACTCTGATTTTCGGACTTTCGTAAATAGCTGTGCAAGCTTATGTGTAAAAGGAGGTCCCCCTCCAAATAAGAATAAATGCTTCATTGATGAACCTCCTATAATAGTGGCAACGCGCTAGGTGGTATGCATCCCCTCTCCAAACCAAATCACAACCGTCGTTCCTTTGCCTAGCTCTGACGTGAGCTCGACGCGTGCATCGTGCGCGACGATGATGTCGCGGGCGATGGCCATGCCGAGGCCTGTGCCGGTAGTGTTGGCTGTATTCGTGCCGCGGTAGTAGCGTTCGAAGACTTGCTCCGGATCGTCGTCCATGCCTTTACCGTTGTCGGATATGCGGATGAAGCGATCTGTTACCGTCACTTCTACTTCTACGTCGTCTTCGTTATGCAGGAGCGCATTATGGATAAAGTTTAAAATAGCTCGCTTCATTAAATGGGCGTCAAAGCGGACAATCACTCCAGGTGCTTCTCCCACAAAGGAAATGAAGCGATGCTCGAACGCTTTATCATTTAAAAGTCCAATTACAATTTCCTTCACGAAAGGTTCGACGCGATTTTCTGTCAGCTGCAGAGGGAGCTCGTTGTTTCTTAAACGCATGGTGAGGCTTAGGTCATCTAGCAAGTCCTTCATGTAAACGGACTGGCGGCGGATGACCTCGGCGTACTCCTTGCGTTCGGCCGGGCTCACCTCGTCGTCCATGAGGAGCTCTGCGTAGCCTTGGACAGAGGAGAGAGGCGTTTTGACGTCGTGGGAGACGTTGCCGATCCACTCCTCGCGCATCTTCTCAAGCTTGGCGCGCTCCTCCTCGTGCTCGCGCAAGGTCGTGGCAACCTCCTGCAAATTCGCGAATACCGGACGGAAAATACCGGGGCGGCGCACCTTCACGTTATCAAAATTCTGCTTTTTTAACTGCGAGATGCGATCGATCATGGCGTTTACAGGACGCGTTAAGCCTGTACTAAATAGCAGGCCGACGATTGCCGCAATGATGATATTGACCGCCAGCATGATGACCACTGCACGAGAGGCAACTTCAAAAAAGGAGCCAGCATTGAGCATGAGCACGTAGCGAGCTTCCTCCGAATACGGAATCCCCACAATATAGCTATAGTCCTCAAACGCACCTAAAAAGTACGTGTTAAATTCATCGTCCATATATTTATAGTTATGCACGAGCTCAATGGGGCTGTAAGAATCGAGCACTGTATCTGGAGCAAAGTAAGACGTAACCACATCGCCGTCACTGTCTAAAATCTGTAGCCATGCGTCGTACTCCTGAAGCGCCTCGGTCCCCTCTGTATTCACAACAGGATCCCCGTCCTCCAGCTCCATATATTGACTAAATTGACGTGTGAATTCTTCTGCAGAATCACTACCTACTTCCCCTGCTCCCGAATCATTTTGATAAAGAATAAATGCAGCAATAATAAACATATTTGCTACAACTACGATCAAGACGATTGTCACAACCGAAAACAGGTAGCGTCCAGTTAGCTTCCACTTCATGTGTATCCCCTACTTATCCTGGAATCGATAGCCAAGGCCTTTCACTGTGCGAATGCACGTAGGCTCTGATGGCGTATCCTCGATTTTTTCTCTTAAGCGCCTTATGTGCACCATCAGTGTGTTATCGGCTCCAAAAAAGTCCTCGCCCCACACCGCTTCAAAAAGCGTCTCCTTACTTAAAATGCGATTTGGATTGCGCATAAAGCAGGCCATGAGCCCAACCTCCTTCGCCGTAAGGTCAAGCCGCTTCCCGTCCTTCGTAACCTCTGTCTCCGAAGCGTCAATCGTAAATCGTCCGACCGTTCGCTTCGTCTCCTCCAGCTCCACACTCGGTGTCGCTGCATACACACCTGCGCGTCTAAGCTGCGCCTTGACCCGATACGCCACTTCCTTCGGGCTAAACGGCTTCGTGATGTAGTCATCTCCGCCGATCGCAAGCCCTAAAATCTTATCAACCTCATCCGTTTTTGCGGACAAAAACAAGATCGGAATTCGTGATTCTTCGCGTATTTGACTGCACAAGTCAAAGCCCTGTCCATCTGGAAGCATAATATCCAAAATCGCAATATCTGGTTGAAAGGACCGAAACGCTTCGAATCCATCCGCAACGGTTCCTGCTGTTTGCACCTCTGTTAAGCCTTCCTTCTCTAACGCTTTCGTAATCAGCGTACATAAATCCTGCTCATCATCTACTACTAAAATACGAGGCTTACTCATACTCGTCATCCTTCCTAGCCGTTATCCTTGTTTCTTCCATCATAACAGGCTCTTAAGCAAATACCAGGGATGTAAGGATTTTTTAAGGTTGACGTGAGGCTCCGTTAAGAGCTAGTGGATAAAGTAGGAGTATACAAACGAACAGACGAAAGAGGTGCTACAAATGACAGCATTTGTACAGGTAACGAACGTCCATAAACAATACGGCAAAGGTGAGCAGGCAACGCACGCCTTAAAGGATATCTCCTTTACGATCGAGCACGGTGAGTTTCTAGGGATCATGGGACCATCCGGGTCCGGTAAATCAACGCTCCTAAACGTGCTCGCCACAATCGATGCCCCAACGTCCGGTGACATTACGATCGACGGGCAACAAATCGCAAGCTTAGAGGATAAACAGCTCGCTGACTTCAGAAGGCGTCATCTCGGCTTTATCTTTCAAGATTATCATCTCTTAGACTCTCTTACGGTGAGAGAAAATATTATTCTACCTTTAGCTCTAGCAAAGAGCTCCGTTAACGAGATTGACGAACGTTTACAGGCAATTACAGAAGCCTTCCACATAGACGACCTATTAAACAAGTATCCGTACCAGCTGTCAGGCGGTCAAAAGCAGCGTACTGCCGCAAGTCGCGCCATCATTACGAATCCAAAGCTAATCTTAGCGGATGAGCCAACGGGTGCACTCGATTCAAAATCAGCAACGGACTTACTGAGTCGTATGCAAAAGCTCAACGAGACAGAGGAAACGCTCATCATGATGGTGACGCACGATGCCTACGCGGCAAGCTTTTGCCGCCGTATTCTCTTTATTCAGGACGGTCAGGTATCGAGAGAGCTGTATCGTGGTACGAAAACGCGTAACGAATTTTTCCAACAAATCTTAGCAGAGCTTGCTCAAACAGGTGGTGGATCTGATGACCATTACTAAGCTTGCCTATCGCAACCTACGACGCAACTTAAAAAGCTACGGACTTTACATCGGCTCTACTGTCTTTGCGATCAGTATTTACTTTACGTTCGTCGCCCTCCGCTACAGCGACGAGATCCTCTCCCTTTCGGAGGTTTCCTCGCAAATAAGCGGATTAATGAACGCCGCGTCCTTTGTCTTACTCATTTTTGTCGCCGTCTTTATTCTCTATTCCAACGCCTTCTTTACAAAAAAGCGTAAAAAGGAGATCGCACTCTACTCCTTACTCGGCGTGCGTAAACCAACCATTGGCCTCATGCTTTTTGTGGAAAATATGGTGATCGGACTCCTTTCCCTCATGATCGGAATCGGGTTTGGGTTTCTTTTTTCTCAAGTTTTTATCCTGCTACTGCTTCAGCTAATGGGGTTAGACCTAGGCGCACTTGGCGCTGTAGAACTTTCTTTGCAGGCAGTCATTCATACTGCACTCGTCTTTTCCATCATCTTTTTTGTGACGTCAGTTCAAGGATACTCCCTCATTTATCGCGTATCCTTACTCGAACTATTTCACGCAGAAAAGAAGGGCGAGGCGCTACCAAAATCGCGTATTATTTTAACGTTGTTTGGCTTCGTCTTACTTGGCGCCGGCTATTGGATCGCTCTAGAAGATTTAGCAACCTCAGACATATGGCGATACTTTGGAATAGCGACTCCGCTTCTCATTATCGGGTTAACCGTTATCGGCACGTTTTTCGTTTTTCAGTACGTGTTCATCACCGTGCTACACCAGCTTAAAAAGAAGCGCAGCTTTGCGTGGAAAGGATTGCATTCATGGACGATGTCGCAATTACTCTCTCGTATTCGTGCAAATGCACGAACGCTCACAATCATTGCAACCTTGAGCGCTGCCACGATGACGGCAGGCGGAGCAGTATTTGGAACCTACTATAACATTGAACGAGACGTATCCAATTTTGCCCCCTTCACCTTCATGTGGGAAGGGGAAGCACAGGAAATAGATCCGTCAATCGTCGAGTTTGAAGCGCGTATTCCTGCTAAGAATGTTCGAGTCGAAGAAGACACTGGATTAGAGTTTTCATACAGCGTTCTTCCCTTTAGCACCTATGAGGCGCTCGCAAATAGATTAGATGCACAAACTTTAATTCCTCCAGAAAGCGGAACGGCTCATCTCGTTAATCCGTACTTTAATGTTGGTCTTTCCACCGTTCCAGAGACAGTGATCGTCGAAGACGACACGATTGCAATCGATGAGGTGGTAACAGAAGCCGTCTATAACGTCGAAACACTCGGAGGACTTGCACTCGTGGTATCTGATGAGGACTACACCGCCTATGCCGCTGACGAACAGGTGTATCGAGCAGTAACCGTCAGTGACTATCAAAATCAGCTCGCACTCTCGCAAGAGCTTGCTTTAGAAGCTGAGCAGTTTTCTAGTGCTACGCAGGATTACCAGGATAATCTTGAAGCCAACGGAGCCTTGTTGTTTGTAGGAAGCTTCCTTGGTCTTGTCTTTTTAGCCGCGACCGGCAGTATGATCTTCTTCAAAGTCTTAACAGAAGCAGAAGAAGACGCGGAGAGCTTTGCCATGTTAGATAAGCTCGGCGCTCCTCATAACGAGCTCATTCGTAGTATCCGTCATCAGGTTGGCATGATTTTTGTTGCTCCACTACTCGTTGCGGTTATGCATAGTGCCGTTGCTCTGTACGCATTCTCTACCCTACTTGGGCTAAACCTGGTCGTCCCAGTACTCATTTGGATGCTGTTATATTCGCTTGTTTATGGGATGTACTACGTTATGACAATAAAGGCTTACAAGCGCCTTGTTTTAAATCAAATTAGGAGGAATTCATGATGAAAAAAGTTGGTATCATTCTTACAGGAGCCCTAATCTTACTCCTTGCCGGGATTGTTATCCTAGCAACGGTCGACTTTAACCGACTAGGAAAAGAGAATGTATTCACCCAAATCGAAGCACCTGTTGAGATAGATGAAATGACCTTAGACTCTGGAGAGATCGTTTATACGTATTGGTATGAGGAGACCGCTTTCGAAGAGAACGGGTCCCCGCTAGACGTTCGTTACTCTGCAACACGCGAGCTACGAGAAGGAGCTTACCTCATGCTGTATGTCGATGATGACGGACACGTTACCTCTTTTGATGAGGTCGAGCTTGAAGACATTCCACAGGATGCACGTGGGTGGGAGTCTTAATAAATGAGTAAAAAGGCAGCCGGAGAGGCTGTCTTTTTTGTTTGTAATTTGGCTTTATGTATAGAGAAAAACCCGAGTTGATTAAGTTCCAGCCACCGCTTCGTAACTCCTTAAAAGCTTTTAAAGAGATGTTTTTGCAATAGGGGCTGATAGGCTGGCAGTTGATTCAAATAGTTTTGGGTTTTTCTTTAAGGTTAATGGGGGTGTTATGTTCCCTATTTAGATTTTATGTGCCGTATTTGCAAGTTATGTTCCTGATTCTAACTTTATGTTCCCCGTTTGAAAGTTATGGACTTTGTTCCCTTTTGGCATGAGGTTATGTTCCCTGTTTGGGTTTTATGTGCCGCATTTAAAAGTTATGTTCCCTATTCCGGTTTTATGTTCCTCCTCCAAAGCCACAAACAAAAGCCCTCGCACCGTGTGCGAAGGCTCTCCCTCTATCCAATCAAACTCACTATCTCCAAGCGTTCATACCGCCTTTTACATTGTAGATTCTCGTAAATCCTTGCTTTTTCAAAGCTTTAGACGCACTTGTGCTGCGCATACCGCTCTGACAAATCACCACGACATCCTGATCCTTCTTTAACGTACCTGCTTTTTTACCAATCTCCGAAAGTGGCATATTTACAAACGGTTTACGATGGTTCGCGCGGTATTCACCAGGTGTGCGAACGTCGATGAACTGTACGTTCCGATCCTTAAACTTTGCCTTCGCACCCTCCACGTCCAGTTGCTCAATCCCTTTTACGGGCATGAACTTCCACACAGCAAACGCCACCACTACCCCTACTAGTATCCATTCCATATCCTTCATTCTCCTCTACCCTATTTTCTGGCCTAGAATAAGATATCCGTCCAAATCTTTATCGCCGTGGCCGTGATCAACACCGCGAGCAAGAGCTGTAGCACTCGCGCCGGCAAGCGCTTGCCGAGCTTGGCTCCGAGCGGCGCAGCCAGGATACTCGCCACGATCATGATAGCCGCAGAACCATATTCGACCTGCCCCGTTGCGATTTTACCAACGCTCGCTCCGACCGACGAGATAAACGTGATCGCAAGGCTCGTCGCAATCGTCATGCGCGTCGGGATCTTGAGCACCGTGATCATCAGTGGCACAAGTAAAAATCCGCCAGCCGCACCGACGATACCTGACGCAATTCCAACAAGGAGCGCCAATCCAGCTGCAAGCGGACGATTAAACGTGATAAGTGATCCCTCTCTCTCAACCCCTTTGGGGAGAAACATCATAATTGCCGCGATCACCGCGAGCGTCCCATAAACGATATTAACTCCTGCTTCGGACATAAGATCGGACCCGAAGCTACCGAGCAAGCTACCCGCTAAAATGGCGATACCCATGTACAAAATAAGCTCCTTATTCAAATACCCACCTTTACGATACGCCCATACTCCCGCAAGTGATGCAACGAGAACCTGCACGGCACTAATACCCGACACCTCGTGCGCAGTAAAGGCTACGAGTCCAAATAAAGGAGGAATGTAAAGAAGCATGGGATATTTAATAATCGATCCTCCAACACCGAGCATTCCTGATAAAAATGAACCAATAAATCCGATGGCAAATAGTACAAGAATCAATACGATATCCATCTAACATCCTTCTTTCTACAGTCGATAACAAACCAAAAAAGGGGAGTAGCCTCCCCTCGCACTTATCTCACCGCACAGCGGTTTGGTCCAATTTCCATTTCTGTTTGCTCCTCGTGATCTGGAGACAGCTTCCCCATATTTACGTGACGAATTTGCTCATACGCATTTGGCTGTGGTGGTAAATTGTCTGTTACCATGCTACGGAATTCTGCTTCGTCTTCGATATTAAGCCCATGATTTTCGGCAAAAAGATCGCCTAAACGCTTGGCAACTGTGCCATCCTCATTAAGCTCCTCGATAATCATAAAGTGAGCTGGTAGCACGATTAAATCCTCTGCTAAATCGCGGTAGCGTGTGTAGAGAGTCTCACGTAGATCACCAACCCAATCCTCGGCAAGACCAGCCAGATCCGGGCGTCCGATGGAGTCGATAAAGAGAATATCGCCTGTGAGCAAGTACTGATTGTCGATCACAAATGACGTGGAGCCGATCGTGTGACCTGGTGAGTAAAGTGCGTTTACGTCAATGTTAGAAGCACCGATCGTCACATGCGTCTCGTCCGTTAGCGGCTCGTACTCAAAGATAACTTCCTCCGCATCCTTCGGCGGCAGGTGATACGTCGCCCCAGTTGCCTCAGCAATGTCGCGTCCACCAGAGATGTGGTCGGCGTGTAAGTGTGTATCAAACACGTGCGTAATCGTTACACCTTTTTTGTCGGCGAAACTTGTGTAGACGTCTGCAAATCGAACCGCATCAATCACCGCCGCTTCCCCTTCAGAAATCACCATATAAGAGAGACAGCCTTTACCTAAACGAACAAACTGATAAAGCTCGCCTCCGTTTGTTAAGTCCGATACTTTAATTGGCTCAAGATAGCTACTCCAAGACTTCATGCCACCCTCTAGATACGCCGCGTCGCGCCCTTCGTCCGATAGCATCTCCGCTACCATGATCGACGACCCTTCCTTTGCACAAACAACAAGAACTTCTTTGTCTTCTGGAATGTCTTTAAGGATTTCCTCTACGCCATCAAGCAGATCAAAGTAAGGGACGTTCATATAGCTAAAGTTGTGCCCTTCGATTTTCCAATCGGCGAATGCATCTTCATTTCGTACGTCTAAAATAAATAGATCCTCACGGTTAATTACCTTTTTTGCAATATCTTCTGCTTTCCATGTGTGTACTGTCATTCTATATACCTCCTCAGGTAAATGGGTTTTTGTCTTTTCTCATCTAAATTAAAACGTTAGTGTTGGTGCTGCATCCTTCGCGTATTCCAAGAATGTCACAGCTCCACCAACATCAATTCCGTCTACAAAATCTTCTTTCGTTAAATCCATCACGTCCATCGTCATTTGACACGCAATGAACGTCACTCCTAGCTCCTGCGCCATTTCTAAAAGCTCTGGAATAGAAGGTACATTCGCCTTCGCAAACCCTTCTGCCATATGCTCTTTACCTGCAGGCATCTCTAAATTGTGCATCGCTTGTTTGTGAATTAAGTTTAGCCCTTCAAACGTAAAGAAAATTTGTACCTCTTTATCAGATGCGGCTGCCGCCGTTGCAATATTAAATACTTTATAGGCATCAAACATGCCACCATTTGCTGCAATAATCGCTACTTTATTAGACATTTATACGTCCTCCTATAGGTTCGTTTTTGTTGGTCCGTCATACGAGGTCATCCCCGGTAATACGTTGTATACATCTGTAAATCCTTTATCTGCTAAGAGCTGTGCTGCTAAATCCGAACGCTTGCCAGTTCGGCAAACCACGTACGTTTTTTCCTCTTTATTAAGTTCGCTAAGTCGCTCTTCTAATTCGCCAAGTGGAATCGAGATTGCGCCTTCGATGTGCCCAAATGCGTACTCCGCATTTTCTCTCACATCAAGCAAAATACCTTGTCGATCGGTCTTCGCTACCTCGGCTAAGTCGACCGTCTGCTCAAATGACTTTTCTACTTCCGGCTCATTCGTCCCCTTGCGAATATAGTGCGCGAGCGTCTCTCCCTCTTCTGTTGTTCCTAAATATTGATGGCCCGCCGACCGCGACCATGCCGCGATGTCTGCCTTCGAACCCTTATCTGTTGCGAGCACCTCGAGCACCTCGCCCTCCTGTACATCCGCCATCGCCTTCTTCGTTCGCACGATCGGCATCGGACACGCCAATCCTTTTGCATCTAACTGGTGATTTGCTTGAATCATCTTTAGTACCCCCTAAGGTATGTTTTTATAGAAAATTTTTTTGGTCTGTTCGATCCTATGTGATTGTCTGCTTCTAGTATACCCATATAGGTATAAACGAAGTCAAGATGAGTGCTTGGTTGATAGCTGATTACATTCTTCATAGTATACCCCATCAGGTATATTGTCAAGAGGTGAGATTAATTTAATTTAGAGTAATTATGTGGCGGTTTAGAGGCGGCTGGCTTTTATACATATGCAGTTGATCAGGAGTTGCTTTCGCGCGATCGCAACTTCAACTCGCGCAGTTCTCCCTCCAACTTGCGCGGTTTTTTTCTTTCTACGCAGTCCATGCTCTTTTTCACGCGATTCACCCCGATTTTCGCGCAATCGCAACTTCAACTCGCGCAGTTCTCCTTCCAACTTGCGCGGTTTTTTTCTTTCTACGCAGTCCATGCTCTTTTTCACGCGATTCACCCCGATTTTCGCGCAATCGCAACTTCAACTCGCGCGGTTCTCCTTCCAACTTGCGCGGTTTAAAAAGCTACAACCATATACTCTAAAAATTCACCAAAATTATAAAGTAAAAACTGGATTAATTGGATAAAAGAGAGTACAATAAAGGAACTTATGTTCGTAATTGACTCCTTACTGATTTAGTAATGAACCTACTTATAAATAAGGAGGAGTTAATATGATAATTGATCGCAAAACACCACCAACTAGGTATCATCAGTATATTGCTTTGAAAGAGAGACTTGATAAAGAAGAATTTGAGCCACTTAATTTGAAGTATCTATCTTATAAGTCTGGCTACAGAGGCGAAACATCTATAGATTACTTTTTAAAGCTATTAAATCATGAAGAGTTAGTCATTATGCACGATGTGCGTTTACCAAATGAAGAAGATTTTTTTCAAATTGATACGCTAATTTTAGCAAGGAGCTTTTGGCTTGTGATTGAGTCCAAAAACTATTCCGGATCCGTTACAGTGTTTCCAAAATCTCAGCAATTGATTTGTTCTTACAAGACTGGCGACCAGACATTTGATGATCCTCTAGAGCAAGTAAAAATTGCTTCTCGTAAGCTTTCTAATTGGTTTTCTGAAAATGGGTGTAAGGCTCTGGGACGCTTGCCAGCATATCATCAAGTTGTTTTTACAAATAAAAATTCATCATTTACTGTACATAGCGATTTAGAAGTTATCACATCTAAGTACTGTAGGCCAAGCGCACTAATCGACAAAATTGAAATGTGGGAAAGCGAAAATCGGTCCAATAGTATCCCATTCTCAGAAGTTGTTCGCACGGCAACATTATTGACTAATTCCTATCAGTGTTGGATTCCTGATTATATGAAAATGGATTACTATGTTTCTAAAATGAAAAAAGGAGTTATATGTAAAACTTGTGGCAGTGAGAGGATGGCGTACATAGCGAATAAAAAACTGTGGAAGTGTATTAATATCGAGTGTACAAACACAAGTACCGATGCGCATCTTGATGCTATTTATCACTACGCCTTGCTAATAAATAAGGACATTACGAATAAACAGTTACGGTCATTTCTTAACATCGAATCACGCGATATATCATATAGAATATTAAAATCTCTGGAACTTCCCCAAAGTGGTACACCAAGGTTGAGAATTTATGACTTAAGTGTATTTTTGCGAGGTGAAAAAGAGGGGCCTTATACAACTTAACCAAACCGTTTTAACGGTTTGGTTTTTATTATGAAAAGGTTATTTTGTTCATATGTATTTTGCTTTTGCTCCGCGTTCATTCATAATACACGCGCAGTTTTAATGAGGCTTTTTAGCAGTTTCCTTCGAATAAAGTTGAAGGAATAGTTTATTTCAAAAATTTGTATGATGTGCATGTTTGTGCTAGCGTATTATCATAAATATTTTTAATATTACCGATTGGAGGAAGTCCATTATGAAGCGAACCTTAGTACGAATTATCACATTTCTACTTATTTTTGCAACTCTAGCATTTCTTTTAACTCAATTATTAGATCTTCTTTTTGATTATCGAGCACTAAGTATATTAGTGAGTGTAATCGGATTTATTGTTATTCTGGTTACTGCTTCTATTGCATCAAGTAATATTGTTGATCGGTTATTTTGATTGGGTAAGAGAGGAGAGCTCTGCCGGAGTTGCTAAGGTAACGATTTCACCTTGGCTTTCGCGCGATCGCGACTCCAACTCGCGCGGTTCTACCTCCAACTTGCGCGGTTTTTTCCTTCTTACGCAGTCGTTCCTCTTTTTCACGCGATTCACTCCTACTTTCGCGCAATCGCACCTTTAACTCGCGCAGTTCTTCCTTCAACTTGCGCGGTTTTTTTCTTCCTACGCAGTCGATCCTCTTTTTCGCGCGATTCACCCCGACTTTCGCGCGATCGAACCTTCAACTCGCGCGGTTCTACCTCCAACTTGCGCGGTTTTTTCCTTCTTACGCAGTCGTTCCTCTTTTTCACGCGATTCACCCCTACTTTCGCGTAATCGCACCTTTAACTCGCGCAGTTCTTCCTTCAACTTGCGCGGTTTTTTTCTTCCTACGCAGTCGATCCTCTTTTTCGCGCGATTCACCCCGACTTTCGCGCAATCGTACCTTTAACTCGCGCGGTTCTACCTCCAACTTGCGCGGTTTTTTCCTTCTTACGCAGTCGATCCTCTTTTTCACGCGATTCTCCCTGACTTTCGCGCAATACCACCTTCAACTCGCGCAGTTCTTCCTTCAACTTGCGCGGTTTTTTTCTTCCTACGCAGTCGATCCTCTTTTTCGCGCGATTCACCCCGACTTTCGCGCGATCGAACCTTCAACTCGCGCGGTTCTACCTCCAACTTGCGCGGTTGTTCTCTCCCTATGCCGTCGATCCTCTTTTTCGCGCGATTCACCCATTCACCGCTCGCTAATAACCTGGGCACTCACGCCTCTTTCGCCCGAATCCCATCGTAAAATTCCTGCTCGCACTCTTCATTCAGCTTCAGCAAGTGCTTCGCAAGTTTATAGCGCTCTGTTTTCGCGGGCAATATCGCCGGCATCTCCTGCATCGCTTGTACAAACGTCGACAATCGCAAAACCGGGCACTCATCGTCCTGATCGCCGTGCCAGTTACCGCGGTCGTTCGTCATCACGACAATGGCGTAAACTGGCACATCAAATCCGGCCGCCTTCGTTGCCAATCGCAAATATTTTGCATGGTAAATCGACTGTGATACCGGGCTATCGACGACTGTTCGCTTAGATACGTGCCCTTTTGACCAGTGAGGAAACCACTGCCATTTCCTTGGACCATGAGGGTAAAAACGTCCCGTTATATCTTTTGTCTCAATCGCAAAAACACCAGTAGGACCAATTACAATGTGGTCTAACTGTGTGCCAGATCGCCGATTTGGAATGACCACATCATTTAATAACAAATAATCCTCTGGTAGCTCCTTCTCAACCCGATCCGTTACCTTACGCTCACCTTCTTCACCAGGCTGGACCTTCACTATCTCATTTAAGTCCGCCATTCGCTCACGAAGACCACGACACTTTTGCTTTAACACTCGCTCACGACCAAAAAACCAGCCTGCTATAAACCCAAACGGAAAGACAAAAAAGAGTACAAATCCGCCCAAAATCGACCAGATTAACGATGACTGCATAATCTGATCCTTATTCTCTGCGATCACACGCGTGCGCTCCTCGTTCAATCGCTTTTTCTTCCACTCCGCCTGCTTGCGACGCTTCTCATTTATCGTATCTCGCTTTAGTACAATTGCCATCTCATCACCCCAACTATTGAACTAGTACCTCCTTTCAACTTTACCATATCTCGCGCACATATTAACCATTTATTTGAATAATACTGTGTTTTATTTCATAATAATCCCACAAAAAAGACTAGCACCATATGCGCTAGCCTTACTCCATCATCCGTCCCTCACTCAAAACTCTTCATATACCGAACATCGATCCCATGCTTGATCTGCCACGGAATTTTACCGACCACAACCCTTTTTCCATATAAAAGCACGCCGCGTTTTTTACCTATAGAAACAACAGATAAATACTTTTTTTGCGGGGAGAACTCGTCTAATGTTTCCCCCGACAAGTAGTGAAGTAGGTTTTGATAGAGCACGGGCGCCTGACGGATCGCGTAGACGCCGTTCTTAGGCAGTTCCGGGTAGTCCACGAGCGATGCGCAATCGCCGGCCGCAAAGATGCTCTCGTGCTGCGTCGACTGGAGCGTCCGGGTCACCGATAAAAATCCGCGCTCATCTGTCGCAAGTCCACTGTCCGTAAAAATCGGTAACGCCGCTGGCCCCGTCAGCCATAAAATCGCGTCGTAGTCGATCGCGCCTTGATCGGTATGGATCTGCGCATCATCGATTTTCGTCACCGATGCCCCCGTCAAAAGCTTGATTCGCGTTCGCTCCACGATCCGCGTCATGCGCTTCGACGCCTTCGCGCCTTGCCCAGCAAGCAACTCCGACGCCGATACGAGCGTCAAAGGCCCGCTGATCCCGCGCGCCTCCCGCCAAATCTGCATTGACAGCGCCACCTCCGTCCCTGCCGCACCACCCCCAACAATCACCGGTCTCTCTGCTGCCCGAACCTTCTCGATCGTTTGAGGAAAATGGGGGTTAGGCTTCATCACGTCGGCATGCGCCTGCACATCCGGCCGATTCGCACTAGCTGTGATCGAGCCGACATCAAAGGACACTGCATCATAAGAGATCGTCTCTCCGCCTTTCGTCATAACAGTCCGCTCGTCCGGATTCACCTTTGTAACCGCATCTTGAACAAAAGTCACGTTCGCCTTTTGAGCAAGCCTCGGCAAATCAACGCGAATGTCATCGACATCGTAAATTCCCTCCGCAAATCCAGAAAACATGCCAGAGTAATACTGATACGGACTCGGAGAGATAAGTGTAATTCGTATATCTTTTGGCGGATGCTTCATAAATTGCTTGATGACATGCAGGTGAACGTGCCCGCCGCCTGCTAGTACGAGCTGCTTCATAGTAGTAATAGTCCTCCCCGTTTTCTTTTGACTATAGCATGCCCTAAATGCACAGGTCGAAGAATAGGGGCTAGGGTTTATCTATTCAAATCTGCTAATGATATAAATTTCGTCGTCACGCACGGTCATTTGGTAGATCGTGTCTGGTTCATCATCAAACACAACGGCAAATTGCGTTGCTCGGAACATATGCTCAAACCCATCCTCATAGCTCCACGTCCGATCAGGATATTCCTCCGCCAGTCTGGTTTCCAGCTCTTCCTGAACGGCCGGGCCAGTGACCGCAATCTCCATGAATGGATTGTAAACAAAATGATAGTTAAGCCAACTAAATATAATGATAAATCCCACAATGAGGCTCCCCCATACGCGTTTCATCTCAAGCGGTAGCACATACGCAACAAATGTCGTGACAACTAAAGGAGCCAAGAACATGAAGTAAAACGGTCCTAGAGAGCGCTTGGCTTGGATGCTGCCATACCCCGTGAGCCCAAAGGTAAAAAAGCCAATCGACACGGCTAACGCCAGTACCATCAGTAAAAGTACTATTCGTCGTTTTTTAATTGCGCGTTTTTCATCTATCATGTTGCTGACCCCCTTCAATCACGTTTGGCGTGGTGATCTTGCGTACCAGTCTAGTGCGTTTTGATTAACTAATCTCTATTATACTTACATATTATGGTGTTATAAACCGCAATTATGAGCTTATAGTATCCATTTAACTCCCTTTTTTGCACAAAGTCTTCTCGTTTTGGCACAAAACGCCTTACTTTTTGCACCATCTGCCGCCATTTTAGCACCACACCCGCTAAATTCATCACCGCACCCACCAAATCAACCACAACGCCTAAAAACCGAAAACGAGCAACAAAAAAAACGCAGCGTCACCGCCACGTTCCCACTTGTTCTCCCATTTTGACCGGCCCGATTTTCCCATTAAACGTAAGCGCCCCCTTCGGCACACACGTCACAACGGTAGATCCGAACGAAAAGTAGCCGAACTCCTCGCCCTTTTTAACCGAATCATTCATATTTGTTCGCTCGATTGTATTCACGTTAAGCGCACCGACCATCACCTGCGCAAACGAATGGCCGCCCGCCTCAAAGTCAGCGATCAATCGATAGTTGCGTGTTAATGGGCGCAGCGAATACGTCAATCCTAGGTCGTTTACCGGCGCCGCATCTCTGCCGATCGCGTACACGCGACGCACGTCCGCATCCACAGACACGTGCACGCGGTGATAGTTAACTGGGCTCAAGTAAAAAATCAGCACCTGCCCGCCAGCGTACTTCTCCGCCTCTTGCTTCGATCCAAGCAGCTCCTCAACCGTATACGTCTGGCCCTTCACGACAAACGTACTCTCCATCGTCAGGTCATCCACGGTGGATAACACGCCATCGCACGGACTCACGAACGCATCCTCCGCGGCCGCAACTTCCCTTACTCCCTCTTTCAATCTTCTGGTAAAAAGGTGGTGGAGACTCTGATAGTCCGCAAGCTGCCTATCTGCTTCGTCCATGTCTAGCTTATATACGTTGGCGAAAGACCCCACGAGAGGCTTACTCACTTTTGATTCCGCAAATTTTTTCAGTGGCTTCGCGATAATTGGATGTCCATTCAGTTTAAAAATCGAGTTATATATACGTTTACGTATCACGTTCCAACACGTCCTTTAATTTTTTTTAGGTTCAGGTAAGACGACTTGCACGAGCGTTATTTTTTTTCTATCATCAGAAGGCTCGTTTGCAACAAGTGGCTGAAGAAGGTCGTTCATCTTGACCTGCAATTCCTGAAATTCGTCTTTCGTTACATGTAAATCAACCTGGCTGTATCCGAAATAATCCTTTGCTACAGTCGGATTACTTAGCAAATACTCGCTAGCCTGACCTGTGACATTAGATAGGAAAGGTAGAAGAAGCTGCAGATGTTCCTCACCAGTTAGTTTCTCCACTTCTTCCTGCGTCATCACTGGTTTATGTAGCGCATACGTTTTTTCTGTTGTACCGCGCTTTTGATGGCTTTCGGTCACAACGATCATGGCTTTATCCTTTAATGCATTGACATGACGATAAAGAGTAGCCTGTGGAATATCCGCCATCCACTCTTTTAACTGCTGCACAGTCGCAGGACGCCTAGTTAGATGCTGAATAATGCGCATGCGTATTGGATGTAAAAGGAAGTCTAGCTCTTGTTTATCCAACTTCGTCCACCCCTCATCATTATCATTATTGATAATAATAAAGAATGCGAGCTCCGTTGTCAATATCATGCTTCTCCCACTTGCACTTTTCGCCTACTACCATTAAAGTATATTCTAGCTGACCTGTCGTTTAGAGATGTTTACAGGGAGCAAGACTCCCTTTTCACCCTGGGCAAAAGCGCCCTTATATAGAAAGGAAATGGTTTCATCATGAAGGAAAACTTTTGGAAAGAGCTGCCCCGTCCCTTTTTTGTATTAGCACCGATGGAGGCAGTAACAGATGTCGTGTTCCGCCACGTAATCGCAGAAGCGGCGAGTCCCGACGTTTTTTTCACCGAATTCACGAATTCAGAGAGCTATTGTCACCCACGCGGCAAGGAGAGCGTGCGTGGTCGTTTAACATTTACCGAGGATGAGCAGCCGATCGTTGCGCATATTTGGGGCGATAAGCCCGATTACTTCCGCCAAATGAGTATCGGCATGGCAGAGCTTGGATTTAAAGGCATTGATCTAAATATGGGCTGTCCCGTGCATAACGTCGCTGCAAATGGACGAGGTTCTGGACTGATCCGTAACCCAGAGCTTGCGGCCGAGCTGATCCAAGCTGCTAAAGCTGGCGGTCTACCCGTAAGTGTCAAAACCCGCCTCGGCTACACGTATCTTCACGAGTGGCGCGACTGGCTTACACACGTGCTTAAGCAGGATATCGCCAACCTGTCGATTCACCTCCGTACGAAAAAGGAGATGAGCGCCGTCCCAGCTCACTGGGAGCTTATCCCTGAGATTAAGCAGCTACGCGACGAGATCGCACCTGACACGCTGCTCACGATCAACGGAGACATTGAGGATCGTCAAATGGGCCTTGAGCTTGCAGAGAAGTACGGCATCGACGGCGTCATGATCGGCCGCGGCGTCTTCCACAACCCATTTGCATTCGAGACAGAAAAGAAGGAGCACACTAGCGAAGAACTGCTCGACCTGCTTCGTTTACAGCTAGACCTCCACGATAAATATGACAAAGAACTAGAGCCGCGCCTCTTTAAACCACTGCGCCGCTTCTTTAAAATTTATGTCCGCGGCTTCCGCGGTGCAGGCGAGCTTCGCAACCGCCTCATGGAGACAAACACAACAGACGAAGTCCGCGCCATCTTAGATGAGTTCAAAGAAGAGCACGGTTTTGAATTGCAAAAAGAATTTACGGTTTAATTTGGAGAAAAGCCTTGCGGGGCTTTTCTTTTTTTGTGGGTTGACGTGAATTTTGTTTGCTCGTTCTCGTACCCTGTTTGACCCTCCCACCGCTTCGTTTGCGCCTGCTGGCACTTGGTTTGCACTCCCTTGGACTTTGTTTGCGCCTCCTTACACTTGGGTTATTCCAACTTGAAATAATTTACACTACATGATAATCTATATTTATAGATTACTAATCTAAAAACTTAGTCTAATAAACCAATAAGGAGCCTATCACTATGACCAGCCCCTCTAATTTTTCACTAAAACAAGCAAAGCTCTTGAGTAGCGCGCTCAGAATGAAGATTGTCAGTGTGCTCGTGGACGAGCCAAAAACCTCTAGACAGGTTGCCACAGAGCTCAATCAATCGCCGGGCAACGTACACTATCACATCAAACGTCTCCATGAAGGCGGACTGCTCGAACTCGTGGAAGAAAAAAAGGTGCGCGGACTCACCGAAAAATACTATAAATCGACATCCAAATGGTTCAATACCGACCACGATGGCACGATCGATCACGTCTTGAGTGACTCCTTTGAAGCAAAGCAGTCAACAGCACTCAGTATCCGTCTACACCTCTCCCCTGAGCAGCGCACAGAATTAGAAGAAGGGTTCCGTGATTTTCTGGAAGGATGGGTGAAAAAAGCCGATATTGATGAGGCAAATCAGGAGTTTAGTATCGGGGTGAAGGTGGTCTCGACGGAACCGAAGGAAAAGCCATGAGTATCCTAAAAAATAAAAACTTTCTCTATATGTTTTTGGGACGGATCACGACGAATATTGGGGATAGCCTTTACACCGTTGCCGCGATGTGGCTCGTATATGACCTTGGTGGATCGACGTTTTTTACGGGGTTAGCTGGATTCCTCACACTCTTTCCGCGTCTGATCCAGTTCCTATCCGGACCGCTCCTTGATCGAATATCAATTCGCAAACTCTTACTGACCACACAGCTTCTTCAGGCGGCACTTTTACTGCTTATCCCACTCGCCGCATACGCTGGATATTTAACAGTCGGACTCGTACTGATCATCTCGCCAATTCTCACGACGCTCAATATGCTCGTGTATCCTGCCCAGATCGCAGCCTTACCAAAGCTCGTTAACAACAAAGACCTTTCTCAAGCAAACTCTCTTTTTGCAGTGGCATATCAAGGCATTGAGATTGCCTGCAATGCACTTGCTGGCGTCCTCATCGTTACTATTGGCGCCATATCCATCTACCTCTTAGATTCCGTCATGTTTATGCTTGGCGCACTTCTCTTTTCTTTTATCCGATTACCTAAACAAGTAGCAACGCCAAAGACAGCAACCTCTATTAAAAGCACGCTATCTACATACAAACGAGAACTCACAGAAGGCATCTCTATCCTATTTAGTAACACCTTCTCCCGACTTCTGCTCGGCGTTCTTGTCATTAACTTCGTCGGAGGCGCCACCTTCGTCGTCCTCCCAGCTTTTAGCGAACAACGCGGTGGTGCAGAGATTTTCGGGTTTCTCCTCATGGCACAAGCAATCGGAAGCTTAGCTGGAGCCCTACTCGCACCTTATTTACGACTAGAGAACATCGGCATCGGACGTGTATATGCCATCGCCTTTTTAATAAGCGGCACGCTGTGGGCCACATCCATATTCATCCCGACAACATGGCTTATGATCGTCATTTACGGTCTCGCCTGGTTCCCTGGCGGCGTCACCAACATACTCATCAACACCGCCATCCAAAAAGGCATCCCAAAGCACCTCCTAGGCCGCGTTTTCGCCGCATCCATGAGTGTCAGCGGCATCGCCATGCCACTCGGCTCGCTCATCGGCGGTAGCACAGGCGCACTACTCGGCCCAACACCGATCATCGCAGCAAGCGGCGCGATCGTCCTCGGCGTAGGCATCTTCTGGCTCATCGACACGACCACCAGATCCCTCCCAAATCAACATGATATTTCGGAGGAAACGTTTGTAAAGACACCCTCGCAGATTAGGAATGTGAGCTCTTAAGGAGATCGATAAGTGACAAAATAGTTTATCGAATAATCGATTATAATCGATTACTTAAAAGGGATTGAAAATAATCGATAGAATGGAGACTGGTTGGTAAAATGTAATACACATAAAAATTTTCCTAAATACAATTCTGTAAAATACGACATTAAGAATAGATCAATAATTAATTGCTATAATTAGTACATGCTTTGAGAGAGTGTTGACAAGGAGGTGATTCTCTAAATGCTCATAGAATCTGACGGGACAAGCTTTGAAAATACTCGTAGCTTGAAACAAGATTTAACGTTCGACCAAACGACTTCTTTCTTTAAGGAGTTGAATATACCTTTTAACACGGAACATCAGCGTACGTTAGGATTAAGAACCACAGATGATTATTTCACTAATTTAGGCTTACTTTTTTCTGATCAATGTGAACACACCATTAAATGTGCGCGTTACGCTGGCAATGATAAACTCGATTTTCAGGACAGAAAAGAATTTAACGGATCACTTCTAACTCAAGTAGAAGCAGCATTTGCGTATATGGATTTGTATAACAGGAAGACCTCTCACTTTGAGGGTTTGAAGCGCATCGAAAAAGAAAGCTACCCATCTTATGCACTCAGAGAAGCGTTGATAAATGCCGTCACACACCGTGATTATAGTTTCAGCTCAAGTATTTTAATTCACTTATTCCAAGACCGCATCGAAATTGTTTCAGTCGGTGGATTAGTAAAGGGGCTGACGGTCACGGATATTGAGCTAGGAATTTCTCAAAGTCGCAATCCAAAACTTGCGGCTGTTCTCTATCGATTAAAGTGGATCGAAAGTTACGGAACTGGCTTACAACGCATGCTCGAAAGCTACAAATCTAGCTCTGTAAAACCTTCGTGGAAGGTAGGGCCTAATGCTTTTGTGGTCACTTTACCTAACGCGCTACCAGATGCGGAGTTAAGAGATGACTTACAAGTAACGGAATGGTTAAAGAATCATCCGACATTTACTTCTCGGGAGTTAGAAACGTTTTTAGATAAAAGTAAAGCCAGTACTAGAAAAATAATAAGTGATTTACTTCAAGAAGGACGAATAACTCGTCAGGGAAAAGGTCCTTCTACAACCTACAAAGTGAATTAGATGGAGAGACGCAATGTGCTTCAGCTCCACCGAAAATAAAAAAGAGGCTCCATAAACCAGAGCCTCTCCCCTTTATTCTGCACCCGCACCCGACTGCCTCTCATAATTCCGCACGACCATTCCATTTACTCGCGTCATTCCTAGCTTTTCATAATAAGGAACGAGGTCGTTGTCACAGCAAAGATCGATCATGTATACGTGTTCAAGCTGCTTTAACATGCGCGTCACGAGCTCTTTGCCGATGCCTTGGCTTTTATACTCGGGTAGCACCTCCAAAAATGGAATGTATGCCGATAGCACGCCGTCGCTTATTGCGGTAATAAACCCGATGACCCGCTCCGTCGATTCGTCCATGGCGAGGACGACATGACTGCTATTTGTAAGTAGCTTTATGTGTGTTTCTTCCGATGGCGGATTTGGCCATCCATCAAAAAATCCCTCTAGCATCTGCGCCGTGATCCCCTCGGCCGACTGTATGTATCTCATGCATGCACGCTCCTTGTAAGTTAGATAAATTCCATATAAACTAAATATTACCACAAACCCTTTTTTCCGACAGAAAAAACGCAAGGAGGCTCTTCATATGGACGAAAAATATAGCATGAGAACAACTTATTTAAAGAAGTACTGGAAGTTTTGGGTCCTACTCGGCGTCATACTCGTAGCATTTTCCGTACCGAACATACTCATTTGGGACATCACGCTCATACGCTTTATAAGTATTGGCTACATGCTGCTCATGCCACTCATGTTCGGGGTTTATGTAAGTGTGAGGGAAGGTCGTGGGTGAATTTAAACTATTGCTAGACCCTTCTAATATTTTTATTACTTAAGCTTACTATCGCTGTCCCTGCAATTAAACCTCCACCTAGTAGAAAAAGCATCTCAACACTAATGATATCTAACAGCCATCCAACAAGTAAGAAAGACAATGGCTGGATGCCAGTTGAACCTAGGAGTTGCAAACTCATTACTCTTCCAACTGCATGAGACGGCGATTTCTTTTGAATTAATGTCAAAATAAGAACATTTAAGACTCCAATGGATAGTCCACTAATAAACAAGATAGAAGAAATCATGAATAAGCTTTCTGATAAAAATCCAACAAAAGACCAGCTTATCCCCAGTAAGATGGCCATTGAAAATGCGACTACGACCACTGATTTTATCTCTTTCATCAATCCAATAACTAATGATCCTATAAGTGTTCCTGCACCTAATGCGGACAGAATGAAGCCAAGATTTTCTGCTCCTCCGTCAAGGGTTGAACTTGCGATAAATGGTAATCCAATTTGTTGTGGGCCAATAATGCTTATATTTAATAGCGCGGATATGAGCACTAATGAGGCGAGAAGAGAGATACTCCTCACAATCCTTATACCTTCTGCTATATCTTTAAAGAGATCAATGAGAGAAAATCTAGTCTGTTGCTTACACTTTTGCTCCATAGTACCTATAAAAAGGCTAACTATATAGGAGCAAACTAGAAACAAACTTAATACTACATAAACAGCCGGCAATCCATAATAGGCTATAATAATTCCCGCTATGGCCGGTCCAACTGTAGTGGACATTTGAAGGCTCAATTGAGAAAGGGAGTTAGCCGACTGAAGTTTTGATTCATCTACAAGTTTTGGAATCATTGAAAATGAGACAGGTAGAAAGAGAGCGGTAGAGATGCCAAAAAGACCTGCAAAAATCATCAAGGTTATTTCATTAACAGCCTGTTGGTATAAAAGAATCGTAAAGACTAAGCTACTTATAAGCAATATTCCTATTGTAATTCTCAGGAGTAACTTAGGATTCATAAGGTCTGTTAAGGCTCCCCCTATGGGCATAATGATAAGTCTCGGCAAAGCCGTAATGGTTAATAGAGTTCCTAATAATACCGTTGAACCTGTAATTTCTAACGTCATCCAAGAGAGGGAAATGAAATAAAACTGGATGGCTATTAGGATGAATAGCTGCGTGAACCAAAAATGACGAAATCGTTTTTCTTTGATCACGGCAAACAGTGCAACATTATGTGCCATTAGGGTTTCTTCAATCCTTTAAGTAACAATCGAAGTTGCTCATAAAGCTCATCTAGTTCTTGTTTACTCGGCTGTTTATCCCTCACAATCCAAAAATGAACCTGCCCATCTATAAGCGACCAAAATAATTGACTCATAAGTGCAGGATTCACTAGCGAATTAAGTTCTCCTTTTTCCTTGCCACGATTTAATAATTTTATGAAGTACTCTTCACTTACATAATAATTTTCTAAGAGCTTCTCTCTATAGAGCGGATTATCACTCGCTTGTAGCCAAAACTCAAAAACAAGCTTTAAATGATTACGATCTAATTCGCTCCAGGACATGAAAATTCTAGACCACTGTGTAAGCAATTGCTCGTAATAAGTTGCCTCACTAAATGATTCATCCAGTACACCATGCTTTTGATCTAAGATCGTCTTTAACATGTGTAAAAAAAGATCCTCTTTACTATCAAAGTAAGCATAGATGCCACCTTTACTAAACCCCGCTTCTTTTGCAATTAGGCTCATCGACGTTTCATGATATCCATAGCTTTTAAACACCTGTAAGGCTTTTGCTGCAAGAAGTTCTTTGTTTTCTTCTTTCTTATTTTCAGATAGTTTTGGTGCCATGTTGATCCCTCCTCATAAAATAAACGACCGGTCGTTTTTATTAATAGTAGAGTAGTATGTAAATTTTGTCAAATTGTATATGGTCTACAATAATTAATTTTCTGGATTAGTAGTAGATTTTATTTATAATCCCAGCTATTAGATTCTCTATTTACATTTTAAAAATGGATTAAACTAGGTTATATTGAATAGATAATAGACTGATTTATAATAAGCTAGTCGCCTTATTTTTTCGCTCCTAACAGATGTTTTTGTTACTAACAGCTGCTAGTAGTCATATAGACTAACTTCAAACTACGAAAATAGGTGAATGGAATATGCATCTCTTATTCGACAAAAATGTTTACTCTGTTTCGTATAATGGAGTACAAACGTCCTTTTTGAAAAAAGAATTTGAACTACTCTATTATTTGTACAAGAACCCCAATAAAACATTTACTAGAAACGATTTATTGGATGCTTTATGGCATATGGAATCACCAGTAGATAGGACAGTAGATGACCATATTTATCGAGTAAGAAAAAAGATTCATGCATTACACTATCCTGTTCATATTAATACAATTAAGGGGCTGGGATATCAGTTAGTTTTAGAAGATACCTCAGCATTTATTTCTCCTCTCCTAGACGATAAAGAGTTTCAGCAACTAACTACCAGGCTTATTGAGAAATATCAACAGTATGGTCAAGGGGAAGCTATTAAATTACTCTCACAGCAAAAAGCGTTTGGTGTCGAACATACATCAACTCATTTTACATACTCCATTGTAAAAGGTGACTTTTACAATTTGCTCAAGAGTGCCAACCTTCATCCGTCTGAGAACGTGCTTATACTACTATTTTTACATGTTTGGATAAATGGTAAAAACCAAGCTAGTTTTCACTTTTATCGTGTAGCTTCTAAAAAACAGTTTTTTTCTAATGACATAGATAACGAAGCAGCATTATTAACACCAATCTTTTTTGCTATTTATGCGAAAGACTATACGACAGCTCAACAAAGGGTAGAAATAGCAAAAGATATCATTGATTCACCTAGCCACGGACTTTATGCCTTTCTTCAATTAATTAGTATTATCATTGCTATATGTCAGAATAATAAGAACACAGCGAAGGCACTTATTCACAATATGGACAAGTTTTTAACAGAGAGATCCTATAGTCGTGAAGTTGGCTTTTTACGCATTTTAGAGGGCATCTTTCAACTAAAATACATAGATAAAAACAAAGGTAGAGAACTAATTAGAAGTGGTATTTTGATATCTAGACAAACTCAATTTAGTTTAAATATACTTTTAGCAGTCGATATGTGTTTATTTTTACTAAACGAAGAAGTACTTGACCCCGCCTCCGTTTCATTCGTTAATAAAGAATGGAAGCTTTTATGCAATGAATATAAGCTTCCTAAGCTAAAGCATCATGTGGAAGAACATTTGCGCAACGCTTTAAAAAGCTAAAAGCACCAAAGACATATACATTAACGCACATGTCTTTGGTGTAAATGTCTTTGATATTTTTTTGCACCAACAATTTGTATTAGTTGATTTTAATTAGATATAGTGTCTTGTTTTTCAATCTTAATAAGGAATAGCATGGCAAAAAAACCTCCTATAAGTAAAAACATTCCTATATTAAGATAAATTACATTTGCACTCCAAACACTCACTATAAGGCCCCCTATTAATGGAGCAGTCACAACGACAGTATTGCTAATTGAATTGTATATACCAGAAATTCTACCTATATTTTCTTTCGAAGTCTCTCGTTGTATAGTAACGCTAATAGCGATAGTAAATAGTCCTATTCCCCCCCCCGCAATGATACCAAATAGGACTGGTATGTAGGTAGGAACCCCAAGATATAACCACCCAAAGCCTATAAACCCAGCTCCTAGTAAAACATAGCTAATTCCTAGTAGAACGCCATAAAAACGCACCGTGTTCATTTGGTTGATAATAATTATTGCACTGAGCGCTCCGAACCCTGAGCCAGACATCACCCAACCTATCAACTCAGGACGATCGGGCGCTACACTCCTTAATAAAACCGTTACTTGAACATCCATCATCTGAATAGCCATCAATCCTACAAGCGAAATCCCGAAGAACCATTTTAATTTATAGTTACGTAAAACAGCTACCCACCCATCTTTCCATGACTTCCAGAAAGACACGTTGCTATGTGGGTGGCTAGCTGCATCAGGCTTCTGGAATTCACTTCTTTTCCTTAACTGAATAATAATGAGAGCGGAGAAGAAGTAGGCGCAAGCACCAATAAAAATACAAAGTCCAGGAGAAAAATAGCCTGCTAATATACCACCAATAAAGGGGCCTAATACTTTTGAAAGCTCATTGACTGTTCCGTTCCAGGTAACTGCTTTTACAATGTGTTGCTCTTGTACAATATGTTTTATTAACGATTGTTGGGCTGGGAAGTGAATCACTGTTACCGCAGCTCTCATCAATATAAGTGGCAGAGCTACCAAGTGATTAGGCGCAAAGATCAAAAATATAGTTAGAATTGCCGTACATATATCCGCGTATGCCATTAATGTGATGTTATTAAATCGATCAACAAATTGCCCTACAAATTGACTTAATAGCGCATGTGGTAATGCATACGCTACTGGAATTAGCGCTACATATAATGGATCTAACTGCCATACAAACGAAAATAAAATCATGATTGCAACCATGTCGAACCATCTACCAAACATGGATACAGTGTAGGAGCTAAAAATTCTTAGAAAAGGCTTGTTGTTCCAAAGGGTTGGCAATGTTTTATTCTTCATCTACGTCACTCTCTCTTTTTGTTTTCACTATACAAATCAAATATCAGAGGCGTATCAGAGGAAGAGATATAGTAGGGCGAAGAAATCTACTTGAAAAGGTGGTATAGTAATACCAAAAAGGAGGTCCGACCCAATGAAAAAACACGTTAACGTTGTTGCCGCTGTTATTGAAAACGAGCAAAACGAAGTGCTTTGTGCTTTACGAAGTCATGAGATGTCACTGCCGAATGTATGGGAGTTTGCTGGTGGAAAGGTGGAGCAAGGAGAGGACTTGCAGGCTGCTTTAGAGCGAGAAATCGAAGAAGAGCTTGGCTGCTTGATTCAAGCTGGTGACGTCATACATACGAATACGCACGAATACGAAAAAGTGATCGTCACGCTGCACTGTCTGCATGCGACGATCACAAAAGGGGAACCCACTGCCTCCGAGCATGCCAAATTACTGTGGTTGCCAAAAAGACAGCTCGAATCCTTGCAGTGGGCACCGGCAGATGTGCCAGCAGTAGAGTCCTTAGTGAAGGCGGCCGTTCTCTGAATTCGACGTACTATCAGATACACCTGGACTCTCATTCCTACCATCAATCTCCACGACCTCTGTTAACTCCCTGTACAGCGTAGGTGACACCGGGTGCTCGAGCTTCATTCGAAATGCAACCGGCTTATCACCTTCTGCATGCTCGACCTCGAGCTGCCCTAAATAGATGAAGGGTTGTACCATGCCTTCGAGCTCCCGATATTTTCTCACTAGCAAATGAAGTCGATTGCCTCTCACTTTGTGCTCCAAAAGGTTTTGACCGCGGGAGGAGGCCTGCGCCATGTTATTTGGGCTCTCCCATAAAAACGTGTGCGGATCCTCAAAGGAGTCCTTGTAGTTAAGCCGTTCCTCGATGTCCGCGTCCTTTTGCAGATCGACGAACAAGAAGTAGTCATGCCCATTCGAGATCAAGCCCGACCCACGGAACGACGAGTGACTCTTGTCAAAGTTGGACAAAAGCGCCATATCGCGCATCTGATACGCTGCCTCGCGTTGCAAAAACGGCACCTGGTCCTGCATGGAACCAAACTCATTCGCAAACCGATGTAGCCCGTACTCAAGCACATCCTTCATCCACGTACGATATCGCTCGTCTGACACGAGCTCGTCCATCAGCGGCATTCGCTTCAAGCGGCCCTCTTCCCACGTAACTAACGCCGGCTGCCTTGTGCGCTCACCCGAATCGGCATATGCCTGCGCCAGCGTCTGCATCGCATGCTGCACACTCGACTCAAGCGGCGCCGTGAGCCAGTGCGCCACCGCATCCCTTGCCTCTGCAACACGCACCTCTGACTTTTCCAACAGTGCAACGAGAATCGCCGCTTCGTGCGGACGTTTTAGCGGCAGCATACTCGACAACACCCGGTACACCTTCATCCACACCTTATCCGCCACGAGCTCCTGCAAAAAATCCTCCTTCTCAATCTGCTGGAGAAAATCGAGATAACTCTTTTTCTTTTGAATGAACACGACAGGATCGGGAGCGCCATCGTACGTATGGTAATCCATGAGGTAATACGGCGTTCTGCCATGACGGACACGTTTAAATTCTTCGTACGTTTCTTTCACGTGCTTCATGCTAAAAAACGATTCCTGATCAAGCTGACGTAAAATCTGCTCCTTAGAGATCTCGTCCATTTGAATGTGAACGGGTCCTGGTATATGGGCAAAATCCGTTGCTACAGCAACCTTGAGACTCTCTTTATCGTAGTAACGTTGTCCGTTTAACGCGAGCGCCACGAGGTAGGCTCGACTATGGTTACCGATAAAATCGAGTACCGTTAAAAAATCTTTTTCCGGGTGCTTACGTAGACCACGACCTAACTGCTGGATAAACACTATTGGCGATTCTGTTGGTCGTAACATTAAGACCAGATTAACACTTGGAATATCGACACCTTCGTTAAAAATATCAACGGTAAATAAGCATTCTAAGGGATCGGCTGGATTTTCTAAACGAGCAATGGCTTGCTCACGTACATCCGCCGAATCATCGCCCGTGAGCGCAAGGCTTGGGATACCGCGGCGCGTGAATTCGTTGGCCATGTATGTCGCATGCTCGACGGTCACGCAAAAGCCGAGCGCCTTGCGCGACGTGCCTTGATAGCCGTAAAAATCCATGTAGTTCAGCACGTGCTCAACGCGAGTGTGCACCTGCAGGCGACGCGCCATCTCTTGTTGATCGTGGGCGCTAAGGTCGCTAAGGTCAATGCCATCGACGTCGGTGATGCCAAAGTAGTGAAACGGAACGACGAGCCCGTCCTCCAGCGCCTCGTGCAGACGCACCTCAATCGCAACGTTGTGATCAAACAGTTCAAACACGGACAGTTGATCGCTCCGCTCCGGTGTCGCCGTCATACCTAGCATAAAGTCTGGAGTGAAGTACGCCATGACCTCCTGATACTGTGGCGCCGCGGCGTGGTGCGCCTCATCGTAGACGATATAGTCAAATTCGTCTGGGCGAAACTCGCGGTACACGTTCGCCATCGAGCGAATGTTAGCAAAGAGGTAGTCCACGTGCGTATCCTTTTGTGACCCTGTCAGCATGCCGAACGTGATGAGATCTGACTGGGACTCCCCTCCGAGAAGGAACTCAAATGTCTCCTTTGCCTTACGTAAAATATCCTCACGGTGAACGAGGAAGAGCAGTCGTTTTGGTTTCACGTGTAACACATCAAACGCCGCCATGAAGGTTTTCCCCGTACCAGTTGCTGCAATGACGAGGCTCTTCGTTTCTCCAAGCGCACGAAGTCGATTTAAATTCTCCATCGCGCGGCGCTGCATGCGGTTTGGCGTGACGTACGCGCTACTACGCTGCAGTAACGGCACCTGAGTGGCGGTCGCGCCACGCACCTCCGCATATTGCTTCTCGTAGTCTTGGAGAAAGGCTTCGGAGAGTGGGGTGCTTTCCTCCCAGAGCAAGCCGTATTCACGGAGCACCTTGTCTGTAAATGGCATCTCTTTTTTAGAAATAATTTCGACATTCCACTCCACGTTCGATTTAAGCGCCGTATGCGTTACATTGGACGACCCTATGATAATTTTGTAGCTATCTTCGTATTCAAATATGTATGTTTTCGTATGAAAACCGCGCTGCTGCTCGGTAATAAATACTTTCACGTCGAGGTCCGTAAACTCCTGTAGCCTGCGCAGAGCCTTCGGGTCGGTGAAGTTTAAGTATGTAGACGTCATGATCTGTCCGCGCTTCCCTTTTTCAATCGCCTTCTGTAGCGCATCAAGTAGCAGCTGCACGCCGCTAAAGTTTACGAATGCTACGCCAAAGTAGAAGCTGTCGCACGTGTTTAGCGAATTTGTCAGCTCTTTCAGTAATGTCTCCGTTCCATTGTTAACAATCAATCGCTCCGTCATCTGCCATTCGCCTCCCAACTATTGGCCTAATTGTACAGGAAAATAAGGGAAATTGCAGCAGGTTTGAGGGTAGCGTCTTTGTTGGGAGGTTGTGAATTCGTGATTGCGTACGTGGATCAGGAAAAGAACACGTGTAAGCCTGCCACTCCACTTTACAATCAACTAGAAGGCCAGGCTGTTTAAGTCCGATCAAACTTCACGTTCTTCAGAAAAAATCCAGGAATCACAAACAACAAAAAGAAATAGATGGCCAATAGTTGCCATTCTTCTTGTACATACATGTGTAAATTCAAAGCTTGCAATACTGCTACGACAGTAAACCCATATACGAAAACAAGGATGCCTACACTCGCAAATTTTGCGTACATACCTAGGAGAACCCCCTTCAGTAAATAAACGATTAATCCCAACTTATAAAAGCACATTCTATTATTATATAAAAAACCACCAGCAGTCTTCCCTCCGCTGGCGGTCTCCCCTTACCTATTTCCCTACTTCTTCTCTCCACTTGTAAACCGGCTGCCACCCCAATAGCTCCTTTGCTTTTTTGTTGCTAAAGAGTGCGGTGTAGCCGTCGATGTTTCCTCGCATATCAGTAACGGTCGGGTAAATTTGCTCCATGAGCGACTTGCTCTCGATGTCCATGCTCGTGTCGTCGGCGCCGATATTTACCGCGACAGAGCCGAGCCCGTCCGTCTCAACGGCCAGGCGATAGGCCGTTGCCGCGTCGCGCGTGTCGATGTAGCTCCACATGATCGTCTTGCGCTCCTCCGGCTCGTGAATGAAGCCGGGGAAGTTCGCGTACATGTGCGGCGCGATCACATTGCCGAGGCGGAACGACACTACCTGCATGCCCGTGCGGCGATTGATCATGTCCGCTGTCTGCTCGTTGACAATTTTCGACAAGCCATAGCTCTCCTCCGGCAACTGCGGATGCTCCTCATCCACCGGCACATACTTTGGCGTCAGACCTTTTTGGGAGAAAACAATGCCGTAACTCGACTCACTGGATGAAATCACTGCTTTTTTAATGCCTAACGTCCCCGCTGCCTCCAACACGTTATAGGTAGACATGACGTTATTTTGGAACGTCACCTCGTTTGCATGCGAATAAGCAACCGGAATCGCAGCCAAGTGCACCACCGCATCCGCGCCGGCAAGCACGCCGTAGACCTCACCTAAATTCGTTAAATCCGTGATCACCGTTCGACACAGTGCTTCCTTAGGATGCTTTGTATCCGCATTAACTACCTCATAGTTATGATCTAAAAACTCCCGAATCACATCCGGACCAAGCAATCCACTACCACCAGTAACAACAACCTTCTTCATATGTAGACCCTCCTTCGCACCCTATATAAGAGCGCTTTCACATTATCAAGTGATCTAAGTATATGATAGGGAGCGACATTTAGCGAGTGAAGGGCTTTATTCTGATCGTCTGTTATTTTGACAAACCGCACGTATTTCTTATTCCAACAACACTACACAAAGCTAACCTTAAAAATATTTACTTTTTTATATTATATTTTACAAAAATACGTTTATGAAGTGCGACCCACAGGTATTGATTAACTATAATGCAATAAAGAGCTATGCATTTCTAATCATTATTCTAGGATTAATCTTATAATTGTAGCTCTAATTCATAGGTGAAATATCATTTGTCTTTTTCATTTGTGTGTAGAGCAAATAATTAATGAATGAGATATCTTAAAGGTAAGGAAATTAGCATAACTCTTGATCAAAGAGAGACTAGTAAACTTCAAAATATCGAGAATGAGTTAAGAGGTGATAATACATGTCTAAAAAATGGAAGTCAGCATTATTAATAGGTATTATCTTGGGCTCTGTTTCACTAATATTAAGTTATGGGTTTCCTGATCTATCAGACCCATTAAGACTTGCAATATTAGTTGTAGCTGCAGCACTTGCTGCAGGATTCATTTATAAATTGTTTTATGGTAAAGTAAATCCTAGTAGAAACAAAACCTAGTAAAAAGAATGGCACTGAAAATCTTTTGATTTTCAGTGCCATTCTTTCAAGCGCCTCTCGTCACATCAGTCGCACTCTTCCGCTTCTTCACGCTCAAGATTCCCGCCCCGACCATAAGGCCTGATTGTATAATGGTTGTTCCTAATGTCGTAACCATCATCACCACACTCATCACAATGAGAGATATTCCAGCTTTCTTTGGCTCAGTCTGCATCCTCCTAAATGCCGATATACCAACGACCATCCCAATAGCGTGCACAGCTAGCACCGCCACTCCATACCAAAATTCAGCGCCTTCTGGCAGTTGCTCCGGAACAAACACACTGACTAAAATAATCCCGACTGATCCAAGCACCACAACCAATCCCAACAACGCAATCGCGATGCTTAGCAACACCTTCTCCACCGTTCTCGTCACCATCAACTCTCTCCTCTCCGACACAGATACACCATCTCCGCACTCTCACCCGTAGCCGGCGTCTCCTGCCAATCTCCATAGACCGCCTCGATCTCAAATCCATGGCCTTCAAGCAATCTCTCCATTTCTTTGGGGAAAACATAGCGGAGCTGTATATTGGTTGTTTTCTCGTCGACAACCTGGCCATCTGTGTTCTTGTATTTTCTTATCGTCGTATAATGTTGAAGTTGATCTAGCGCATCGTAGCGGCTCACGGTCGACAGATCGACCTCCAAATTGCCGTCCGAATAGCTGCGCCAGTACTCCTCCACCGGCGGTTGCAACAGCTCCTCCGCGCTCGGGAATCGCGTGCCAAACACAAACACGCCGCCCGCCTCTAAATGCGTATGTACAGAGAAGAGCAAGCCATCCTGATCCTCATTGGTGAGGAAATGCTGGAACGAATTCCCCACGCAGTAAATGAACGAACTCTTCGAACCAAGCCGTAATTTCGTCGCATCCTGCTCCTGCCAATCCACCTCAACACCAAGCGCCTCAGCCTTCTTCCGCGCCGCATCAAGCATCCTAGCATGACTATCGACACCTATAATGTCGTAACCACGCTTCGCAAGCGGCAATGTCAACCTCCCAGTACCGCAGGCAAGATCCACAATCGGACCCTCGCAACGCTCCGCCCATTTTTGCAACAGCGCAAACTCAGGCGTATACGCATCGTTTTCCTTATCATAAAGCTCTGGATTATCGTATTCTTCTGTATTCGTAAATGACATAAAGTTGCTCCTATTCCATTCATTTTTGTATGTAAAGCTAATCTATAAATCCAATTATCACACAATTTTACCAGTAATCCTATAAGACTTGAAACCTATCCACCAGCATTTTCTGACCACAAAGGTATATAGTAGATGAAGGTTTATAATACGTGCCGACTAAATCGGGCAGGAATTGTCGGGTTTATGCCCAAACCATTCGATAAGATGGGATCAGAGAAGGGAGTGTTTATTGGATATGCTAAAAGGAATGAACGATGCATTAGCGTATATTGAACAAAACTTAAGTAACCACATTGAGCTAAAAGAGGTTGCCAAGATCGGGATGTTTTCGGAGTATCACTTCACGCGAATGTTTTCTCTATTATCAGGGATCACGATTTCCGAGTACATTCGCAGAAGGCGACTAACGGTAGCCGCACTAGAATTAAAGAATCCTCACGTAAAGGTCATTGATGTGGCAGTAAAATACGGATATCAATCACCGGATGCATTCTCAAGAGCTTTTCAAAGCTACCATGGCGTCACTCCGACAGTAGCAAGAGAGACCGAGCAAAGCCTAAAAGCATATCCAAGAATGTCCTTCCAACTATCTATCGAAGGAGGAATAGAAATGAATTACCGAATCGTAGAGAAGGAAGCATTTCAAGTCATTGGGGTTAACTATGAGGTGAAGATGAATGGCGACGAGCTTACGCCTAGCTACGAAAAGATGTTGACGGATATTAGCGAGGAGACGATGAACGAATTAGCATCGCTATCCACTCAGGCTCCTCACGGCGTGGTCCACGCTACCGCTAATTATCAGGAAGGCGCGGATGGCCAAGCGACGTTCGACCAATATATCGGCGCAGCAACAAAGGTTGGCGACGTCTCATCTTACGCCACGTTAGAAGTTCCTAAACATCTATGGGTCGTCTTTGAGGTAGAAGGAGAATGGGCAGCTGTCGAAGAGCAATGGCAGCGCATCTACACAGAGTGGCTCCCATCCTCGTCCTATGAGTTAGCAGAGGGACCTGAGATTCTCTCGAGCCAGGATAATAAGAGTGAGATCTGGGTGTCTATTAAAGAAAAGTAGGTAATCTGTAAGGAAGGAGAGATTTTCTCTCCTTCTTTTATTATTGTTGCCCTCTTTAATATCGTAGAATGAGCCCTGGACATCGCCATTCACGTAAAGCACAACTTCCGCACCCCACTTCTCAGGAGCTCGATTTCTATGAGATACTAGTTTAAAGACACAAAGGAGCTGATCGCCATGCACCGATTCGATTATCATCACCACACCAACCACTCGTTCGATTCGAGGGAAACAATGGTAAACGTCTGCGAAAAAGCTGCAGAGTTAAAGCTCGACGTCATCTGCTTCACCGAGCATTTCACCTTCAATCCAAACGTTCCAACCTACGGACATATGGATTGGGAAGCCTATGAGGCCGATATCGCCAACGTTCAGGAGCTTTATAAAGGAAAGCTTGAAATTCGGAAGGGCATCGAACTCTGCGAACCGAACTTATTTAAAGAACGCTACGAAGACTTATTTCGTCACAAAAACATCGACTACATACTCGGATCCGTCCATAACGTAGACGACGTCAAGCTTCGCAAAGTCCTCGCGGCGCACGGCAAAAACGACGCCTACCGCCTCTATTTCGAGCGACTGCTCACCATGGTCACAGAAGCGGATATTGACGTCATCGCGCACCTTGACCTAATCAAACGTTACCAAAACGAGGCTTTTTCAAAGGATGACTTCGCCCTCCACGCCGATATCATCACCGCCATTCTCCAAACAGCCATCCGGCGCGGAATCGGACTCGAAGTTAACACCTCCACCATCGAAAAGCTCGGCGAACCAATGCCCGCACGCGCCATCCTTGAGCTCTATCATAGCCTCGGCGGCATCATCATCACCTACGGATCCGACTCACACAGCACCGTCCGTACCGGCGAGTATATGGGAGAAACAATGGAGATGCTGAAGCAGGTAGGATTTGATTATGTATATACGTTCAAAAACCGGAAGGCAGAGCCGCATGAGATTGAAGTGGACTAACATATAAGAATACCGCTACGGTTCATAAAGTTCCGCATACCGTTCATTCTTTCCAAATACGGTTCATAAAGTCCCGTATACGGTTCATTTTCTCCAAACACGGTTCATAAAGTCTCATAAACCGTTCATTCTTATCTCAGTCATTATAAAATCAGCTAAAACCAATGATCTATTTACCTAAATGCCAGCCACCAAGACCCTAAAACCATAAAAAAACAAGCCTTGCCCTTCACAGCAAGCACTTCAGCAACAAATCCCTTTAACAAAGCGTATAAAAGCGGCAAGAATCTTATCAATCACTTTTAAACAACAACAAAAGCCTTCCCTACTCATTAAAATGGAGTAAGGAAGGCAACTATATTTTCCGTTACAGAACTGAACTTAACCAAACTTTAATCCCCAGCTCTCGACTTAACCTATAGAAGCTCAAAAGGTGGCAGGTCGGGAGGACATTCGGAGACAATTAGTAGGAATAGGCTGGAGATGAGACCCCGCAGGAAGGCGTTTAGGAGGAGACGACAGTCGACTCCTGCCAGACGAGGAGGCTCAGCTTCAGACCCTACTAATGTCGTAGAATGTCCGGAGACCTGACACCTCTTACTACTATCTTATTAGCTCGAAAAGCTGCCCTAGAATTGCTGGCACTTAAGCAACTAATCTCTTACTCTTCACGAAAAGCTGACATCTTTCCCATCACATAAAGCTCGAAGAGCTAAATCAGGCTATTCCCTAACAAGCGGCATCGAACAACAACGGAACGACCCACCAGACTTAATAATCTCCGAAAAATCAATTTCCATCACATCATACCCACGCTGTCTCAGCTGATAGTTGACGTCCCGATTCACCGGCAAACTAAGCACGCGACCGCCACCAATCGAGAGCACATTCGTCCCCATCGTAAACTGCTCCTCCGAACTCACCTCAATCAGCTTGTACATCTTCGCCAATTGCTCGACAACCTCCGGCTCAAACGCCTCAGGGAACACGAGCGCCTCCGTCTCAGACAAAATATTAAACGTACAGTCTAAGTGCAGATAGTTTGGGTTGAATGGCACCGGAATAACCTCCGCCTCCGGCAATTCCGCAGCAAGCGCTCGGATCGTATCTAACCTCGTGCGATCACTCACGCCGACAAACACTCGCTTCCCGTCGATGATCACGTCGCCACCCTCGATTGAGCCCATCGAGATCCGCTTGTACGCCACGTCTCGCTGCTCCATCCACCGGGACAGCACGTCCTCCTCGCCTTGCCTAACCTTTTCTGCCATGGCCGAAACAAACGCCGTACCTCCAAGCACAAACCCAATGTCTCTTGTAAACACCTGCTCAGGGAGATCCTCTTTAGGCGTCAGCTTAATCACCTCAACACCAGCGTCTATAAGAGCCTTTTCGAATGCTTGGTGCTGCTCCATTGCAAGTGATTGATTGATGTTTTCCTTCATATATTGTTTTTGTGTATCATTAATAGCCTCTTGAATTTCCATGTACTGTGGTTCACATAAGAAGACCTTTTTCAACGTACCGTACTCACTGTCACACTTTACTCGTGTCTTATCTTCAATTCTATTCATCATCGAAAGCCCTCCAAAGTGAATAATTAATAAAAGTCCTATTCCCTCTTTCGTGTAATCCAAAACTGATATACCTATATCTGTATAATGTTTCAGCAATATCCAGCAAGGGTAATTCAGAGGTATTGCTACATCATTCTTATAAAAAAGGTGGAGAGTATAGCATGATTACAAAGCAACGAGCATTGTTAAAGAAAGAAGATTTTCACAATCGTACTGATTTACCTTCATGGTTATATAGAGAGTACCAAACGTTTCACAAGACAGTAACGGATAAAACGTTCCCATGCTTTTTTGGCATGAGCGGAGAATTAAAGGGCGAGCTACGCTATGCATACATCAGTCAAAAAGATTGGAGCAACATGCCAATAGCGGTCGAGGAATTCCTCGAGCTATTTAAGCAACCAGACTATAAGAGACATGGCCTATTCTTATTTGTCGAGCCCTTTGAGGAAGAGGGGACGATCGAGGACTACCGCGATCAGTTCTGGGAGATCTTACAGTACTTACATGAGTCAGATGACGTAGAGTGGGATAAAGACAGCCCGCGTGATCCCGAGCATTACCTTTGGGACTTTCAGTTCAAGGGTGAACCGATCTTCGTCTTCGGTAATGCCCCAGCCTACAAGCAACGAAAGACGCGCAATCTTGGTAACTGCATGGTCTTAGGATTCCAACCTCGCAAAATTTTCGAAGGCTTAGAAGGCACAGAAAAGGGCGGCATCATGTCACGCGAGAAGGTGCGCAAGCGCGTAGAGGAGTGGGATCAGCTGCCGAAGCACCCCGACATCGGGCACTACGGCGACCCAACGCACAACGAGTGGAAGCAATCCTTTATCGGCGACGATGCCGAACCCATTCAAGGCAAATGCCCGTTCATGCATAAGCGATGAAATAGAGATGGATATGGTTGGACCGACTCCTATGGGGTCGGTTATTTTGTTTGTAGCCATTTAAATAACCTTCCAATGTGTGTCATAATAGCCAGATATACAAATAAAGGAGTTTTGTTTAATGAATAGCTTGATCGACTATTTAGTTAATTTCGCACCACTTATTGCCATTTTCTATGCGCTAACACTTGCTATATTTCCAAGAATATTTGCCTTACATAAGCTTGAGTACTACTCAGGAGTCTCACTTTTGTTCTTTTGGTTAAGTGCTGCATTAGCACTGATCAGTTTAATTGCTGCGAGCTTTATAGCAGGAACTATTATTTTGCTTACTACCTCTGTCACTCTACTTATCATTCCAAGTACTATCATTTTTATCATTATTAACCTCGTTGTAATCAACTACTTAGCAGAGGATAAAGCAACGTTGTTTGAATTAATGAGAAATGCTTCTTTATAGAAGATCATTAGGTAAGTGGATGGAAATTTTGATTTTCGCGCGGTTAACCCCTCAACTTACGCAGTTCACCTTCCATCTCGCGCAGTTCGCACTTCAACTTGCGCGGTTTTTTTCAGCGTACGCAGTCCACCCTCTTTTTCGCGCGGTTGCCCCCTCAACTTACGCGATTCTCCTTCTAACTCGCGCAGTTCGCACTTCAACTTGCGCGGTTTTTTACAACGTACGCAGTCCACACTCTTTTTCGCGCAGTTGCCCCCTCAACCTACGCGATTCTCCTTCTAACTCGCGCAATTCTCCCTTCAACTTGCGCGGTTTTTCCTAACATACGCAGTCCTCGCTGATTTTCGCGCGGTTGACCCCTCAACTTACGCGATTCTCCTTCTAACTCGCGCAATTCTCCCTTTAACTTGCGCGGTTTTTTACAACGTACGCAGTCCACACTCTTTTTTGCGCGATTGACCCCTCAACTTACGCGATTCACCCTCTAACTCGCGCAATTCTCCCTTTAACTTGCGCGGTTTTTTACAACGTACGCAGTCCACACTCTTTTTTGCGCGATTGACCCCTCAACTTACGCGATTCACCCTCTAACTCGCGCAATTCTCCCTTTAACTTGCGCGGTTTTTTACAACGTACGCAGTCCACCCTCTTTTTTGCGCGATTGACCCCTCAACTTACGCGATTCACCCTCTAACTCGCGCAATTCTCCCTTTAACTTGCGCGGTTTTTTACAACGTACGCAGTCCAACCTCTTTTTCGCGCGGTTGACCCCTCAACTTACGCGATTCTCTTTCTAACTCGCGCAATTCTCCCTTTAACTTGCGCGGTCCCTTAACCCACGCCCCGACCCCCAAACAAAATTCCCAAAAACCGACTCCTTTTACCGTTTTTTTACGTCTAAGGTGTTAGAAGCATGAAGAGGTGATGGAATGACGGATGAGGAGCTTGTCTTAGAGGCCCTTAGTGGCAACGATGAGGCGCTGCCGATTTTACATGATCGGTACGTCGATATGATTTATCAATACGTTTACGTACAAACAAAAAACCATCATGATACGGAGGAGATCGTTCAGGATTCCTTCTACAAGATGGCAACCAAACTACATTCCTTTGACCACAAATCGACGTTTAAGACATGGCTCTATACCATTTGTCGCAACACGTTACTCGATTTTCACCGTAAGAAGAGGAAGGATAGGTCCGTGTCAGCGGAGGACGTGCACATCGATGGGCTGTTTGCCTCGCGCTCGGCGGAGGAGGAGGTTCTCCAAAAGCATAGTCCGATCTTGGATGCGCTGAAGCATCTCAAAAAGGATTATCAGGACGTGCTACTACTACGATTTGTGCAAAATCTTTCCTTGAATGAGACGGCGGAGATCATGGACAAATCGGTATTTGCGGTTAAGTCCCTGCAAAAACGAGCCTCCAAAAAATTTGTCTCGATATTAGACGAAAGGTGGGAGCAGTATGGACACAAACGATAAGCGCGCGAAGCAGGAGCTAGAGAAGCTACAGGCCACCGCCTCGCCGCAATTTAAAAAGCAAAATCTTGCGAAGGCGCGGCAAGGGCTCGAGGAGTCGAGGCAAAAGCACACTACGCGCCCACGGTCGGCCGGTCGCTATATGCAGGCAGGCCTTGGCGTTGTTGCCGCTGCGGCGATTGGTGGCGTGCTCCTCATGAGCTCCACCCAGTGGAGTGACCTTTTCGACACGTCCTCTCAAAGTGATGGATTGCAGCCAACCACTCCCCCTGCCGATTCGGGCGAAAATAATGACGAGCCAATGAACGACGTCGAGATCGTTGATATCGAGAGTTTGCCGGAGCGAATTGAGGTTGAGGGAGCTGATGGACCGATAGGGTTCGAGCTGTATGATGAGGAAGACCTTCCATTTGTGACGTATTTTCCGGAGGGAAGGGACATATTAAGAGATCCTAATACAGATGAACGCACAGAAATGATCTTCTTTCATGATCTTCCAGAAGACGTGACCAGTTATCTTAGTGCCGGTATATACTATTATTATGAAAAAGTCCCACCTTACTTGTTAGAGGAGTTAGAAGACTATACTAAGGTGGAAACAAAAACATATAACTCTTGGCTTATTGATCGTTTTTTTCACAGTGATTATGGACAAATCACTGAACTAATAACAGGACAAAGAGGAGATGCCACCTTTATCTTGACTGGATCAATGACTGATTCGCAGGGCGATTTTTGGGAGGTAACACGATCAACAATTTTAGAAAATTGGGTATGGAGAGATTCGGGCGAACGTCTTGCACATGAAGGCAGTATTGAACAAACACTTGCTGAGGCAACACGAGACGCAGAGGCTAGTAACCAACATGCTCAGGAATCTTTTATCACAGATAGTTGGGACTTACCACCAACTATTGAAGTTGAGACTGATGAAGGTAATTTAGCTGAATTTGAACTTGTAGATTATGACACTCTGACCTTTTTAACTTATTTACCAAGTTATTTAAATATCCTAGGTAACGACGACTTCGAAGAGTCAACTGTAGATAGTGTAGGATTTGAAACGTTTGGTGATGACGATTATGGACCCATTAATGGTAGTATAGCTTATTACCATGACGAAATTAGTCAAATGGCCCTTCAGCAACACTATTCTTATTATTTGAATAGAGAGAGCGAGAATGCGGAGTACTTTGATAGATCTACTAATCCTTGGTTCCTTCACTCTTTTAGATATTGGGTTTTACCAGAAGAGAGAACCCCTGCTCCAACTGAACTTATAAATGAAATTATCATCGGACAGCGTGATGATAAGATATTTTATATACATGGATCATTTAGGTTAGAGGATGAAGATCAATGGAAAGACCTATTAGACAACATGATCGAAAACTGGGTCTGGAAGGATACCGGAGAGTCGCTTGTCGACTAACCATTTACGCAAAGCCTGAAACCAAAGCTTTAACCATCCTAACGAGCTGATTCCAACTAGGAGTCAGCTTGTTTTTCTTTATAGGTTGAACCCTCCTCCCACAGCGCAACTAATTATGAAATAATAGAACTATTAAACCACTACCACTATATTTTCTCACAGGAGGCACCTATGACAGCATCATTTGAAGAGACCTACGTCCGAGAGTTACAGGCGCTGTATGCGCAGCACGCCGAGGAGGAGTTTGCCAGCTGGTCGCAGAAGTATATGCGTGATCAGTTTGCGTTTATTGGGATTCGCACGCCGGTGCGCCGTAAAATCATGAAGGAGTTCATGAAGGAGCACGGTCTACCGCCGAGAGAGCATCTCCAAGATGTCGTCTTGGCGCTGTGGGAGCTACCAGAAAGAGAGTATCAGTATGCGGCGCTCGACCTGTTGAACCAGGCAAAGAAGCAGCTAGGACCTGCGGATATGCCGTGGCTGACGAGCTTGATCGTGCACAAATCGTGGTGGGATACAATCGACGTCCTGTCTCCTCACCTCATGGGCCATCTGTTCACCGCCCATCCAGAGCTGCTCGAGACGCACGCCGATAGCTGGATCAAGGACGAGAATATTTGGCTTCAGCGGTCCGCTATCCTTTACCAGCTCAACTACAAGGCCAAATCCGATGAGGCTCGACTCTATCGCTACATTTTGACGCAAGCATCAAGCGACGAATTTTTCGTCCAAAAAGCTATCGGATGGGCGCTACGACAGTATGCGCGAACGAACCCTTCCTCTGTACAGAAATTCGTAGACACCCATGAATTAAAGCCCCTTAGCAAGAGGGAGGCCGTGAAGCACTTAACGTAAAACGACGCTACCTTTTTGGGGAGAAAAATGAGTAACGACCTCCGCACCATGATTCCTATCCAGTGCGGAGGTCGTTTCATTACCTCATTATTCACCTTTTTTGTGGCTCATTGTAGCTGCCTTTTTCGTCACAATCTCTATTAGTTTTCCTACAGCTATTAGTATTAGAATCACGACAAGTGGTCCGATGAAATCGTCCATTCTCCAAACCAAAAAGGCATAGGCGAGAGTGAATATTATGCAGAGAAAAAGATATCTAGCCATTCACGTCACCTCCAGTTCATAGAATGATATAATCGGGTCCAACGTTCTTGTGTGATGAAACGATGCAAACAAAGGAGGGCTAACCCCATGTATAAGCTCTTAATGATCGTGTTCTTGTCAGTGCTTGCCGGATGTAGTAACAACAATTCAAATGGACCAACTGCTACAGATATTTTAGAGAACAACCCTTCAGCTGACATCCTTCAATATGAGGGACAAGTCTTCTCCAACCTAACCGACCGATACCAAGATCAGGATATGGAGAAAGTAGAGCTAGTAGCAGAAGTTAAAAAACAAACTAATGACCCTAGTCAATTTGACGATCTATCCGCATCCACCCTTGAGAGAGGCACAGAATTATATTCAACTTCTAGAAAAGGCAACGTACTTTTACTAATTGCGTCGACTACTGAAGGAGATCAATATTATCGAATCCTGTTGGAGGGCTAACTTAGTTATTTAGTTGATCCTCTCTATAGCCGGAATGAAAATACTTCTTTATGTAAAAAATACCACTTATCTGTAAGAACTAAACGTACTCTTCTAGTCTACTAAAACACCACCGCCTTTATCTCGTGGCGGTGCGAACAGTGTAAACAATTTGATATACGACCAATCCCATCACGATAACCCCAGGCCCGACCAATTGCTGGACAGCGTTCCCAACTGCTACAGGATAAATAGAAGCTACTAAAAATCCTATTAATAAAAACACAACTAGCACAGCTATATTTGCATAGGTAAACGCTCGTAAGAGACTCTGTCGCTTTTTAAGAATCCAAACTGCTGTTACTAACACGATCGCGGTAACTGCTACTTCTATTGCCGATGTCCAGTTGCCCAAACTACTTAGTCGATTAAATGCTTCCCCTGCTAGGTTCTCGTTATTGGACCATTCTTCTCGTACATGTCCCCGATACATCTCTAAAGCAAGATACACTCCGTTCAACATGATTAACACACCTGCAACTATTAAAATCCATGTTTGATTCTTCATTTTGCGTCTCCTTTTCGCACGGTTTTTTCAGCGTACGCAATCTACCCTCTTTTTTGCGCGGTTGACCCCTCAACTTACGCGATTCTCCTTCTAATTCGCGTAATTTACCCTTCAACTTGCGCGGTTTTTCCTGGCGTACGCAGTCCACCCTCTTTTTCGCGCGGTTGATTGCCCAACTTACGTAGTTCCCCCTCTAACTCGCGCAATCCACCCTTCAACTTGCGCTATTTTTTCCAGCGTACGCAGTCCACCCTGTTTTTCGCGCGGTTGACCGCCCAACTTACGCAGTTCCCTCTCTAACTCGCGCAATTCTCCCTTTAACTTGCGCTATTTTTTCCAACTTACGCAGTCCACCCTGTTTTTCGCGCGGTTGCCTGCTCAACTCACGCAGTTCCCTCTCTAACTCGCGCAATTCTCCCTTCAACTTGCGCGGTTTTTTCTAGCGTACGCAATCTACACTCTTTTTCGCGCGGTTGACCGCCCAACTCACGCAGTTCCCTCTTTAACTCGCGCAATCCGCCCTTTAACTTGCGCGGTTTTTCCCAGCGTACGCAATCTACCCCCTTTTTCGCGCGGTTGACCGCCCAACTCACGCAGTTCCCCCTCTAACTCGCGCAATCCGCCCTTTAACTTGCGCGATTTTTTCCAGCGTACGCATTCTACCCTCTTTTTCGCGCGGTTGACCGCCCAACTTACGCAGTTCCCCCTCTAACTCGCGCAATCCGCCCTTCAACTTGCGCGGTTACCTCCCCCCTCGTCTCCCCCACCGCCAAGCTCCCTAAATACCTTTGGCGAATCCCCCACAATTCGCTTAAAATTCCGATTAAACGAGCGCAGGTTGGTGTAGCCGCAGCTAATCGCAATCTCGCCGATGGATCGCTGGCTGTTCTTAAGCATGTAGCACGCCTGCGAGACGCGATAGTGATTCACATACTCCGTAAAGCTCATGTTGGTCATGTGTATAAAGAGCTTCGACAAATACGCGTAGTCGTACTGCACGTCCTTTGCGACGGCCTTGAGCGTGCAGTCCTCCCCAAAATGCGCGTCCACATAGAGCAGGATTTGGTGGAAGGCCTCGGTCTTCGTCGAGTGCTCGATGGGACGAAAATCGGTATGATCCACCAGCCGCCCACAGACATCATACAAAAAGCTTTTTTGGCGATAAATCGAGGTTAGCCCCTCTACATTCGGCGTCTCGCCCAGATGGATCACATTATTTGTTGGGACAAAGCCCTTATAATCCATAAAAAATCTTCCAATTAATTCTGGAGAAAACAGGACGATGGAAATGTTCGAGCCGTCCTTCGCCTTCAGCTCGTGCACTTGATTCGGGAAAATGAACGCCATGTCGTGCTTGTTTAAATCATAGACGGTTTGATCAATGGTTACCTGAAGCTCCCCATCGTGGACAAACAAAAGCTCGTACGCGCGGTGAAAGTGTAACGGAAAGCGTTGGGTGGTCATTGTAAAGGCACGAAATGACTCCTGTTTTTCCATCCCATGATGCTCGAAAAATACCATTCGCCTCTCCTCCAATATCACGAATATTGTCTACTAGTATACGACAGATGGGATAGTAAATATAGGGAGTGTGCTCCTATAATAAAGCCATCATCATTGAAGGAGGAAGGATACATGGTAAAGTACCACGTAGCAAAGACAGGATCTGATCAAGCGGAGGGAACGGAGCAACAGCCGTTTCTGTCCATTAATAAAGCAGCAGGGATTGCACAGCCAGGAGATACGATTATTGTCCATGAAGGGGAGTACCGCGAGTGGGTTAAACCGCAGTTTGCGGGCACGAGTCATCACCGTCGCATTACGTATGAAGCGGCTAAAAATGAGAGCGTTATCATAAAAGGCTCCGAGCACATCACAGGCTGGGAGCAAACGGACGGCACGGTGTGGAAGGTGAAACTTCCGAACACGTTCTTCGGCGAGTTTAATCCATTTAATGTGAAGCTTTTTGGCGACTGGATTGTTGAAAATAAGAACCGCCATCTAGGCGACGTCTACTTAAACGGCATGTCCTTTTATGAGGCGGAAACACTTGAAGAGGTGCAACAGCCACAGGAACGCACTGAGGTCACGGATCATTGGACGCGTAATGTTTTCGCCGTCAAAAACCCGGAGCAAACAACGTACGTATGGTACGCAGAAGTAGACGCGGAGAACACGACGATCTACGCGAACTTCCACGATGCCAACCCGAATGAGGAGCTTGTCGAGATCAATGTGCGTCAAGCGTGCTTCTACCCTGACCGCATCGGCGTGGACTACATTACCGTTCGAGGCTTTGAGATGGCTCAAGCCGCAACGCCATGGACGCCACCAACCGCTGATCAACCTGGATTAATTGGTCCTCACTGGAGTAAGGGCTGGATCATTGAGCACAACCGCATTCACGATGCGAAGTGTAGCGCCATCAGCATTGGAAAAGAAGCATCAACTGGTCATAACGATCGCTCCATCCGTAAAGATAAGCCAGGCTATCAGTATCAGCTTGAATCTGTATTTAAAGCACGCCAGATTGGTTGGCACGGCGAGAAAATCGGTTCGCACATTATTCGACATAATTCGATATATGACTGTGGGCAAAATGCGATCGTCGGTCATCTCGGCTGCGTATTTAGCGAGATTTATAATAATCACATTTACAATATTGCCATCAAGCGCGAATTTTTCGGCCATGAGATTGCTGGCATCAAGCTACACGCCGCGATCGACGTGCACATTCATCACAACCGCATTCACGACTGCTCGCTAGGCGCCTGGCTCGACTGGCAAACGCAGGGCACGCGTGTGAGTAGCAACCTGTTTTACGCGAACAGCCGCGACCTGTTTGTCGAGGTGAGTAGCGGTCCTTACGTGGTCGATCACAATATCCTCACCGCCGACTATGCGCTCGACAATCATGCGCAGGGTGGCGCGTATATTAATAACCTGATCCGCGGGCGCATGGTCCAAAAGAAGATGCTCGACCGCGCGACGCCATACCATGTGCCGCATAGCACCGAGGTCTCTGGCTTCGCACCCGTCTACGGTGGCGATGATCGCTATTACAACAATATTTTCATCGGCGACGAGTCCCTCGAGCCCGGCGGTCACAACGCGTCCATCCCACAGGAGATCGCAAACGACTACGTCGGCACGGTGCACTTCAACGGCTACACCGCCTCCCTGGACGGGTATATCGACGTCGTCAACGAGGAGGACGGCGACCACCGCCGCTTCCACGAGATCGAGCAGCCGGTGTACATTAACCGCAACGCCTATTACAACGGCGCACAAGCCTTCGACCACGAGACAGAAAATCATGTCGAAGCTGACGTCAATCCGGCGATTTCCATCGTCGAACAAGAGGATGGCGTCTATCTATCAATCGAACTTCCAGAGAACTTCACGTCACTCACAGGTGAGGTCCACGGCACGCACACGCTCGGCCGCGCTCGTCTCGTCGACGCTGAATTCGATAATGCTGACGGGAGCGATCTCGTTTTAGATACGGATTATTTGGGAGAAAAGAAGGCGGGAGAGAGTGTTGTTGGTCCGCTTGCTTCTTTGAAGGCTGGGAGTAACTTTGTGAAGGTGTGGGGGTAGCTTGTTAGAATAATGGAGGTCAAGGGCGTTAAGTCAAGTGAGGTAGGTCAAGGGCGTCCACCTTCGGTGTCCCTGCGCTCTGGGAGCGTCTTTCCTGAGGCGCTAGTTCAACTATTTCAGCCGTCCAGAGGCCGTCTGAAAGGATTTTCACCTACGCGAAAGACTCCTCTAGGAGTCCGCTCCCGCCGCTTCGGGACACCTTAATAACAGTCTATTTAAAACGTTATACCTTATAATATAAAAGCTAAAAAGCCCTCATTCAACTACATCTAGCGAATGAGGGCTTCTTTTTAACAACATCACCTTATGTATTCATGCACCTTGTTTGGAAACTACCTTAGAGGACTTGTATACCACTCAAAATAAATAACGCTCACTTAGTTTAACTTGTCTCTAATTTCCTTAAGTAGCTTCGTCTGTTCACGCTCTTCCTCTAAAATCTTGTCTCTGCTTTTTTCAATTGTTTTTGTGAGAGACCACAGTGATAGTAATATAATCGCGAGTAGAGCAAAAGACACCGTACCACCTCCATCTTCATATTGTTAAACCTAAACAGACGTACGTGTAGTTTCAGGACACCTTGGTTGACGGTATACTACTTAGTAAACCCCACGCTTCCTTAGTTGCTTTAAGAGCACGAAGCGACAATACGTTGCATCGTTTTTTAGGAACTAAAGAGAGCAACTCAGTTTTCTTAATAGAAGTAATGTTAGGCGTTTAAGAAGTATAGGATAACATCACTATTATCCATTAGTGTAGCAATTAGTATTAAATTAGCGTACGGACAAGTTATAGAAGTAACTATTATGTAGGGCTATTGTAAAACCTTTAACCGGATACTCATTTAAAACGCTCTGTAGCCACGGTAACTGAAGGCAAAAATCATTTCAGAGTTATAAAATGACACTTTACGTTTACCTTCAGTTTGAACTATTCGGTTTTTCCGAATAGTTGCTAACTCCTTTAGTTATCTTTACTACCAACCACCTACGACTTCCTCAATCCCCACACGCCGCGCTTCTTCCCTTTCACCGCACAAAACACATCGTGCTCATCCCCCGCCTCACCCTCAAAGGACTGGCACTCACTTGCATACATATAAATCGTCTTCCTCACTACCGCCGGCGGATCCTTATACTCTAAAAGCTCCTCGTTGCCACGGCGCACCAGATGCTCAAAGATCTCCTCCAAATGCGCCTCGCCGCCAAGATTACGAATGACCGCCTTAATCTCCTCACACAAATACATCTTGTCCATCACTACTCCTCCCATCTCTTCTCGTGGTAGCTCCATGTTAAGCAATACCCTACTTTCGAGTGACAGAAAATACAGTAGACAAACCTGTAATTATTTGGTTGCGCCAGTTTCTAATCAATTGGATAATAGAAGGAAGCAGTTTTCGTGAGATAGGAGTTATAAACTATGCAAAATTTCTATTTAGAATCAGTATATATTACTTTTCTACCACTTAGAACTTCGGAAAGAGTGTAATACCACCCTCCAGAATTATTTTTCTCTGGTTTAGGACAATGTTGCAATGAGATATGTTCTCTTTCTGAGAGAATATAGAACCTGTATATATCATGTTTCTTAAATCCATGGCCTTTGTTTCGCTCATCAATATAAGTTAATAACCTTTGCTTATAAGAGAGACTGCCATCCGATATATCTTTTAAGACAGATTGATTTTTAGGTGGCAATATTAAAATATCTTCAATTTTATAAAGTTTATCCATAACACCTCCATTCTTTTGACGAAAAGCTATGAAAAGAGGATCACGATAGTTATATGGACTCCTATCAGGACATGCGTGTATATGATAATTAGTTATTTCTTCAAAAGTTTTTCCAGCCGGAACAGATAAAACTTCTTTCTCATAATAATTCATACCTTTATCAACTCCCGTAATAAAATTATAGTAATCCTTTAAAACTTCATATTTTGTTGATTCTAAATTCAATTGGAGAGTCTGATGAAGCACTTGGATTATTTCGACCCATGTTAACGATATAAATTTATTACTTCTAAATGATTGCTTATACTTTGTTAATGCTACAGCAAGTTTGGGTACATTCCCGTCATGTGGAAAGTACTTATTATCAATATATTTTTCAAGTTGCTTTTCAAGATTATAGACCTTACCTGCTCTGATGTTTTTAGCTTCAAGGACTAATACAAAGCATTTTTTACTCTTATAAAAAAATGAAAGTGTGATATCTCGCCTGACTTTTTCTTTTTCTAAACTCACCATTTCTGCGTCAATGGATAAAAAATCACTATTTAATAATGCTTTATACCCCGCTTCAGAAAGACGGTCCTTCATATTGTTATTTATAACGTTCATACGAATAAACCCTTCTAAAAACTCAGAGGATAAATTTAATAAATATGCTAATCCCTTCGTTTGTTTCGTTTCAAGATCTCCACCAATTAAATCAAAAAGAGAAGACTTATATTTACTATTTTCTGTTTGATACAATCTAAATCTCTTTTTCTCCAATTTATTAAGCATACATATCTCCTAGCTATGATTTATTTTATGATATAAATCCAGTGTCAATATAAATACAATATTCAGGAATGCAATAGCATTTCTTATCTATTGAGATAGCTTCACTTTATAGAAGATAGTTACCACACTATTCATACCATTTAATATTAAAAATGTAAGAAATAAAGAATCGTCTATACATCTAAGAACTCCCTCAAATTGGTTTTCTTTTTCCTTTAATATACCATAATAAGGGAGGGGAGTTGGTGATTGTTAGAAAATAGATGGCCTTTCATCAGTATTATGAAGGAGGAAGGTTATCGAGATGGTAATATGCAAAAAAGACCCGTATGGGGCCTTTTTTATGTTATTCATCTCGTAAAAACCAACCGACGTGAGTATTCTTATCACATATAAAAGCCTCCCAGTTCATTGCTTGAACGAGATGATTGATATCCTTCTCTGTGGATAAGAACAACGTTGTGAAGGAATCATACATGCTCATAAAGGCGTATTGTTCATTTTCGTCAGTGAGAATAGATGCAAATGGTAGCGAACTACTTATCTCTAATGGAGTTGTCTCTTCTATATTTACCTTCGTGTTCTCTCCAAGGAATTGGTCGATGATATAAACCTTCTTTGAGCCAATAAATGCTAGAACGTTTAAAAAGCTACTAAGCATAAATACTGTTGCGCGATCCTCACCTGGATAGTACAAGTCCGTTTCAATACTCTTACGAAGCATTTCTGCTAGATCATCCTTAGCATACTTACCCATTAGGGCACCTATAGATGTCATTAAGGCCAAAGCTAATTCCTTTCTGGAAGAGAGCCCGCTTTTATCAAGCATGTGATTCCACGTGACTGGCTTTCCTAGATGAAGAATTTCTTCATCATTTGGATATATGTGCTGATAGGAGTGTTGTTTTTTAGATGCTGTCCAACCATTCGGCATTTGTACAAAAGGGTGAAACAAAAATGCCGCTGAGTTAAATTCTTTTGATACTTGCTCCAGAATGGGAGATTCATTGTCTATCCAAACGCCATCTAACATGAAAATAAGCCTCCTTTATTAGATAATACTGTTCACTTTTAAAGGTTTTCGATCTATAAACTGCTTATTAAGCTGATATCGAAAAAATCCGCGCTTACTTCGTAATCATAGAAGAGGTTTTTATGATATTGAAATAATTATAACTAGATTAATAGTTAAATGAAGTAGTTATGCTCTTATCAGTAGCATAGCAATCTATATTTTAGAAGCTACTTTTAAGTATAAATAATCGGTATGTACTGTAAAAGAAATAGACTAAAAACAACATAACGAAACTGAAGAACGCAACACTGGACATATATCCCATAACCGTTAACGTTAATAAGAAGATTGGAAAGGTAATGATCATCAAATCAAATGCCTTAGACTTTGCCATATTATTAATCATGACATTCCTCTCATCTTCCTCCTCGATTCTTTGCTTTTCAGACTTACTCTTTTCTTCAGCTATTTTGATTAAAGCTAACGTTGAGATCGACACACCTAAAAAGGCTACTCCAATAGAAACTAAGTCAGGCCTTTGCATATTGTTAATCACAGTAAAATCACCGATAGCAATAAGAACACTAGCTAAAATCAAACATATTCCTATACCGACAGTAACGTAACTCTTTTTAGTCATTCTCTTCCTCCTCATAGATAAAAATATCTTCTACACTTAACCCAAAGTATCTAGATAGTCTAAAAGCCAGAATGATGGAAGGGTTGTACCTACCGTTTTCTAAAGAGCTAATCGTTTGCCGTGAAACTCTTAGAGCAGTAGCTAATTCCTCTTGTCCTATACCTCTTTCTTTTCTAAACTTCTCTAACCCATTTCTTATTCTTTCACCCCAAAAGTAAAGAAACTCTCCACTATCAAATATTTCTCTCTTAAAGAAATCCTTCTCTTCTCATCAAATCATTTAGTATTTTGCTGCCATGCCTCATCTCTATTTAACCTCTGTGAAATTATAAAAAGTCTAACATTCATTGTTCTGCATGCAGTTTACCGTGTCACTCTGGTTACTGGGGTTATCTTGACTGCTCCCCCCACAATCAGCTGTATGTAAATTTAACTAGGGAGTATCTGACCTATAAAGAAGAGAAAAATAGATAAACCAAAAGACGTATACATTAAAACAGGTAAAAACTGCAACCGTTGCTTTACTAGATATATCTTTTTTGGATCGTTCACTTTATATCGAATCGGAAACGTGTCCCCAATTTTCATTAATGGGTTTATTTGATTGATTCTTTTCTTGGGATTTCGAACAAATGTTGTTCCACATGTTATTTTCTTCTCAACTTGATCGTTATTAACTGTATATTGGATAAATACTATTGCATGATTATAGTGAATTCTTCCATAACGCTCTACTATTGCATCGGTTTTGCCAGCGAAGATCTTTGGACGAATCACATATCTATATAGTCCAATCAGACACCCTAAAACCAAAAATGGTAGAGCCAGATACACTTGAAGTATTGTACTGATTTCCATTCTTACACCTCACATATTGATATACTACTAATTTAGTTATTAGTATGCCTCACCTCATTCAATTTCCAATAAATCGACTTGGAACTATATGAATTGTTCTAGATATTGATCTGGAGTTAAACAAATTTTACAGAAGGCAATTATCATTTACACATAACTATTAACACTCCCGAGTTTTATATAGTATCAAATAAAAGCCTCCCAGTTCATTGCTCCAACGAGATGATTGGTAGCCTGCTATTTAAATTAGAATCATACAGACATCTAAAAACAAAAGAAAAACAGTTGCCATTATAAACACATAAGCTGCTTTTCTATCTTCATGCCAAAAACTTAATATCAGAAAAAAAGAGACAATAGTAATAATTGTAGTGAAAATTAACATGCATACACCCCTTTAGTATCTTTAATACTGTATTAAAATAGTCTTCAATGCTTTTTTCAGTACTTAATATTCTTTAACTTTAGAAGTAAATGCATAAATTTCAGCTGCGAAGAAATTAACCAGTCTGTGAAGAGCTCTTTACCATATACGAACAGTAATTAATCTCTTCATATATGGAGAGCCTTTTTGACCACAAGTAAGAAGATTGGGTTAGGTATAACTAATCTCACCTTCTTAACTAGACAACCCTCTCCATAAACCCCTCCGCAATCTCATCCAGTTGCGAGCGAATTTCTTCAAAGTCCGTATCTAAATCCAATGTCTTCGCACTTATGCGGTAGCCACTGATCTCGTGACTCTGATTAGGCGTAATGGCCTCGTCGGTCTTCGCGTAAAGCAACATACCCTCAACTGCACCTGGTTTTCCACACCCCATATTCATCACATACGTATACATTTGATACATGTTAGACGAGTGAAGTGACCGGCTGTTATAAAGGGAGTTTGTCTGCATGGTACGCGTGTAATACTTCGTATCGATGATGAGCCTTCTCCCCTTATGGTGCAAGACAATATCCGTTTGCATGCTGGGCAAAAAGGCTGTATCTTCACCCGCTACATCCCAGCCAATGGCACTTGCTCGTGGACGAAAATCCGGATAATGCCTCTTATAATAAGCTAGAACAAACTTTTCATAGAGTCGATGTAAGGCTTGATCATCGACAATATGCGGAGCTGTTTTAACTCCTTCGTCTTCCGATAGCAGCAGGCTATCAACAATCAGCTCACATAGCTGCATCAAAGGACGATAGGATGATAAATGACGATGGACGTGTAAGGATCGCCATTTCACCGATTTCAATGAACATTCTCCTACGTAGTCAAAATAAAAGAGAAGCTTTTTAAGCTTACGCACTTGATCCTTCTTCACGTCTTGAGAGCGAACTAACTGACGCATCGTGGCCTTTAAAATTCGATTGACCTCTGTGTCCTCAATGTAGTCATCAACGGTACATACGATTTGTTTTGAGACAATCGTATTTTGCTTAATGGACTGACTCACGTGCATTTTCCCACGCGGAGATCGCAGTGTATCTGTGAGCTCGACATACCCTTTCGCCAAGCCCTTTTTAACTTGGTTGCTGACCTCCATGTGCAAGATAGCAGCATATAAGTCTAATGCTCCATCAAATTTATCAGGATCTACTTTAGCCTGCCCTTTAGAATCTAAAAGGCGGAATGCATACGCCATCATATAGTAGATGTTTTGAAGCTTAATCATCTCACCGCACTCCGAAGTCTTTTCGTCCAATTCTCTACTAATGACAAGTCATCAAACCAATATTCCTCAAGAAGTGGAATCAGTTCATACTCCACCACTGCCTCACGGAAGCTTTCATCCGCCTTCTCAAGCGTATGCAAATAACTATGTCCAACGACAAACCCTCTGCCAAGGCTCTCATCTTCTATGATCTCTTCATTCAACTTTTCGACATGTTGGACAAGCACATCAAACTTCTCTTCGTTTTTAACCTCCATATAGCGCTTGAAGCCCTCTGATTGAAACGCCGGAGTGAGCTCATAAAAAGCAAATCTTCTGCGTAGCGCATAGTCGATCATCGCTAGACTTCGGTCAGCTGTATTCATCATCCCGATAATATAAACGTTCGGAGGGACATGGAACAGCTCATTGGCATATAACAGACGCATCTTCTCGCCCCTCTTATCCTTTTCAACGAGCATGAGCAACTCCCCAAAGATTTTGCTCAAATTCCCTCTGTTTATCTCATCGATAATGAAGAAATACGAGTTGTCGCTATCCTTCTCCGCCTCTTTACAAAAATGATAAAACGGCCCGTAATGCAATTCGAAGCTCTTCTCCGATGGCTTATACCCCATAATGAAGTCCTCATAGCTGTAGCTCTGATGGAATTGCACCATTCGCACACGATTCTTATCCTTCACGCCCATCATAGAGTAGGCCAACCTCTTCGCCGCAAACGTCTTACCAACTCCAGGAGCCCCTTGAAGAATGAGGTTCTGCTTCATCTCTAACAGCCTTTTAACTCGATCGTACTCTGCTTCGTTTAAGAAAACCTCGTCTAAAAAGTCTTCTTTTCCGTAAAGTTCTTGAGGTGGCGGAGTAATTCCTCCATTCTCTTCTTCCTCAATCGCAAATAGTAAATTCAACTTTTCGACATACTCCGTATAGTCAGTCACATTCGTCAACGTTTTCATTGCAGCTTTCCCATCAGGATGCTCCCAAGTACCCTCATGAGTCCAATCGACCTTCAGCGTATGATTATAATCCTTTCGCTTCTCATCGTAGATATAACCCGAGCTAACTACCCCTCTACCAATAATATATTTCGTGCCTTTTTTGGCGAAAATAATGTCTCCTGGTTTCACTTTATTAGCAAACTGCCAAAGCCCATGTCCAATATTCATATAGTCTTGTTCGGGATCAAATTTAGCCTGCAACGCTTTCTTAATTTCGTTTTTGCTATCATAGGCGGTTAAATCACCAAGCTCTTCCCAGCCAATCCCCATGATTCCATCTTGATAAAACTCCTCCCATTTAAAAGAAGATCGACCCGGTGCGTAAAGCCAGTAATTCGGCCCCTCCGTCTTATCTTGTCCCTCATAACTCGCAGCCGTCTCATTCACTACAGGAGTATCTATCCAAGCTCCATAGGATAGCTCTGGGAAGCTAGTCAACCCACCCAATCGTTGCTCAAAAGCCGATTTAAAACGGCGACAAATGGTTAAATACGTTTCTCCATTCGGCAAATAAGAGGGGTTACAGTCATAAAAAACAAATTCCTTTATATCTGCTTGATTATTAAAGAACTCTCGGTTTTTTTGATCCAAGCTCACATATGCAAAAGGGCGTATCCAAAATAACCCCATTGTAATATTAAATTTAATGCGATGCTGGCGAGTAACCTGATCAAACTGGCGGACAAAATCTTCCGTTGACGCGCCAACCTTCTGATCTGCTAAATGAATAGCAGCCTCATAAAAGCTCCATAGATTACTAATGTCTGTCGGTTTTCGCTCCGACTGATTACCAAAGAACAATGGTGCCATGTTATGTAAAAGTGGCACTCCATTAAATGAAGATGGAACCTCTGACTGCAGCCGAAAAACTTCCTTCATTTTAGCTAGAATGGTAATTCTATTTTTATCTGTTATCCCTTTATTAAATGTTCCTAATACCGTAAAAGGGTCGACATCATCTAACGGTTTATCAATTCCTGTACTTTTATCCATAAAAGGATTTGCGCGATTAAGGTCAGCAAAGGCCGTATGTAAGACACGCAACAATTCCGTACGATTATCCTTATAGTCTAGTAATTTCGTCGCAAGCTCTGAGTAAATAGTCGTCCAAGCATATGATTCGTTTAACATTGTATTCCTCTCCTATCGGGATATAGTCACGAGCACTATATCCATTATAACAAGAGAAAAGTTAATTTCATGCTAAAACTGGAAAAAGTAGATGCTATACTATCTATTTATATGAATAGTTGATAAGGTAAAAAGTAATGGACTAATAATATTTAAACATAGAGTAATTCTGTAATTAATCACTTGTAAACTGTCAATTTGATGATGAAGTTATTTATAATATCGAGGTGAATCAATGAAATATGTAGACTTATTTTCTACTAGAGAAATATCGATAGCTATATGGACTATAGTATTTTTGATTTATATTATCTATTTAGCTTTTAATAAACTTAATGTTAGAAAGGCTACTTATGAGCTTCTGAGCGCAATAATAAATAAACACCTTTTTGTCTTTATAATTATTACATTTAGTTACTCGATTTTATGGATATATTTAGTTTCTGGTCTATCTATTTGGGATTGGATTTATTTAAAGGATGTTTTGTTGTGGGTTTTACTTATTGGAATACCATTTTGTTTTAACGCAATCGTCAGTAAAGATAAAAATTATTTTTCTGATACCATTAAAAATAGTCTTAAAATCGCTGTCTTAATAGAATTTATCGTGGGTACTTTTACTTTTAATCTATCTATAGAATTAATACTTGTTCCCTTAAGTACCTTATTATTTTTGCTATATTTCGTTAGTAAGCAAAATGTGACTTACAAACCAGCAGAAAAGTTGCTCTCATTCTTAATAAGTACAATAGGATTAATAGTGTTATTTTTAGCAGGAAGAAGTGCCATTCAAAGCTATTCAGAACTAAATTTTATAGAACTGCTTATAACTTTTAGTATACCTATAACTATGACTATTATTTTCTTACCACTTTCCTATAGTTTTGCTTTGTACTCAAATTATGAATTGCTATTTAAACGTCTAGAGTTTTCATTGCCAGATAATAAGAAACGAAATAAAGCAATAAGACGAATCATACTAATGTGTAATTTTTCGTTGAAAAAAATTGAACTTTTTAGTAGAAATTACTTGAGTATGTTTTACACATCAATTAATGAATCGCAAATCGACCAGATTTTTAAACACTTTAAATCTCAAACTAAAGGTAACAACATTATTACTGGAGCAATAACATCAGTATTATTCTTATTAAGTTCTATCTTAATAAGTTATGGACACATCAATAGAACTGACCTAGACAATGATCCAATTATAATTGGCTACGCTCTTATGCTTATTGCGATTATTAGATTAACCATTATAGTCAATAACAGTTTGCAAATTCATAATCACTTTATTTCTTTTCAGCTCTCAGTTTTTTATAAGTGGTTGTGGTTATTTGGTAGTATTTATTTGGTGCTGCAAATACTTAATTTATATTCTACTCACTTTAATTACTAATCGAATCCGAATAGCAAAGATATTCGATTAAGCTACACTGGTAGTACCATGATATAAACGGGGGAGGATCCGCATGAGTCAAAAACTACAGATAGCTGAAGCAAATGCTGCTTATATCACAGAACAAGATGTGTGGAGTCACTTCAACTACATTTTTTCATCCAGATCTAAAAACTCAACAAGCTATAAATTTGTACTCATCAAATCACTTCTAGAGAATTTATATAATGTGAACAGTGAGCTTGAGCTGAATTATTATCAAGTGTTTGAGAGCTTTACGAAGATCTACTGGAACTTGGTGATCCACCATAAACTGAACCAGATTAACATGACGGGTAAGAAAGCCGGCGTGCAATCAGAGCTGGAGGAATTCCAGACAGCGCATTCTATTGACGATTCGATTGTCTTCGATAAGCTACCTGCACAACAGCAACTTAGACTCATTAAACGAGTGATCAAACGATCGAAGATCAATGTCATGGGTGCTATTTATGGTGACACGAAAGGTCACATCTATTCCTTTGATAATAAAAAAGAGTACCTCAAGCTGACACCTAGCTTCTATAAATTTATGCAAAAATATCAAAAAGTCATTATGTATCTTGCAAACTACCAACTGGCTCTCTTTCTTGAAAAGTTCAATGAAAGTGGCAATACAGAGCAACTACTATTTAAAATCGAGAATGTATCCAAACGTTCTTCGTTAGATAGCTTTTATCATATATTGCTGTCCCTTTATCAAAACGAATGCTTCTACTGTGGGAAGCCAGTTCTTAATCGAACAGGCAATCACGTTGATCATTTCATTCCCTGGAGCTTTATCCAAACCGATCAGCTTTGGAATCTTGTCATTGCTTGTAGAAGGTGCAATACGTCTAAAAATGATAAGCTCGCCGACGATCACTTTTTGGAAAAACTGATCAACCGAAACACGAAACTGTTAGAAATTAACATTGTCTACGAACGAACGGACATGCAGCTTTATACACCTAATAAGCTAGATGATCTATATAGATATTCGGTGAGTAATGGGTATACGGAGATTTGGGTTCCGAGGGAAACTTGAGTTAGCAAAATCAATAAAGAGCACCTTTGATTTAAAAAAGGGTACCGACCCCCGAAAGTTAGAGTAGATAATCTAACTTTCGGGGGTGTTTTTATGGCCAAATATAGTGAAGAATTTAAAATGAAACTTGTTAGCGAATATTTGAATGGAAATCTCGGGTATAAATTATTAGCTAAAAAGTATAATATGCCCTCTCGAACTCCACTACAAAATTGGGTAAGATCCTATAAAACGCAAGGGGTTGAAGGATTAAAACGAAGAAGAACGAATGAGGCGTACTCTGTTCAATTTAAAGTGGATACGATACAATTTATGCTTGAGACAGGTGCTTCTTTTCAGGAAACTGCTGAACAATTTAGATTGAATAATCCTGCTTTAATTTACAGTTGGATGAAAACATTTAATGAACAAGGATTAGGAGGCCTGAAACCAAGATCAAAGGAGCGACCTTCTATGTCTAAAAACAGTAATAAATCAAAGGGAAAAGAAGAGAAGAAGTTAACACGTGAAGACGAACTAGAACGCGAGAATGAACTGTTGCGGCTAGAAAATGCCTACCTAAAAAAGTTGAGAGCTTTTCGAGAGAATCCGAATGCCTTCCACGAAAAGCACAAGCAACAGTGGCGTTCGAACTCAAAGAAGAAGGATACCGATTAAAAGATATTCTAGTTATTGTAGGTATTCCAGAATCAACCTACCACTATCATGTGAAAAACTTTGGGAAAGAAGATCCGGATAGAGAACTAAAAGAAGTCATTACTGAGCTGTTTAAGGCGTTTCATGAACGTTATGGTTATAAACGCATTACCAAGGAATTAAAGAAATCAGCCTGGTGTATTAATCACAAAAAAGTGTATCGACTTATGAGGGAATTAGGGTTAAAATGCGTAAAGTTTATGAGGAAGTCTCGTAGATACAATTCTTATAAGGGTAAGGTTGGAAAGGTAGCGAAGAATCGACTGTCCCGCCGATTTAGCACGCCTATTCCTTTTCAGAAATTAGTAACCGACATTACAGAATTCAAATGTCTAGGAGAAGAGAAATTGTACTTAAATCCACTCCTTGATCTTTACAATGGGGAAATTATCGCGTTTGGTATCAAGAAACGTCCAACATTAGATCTTGTCATGGAACCTTTAAAAGAAACAATAGAAGTACTAGGAGCTCAGGCAACCTATCGTACGACTATCCACTCCGATCAAGGCTGGCATTATCAGCACAACCAATGGGTGAGGACATTAAAAGAAAATAAAGTATTTCAAAGCATGTCACGTAAAGCAACCTGCGCAGACAATGCTTCAATAGAGAATTTCTTTGGTATATTAAAACAAGAAATGTATTATGGAGAAAAATTAGTGAGCTACGAAGAATTAAAAAGGCAGATTGAAGAATATATTTACTGGTACAACCATATACGATCAAAAGAAAAATTGGCTGGTTTTAGTCCAGTCGAATACCGAACACAAACCAGCCAATTAGCTGCATAATAAAAACTCTAACTTTTAGGGGTAGCCACCAAGGTGCTCTTTTTAATATAGCTAAGTAGTCGATTATTTATGATAAGGCTCTCCGTGATGTATCTAAATGAGGTTTTTCATCTTCATTGTTCTAGTTCTTTTAGATTCTTTAAGTCTTCATAATACCTTAAAACTGTACTTTGCATTACTAATTTTCTATTAGAAGAGTCCCTATTGTTACGAAATTTCTCATTATAAAAGAGGGTGAAATCATGTATTGTACTGAATAAGGATATGTTAGCTTGTACCCAACCTGACACTGTCTCATCAGAAAAAGGTAAGTCATTTGATTCAAAAAATAATCTATCTAACACTGACGAGTAAGGTGTTACTCTAGCAAATAACTCATCTTCAGAAATGGTCTTATTTTGATACTCATTAAATAATGAAATTATAGCTTCAGCATAGGTTATCATTTGATACCTGATTTCTTTAACTTTATATCGTACTTCATCGTTATCCCTGGTATTATCAGAAATAAAATTACTTATTATCTTATATTGCGGATAAAACTCAATATGAACATCATTTATTAACAGTTTATTAGCACCTTCCAAACTACACCAAGAAGCCTTATCTTGATTATCGTTTACCCAAGTAGTTTTACAATAATAATTGCCTTGTGAAATGTCCGTATTATTAAAAGCAAAATAAATCCAAATTATATCTGATGGATAGCCTTTATATCTTTCTTCTTGTATTTTATTATTATATACATCACTAAACAGTAATTTTTTTTGAATTTTTGTTGAGACATTCGCGATTTCTGTATCCGAAAATGGTTTTTTTAGAAGTATTTTTGCCGAGTATCTTTTTTTAGGACCGTGATGGACAGGTTCCAGACTCTTTATTATGTAATCTTCGTTTTCAAAGTAAATATTAACTTTTTCATAAGGAATATACTCTGAAATTTTAAAATGAATTGTACCTCCTATGTTAGCTCTATAAATAGCGTGCTGAGGAGTAGCTGGATTATTTAAAGTATGAATCTCAAGTAACCTCTTTACCCACAACTGCAAATCATAAAGTGAAACCTCCCCTTTTTTTACTAGTGTTTTATTGGTCAATCCATCGCATAAAACATTTGTAAATATACTTCCGTTACTCCCCCCATAAGAAGGTTCAATAGCGTTACTACCACTTAATACCGCATAACCCCTACCTTGGAAAGATTCTATTGACTCTTCTAAATTAGTATTTTTTGCACCATCAACTCTAAAGTTTCCTGAATAGCAGCAGTCTATAAACAATACTTTACTTTTAGCAAACGATTCACTTATTTTATTAATTATGTCTTGAGTATTTAATAATCCATCACTAAAAACAATATTATGAATATCGCCAGAAGTCCCATGACCTGAAAAATAAAAAATAAATATATCATCTTTCTGTAAATTAACAAGAAAAAGTTCAAGGGCATGTATAAAATCAACGGATGATACATGACCGTTATTTGTAATACCCATTTGAAAAATATCCTTCTCATCCAGATGAATCCCTTTTCTTAACGCTTTATTAACATTAATTAAGTCTGTTTGGCAAAATGGTAAGTTAGTTGCGCCGATACTTGAATAATCACTAACTCCTATTAAGAATGCCTTTATTCTTCCCAAATGAATCCCTCCTGCTTCGCTTACTTATTTCATCGAGATTGTAAAAAATATAAAAAGACAAGCCAAATTTTAATTAAAGAAAAATGGGGCTTGTCTCATTATTCTGGTTGATCTAATCGTGATTGAATGTTTTTCCAGTGTTTCTTAACTTGTGTTTCCATAAGGTTTAGAGTTTTTGAATCTTCATCAAATATCTTCTGTGCCCTTTCAGCATAACTAAGAAAATTCCCATGCCCTTTCTTACTCTTACCCAGGTGAGAGTAATTCTTATATAACTCTCTCCTATAAGATTTACGACCAAACTCTTTTGATTTACGATTGCATATCCTTACTTTACGATATGTTCTTGTATAATACTTAAAAAGACTCTTTTCTCTAATTCGAACTTCTTTACCATTAAAACTAAACCCTAAATAGTCTAATTTCGTCTCATTAAATTCTAAATCTGTAATTAGATTGTCAGAATAGAAGTAATTGCCTGTTTTTTCGGGTTGTATTTTTAAATTTGGAATCTGTTTTTTAATATCATCCACAATTTTTTGATGCATTTGATAGTTATAGTCCTGGACTTCTCCTTCAATAGGAATAACTATAATTAAGTCATCACAATATCTTCTATATAGCCCCTTTTGTTTTCTTACATATTTTTCTATTTTTTTATCAAAATCTAGTAAATAAATATTAGAGCAAACTGAACTGATACCTGCACCTTGAGGAATTCCATAGCTTTTAGAATTCTTGTAAATATTTTTATGTTTAAAGGCTCTGAATTCCTCTTCTGTGAAATATTTATAATTATTTTTAATTTCACTTTCAGTGTATTTAGTTTTTAACTCTTCTTCTATAGTATCTTTAATAAAGTAACTAAATCTTGTTATATTCTTGAAGACGTTATAATAATCGTCAGGTAATGTATCCTTGTTTAGAACATATCGGATTTTCTCTTTAAGATACCTATGGTCAAGTGTATCAAAAAAATTAGTAAAGTCAGCAACAAAAATATATGCACTTTTCTGCACTTTTATAAAATCAATAACTTCTTTAGCGAAGTTAATATTGCTTTTTCCAGAAAAATTATTTCTATATGCTGTAGCAACTTCATTAATACCTAGTTTATCTACAACAGAATTATAGTGGTTATTTAGCTTGTCTCCATAGTACTTATATATAAAGCTATCAATGTGAGAGGCATAAAAAATTTTACGCACTTTTTCTTTTGGTTGTTTTTCTTTCCTGTTATACTTTTGAAATTTAATTTCAAAATGCATAAACGGATAAAATCCATGTTCAGCAACCCAACGAGGATTTTGGATTTTACCCTTAACTTTTTCAATTGATTTTTTATTATCAAGGTGCTTATAACCCTTTACACGATACTTATTTTTATTCATATTTGGCAGAGCTAGCAAGGGTATGTAATCGTAGCCTATTACTCTATTAAAGAACCCCCTGCAAGCATACTCTCCTTTCAAATTATAGACCATCGCTAACCTATAAAGAGGCTACTAAATGCACTAATAGCTTATACTATAATTAGTATATTGAATTGGTTGATTATGACGCTTGGAGGTATCCAAATGCCAAGTTATTCAGAAGCGTTATCGATTGTAATTAGCTGGGTCAGCCTTGTGATTACAATTGAGATAAAGCTTGACAGAAATTCACTAATTCCCCTCATAACTACTTTTATGAGGCGTAAACTATACTAATTTTACCATTTAATGTAGAAGCAGTCAAACTATATTAAACAAATAGTAGAAAATTCTCTCAATAGTTATATTTCCTAAATTTATCACTTACATAATAAAATTCATTTAATAATAATGAGTTTCACCGTCAACTAGTCTAAGTACGAATTTCAAAAGACTACTTTTAATCTTCTTTTTTCCAGTAATCAAAAAGAAAATTATTATACTCTTTTAAATTAGAAAAATAATACCTATCAGAAACTTCCATTTTTTCTCCTATCTCGGTATTCTCGCTATTACAGTTTGGACAAATAACAGATATTTCAATGCTTTCTAGACCTTTTACAATAACGTCATTAATTAAAATAGTTTTCAAACAATTATTACAGTTTACCTTAAATACAATAAACGTATAATTTTCGTTACTTTTTAAATTAGGAACCTCATTAGAAAAAATAATATTGATCATTTGTTGTATAGATTGTCGAAGCGCTACTAGGTTTTTTTCGAGTTTATTATCTATCTCTTTAAAAGAATACCATCCTTGTTGATTAATACTTACACCTTGGCCTGGAATAAAATCTAGTGGCGCCATGCTATATTTTGCTCCCAAGGATCTCCTATGAACTATCTCGTTTCTTAAAGCAATAATCTCTTTTGTCTCCTCTGAAAAATAAATATCTAACAATGATTGTACTCTGTCGTTTAATGTATATTTTTGTTTTAGTATTTTTGTAAATACATTCTTCTTTTTATTAATTGAGATATTAAAAAGTCTATGTTCCCTTTCTAAAGATGGCATTATTTCTTCAATTCTTTTCTCAGGTAAAGGAGTTAACTTAATTTTATAACTATTTCCTTTTTTAACAAATTCGATATCATTACATTTTGCATAAATCATATTATCTCTAATATCGTTTCCAACTATTAAATCCGTTTGATAAAATTGACTTAGAATAATAAATAAATATTCCCAACTATTAGTAATCCTAGTTATAGCGTTTTCTACATAGTACGCATGTGTCCTCAAATTAAAATCTGTATTTCTAGTTATAGCTATACTTGTTGCTACTGAAATACATAAATCATTATTAAAATAGTGTTTTAATTCTTCAATTAATGGCTGACAATTCATTATCATACCAAAGTCGGTAGTAGTTTCCTTGTTTAACAATGTAGGATGAAATTCATCTCGATATTTTAATAGTAGGTTTTCTACATTTTTTTTTACTTCGTTATCAAAAATAAATTCATTAATGTTAAAATTTTTATGTGTATTATAATCAGAGTTTCTATTTTTCTTGAAAAATTTCAATGCATACGCCCCCATATATAATAGAATTTATTTATTATTTTAATTTTAAATCTGTTACCCCTAATATTTTCAAAATATCTTTTACTACTCTAAATAAAGAAATACTTTACTTAATACGATATAGTTTCGGTTTTAAACTATGAATATATTGCTATAGGAATTACTAAAATAGATGGATTAAATATTCTCAAAATTATGTTTGGAATTTCCAATTGATCGTCCGAACTATATCTTTGTATGAGCCAATTAAACAGAAAATGGTAGTATACTTGTAACGGAGGTGATAATCAATGAGCAATTTAAAAAAGCCTGGTATGGATAATCAACCCCCTGGAAAGTATAAAGAAGTTGGTCCAAGAGGTGGTGAAGTCCATAAACCACGTATAGTTGAAATTGATAAAGGTGACCGTCTCCCACCAACACAGGAGAAAGGTAGAAAATGGAGTAAACAATGAAAATTATAATTTAAAAACCTCCTAAAACGCTATAAAATGAACGTTCTAGGTGGTTCTTTTTAAAACCTCATTTACTTATGGTACGGTTCATTCCTCACGATCTTAAAAGCCCTATAAACCTGCTCCAACAACACGAGCTTCATAACCTGATGCGGAAATGTCATTTTCGAAAACGACAGTGCGTAGTTACTACGTTGCTTTACTTCGTCGCTTAAGCCTAAGGAGCCGCCGATCACGAATACGATCTTTGACTTGCCGTAGGTTGCGAGCTGGTCGATTTCTTTGGCTAGCTGCTCGGAAGTGAGCTGTTTGCCGTCGATTTCGAGTGTAATGACGTGGGTGTCTGGGGTTAGCTTGGCTAGGATGCGCTCGCCTTCCTTTTGTTTAACGATGTCCATGTCTGCTTCACTTAGGTTTTCCGGTGCTTTTTCGTCTGCGACTTCTACTAGATCGACGTTTGCGTATGCGCTGAGGCGCTTTGTGTATTCGGCGATGCCTAGCTTTAAATACTTTTCTTTGAGCTTTCCTACTGTTATGACGGTTATTTTCATGTGTCTTCCCTCGCTGTTAAATGATAGTTCTATGATACCATTTCTTTTCCTTACATGCTGTCATTTTTCTTACATAATCGAGGTTTTTTGCTTCTTTTTCCGATTCTTCTCTCCTACTTATGCTTTATTTGGGTGAGAGTCTCCCCATTGTTTCTAAAAATAAAAAAAGCCGAAGCTGCGGAGTGACTCACAGCTTCGGCTTTTAGTGGTTCCTATTTCGTTACTAGTAGGTTATAGATAATCTGGCTGTTCTCTGCGCGAGTAGCGCGGTCCTTAGGTGCAAACATGGCGTTTGCTCTACCTTGGACGAGCGACAGGTCACTTGCGAGTTGTACGTAATCCTTGGCCCATGGGCTCACCGCTTCAGAGTCATTAAATGTGGTATCCGTGCTCGTTACGTCTGTATCGCCGTGCAGGTGCTTATGTGCTTACAAAATCATAGCGGCCATTTCTTCACGAGTGATGAGCTCGTGAGGCGCGAATGTGTCTTTGTCGTAGTCGATGGATGTTTACATGTTGGTACCTTTATTTCTATATGAATCTTATACTTTTGAAAATGTATAGGAAAATTTCACACAATAAGCATTCTCATATGGGCTCAACTAATATCTTAATGTCTTATTTTGTCGAATTTATTTCTTAAAAAGTCATATAAAAAGAAAATACCCCTGTGTCTTAGGAAAGTTTTCTCATCTATTTTAAAGGTGTCGCTATTTTATTTTCTATAAATCACATTCCTATCAAGAATCTCAGCACTAGTAAAAAGAAATATATGGTGTTTCTGTCAAAAAGCAAATATGATAAGGTTAGGGGTAGCAAGGGGGTTATAGCTATGAAGAAAGTTGTGGTAGCAGGTCTTATTATCCTGCTAGCCATTGGAGCATATTGGGGACGTGGGCTCCTGCCTGGAGATCAGTTGAAGCAGGATATTGTCGTTGCGCAGGTTGCGAGCTATATGGAAATTCAGGAAGCGCTAGTGCATATGGAAGATAGCATGGAGTCTAGTGCTAATTTTGAGGACAATTGGCTGATAGCTTATCATCGTGCACAGTCCCTCCAAGCAATAAACAGCATTCCTCGTGATCAAGATGGTCTCGTTAATAGTGGATCTGGAACGCTACCTTTCGAGGTGCGTAGTCAGCTTGAAGAAATTCGGCGGATGGATCTGAGCGATGACAATTTATTGGTTACTATTGAAACGTTGCGTGGCAGGATTGATGCCTTCCTAAACGAGATGGGGACGGTAAGCGACATTCGCAACGAATATACACCTTCAAGCGTATTAATAGAGCGGATGGAGCGTGCGGAAGTTATTGATGGGATTTATTAAGAAAATCACTATATATTCTAAGAGGAGATAAGATCAAATGAAGCATGTTGTTATTTTTTTCGTTGCAGCACTTGTTGGGGCACTAGCTATTCTTGTTGTTAGTCAGCTCGACTATTTAGCTTTTGTATTACCTGTTATTTTGATGTTTTTGTATCCGCTGATCATTGTAACAATTATCATCCTTGTCATTATGTTTGCCCTACGATTATTAAAGCTTCAGGAAGAGCGCAATGAGCTACTGCGCGATATCCTGCGAGATCAGCAACAACAAAAGAATGAGCACAGTGCCGAGTAATGGAGCTGTGCTCTTTTTGATTAAGTTATCGTTATTCTAGTAGGGACTGTATCGCTGAGGCATCGCTTTCGGTCAACGTGTACACTGTATGCGTATCATCTTTATCCATCATAGATCCAGTCTCCTCACCGATCCATAAAAACAGCTCGTCTGTTACCTCACCATCCTCGTTTATAAAATGAACCTCGTAGTCTGGCTCTGCCATGTCAACAACTCCGTCTACACGATCAGCCGAGCGAGCTGCATTTCTAAATACAGTTATATCCTCACTGGCTGAAAATGTCTCAACTAATTCTAGATTTCCGGACTGAAAGTTTGTCGTTTCGTACAGCACGATTTCACTCGTACTTAATGATATTGGAACTCCACTAAACGAAGGTAAAGACGTGGTGCAGGCGGACAGAATAGCGAAGCTCAAAATGAAAATACTTATCCGATACATATACTTCATATTGCGACGCCCTCCCTTCAAACTTGTTTGCTTAAATAGTTAGTCGCGCTAGTAACCGCTCCCGTTACACATACTGGAAATAAAAAAGACACATCGAAGAAATCCGACATGTCTCTAGCAATAATTATTCCCCGGGAAATATCATCGTTTTATCGGAGAATCAAGCTCGAATTCCCCTGGATAGCTGACGACTAACCCGAGTTCATTTACCGTAATCTCCGTTTGATAGCTCTCCGTTTCATAGGAGAACACCCGATTTTCTCCCTCATCGCGAAGGTAGGTGTAGGTCTGCTCGACAGGCTTGAAGGTAAAATCCTCGGCATCAATATACACCATTGTGAGCGTTCGCTCCTGGCCCCGCTCCCAATCAAGGCGGTTGATCGGCAGGGAATTGGTAAACGGTGTGATCGAGATATCAATATCGATGGCGCCCGCAAGCTCAGGGAGCTGCTCCCCATCTGCATCCAGCCACTCTCCCTCTGCAGGCGACTGCAGTATGAGTGCATGCTTGTTCACAAGCTCCAGCCGGACGGAGGTAACACGCCACCCATCAAACATGATCGTATAATGATACGTCCCCCTGCGCAAAATCACGCTACTCGACGCATAGTCAAACTCCTTGATCCGAATTCCCTCTAGCGCCATCTCGCGCACATTACGCCAATACACATCAAGCATATACATGCTCCTCTCTATCTCTATGTGGAAAATAGGGTAAATGCCTTGCTAAGACGAAGCATCTCCCCACGTTTGATCCAGTTTGTCTGCATAAAAGGTAATCGCCTTTGCATAAGCCTGCACCGATTCCTCGTTAGAGGTGGTTGCAAGTAGCTTCAGCAGGAGCTCCATAGCAGCTTGGTTTCGGCCAAGATTGTAAAGCGTCATCGCATAAAACACCGCAATATCCGCTGCATCAGGGAACGTTTTGAGCCCCTCCTGCAACACACGCTCCGACTCTGTATACTCACCAAGCGTCCGATACGTACTACCTAATCCAACATATGCACCACGAAGCTCGTCTAGACTAAGTCCACCAAGCTTAATCGCCCGCTCATAATACGGTACCGCCGCACGCTCCTCACCAAGCACATCAAAGCTCCACGCACACTGGTACTGTAGGCTTGCATCATGAGGATTGGCTTTAGTAAGCTTCCGTAAGAGTTCGTTTGATTTGTTTAGGTTACCTTCCGAACGAAGGTTTAGAGCGTCTTCTATGGTAGACATGTTTCCCATCACCTTATCGTTTCAAATTTTTATATTCTATAACTCATCTTACCATTTTTAACCGCCCAAGGTGATAATAATTTCACTCCGAGAGTCCCTATATTTTATCGCGTCACCGAAGCGATGCGGTGTGGTATATTGCTTACAAACGGTAAGTGTGTTCAACTTCTCGCTGCTTTTGCTAAAGTGTGTTTATGTTCTTCGATAATGCGTTCAACTTCTCTCGAAATTCCGCAAAGTGTGTTCACGTTCTCCAACAATGCGTTCAACTTCCCTAAGCTCGTCCTCCCCACATACACAGTCCGCCAACCAGGGACCCACCCATTGCCCAACTGCCACTTATCAAAGCCCCACGTGGAGGTAGCACATCGGGCAACTTGAGGTTTTGTGTTTGGTAACTCGTCGATTTCTCGATTCCGTGTTTGGTATCTCTGCATCTGTGTTTGGTTTCCGCTTCTACCATAAAGAGTGTTCCTCACTTGATCTTACCCTTCAACATACGGTACGTTAAAGGTACTACACACGATGGAGGGTCCTGCCATGAACGTGATTTGGTACAAACGCGATATCCGCATCTACGACCACGAACCGCTTGCCAAGGCCACAGCCAGCAAGTCGCCGGTCCTGCCTCTCTATGTGCTGGAGCCTTCGGTCTGGCAAGCAGGCGATCTCTCACAAAGACACCTGCAGTTTGTCATTGAAAGCCTCTACGAGCTTCAAACTCAGCTACAAAAAAGAGGAGCCACGCTATTTGTTGCCGTCGGCGAAATGGAGGAGGTCCTAGAAGCACTGGAAGCTACGTATGGAGACTTTACGCTATTTTCTCACGAAGAGAATGGGACGCCTTTTACGTTTGAACGGGATAAACGCGTGCTGAGGTGGATGCGGGAGCGCGGGCATGTTATGGCGGAATATCAGGGGTATGGGGTGACGCGGCGGCTGAAGAGTCGCGATGACTTCCAGAAGCTGTACCAGATTCACGTGCAGTCCCCTGTGCATCCAGCGCCGAAGCAGATTCTCTCGGCTGATCCGGATGAGATCCCAGACCTCCTCACGACGGACCTTCGGATGCTTGAACGATACGCGGCGCCCGGCGAGCGCATTCGCTACGGCCAGCAGGGTGGCGAGAAGCTCGCGCACGAGACACTTAAAACCTTTTTAGAGGAACGCTTTGAGACGTATAACGTGCACATCTCCAAGCCAATGGCGTCATCAACGTCATGCAGCCGCCTCTCGCCGTACATCGCATGGGGCAATATCTCGATTCGCTACATTTATCAGCAGTCGATTAAACAAATGGCACAGGTGAAAAACGCGTTTCACCGCAGACAGCTAGAAGGGTTTTTGTCTAGGCTGCACTGGCACTGCCACTTTATTCAACGACTAGAGGACGAGCCGGAGATTGCGCATGAGACAATCAATCCAGCGTTTGACGCTGCTCGCACGGAGTGGAACGAGGAGAGCTATCAACGCTGGTTAAACGGACAGACAGGGATTCCGCTTATTGATGCCGCGATGCGCTGTTTGCATAAAACAGGATGGGTTAACTTTCGCTCCCGTGCGATGGTCGTATCGTTTGTTTGTAATACGCTACTTTTAGACTGGCGTCGTCCTTCAGAGGACTTAGCGATGCTCTTCCTCGACTATGAGCCAGGGATTCACTTTAGCCAAATGCAAATGCAGGCAGGGACGACCGGGTTTAATACGATTCGTATTTATAACCCAATTAAGCAGGGGAAGGACCACGATGCTGACGGAAGATTTATTCGTCGCTTCGTACCAGAGCTGAAGGATCTTCCGACTGAATTTGTACACGAACCTTGGAAGTCACCTAGCTTTGACGACTTAGGCTATCCCGCTCCCATGGTCGATGTTTCTCAAGCGAATGGAGTAGCGCGCAAGGTGCTCTGGGGTATTAAAGCTACGCCAGAAGCCGAGGAACACGCGATGAAAAAACTCGAGAAGCACGGCAGTCGCAAACGCCAGCATCAGCAAAAGCGCGACAGCGCTAAAACCAAAAAAACGACAAGATCGAAAAAAGCCAAGAACGAGCCCGAACAGCTCTCACTGTTTGGAGATGACTGGGAGTAAGGAGGAGGGTGAAAACTCAATGAAAAAAGATACGCTGGAAGCCATTCGCATTAATCTCATTCTATTCGTCGCCCTATTTATCACCTTTAGCGTCAACGATATCATCATCAACGACCAGCCAATCGCCTGGCCGTGGAACTTCACCGTGGCGTTCCTCCTCACCGCCGCCTTCTTTGGCCTGAGGCTCGTGACAAAAAAGAAGGATGCACCTAAAGACAAGTAGTGACAGGAACACACGTGATAGCTGTGTTCCTGCTTTTTTGTGGTTGTGTGCATGATCGGTCCGCGGCGTGCATTTCCTCTCTGACAGTGTGCATTCTTCCTCGCGCTGTCTGCATTTCACCTGCGTTCGTGTGCATTAAATTCGACCGTGTGCATTTCAAACTCCGCGGCGTGCATTTCCTCCCTGCCAGTGTGCATTCTTCCTCGCGCTGTCTGCATTTCACCTGCGTTCGTGTGCATTAAATTCGACCGTGTGCATTTCAAACTCCGCGGCGTGCATTTCCTCTCAGCCAGTGTGCATTCTTCCTCGCGCTGTCTGCATTTCACCTGCGTTCGTGTGCATTAAATTCGACCGTGTGCATTTCAAACTCCTCGGCGTGCATTTCCTCTCTGCCAGTGTGCATTCTTCCTCGCGCTGTCTGCATTTCACCTGCGTTCGTGTGCATTAAATTTGACCGTGTGCATTTCAAACTCCACCGCGTGCATTTCCTCCCTGCCAGTGTGCATTCTCCCTCGCGTTGTCTGCATTTCACCTGCGTTCGTGTGCATTAAATTGACCGTGCGCATTCCGACCTCCGCGGCGTGCATTTCCTCCCTGCCGATGTGCATTCCAACTCGCACCAACACTCTTCCACCCTTCCACACACCAACACAACATTTTCTACAAACAAAAAAGGACCACCATCACGCAGCAGTCCCTTCAAGCCCAAGGGGCAATATCATCCCCTATAGCCTCTATCCTTTACGTCTGTCGACCGACAGACATGACATTACCTCATTCAACTAACGCCACTGGCCTCGCCTGGCGCTGTTTGTCGCATCACGAGCTCATACACATCTAAAAGTCCAGCATCTGCATCGACCCGGCAGTATGGGATATCCGTTGTAACCACGCTCCGCGACACAATAAACGGTCGATACATCTCCTCGTCTAGCACCTCCTGCGACAGCTCCGACAAGCTCTCCGCCGCCAGCACCTTCATCGGCTGCAACCGCTCCATGTTAAGCCGCACCGCCATATACTCCGCCACAGCCTGGCGCCAAAACGCATCCTCATCAATCACAAATAAGTACGTCGGACGAGCAGCAGCCACTCGCTCACTCGAAAAGCGCACAAGCTGGTTGCGCCCGCGATATTTCGCCTCATACAGCGCAGCATCCGCCTCCTTCAAGACGTGATCCAGCTCCGCCCCTTCTTGGGGGAACATCGTGTAGCCACTTGAGAACGTCACATGGAACGGCGCATCACCTGCTACATGGATGCGCGTCGAGAATGTTGTACGCCACTCCTCCATCCGAGCTGTGTACGTACTTTCGTCCATATTAACCGTGAGCAGTAAAAACTCCTCCCCGCCAAGTCTAAACAACAGACCCTCCGGGAAAAATTCCGAGGCAGATTCTACAAAATCGGTTAATACCTGATCTCCAGCATGGTGACCGAACCGGTCGTTTACCTGCTTGAAATGGTCTAGGTCGATCATCGTATAAGTGACGTTTGTTAGCTCGCGCTGACGAAGATGTGGAGCAATCGATGCGTAAACTACCTTTAAAAAGGTTCGGTTATATGCACCAGTTTGATCGTCTCTCCAAATTGTCTCAAGTACGCGATGTCGGACGTCAAGTTTCGAATGGATGAGTGTGAGTAGGACGTCCGATAATTGTTCTTTTGATACGTGATCGAATACGTGTAGCTGATAAAACGCTTGAAGCTCTGAATCTGTAAAGCTCTCTCCAATCGCAATCATAGAAGATAGTTGCTTTAGGGTTGCAGCTCGAAGCTCTGTTATCGCATTTGTCTGAGTATCGTCTAGTAATAAATCTTTATGAATGATAACCGTATTAGGCTGTAAGTTTTCCGCTAGTTCGACCGCGTCCTGTACGGTTAGGGCTACGTTAACGATAGCTTTATGTGTCTCTAGATAGGTTTGTATCGAGTGACGATAGTTGGCATCTTGTATAATTAATAATATATTTGGCTTCGAGCAGCTTCTTTGCTCCGCGTGGGTAAGTCCCACTTGCCTATTTATCCACGCTTGTAGCTCTGGCATGCTCTTGTCCTCCTCTTTCACACTTATCTCCTAAGTTTAACGGAATCGACGTACCTTCGCTATATCTTTTTAAGCAAAAATTCTGACATAATAATTGTCATTCATTGCGTAAATGTCCTTTCTTGTCATAATTTGTTTTGGCATAGGTGGGGTAGTTAACACTGTGCGGTGAGGGGGTTAGTTATCACAAATCTGCGTCCAGTTATCACAGTTCTCCGCTCAGTTATCACAAAATGCCAAGTAGTTATCCGGACATGAATTTTTCAGCAGGCTCGTAGGCAACTTAGATTTTGGAAAGCTGGCAGTTGGGCTCTATCGAGTCGTCATTTGTCGTAAAAACCAGTCTCACAACCCCAAAACGAGACTCTACCGCATGCGATAGAGTCCCGTTACACGTATTCATCTGTCTCTACCCGATTTTCTGTCCCTAACTCTTAAGCTTTGGATCTAGGGCGTCGCGCAGGCCGTCGCCGATCATGTTAAAGCCGAGTACGACGAGCATAATCGAGAAGCCTGGGAATAGCACGGTCCAAGGCGCGCTTTGGATATACTGTCTAGCGTCCGATAGCATCGCGCCCCACTCGGGAGTTGGTGGCTGTGCGCCTAGACCAAGGAAGCCGAGTGCCGCGGCCTCTAGAATCGCTGTACCAAATCCAAGCGTGGATTGAACGATAATTGGCGCCACGCTGTTAGGCAGGACGTGGTGGAAGAGAATGCGACCATTCTTCATCCCCTGTGCCTTCGCAGCCATAATATACTCTTCCTGGCGGATCGAGATAACCTTCGATCGAACGAGTCGGCCGAAAATTGGGATATTGATAATCGCAATGGCGATTAACGCGTTTTGCAACGATGGACCGAGGATTGCCACGATCGCAATCGCAAGGAGGATACTCGGGAAGGCGAGCATGATATCAAAGATACGAGAGATAATCATGTCGATCCATTTGCCAAAATACCCAGCGATAATACCAAGTGCGGAGCCGAATATAAGCGCTCCTGTTACTGCGAAGAATCCGACCATTAAGGAGATTCTTGCCCCGTACACAATTCGCGTAAAGATATCACGACCGAGGTCATCCGTACCAAACCAGTATTGTGCAGATGGTGGACTTAAACGATCGGCTGCGTTAAGTTGTGAAACCGTTTGTGTCGTAAGGAGTGGTGCAATAATGGCTATGGTGATAAAGAAAGTAATGATACCAAGACCAACCATAGCTAGTTTATTTTTACGAAGCTGACGCCATGCGTCCTTCCACGGTGATTCCGGTTTAGGTGCTTTGACTGCGTCTACTTCTTCAGGACCCGGCATCGGCTCCTGATCGATTGGCTTTCGATTCTCCATCTGTTATGTCCCCCTCTCCGTATTAGTATTTAATACGAGGATCGATGTAGCTATAAAGTAAGTCGACAAGCAGGTTGATCATGACAAACATAAAGGCCACGACTAAGATTCCTGTTTGAATAACTGGGTAATCACGGTTACTGATCGCGTCGTAGACGTATCGACCAATGCCTGGCCAGCTAAAAATCGTTTCTGTCAAAATCGCGCCTCCAAGTAACGCCCCTGTTTGTAAACCAACAACGGTTAGTACTGGGATGACGGCGTTTTTGAAGCCGTGACGGTAAACAACAGACAGGCTGTTAATCCCTTTTGCTTCTACCGTACGTATGTAGTCGGAGCGAAGTACTTCAAGCATGCTCGATCTCGTCATACGCGCAATAATCGCCATTGGAATCGTTCCAAGAGCAATACCAGGTAGCACGAGGTGACGAAGGGTTGTGACAAACTGATCAGGTCGACCGCTAATGAGTGTATCAATTAAATAAAAATGCGTGACCGTTTCGACTGGATCACGTGGATTTCCACGTCCAAATGCAGGGAACCAGCCTAAGTTTTGTGCAAAAATCCATTGCTCCATAAGACCGAGCCAGAAGATCGGCATCGATACCCCTACAAGTGCAATGATCATTGCCGTGTAGTCAAAAATCGAATTTTGCTTCCAAGCGCTAATAATACCTGCGTTCACTCCAACGATAATCGCAAAAACCATCGCAAACAGCGTGAGCTCAATCGTTGCTGCTAAAAACGGCCAAATCTCTGCTGAAATCGCACCGTTCGTTCGAAGTGACGTACCTAAATCCCCCTGCAGTAGGCCCATCATATAATCCGCATACTGCACGAAGTAGGGCTCGTTTAGTCCAAGCTGCTCTTCTAGCTGCTCGATTTGCTGCGGAGTTGCCTGCTCTCCTAAGATCGTTTGCGCGGGATTACCCGGGATTAAATGAATGATGGAAAAGGTGATCAAAGACATCCCGATCAGGACAGGAATTAGCATGAGTAATCGTCGTATAGTATATGAAATCATTCTGCTCACCTCACACTTCCAAATGCGTTTTAATAGACTCTGTTGAGAAACCACAATCTGATTTCTCCAATAAAAAGAGAGGGCAGGGGCGCTACGCGGTCTACCTGCCCTCAGGGAGGTTACAATTTACTCAGTCAAATATACGTCTGTTAGTGGCTCACTTGTAGATGGGTGAGGCACGTAGTCAGCGATACGATCGCTACCAGCTAGAACTGGGCGAGAGTGTACAAGTGGAACCATTGGAGCATCCTCGTGCATGATCGCTTGTGCTTGCTCATACAGGTCAGCGCGCTCTTCTTCATCAATGGATACCTTCGCTTGGTCGACTAACGCGTCGAACTCATCGCTACGGTAGAACGTACGGTTACCACCAGGAATAGCGTCCTGAGTTAATAGGTTACCGAAGAAGTAGTCAGGATCCCCGTTTGTACCAGACCAACCTAGCATGAAGACATCTTGCTCTCCAGCTTCTGTTTGCTCTAGGTACGTTGCCCACTCCATGGATACGATGTTAGCAGTAACACCAATATCAGCAAGGTTTGCCTGCATAACTTCAGCAGCTCGCTCTGGGTCTGGCATGTATGGACGTGCAACTGGCATTGTCCATAGGTCTAGCTCAAATCCATCGCCAAGTCCCGCTTCTTCAAGAAGCTCCATTGCGCGATCTGGATCATATGCATACTCATCAACCTGGTCGTTATAGCCTAAGTATCCTGGTGGGATAATGTTTTTAGCAGGCTCCGCAAGACCAGCATATAGCGTTGTGATTAGTGTTTCTTTATCGATTGCATGGTTAAGTGCTTGACGTACCTGCTGGTTGTCGAATGGCTCTTTATCCATGTTGAAGCCTAGGTAACCAATGTTATTAGTTGTACGTTCAAACATTGCTAGACCAGCTTCTCCTTCAATTGCAGCAATATCATCTGGGTTTAAACCGTCCATAAGATCGATTTCACCAGAACGAAGTGCTGTTAGACGAGCAGAGTTATCCGGAATTACTTGGAAGATAACTTGATCAAGCTTTGGTAGACCTTCTTGCCAGTAGTCTTCGTTCTTTTCAAGAACGATCGAGTCGTTACGGCTCCAGCTAACAAACTTGAATGGTCCTGTTCCTACTGGGTTCTCGTTAATTGTAGCTCCAAACTCCTCAAATGCTGCTGGAGAAGTCATGGCGAAGTAGCTCATCCCCATGTTTTGGAGGAAAGATCCTAGCTGTTGGTTTAAAACAAACTCCACTTCATAGTCACTAACCGCATTAATTTCTTCGATTACGTGACCTTCGTCACCAGCGAATCCACCAAACTGTGTGCCGTATACGCTATACGCGTATCCTTCGTCAGCAAAGTTATACTCGTGGTTAGGATCAGCCCAACGCTCAAAGTTTAGCTTTACTGCATCTGCATTAAATGGTGTACCGTCGTGGAAGCTTACGCCTTCACGAAGTGTGAATGTGTACGTTAATCCGTCTTCTGATACGTCCCATTCTGTTGCAAGACCTGGCTCTAATTCAAACGAGTCGTCAGCAAAGAATAGTAAGCTTTCATAGATTTGTTGCGTAACACGAGAGGATTCTCCGTCTGTAACACTTGCGTAGTCAAGACTTACTGAGTCTCCACCACGTGCAAAAATTAAGCTTTGGTCAGCAGCCATATCTCCTGCTGGTTCTTCTGCTGCAGCTTCTCCGTTTTCGCCATTTGCTGGCTCTTCGTTATTCGCTGGCTCGTTGTTTGTTGCGCCATCATTTGTTCCTCCGTTTGCTGGCTCAGAATCGTCGCCGCCACAGGCTGCGAGTAATGTCGTGAGTGCAAGAACGGAAACTAACCATTTACCCTTCTTCATTCCTTTGTCCCCCTTAAGATTTGTTAGTTTGACTTGCTATAGTAATCTGTAGTCGCCGGCTCTTGTCCCTCTTTGGTGTATAAGTGGCAGGCTACAAAATGGCTATCCTTTGCTTCTTGGAACGTTGGTACAACGGACTTACATACATCCATGGCCTTCGGACAGCGCGTATGGAACGTGCAGCCTGACGGTGGATTGGATGGGCTTGGTACATCGCCCTGCAAAATAACACGCTCGCGTCTGACATCCGGATCTGGATCCGGTACAGCGGAAAGTAGAGACTGCGTATATGGATGAAGAGGCTCCTCGTAGAGCGCTTCATTTGAAGCAAGCTCGACCATTTTGCCTAAATACATCACGCCAATACGATCGCTAATGTGCTTCACTACACTCAAATCGTGCGCAATAAAGATATAGGTAAGACCAAATTTCTCTTGAAGGTCCTCCATCAAATTCAATATTTGAGATTGTATGGAAACATCAAGCGCAGAAACAGGCTCATCACATACAATAAGCTTCGGATTAACGATTAACGCTCGTGCAATCCCGATGCGCTGACGTTGACCACCACTAAACTGGTGCGGATAGCGAGACGCCATTTCTCCAGGAAGTCCAACGATTTCTAAAATCTCTTGTACCTTCTTTTTACGCTCCGCTTTTGTCCCAATTCCATGGACAATAAGTGGCTCTGAAAGGATCTTTTCGATTTTATGTCTAGGGTTCAGTGATGCGTATGGATCCTGAAAGATAATTTGCATATCTCGTCGCATCTTGCGCATCTCTTCATTGCTAAGCTTTGTGACGTCCTTGCCTTCAAATTCTATTTCTCCAGCAGACGGTTCAATGAGTCGTAAGAGTGATTTCCCTGTTGTCGATTTCCCACAGCCAGATTCTCCTACAATCCCTAATACCTCGCCTTCATAGACCTCAAAGGATACGTCATCCACTGCCTTGACGTCCCCTACTCGCTTGGCAAATACCCCACCTGTAATGGGAAAATATTTTTTAAGTCCTTTAACTTTTAACAGTGGCTTCGTCTCTGTTTGCGCCATTACTTTCGCCCCCTTCTTGATCGTATAAGAAGCAGCGACATGTATGACCTTGCTTTAGTTCAAGTAGCGCCGGATCCTCTTTCACACATCGATCAAACGCATCCTCACACCTTGCTGCAAAACGACATCCTGTTTTAATAGAGCCTGGCTTTGGCACGTTACCCGGAATCGAATAAAGGCGCTCTTCGCGTCCTGTAATCTTAGGTAAAGACCTGATAAGCCCTCGCGTATACGGATGCTTCGGCTCTTTCAAAATCGTGCGCACATCTCCTTGCTCCACAACCTTCCCCGCATACATAACGGCAACCCGATCACACATCTCGGCAACAACGCCTAGATCGTGTGTGATCATCATGATCGCCGTTCCTTTTTCTTTATTTAACTTACGCATCAAATCCAGAATTTGGGCTTGAATCGTCACATCAAGCGCAGTTGTAGGCTCGTCCGCTATGAGCACCTCTGGATCACACGCCATCGCAATGGCTATCATGACACGCTGTCTCATCCCACCTGACAGCTGATGAGGATATTCATCCACGATCTCATCGGCTCTCGGAATCCCAACAAGCTTGAGCATGTCAATCGCTATTTGACGTGCTTCCTTTTTACTCACATCGCGATGTCGCCTTACCCCCTCCATGATCTGAAAACCAATTTTGAAGAGTGGGTCAAGAGACGTCATCGGCTCTTGGAAGATCATCGCGATCTGATTCCCTCTTAGATCTCGCATTCTTTTTTTAGAAATGGTGACGAGGTTTTCTTCTTTTCCATCCTGCTGACGGAATACAATCTCTCCACCTACGATTTTGCCTGGTGGATTTGGGACTAGACCCATGACAGATAAAGAAGTAACACTCTTACCGCAACCAGATTCACCAACTATCCCTAATACTTCTCCTGCGTTTATGTAAAAACTAACATCATCTACCGCTGGAATCTCGCCCCGGTCTGTAAAAAAGTGTGTCTCTAGGTGATTCACTTCGAGTACGGGCTTATTCATATGTTTCCTCCCTTAATATGGAGAATAGCACTCCTATATATTGCTATAATAAAATATGTACTAAAATTCAAAAAATTAAATGTTTTATAAAAATAAATTACTATACAATCATGTGAATATCAATCTTTTTTTTGAGTAATTATAAAAAATTATGGGATACACACATTATGGTGGAATACGTTATTAGAAGAGTTTTTGTCGAAAAAGACTGATAAATCAATCTTTTTGTAGCATTTTTTGTCTTTCCTATATGCGCATATTCATGCATTACCACGACTTACGAAATAAAAGAATGTTTGTCTTATTTTCTCACATTATGGTAAAATGAAAGCGCTTGCAGATGTTATTAGCAACTTAGAGATTCCTATTACGTTTGAAGAGGAGAGGGATGATCGAATGAAATACGCTGCACCGAACACGAAGGATAGCTTAGTACAATTTAAGAGCCGTTATGACAACTATATTGGAGGAGAATGGGTAGCACCGCGTGGTGGCGAGTATTTTGAGAATACGACCTCCGTTACTGGCGAAGTGATCTGTGAGATGGCACGCTCTCAAAAAGAGGACATCGAGCTTGCACTTGACGCTGCTCATAAAGCGAAGGCTGCATGGGGCGCAACCTCTACAACAGAACGAGCAAACATATTAAATAAAATTGCCGATCGCATGGAGGCAAACCTAGAGATGCTAGCTGTTGCCGAGACGTGGGAAAACGGAAAGGCTGTGCGTGAAACATTGGCTGCAGATATTCCGCTCGCAGTCGACCATTTCCGCTACTTTGCGGGAGCAATTCGTGCGCAGGAAGGTAGTATCGGTCAAATCGATAACGATCTCGTTGCCTACCATTTCCATGAGCCAGTTGGCGTTGTCGGACAGATTATTCCGTGGAACTTCCCGCTTCTTATGGCTGCTTGGAAGCTCGCACCAGCACTCGTTGCCGGCAACTGTGTCGTATTAAAGCCTGCTGAACAAACGCCAACGTCTATTTTTGTTTGGCTTGAGCTGATCGAAGACCTCCTGCCACCTGGCGTGTTAAATATCGTGAGCGGGTTTGGCGTCGAGGCTGGTAAGCCACTTGCGTCCAATTCACGAATTAATAAAGTCGCTTTCACTGGCGAAACAACGACGGGACGTCTCATCATGCAGTATGCATCGGAAAACTTGATCCCAGTCACACTTGAGCTTGGCGGTAAGTCTCCGAACCTCTTCTTCGAAGACGTGCTCCAGCACAACGATAGCTTTTTCCAAAAAGCATTAGAAGGCTTCTCCATGTTTGCCTTAAACCAAGGAGAAGTATGTACATGTCCATCTCGTGCGCTCATTCAGGACTCGATTTATGACAAGTTCATGCAGCACGCTGTGGAGCGCGTCAACAAAATTAAGATGGGTGACCCTCTAGATACAGACACGATGATGGGCGCACAGGCTTCTAAAGAGCAGCTCGACAAAATCCTTTCCTATATGGATATTGGTAAGCAGGAAGGCGCTAAAATCCTGACAGGCGGCGAGCAGGCCGACCTTGGTGGTAGCCTAAGCGGTGGCTATTACGTCAAGCCAACCATTTTTGAGGGCAAAAATAATATGCGTATCTTCCAAGAGGAGATTTTTGGTCCTGTTGTATCGGTTACGTCCTTTAAGGATCACGCTGAGGCGCTCCACATTGCAAACGACACGCTCTATGGACTTGGCGCTGGCGTCTGGTCACGTAACATCAACACCGCTTACCGCTTCGGTCGCGCTATTCAAGCAGGACGCGTGTGGACAAACTGTTACCACGACTACCCTGCACACGCTGCATTCGGAGGCTATAAAAAGTCCGGAATCGGCCGTGAGAATCACCTTATGATGCTCGGTCACTATCAGCAGACCAAGAACATGCTAGTTAGCTATAGCGAGGAGCCAAAAGGATTCTTTTAAACAGAAAGGAAGGAGAGCCATGGTGGAGCGAGTAACGGCAACAGATGCAACACTCGAGCTCATTGAAAAACTGAAGAATCGCCACGGCCCACTCATGTTCCATCAATCAGGAGGCTGCTGTGACGGTAGCTCGCCGATGTGTTACCAAGATGGGGAGCTACGCATCGGTGAATCAGATATTCATTTAGGTACCATTGGAGACAGCAACTTTTACATCTCCAAAGACCAATATGAATATTGGAAGCACACGCAGCTCATCATTGATGTCGTGGACGGACGAGGCGGCATGTTTTCGTTGGAAGGACCTGAGGGGAAGCGATTTTTAGTCCGCTCGCGCGTGTTTACGGAAGAAGAACGCGCGGAGCTGAAGCTTTAACAGGAATAACGGTAAAAGTTTTAGTAGCTTCTGATTAATAATGAAGGAACCGATGCTTGTTTTCGGTTCCTTTTTTTGTGAACATTCATATAGTCGAAATGCACACGATTTCCATACTCATGTCACTTTATGTTATACGTATTTTGAATACCCCTTTCACCTCCCCTACCTCCACCATCTAGACAACATAAATCAATATATGGTAATATAGGGAAAATTCGATGATGAAGAGAGTACATACATAGTTGGCACAAAGCGACTCAGGGACTGGTGAAAGCCTGAGCAAAGCAATGTAAGGAAACGCACTTCAGAGAAGCATACCTGAACGAGCAAGTAGGGTGTGCCGGTCCCGTAACCGTTATTACGTCAAGCTGGGTTTACACCATATGTTCCAACCTGAACTATCACGTAAACCAAAGAGAGTGGCACCGCGGACAAACGATCCGTCTCTCTATAAGGGAGCTCATTTACGACCATCAGGCATTCCTGATGGTCTTTTTGTTGTTTTCCTATTTATATGAAAAGGGTGTGTATCTGTCATGATTTACGAACAAGCGCTATCTATTCTATCCCCTCACGTACAAGAAGATCTTCAAAAAGAGGAGATTCTTTCTCTCCTCGAAACGCCAAAACGTGAATTTGGTGACGTCGCCTTTCCATGTTTCAGACTAGCAAAGACTCGTCGCAAGTCGAAAGCCACGATTGCTCAGGAAATTGCCACAGCAATCGGTCCAGAGGCTGAAGCCATCGGTGGTTATGTCAACCTGCGTCTTCCACGCGGGACATTTGCCGAAGAGCTACTTGCATCTATCCTATCTGCCGGCAAGAATTATGGGCAACAGCCTGCCTCGAGTAAAAAGGTCGCGATTGACTTTTCTTCCCCAAACATCGCTAAGCCATTCTCGATGGGTCATTTGAGATCGACGGTGATTGGGCATGCCATCGCTCGCTTGTACGAAAAAAATGGCGCAACTCCGATCCGCATTAATCATATCGGCGACTGGGGCACACAGTTTGGCAAGCTGATTTATGCTTACAAGCAGTGGGGTTCTGAGGTGAAAATTAGAGAGAATCCGATCAAAGAGTTATTCACTCTCTACGTCCGCTTTCATGAAGAAGAGAACCAGGACCCAACACTTGCCGACAAAGGACGCTATTGGTTTAAGCAATTAGAGGAGGGCGATCAAGAGGCTACGTCACTTTGGACGTGGTTTCGCGAGGAGTCGTTGCGCGCCTTTACCGAACTTTATGATCTTTTAGGCGTCACGTTTGATACGTATGAAGGGGAATCTTTCTATAATGATAAGATGACCCAGGCACTCAAAAGGCTTGAGGACCAGCAGCTTCTTAGTGAATCAGATGGCGCAACGATTGTTTCGTTAGGAAAGTATGGGTATCCTCCGCTTTTACTAAAAAAATCAGACGGTGCAACACTTTACGCAACGCGAGACGTTGCGGCAGCATGCTATCGTAAGGAGTACTACAAGGCGGATGAGCTCGTCTATGTCGTCGGCAATGAGCAACAGCTTTACTTTAATCAGCTTCAAGCTGTGTTAAAGGAGGCCAACATTGCGCCCTCCCTCTCTCACGTTCGCTTTGGCATGGTGCTACAGGATGGGAAGAAAATGTCGACTCGAAAAGGAAAGGTTATTTTGTTGGAGGATGTATTAGCAGAAGCGATCGACTTAGCTGCACATAATATAGAAGAAAAAAATCCAGGACTTCCAAATAAAGAGGAAGTTGCAAAGCAAGTAGGCGTTGGCGCTATTCTCTTTCACGACTTAAAAAACGATCGCCTTCATGACTTAGCGTTTTCATTAAAGGATATTTTGCAGTTTGAAGGCGAGACTGGACCATACGTGCAATACGCATATGCAAGAGCTTCATCCCTGATCAAGAAGTCGTCCTCTATAAAGCCTTCGCCTACTAATCGACCTTACTCGGATGAGGAATGGCACGTGATTACCACACTGTCGCAATTTCCAATCGTCTTAAAAGACGCCTGCGACAAGCATAATCCTTCCCTTGTTGCTCGCTACACGCTGGACCTTGCTCGTGATTTTTCGCGCTTTTATGCACACGAACCTATCTCGCAGGATGCCTCCAAGCTTGCTATCGTGGAGTCTGTCCGCACCGTTCTTCAAGAAGGCCTGTGGATACTTGGCATTGAGGCGCCAGAAGATATGTAATATCAGGTTATGCACAGTTATCCACGGTTCAATTAGTTATCCACAAATCTTATCCACATATACACAGGAAAAAGGGAGCACTCTGTTACCCACAGTTTGTTCCCCTTTGTCTGTATGTAAGCGATTTTGATCCTTTACAATCCGTTTACATCGTGTTCGTATTTTTATTGTTAAGGTCGCTACCTATTGGGGTGCTACCTTACTTAGAATTTACCATGTGTATAACTGTGCATAACTTTGTGGGTAACTTTTTAATCGTTCTTCTCCACTTTGTAATCGGCTTCGGCTTCGCATAAGAAACAGGTCCATTTTTCCTCTGCTACTTCTGCTAATTTTTCCATATGTGGCGGTAAGCTTCCGTCTTCTAGGCACTCTTCCAGCGCTTCTTCAATGTGCTCTGTACAGCTGTAAATGATCATAGATGTTGCCTCCTTATTTATCCACAGGTGGATAGGTGTATTCGTAGTTAGTATAGCATAGGATGAATCTTGTGGATGAAAAATCCGCGTTGTCTACAACAAAAAAACCGCCCCATCAAGGAGCGGTTCGTTCATGCTTTATTCATTAAAATACTTGTTTTTCTAACGTTAGTTCGACGCTTTGCTGTTCGCCGTCACGGTAGAAGGATACCTCGATCGTATCTCCAATGCTAACATCCGAGTAAAGGAATCGTCGTAAATCGTTTGCATCAAGTACTTCTTCTCCGTCTAGCGATACGATAACGTCGCCTTCATTGAGGCCTGCCGTAGCTGCTGGTGTATTTGGCTGTACGCCTTCTACATATACACCACCAGTGACGTCTTCTGGAAGGCCTAATGTATCCTGCCAGTGGAAGCTAGGGATTTCTTGCAGAGATCGAAGCACGATACCCATTTGAGGGCGCTGTACTTCACCAAACTGCTCTAGGTCCTCAATAACTGGTACAGCGATATCTGTCGGAATAGAAAAGCCAATTCCTTCTACTTCTTGCTGAGAGATCTTCATAGAGTTAATACCAATGACCTCTCCTTGAATATTCAATAGCGCACCACCTGAGTTACCTGGGTTAATCGCAGCATCAGTTTGTAAAACCTCCGCTTCCCAATCAGGCTGTCCATTGCCTGTTAAATCAATTGGAATACTTCTCTCCACGGCACTGATGATACCTAACGTGACAGAGCCTTCAAAGGATAGTGGGTTACCAATCGCAATTGCTGGCTCGCCAGCCCGTAATGATTCGGAGTCTCCAAAGTCAGCAACTGTATCGATGCCTTCTGAATCAATCGTAAGTACGGCTAAGTCCGTTAACACATCTTCCCCAACAAATTCAGCTGGTACGCGAGAGCCGTCTCCAAGCGTGATATCAATACGCGTTTGGCCAGATGCGGCACCCTCTATAACGTGCTGATTCGTTACGACAAAAGCGCGTTCACCTTCAATTTTATAAATGATGCCGGATCCTGTGCCAAGATCACGTCCGCCGTTGCTAAACATGCTCGTATCCTGCGCGTTCATGTTTACAACACCTACGACTGCGTCTGAAACACGGTCAACGGCTTCAATGACTTCTGAAGTCGTTTGTAAATTAACAGTCTCTAGCTGTTCTGTTATATCTTCTGAGCTTGCTTCACTATTTGTTTGCACTTCTTCTACGCTACTCGCTCCTTGAGGAACAACCTCATACGGGAGAAATCCGTTTGAAGAAAGAAACGGGACAGAGAACAAAACAAGAAGCGCTCCTGCGATACTTGCAAAAAATCCAACAAAGCCTGTGCGTTTCGATCCATTACTGCGTCTACCTGCTCGTGGTGAATCTGAATCGTAATATCCCATCTGTAAAACCCTCCTCCATTAGTAACGTGTATGAGAAAAGTTGAATGTCTTTCTTCACGTTCTATTTTCATTTTAATAGTCAGAAAACATCAAGTAAATTAGAAGGACTTAAGTTCGATGATTTTTTACAACTCACGTTTTTTTCCCATAAATAGGCACGTTTCCTTACGCAATTACACCGTTTTTAGCGTAGTTGGTACATAAGGATCGGTATCAAATAGTCTAACCTGATTCACGACATCAATACCTGCTCCTTGAAGAGTTTGTTGGACGGTCATCGTCGCAATTTCTTTCACGTTATTATTTAAGCTTAAGTGTGATAAATAGACGTCCATCTTTCGGTTTTTCGTCATGTCAATTAGCGCAAGTCCAGCATCCTCGTTCGATACGTGTCCTTCATCACTCAATATACGCCGTTTCGTGGACCATGGATAGCTGCCCATACGTAGCATACCCACATCATGGTTAGACTCCATTAACAGCACATTAGAATCCTCCGCAGCACCCATCATATGGTCGCTGACATAGCCTGTGTCTGTTAACACCGTTAGCTTGCGACCTTCATGCATGAAGGAAAAGAACATCGGGTCAGCTGCATCGTGAGAGACACGGAACGACGACACGTCTAAATCCTCAAATGTGCGCAGTTTATCGCTCTCAAAATGAAACTTATGATCTGGCGAAATCTTTCCAATTGACCGCTCCATCGCCTGCCATGTTTTTTCGTTTGCATAAATCGGCACATGAAAGCGTCGGGATAAAATCCCGACACCTTTAATGTGGTCACTATGCTCATGGCTTACTAAAATACCGTCCAAATCACTAGGGTTCACACCGATTTCTGTTAAGCTTTCAACGAGCTTTTTACCTGTTAGTCCTGCATCCACGAGCAATCGTTGCTTTGGCGTTTCTATATAAATCGCATTTCCTGTACTTCCGCTCGCAAGTACGCTAAATCGTAAACTCATTCTGCGTAGTTCCCCTTTAGTTGCTGGATTGTAATTCGCCTCTAATGGCGTCGACAAAATAATATTCGTCGTTTGCTTGAATGCGCCATACTGGTGCATACACTTGAAAGTCTGCGTCAATCTCTACTCGATTATAGTAACCAAGCTCCGCACCATCTACCACCGAGTTTGGCGGAAGCTGCGATTCCCTCATCAGCACTTCGATAACTTTAACAGGGGACAATAGCTCCTGCTCAGCTCCCTGCTCTGTAATAGCTAAATACGTTTGCTGATAGGAATCAATATTACCTTCCTCATTTAAAAATAGCAGTAAATGAAAATTCTCCCGATCATACTGATCAATTTTAATCCCATCATACGTTTGGTAGAGACCAATAACTCCCTCATCTTCATCATGCGCAGCAAACTCATAGCGATCCCCATTTAGCACATAGTTCTGGCTTAAGAATGCCTCTACGCTTGCTCGCAAATTAGATGAAACAAGTCTTACTGGTGTATCAAGCTCTGACGTAATAATGGAATCGTTTAACAGCGTAATTGTTTGATCCTCTAGCTCCTGATTTAAAAACGGCTCTTGAAATGTTCGTATCTGTGCTGTTATCGGTGCACCATACAGCGTCTCTTCCGGATCTTCTATTTGAATATCAATATTCTGCTCCGCGATTTGCGATTCAAGCTCCCAAGAAGGCAGATCACTAATTTGCCGCTGTGCCTGCTTTTCGTAGAGCTGATAGCCAAGGAATATGTTAAGCATAAAAAAGGTGACAATAAAAATGGATTTTGTTTTACTCCAGTCCATCGTTAAACACCTGCCTCTCCCGATCCTCTGGAATACCTATTTGTAGCCACGATCCGCCGACCTTCACAAACCAGCTAGGTGTAAAGAAAGCATAGGAATTTTGCCTGTTCATTTCAAGACCAACGCGAATATCCTCCACCTCTTCAATCGAAAATGGTTCGTTCTGCTCTATTTGCTCCTCTAAATCGCTAAACGCAGGGAGGGTCTCTCTCGAATCAACGTTCATTAAAGGCTCGTCCTCTAGTTGGAACATAGGACGAACATACTCTGTTATTTGACTACCTGATCGTGCAATTTCAATCGAATAATGCCCAGCTTGATTTGTATTGGCATCCATAACTGGCATACCGTCGACATGCAATCTATACGTAATGTGATCCGTCATTCCAGACTCTGACCAATCCATCGCATAATAGTCATCTGTCCACCCAAAATGACCGTTAACAAATTCGGAGCTTGCCTGCAGGATCGATTGTGTGATCGGGTTTGAAGAACTAATATCTGGGCGAATATACGTCAAAACGGAGTTATTCTCACTCATATTCATAACGCGATACCCATCTGTATATAAATTCTCCTGATTCGCTTGGAAATACTGGTTCACGTAGTCTGGATTAGAAAACAGCGTTTGAATAAACGACGTAATCGGCAGAGACCTTGACTCATAGGTTAAAACAGGCATACTGAACGATTCCGTTGTCACATAGCTAATCTCTTCAAAACTACTTGTCCCATTTGGTTGAAATACTCTTTTTTCGACAGGCGTGCGAAATTGCTCGGTCCCATCATAAAAATTTTGAAGCTGTGTGCTTGAAAGTTCGGTATTTGATTCAAATACCGTTTCATTCGTGTAATCTATAAACTGGATGAGGACATCTGTATTCGCTGATGGCGTTTCGCGAACAATAATACGATCCACGGAATCAATCATAATATCCTCTTCATCTATTTGAAAGATTTCTTGTAGCCAGTCGCCATCAATTGGCGTTTCAAAAACGAGCTCAATTCCTCTCATTGAGCCTTCAAGAGACGGTGCATTTGTTGCGCCCATCTCTGTCATCATCTCAAGCTCTATATTAGAGAGGCGAACCATCAGCTCCTCATACCGATCGTCTGTTGGGTGAATCCAATACATGGCTTCACTGTTACGATCGTGTGCAATTACTTCCCTTGGCATAAGAAGCTCTAGGTTGGTACGCGTCTCACCGAGGTTCTCGATATCAATGTATACATCATCCGTTTCGTCTAATGGCTCAAGATCCGGCTGATATGTCCACACGAGGAACGTCAATGTAATACTCGTCAAAATCATTACCCACAAAACAACCGTTTTTACGTTCTCGATCATTCTGGAATCACCACTTCCTCAGCATACGGCAAGCTGAATGAAAACGTCGTGCCTTTCCCCCACTCACTGCTTACCCAAATATTACCTCCGTGCGCAAGTGCAATCTCCTTCGCAATCGCAAGTCCAAGTCCCGTCCCACCAAGGTTACGCGAGCGAGCCTTATCAACGCGATAGAAGCGATCGAATACGTTCGGAATATTTTCTTTCGGAATCCCAACGCCCTCATCTTTTACACTAACGACGATACGATCCTTTTCTTGCTTTAACGAAACTGTGATGGAGCCACCTTCAGGAGAGTACTTAACAGCGTTCGATACAATATTGTCCATCAGCTGCATGAGCTTGTCCCGATCTCCTTTAATGGCAATCGGCTCGTCCACAATCTTACGCTTAAAGTCAATTGCTTGATTCTTCGTCGACATTTCAAACCGATCGACAACCTGATTAATTAGCTGCGGCGCATGAATCGTCGCAACATTCATGTTGTAATCTTTACTATCCATTTTAGAAAGCTGTAGCAAATCATTGACAAGACGAATCATTCGGTCCGTCTCGTTCGCCGTCACCTCAAGGAACTGTGGTGCAATATCTGGATCCTGCAACGCCCCGTCCTGTAGCGCTTCTAAATAGCTCTTCATCGACGTGAGCGGCGTACGTAGCTCATGGGAGACATTCGCCACAAACTCGCGACGCTCTTCCTCCACGCGCTCCTGCTCCGTCACATCATGCAGTACCGCAATTACCCCATTCTCTTGTCCATTCTCTTTTTCAATGACAGAAAAATTAGCCTCGATCACAATCTCTTGATCAACCACATCAAAATCAAGAAGAAGTGGATCCTTAAACGTATACATATCCTCAAGCTTCATAAACTTGTCTAAATTAAGGAGCTTTAGTAAGCTCGAGCCAACAATCGACTCCTGCTTTTTATCCAGCATCTCCTCAGCCCGACGGTTCATCAGAATAACGTTCCCCTCGCGATCCGTCGCAATAACTCCGTCTGTCATATGCGTTAATACGGACGCAAGCTTTCGTCTCTCACCCTCCGTCGTAGCATTCGCATCCTGGAGCTTGTCGGTTAAATCATTAAACGTCCTAGCAAGTTGTCCAATCTCATCGTCCCCATATACCTTTACGTAACGCGAGAAATCTCCCTTACCCATGACAACAGCCTGTCGTTTCATATCCACAATCGGACGCGTAATCGTTCGCGATAAGAAAATACCGAGAGCCGCTGTTAAGCCAAGTGCAATGGCCGTTCCTGCAAAGAGAATCTGATTGATCTCCTGCATCTGATCATAAATATCCTCCATCGAGGCTTCAATATACACAGCACCTATAACCTGCTGATTTTCGGACTCGATCGGAACCGCCATAACACTCGTCCGGTTCCCGTTTTGGGTATTACGCATGATATCTGGCTCAGGGTCACGAATGCCAAGGAGCGCCTGTTTAATACGCGGGTCTGTCGCCCTCTGTCCGACCCTGTTACTTTGTGACGGACTCGTAGCGGTTAACACGACACTGTTAATGTCTATGACCTGAACGTCCGCATTTTCCATACTAAAGGCGTCACTACGCAAAATGTTGGATATTCGGGCCTCGAGACTCAAGCTATCCTCTTCGGTCTCACGCGTCATCTCTTGCTCGACGTTATAAGCGAGCAAGCTTGCTCGCTCATTTAACGTCCCAGTAAAGTTATCGCTCAGCTGTCCTTCCAGCTGTCCAGTAAAATACACGCCGATAACCTGCATCGCAATCATAATAAGCAAAACATATATCGTAACGATTTTGACATGAATTGATTTATAGAAGCGAATCTTTTTCATTCATTAACTCTCCTGATCTGCTTGGCGAAGATAATAGCCAACTCCTCTTCGTGTTACGATCCATGCTGGATTACTTGGGTTATCTTCTACCTTCTCTCGTAGTCGTCGTACTGTAACATCAACCGTTCTTACATCTCCAAAGTAATCATATCCCCATACTGCCTGTAAGAGGTGCTCACGCGTCATGACTTGTCCTGTGTGACGAGCTAAATAATGAATGAGCTCAAACTCACGATGAGTCAGTTCAATCGGCTCTCCACGCTTTGTAACTAAATACGCATCTGGCTGAATAAGTAGCGGTCCAATCTCAATATTCTTGTTTTCCGATTCATTATCGGATGACCTTTGATTACGACGTAAATTGGCTTTCACTCGCGCAATCAGCTCTCTCGTACTAAACGGCTTCGTGACGTAGTCATCTGCACCAAGCTCTAGACCTAGTACTTTATCAATCTCCGAATCCTTCGCAGTCAGCATAATAATCGGCATATCATACGTCTTACGCACTTCCCGACAAACTTCCATCCCATCGCGATACGGAAGCATAATATCAAGTAAAATTAAATTTGGTACATGCTCCTTCACTTTCTCAACAGCATCGTTACCATCATAGGCAACAATAACATCAAAGCCCTCTTTCTCAAGGCCGAATTTTAATATATCTGCAATTGGCTTCTCATCATCCACAACTAAAATCTTCTGCTTATCCATAACTCTCCTACCTCCTAAAAAAATGACCATTCGTTATCTATTAATAAGGTATTTATGCTATTTTTTACAAAAACCCGTCATGCTTATCTCATGACGGGGTATCAGCTACATTAAAAAAACAGTGGTACTTCTATTGTCTATCATAACATACGCTTTGTCTAGTTACGGGCGTATGACATATTCTGTCGGTGTTGGTTGGTTCTTTTGGTGGGTTCTTTGGTGGTCGGTGCTTCACTAGGTCGGCAGTAAGTACTGTAATAAGAAGAAGCTTGTATTGGTGGTTACTTGCCAAGCGTATGCATCAAATGAGAGGGCCGTTGCGTCACTTCGGTTTTCGTATGCGTCTGGCATTTTTGTTTGCATCAAATGGAGCTCCGTTTGCATCACTTTGAACAACGTTTGCACCATCTACAAGAACGTTTACGTCACTTCACACCCCGTAAACACTCCGCACCCTCCTCTACTATAAACCAAACCCGTGTCCGTCACTCAACTCCCCCCGCATCTACCCCAAAAAAACACAAAAAAACCACCTTCATCACCATGATGAGGTAGTGTACGTAAGATATGCGTGGTGCTGGCCAGAGGACTTGAACCCCCAACCTACTGATTACAAGTCAGTTGCTCTACCAATTGAGCTAGGCCAGCAAACAAACATGGTGGCTCGGGACGGAATCGAACCGCCGACACACGGATTTTCAGTCCGTTGCTCTACCGACTGAGCTACCGAGCCATGTAAGGCTGTATAGAGTTTTTTATAAAAAAATGGCGGTCCCGACGGGAATCGAACCCGCGATCTCCTGCGTGACAGGCAGGCATGTTAACCGCTACACCACGGGACCTTTTAAATTATGTGCCTTCTATGTAATTGGTTGCGGGGGGCGGATTTGAACCACCGACCTTTGGGTTATGAGCCCAACGAGCTACCAGACTGCTCCACCCCGCGACAATGATATTATGTCTTGTGCGACAAAATTAACTATACTACAGTATGACATTCACTGTCAACCTTATATTTAAAATGGTGACCCGTACGGGATTCGAACCCGTGTTACCGCCGTGAAAGGGCGGTGTCTTAACCACTTGACCAACGGGCCAAACTATAGCATGATACTAATCTTTGCTTCGCGCTAAGACGTTTTGTTCTTGGCGACAAGATTTATATTATCACCATATAATTTCTTTTGCAATACCTTTTTGAAGATTAATTTTCTTTTTGTTTAAAAAGAGTCGAGTCTTTTCCACAAAGCTGCTCCAAGCTTCCACTTTGATTGAGGTAACAGGACCCATTCTCCCGACATAGTCCGACTCCGCCGACCCTCTTTTCATCCCAAAAAAATAGTCAGCGCCCGGGTAGGACGCCGACATGCTACTTATGCAAATACGCCACGCACTAAGTTTGTTTGCTTACGGTCAGGGCCCACGGAGAAGATAGATAGTGGAATACCTGTAAGCTGAGAAATTCGCTCAATATAGAAGAGCGCATTTTTAGGGAGCTCATGTAACGACTTAACCCCAGTAATGTCCTCTGTCCAACCTGGCATTTCTTCGTAAACCGGCTCACACTCAGCTAACACCTTCAGGCTCGCTGGGAACTCTTCCATGATCTCGCCACGATATTTGTAGGCAACACAAATTTTAAGTGTCTCAATTCCTGTTAATACATCAATCGAGTTAAGGGATAGATCGGTAATTCCGCTCACGCGACGAGCATGACGTACAACAACGCTATCAAACCAGCCTACACGACGTGGACGACCTGTCGTTGTACCATACTCCTTACCAATTTCACGAATTTGATCACCAATCTTATCGTGTAGTTCTGTTGGGAAAGGACCGTCACCAACGCGAGTTGTATACGCTTTTGATACGCCAACAACATGATTAATACGTGATGGACCAACACCAGAACCGATCGTGACGCCACCTGCGATTGGGTTAGAAGATGTAACGAACGGATACGTTCCTTGGTCAATATCGAGCATAACGCCCTGTGCACCTTCGAATAGCACGCGCTTTCCGTCATCTAATCCGTCGTTTAAGATAACAGACGTGTCCGCCACGTATTTCGCAATTTGCTGCCCATAGTCAAAGTATTCCTCTAGAATCTCTTCCTTCGTAAATCCGTCTACTTCGTAGATACGCTCAAGAATGCGGTTCTTTTCACGTAGATTTACTTCTAGCTTTTCTTCAAATGTCTCGCGGTCTAATAGGTCAGCAATACGAATCCCAACGCGAGCTGCTTTATCCATGTAAGCTGGGCCAATTCCCTTACGAGTCGTCCCAATCTTGTTCGCTCCCTTTGACTCCTCTTCCACGATATCAAGCTTTAAGTGGTAAGGCAGAATCACGTGCGCACGATTACTAATACGCAGGTTGCTCGTATCCACATTACGCTCATGTAAATAAGCAAGCTCCTCTACAAGCGCCTTCGGATCAATAACCATACCGTTCCCGATCACACACGTTTTATCCGAATAAAAGATTCCTGATGGAATTAAGTGTAGCTTATACTTCGTATCGTTAAACACGATCGTGTGACCTGCGTTATTTCCTCCTTGATAACGTGCAATCATCTCTGCGTTTTCCGACAAATAATCCGTAATTTTACCTTTACCTTCATCGCCCCACTGGGTTCCTACTACTACAACTGATGGCATTGCCAAACACCTCCGCAATTTTCCGTACTTCCTTTTTAACCATGGTAAGTTTACCAGTTTTCGTGCAGATAGTCAATAAAATACCGAACGTTATCTGCGAATAATATATTAATGTTCGTTATTACCTTTTTGATAGAAACCTTTTTAGGGATGCTTCTAGGGGGTGGCTTTAGGTAACCGCACTAGCCCTTGCATGCTGACACTTTAGCAATTAATTTGGTTTCTATCATGATATCTGTCCTCTCTAAAAAGATAGTCCACACCAAACGCACTTTAGCAACCTAATTCATTCCCATTTTTGCACAATATGCTCGCGTTTTGGCACAACCTCGCCTAATTTTTGCACCATCCTCCTCCAATTTAGCACCACCCCCTCTAAATTCAGCACAGCTACCCAAACTATCAAATCTCCTACCTACATCTAAATCTTCCTCCAACAAAAAAAGCCCCTCACAAGGAGAGACTCTACGCGCCTGGAGGGATATCTCCCTCGTCAAAACGACGCTCTAAGTTAACGAATTTATTGTACTCCTTTACGAAGGCAAGCTCGACGGTGCCAACTGGACCGTTACGTTGCTTGGCAATGATGATCTCGATAATATCCTTTTTCTCGGATTCGCGATCATAGTAATCATCTCGGTATAAGAAGGCGACGATATCGGCATCCTGCTCAATCGATCCAGATTCACGAATGTCGGACATCATTGGACGTTTGTCCTGACGTGACTCTACCCCACGCGAAAGCTGTGACAAGGCAATTACAGGTACCTCAAGCTCACGGGCAAGACCTTTTAATTCACGGGAGATCTCTGACACCTCCTGCTGACGACCCTCACTACTGCGAGCGTCACCTTGAATGAGCTGTAAGTAGTCAATCATGATCATTCCTAGACCGCGTTCCTGCCTTAGCTTACGGCATTTGGCACGGATCTCCTTCACTTTAATACCTGGCGTATCATCAATGTAGATACCAGCCTTCGATAAGCTGCCCATCGCCATTGTAAGACGCTGCCAGTCCTCGTCCTCAAGCTGACCAGTACGGAGGCGCTGCGCATTAATATTACCCTCGGCACAAAGCATACGCATGACAAGCTGATCGGCACCCATCTCTAAACTAAAGATGGCGACGTTCTCATCGGTTTTGGTCGCAACGTTTTGCGAAATGTTAAGTGCAAAGGCCGTCTTACCTACCGATGGACGGGCCGCTACGATAATTAAATCGTTCTTTTGGAAGCCAGCCGTCATGCGATCAAGCTCGGAGAATCCGGTTGGTACGCCAGTTACTTCTCCAGCTGTGTGCTGTAAAAGCTCAATTTTATCAAATGCCTCAATGAGGACCTCTTTAATATCAACAAATTCTCCAGACGATTTCCGTTGCGAAACCTCGAGGATTGCTTTCTCCGCATCGCCTAAAATCGCTTCTACATCATCTTCGCCCGCATAGCCTTCTGTTGTAATGTTTGTTGCTACACGAATGAGGCGGCGTAGTAACGACTTCTCTTCAACAATTTGCGTATAGTACAGGACGTTTGCAGCTGTCGGTACTGCGTTTGCTAAATCTGTTAAGTACGGAATGCCGCCAACTTCGTCTAGCCACTGTTTTTGATTCAAATCATCGGTGATTGTTACGAGATCGACAGGCTCCCCCTTAGCAGCTAGCTCGAGCATCACACTAAAAATACGCTGATGTGCAACACGATAAAAATCTTCCGGCACTAAACGCTCGGAGGCGGTGATAAGAGCTTCACCTTCTAAAAAAATCGCTCCTAGCACCGCCTGCTCTGCTTCTATATTTTGAGGAGGCGTCCGATCTGTAAATTCTTCGCTCATAGTCGGTTCCCTCTCTTCCTCACCTTATGCTTCTTTTACGTGAACCTTTAGTGTCGCCGTTACCTTCGGGTGGATTTTCACGTCCACATTCGAGTATCCTAGCGCACGAATCGGTTCATTTAAATCGATCTTACGCTTATCGATCTTTAAATCCATTTTCTTAAGCTGCTCAGCAATTTGCTTACTTGTGACAGCACCAAAGAGTCGACCGCCTTCACCAGCTTTCGCCGTTAGCTCAATCGTTAGCTTCTCAAGCTCTTCCTTATATTTCTTTGCGCCCTCAAGCTCTTGTTCCGCCTGTTTCTCCTGGCTTTCTTTCTTCTTCTCAAGAGATTTCATATTCCCTGCGTTTGCTTCAACTGCTAGGTTATTTTTGAAAAGAAAGTTGCGTGCATATCCATCCGGTACGTTTTTAACGTCTCCCTTTTTACCTTGGCCTTTAACATCTTGAAGTAAAATTACTTGCATGGTGTTATTCCACTCCCTTAAAGTATTCATCTATTTTTTCTTTGAGCAGTTCTTCTGCTTCTTCTTCTGTCATCTTATCAAGCTGTGTTGCTGCGTTGGTCAAGTGACCTCCGCCGCCCATTTTTTCCATAATGAGCTGAACGTTGACCTCACCGAGTGAGCGAGCGCTTATACTTAGTCTTCCATCTGCAATTTTAGAAATAACGAAGGAAGCCACAACATCATTCATCGTGAGTAACGTATCAGCTGCTTGTGCAATTAAAACCTGCCCATACGTTTCGCCTGCATAACCACGGGCGATAGCGACGCCGCCAGAATAAACATGAGCCTGTTCAATCAGCTTTGATCTCTTCACGTAATGATCGAGATCCTCTTTAAGTAGCTTTTGGACAAGTGTTGTATCTGCTCCGCGACTACGCAAATAGGAGGCAGCATCAAATGTCCGAGATCCCGTGCGAATGGCAAAGCTCTTCGTATCGACGATAATGCCGGCAAGCAAAGCCGTTGATTCAAGCACGTCTAGTGCCGGTTGATTTGGCTGGTACTCTAAAAGCTCTGTTACAAGCTCTGCTGTAGAGGAAGCATAAGGCTCCATATAGACGAGTACCGCATCATCAATAAACTCTTCGCCACGTCGATGGTGATCAATAACAATCGTACGATCTACTTTATCCACTAGCTTCGAATCTAAAACAAGTGACGGTCTGTGTGTGTCTACTACGACCATAAGCGTGTCATCCGTAAGCTCTTCACGTGCTTCTTCAGGGCTTATAAACTGCGACCAAAGATCATCATGCTCTTGGATCTCCTTAAGGAGCTTGTGGACGCTCTGATTAACATCGTCGGAGTCTAACACGATATAGCTGTCTTTACCATTTGCGGCAGCAATCTTAAGCATACCAATGGCGGCTCCTATAGAGTCCATGTCCGGGTTTTTATGCCCCATAACAAACACTTTATCACTCTCTAAAATGAAGTCACGAATCGCATGAGAGATCACTCGTGCTCGCACTCGCGTTCGTTTTTCCATCGCATTCGATTTTCCACCATAAAAGCGAACTTTCCCGCTCTTCTCTTTAATGGCAACCTGGTCTCCACCACGTCCTAAAGCTAAGTCTAAGCTCGATTGAGCCAGTGCTCCAAGCTCTCTCAGCGACGTTTCGCCACTCCCGATTCCAATACTTAGCGTTAACGCAACCTTCTCAGCTGCGGTATTCTCTCTCACTTCATCTAAGAGTGTGAAGCGGCTTGATTCAAGTGACGCTAAAGCATCCTCATTAAATACCGCTAAAAACTTATCAGAGGATGTACGACGAATTAAAATATCGTGCTCTCTTGACCACTGATTCAGCGCATCTGTTACATGTGAGAGTAATTTACTGCGAACCTGATCATCCATTCCCTGTGTCACTTCATCATAGTTATCCAAATAGATAACACCGATTACCGTTTTATCACGCTCAAATAGATCCTTAAATTCCTGCTCCTCCGTTACGTTTAAGAAATACAGCAAACGCTCGTTAGGCTCATGAATGACTCGATAGTTCTCGTCACGCACGTGCAGGAGAAAGCTACGTTTTTCTTCGTTAACGTGATCAATGAGCTCCTCCGATAAAATGTCCATCGAAGTCCCGATTAAATCACTTTCCGTCATCTTCTGAATATATGGATTGGTCCATTGAATCAGCAGATCCTCATTATAGAGGAGCATACCGATTGGCAGTTTAGTCACAGCCTCTTCGCCCGCTTTGTTCACCCTATAGGTGAGCGTCGATAGATAGGCAGATAATTCTCGCTCGAACTGAACTCGTGCGCGCACGGTAAAAAAAAGCATCGCAACAAGTGCTACAAACCCCGCTAAACCTAGCCGCCAGTCAAAAGACATGAGACCGCCTGTTACGAGAAATGCGATAGCGAACAAGATAACGACGTGGTAGCCATGCCATCGTTTCATCAGGAATTTTGGCATTTTATACAACTCCTAGTTTTGCGAGTTCAATCGCTTTCTTAAGTCGAAACCTAAGTCAATTATACCTAAGATTCTTATAATAGGAAGGAAAATTGGTAAAAGAAGCGCAAACACTGTAATCAAAATTGGAATGATTTTATTCAGCTTTTTCATATGGAAAAAGAAGAATAGAAACGTCACACCTTGAATGAACATCGCGGCCTCTAATACGGGAGTTAAATTAGCTCCAACCGTATAAAACGTAGTACCAGGCTCTGGCTGTGCAAATAAAAACACGAACGTTAGCAGGTAATACCAAAAGAAGGATTTAGGTAAGCTCCACTCACGCAGAGGTGGAAATGGTGCATAAGGTAGCTTGCGCTTCTTCAAAAAGCGAGCAATGACAAGCTGAATAAATAATGCGATTCCTGTACCAAACATCACGATAAGCGCTGGAGCAATGACTGTCAGCTCATCAATAAATCCAAGCATTGGAGCTAGTGCTTCCTCTTGGTCCTGAGTAACGCCAAACAGCTCCTCTGTCTGCTCCACAGACTCTGTCATAGCCGTCTGAATCTCTTCTACCGGGTTAACATTTAAGAATATAATTGCTCCCAAATATAACGCCAGTATGCCACCAATCGTACTTAGCGCTGATCCAGCAAACACACCGAAAGCCGATTTTTTTTGCCGATAAAGCTCCCCGATAATAATCCCTGTTATTCCATTAAGGAAGATGGATAAAAGAGAAACTGGTCCTGCTAAGAGGAAAAATAGCAGAAATGCTCCGCTCAGGGCAACCGCTCCGCTTTTCCACGAATAGCGATACGTAAATAACGCTAATGGCACAGCAGCAAAAAAGAAGGTCACAAGTCCTACTATCGGAACGAGTAACGTTAAAAACCCTAAAAGAACATAGACGGCGATAGCAATGATACCGTCTTTAAACATAGTTGATTGTTCCATTCATGTACCTCATTTCTAGCTTCTTCTTAACCTGTCTATTTTATCACGCTATCGCTTAAAAAAACAAAGTATGGCGGTCGTGGGACTTTTGAGTACGAAAATTGGAGTCAAATGGCGCCATGACAATACATCGTCATGGCGCCATTTCTCCAAATATTTGGTAGCACGCATTTACTAGCTATACGTACGTATTTACTCGAGTAGACCACTTTCCTGAAGGAATTCTTCTGCTACCTCGTCCACATTTCGTTGCTCAATATCGACCTGGTAGTTAAGCTCAGCCATAATTTCACTGTCTAAAATATCGGCCATTCTCTGGAACACTTCCTCCATCTCTGGGAACTCTTCATAAATTTCCGTAGTCATAGATACCGCAGCACTATAGGCTGGGAAGAAATCCATGTCATCCTCAAGATTAATTAAGTTAAGCTCTGGAATACGGCTGTCTGTCGAGAATCCTACTGCAACTTCCACCTCTTCGTTCCCAATAGCATCGTAGTTAAGACCATAGTTCATCTCAATTACTTGAGCATCACCAAACTCGAAGCCGTAAGTCTCGTAGACACCTGGAAGACCATCTGGACGGTTTGCAAACTCTGCGTCCGATGCCATACGGAATTCACCAGGATTATCATTTACATAATCTGATAAGTCACTAATGCTCTCAATTCCAAGCTCATTCGCCTGATCCTCACGCATAACTAGTGTATACGTGTTATTAACTTCAGATATATTTGTCCACGTGATACCTTGCTCTCCATCCACTTCTTGAATACGAGCAAATGCCTCATCAACATCTGCAATTGGATCTTCTCCGTTATACGTAACAAGGCCTGTACCTGTATAATCCCATGTCACGTCAACTTGACCGTTTTCTAATGCTTGGCGAAGTGCTGTAGAACCAAGATTATCTCTCATTTCTACCTCGTAGCCTTCTTGTTCAAGTAAAAGCTCTGTCATCTTTGCTAAGATAAATTGTTCTGTAAAGTTTTTAGCACCTACTGTTACTTGATCTCCGCTTGAGCATGCCCCAAGTAATGCTACAGACGCTAACCCAACTACACCAATTGCTTTTTTCATCGTTTCATTCGCCCCTTTTATCTCATTTTATTAGGCTTGCTTAATCGCAGCCTGTCTAGCTAGTCGTAACCCTTTTGGTACAACAGCAAATTGAAGCCCTCTAAACATATAGTCAACTAAAATTGCTAATAAAGTGACTGGTACAGCTCCTGAAATCAAAAATTGCGGATCGAATAATTGAATCCCTGTAAAGATCCACACTCCGAGACCTCCGCCACCAATTAAGTAAGCTAGCGCCGCTGTACCGATATTCAGTACGACCGCTGTACGTATACCTGCAAGTATCGAGTATGACGCTGACGGAAGCTCAATTTTAAACAGAATTTGAGCTGGAGTCAGTCCCATTCCTTTCGCAGCATCTTTTGCAGCTGGATCGACGGAATCAAGACCTGCTATCGTATTTTGCAGGATCGGTAATAAGGAATAAATGAAGAGCGCCACAATCGCTGCTCGAATACCGATTCCTAAAAAGCCCATTGCAAGTGCGAGAATCGCAATACTTGGGATCGTTTGTCCAAGGTTTGCAATGTTAACCAATAACCACTCTGACTTTCTAAACTTTGGTCGTGTGATAAATATTCCAAGAGGTACGGCAATGACTATTGCAAGCCCTGCTGATATTCCAACCATCGTTAAGTGCTGACTTAATAGATTAAAAAACGTACCTGGACTCTCATATATTTTGGCGAACGCTTCGCTTGTGAATGCCCACCAGAAGAAAGCTATAATGAGAACCCAAAACACGATTTTGACTGCTAGCGCAATCGCTTTGTTACGTGTCATGAATGTGTCCTCCTTATGCTTTTGTTTTTACTTCCTTCTCTAAGAATTCCTCGATTAAACCAAGGGACAATCTTCCAGCAATTTCGCCTGTTTCGTTCGTTGCGACAATTTGGTCTGCCTCACGATTAAGTAGCATCGCAATAACATTACGAAGAGACGTATGCATATCTACTTTTTTTGTATCTGTAATCGTTTGATCTGCCGCTTTTAGGTTCATCGTGTCCATTAGATGAGCTACCGTGTAAAGACTCATACTCTTTAAGACGCGATCTTGTCCAACGAATTCAGACACAAACTCGTTAGATGGACGATTAAGAAGGTTTGTTGGTGTATCATACTGCATGATTTCTCCGCCACGTAATAAAGCAATACGGTCACCCATTCTTACTGCTTCATCAATATCATGACTAACGAATAGAATGGTTTTCTTCACTTCTCTTTGAATCTTTAAAAACTCATCCTGAATACTTGTACGAATTATGGGATCAAGCGCTCCAAAAGGCTCGTCCATAAGCATAACCGGTGGGTCTGCTGCTAATGCTCGTGCCACACCAACTCGTTGTTGCTGTCCACCAGATAGCTCGTGTGGGTATCTGTTGCGAAACTCGTCTGGCGCAAGGCCAACAAGATCACTTAAGTAGTTAAAGCGTTCACGCTTTTTGACTCGATCCCATCCAAGTAGATCTGGCACAATCATCATATTATCTTCGATCGTCATATTCGGGAATAATCCGTTACTTTGGATAACATACCCAATATTTCTTCTCATCTCGATTTTATTTAACTCCGAAATGCTCTTACCTTGAACGCGAATATCGCCTTCAGTCATTGTCTCTAACTGGTTTACCATTCGTAGTAATGTTGTTTTCCCACAACCAGAAGGACCTAATAAAATAACAAACTCTCCATCATTAACTGTGAGGTCAATGTTATTGATTGCCTTCACATCACCGTTATATACCTTTGTAACTTGATCAAATTCAATCATCGTACGTCACCTCATCATCTCTCGTTATTGCACACCCTTTGGTGTGAATTTGCGTTGAATTAGCTTTAATGTCTGATCTGCAATTATTGCAAGTATTGAAACCGCAATCGCTCCTGTTAGGACCATGTTAGAATTCCCTCTACTGATACCTGAGTTGATTAAGACACCAAGCCCTCCAGAACCAATAAATGCCGCAATCGCTCCAATTCCAATGCTTAATACAGTAGCTGTACGAACACCTGCCATGATCAGCGGTAATCCATTCGGAATTTCTACTTTTATTAATCGTTGAAATGTCGTCATCCCTATCCCTTTTGCAGCATCTCGAATATTCGGATCAACGTTATTTATCGCTGTATACGTATTTCGAATAATTGGTAACTGAGAATAAAGAATTAAGGCAATAACTGCTGGTAGAAAACCAACCCCTTGATTAATGACTGATAGAATAGGAATCATTACTCCAAATAGAGCAATACTCGGAATAGTCAGGATAATCGAAGCAACCTGAAGAACCGTCTCAGCTAAATCTTCGTTTGCTGTTAAGTAGATGCCTAATGGAATTCCTATTAACATTGCAATAATTAACGCTACTCCAACGAGCTGAATATGTTCAATCGTGTAAGAGAGAATATTAGAAAAGTCTCTGCTAATATAATCAATTAGTCCACTCATTTCGTGCACCTCCTTGATAAGTATTACGTGATTTTTACACACTCTTATAATGTTAGACGTCTTCCCTTTTTAAAACCAATACTATAAGACGTGATAAAAGGTCCTAGTTTAGGTCTTACCACGACAAAGCATGCTGACATACAGCGTTCTTTTTATTGCGCTTATTTACGCGATGATGATCATGATTGCTTCAAAATGGGGAGGGGAAATGCCCTAATAATGGGAAAAGTGAGAGGAAGGACTCATCTCTCGAGATGAAACTCGTCTAACATTGTCGTACTATGTAAAAAGAGTGCTTTAGAAAATAACGTATAGTAGTACTTTGAACTAATACCCTTTAAAAATGTCGATTAAACGTATAATATGAAATAATGTTAACTTTTATGTATTTTTTTGTGTAATTAGTAAATGAGGTTTAACCTTTCATCAATACCCCTCATGGATTAATTTTTGTTTACCTAACTTCTTTTTCTCTCTATATACAAAAAAGAACCATAGCCTCGGGGCCATGGTTCTTATCTTTATAGACTACTCCGTTACGAATGGTAAAAGAGCCATTGTACGTGCGCGTTTAACCGCACGAGTTAACTGGCGCTGATACTTCGCAGAAGTTCCAGTTACTCGGCGAGGAAGAATTTTTCCACGCTCAGAGATGAACTTCTTTAGTAGGTCCGTATCCTTATAATCAATCTTCTTGATCTTGTTTACTGTAAAGTAACAAACTTTACGGCGTCTTGGACGACCACGACGTGCCATAATGAACAACCTCCTTCTTATATAAGTTTAGTAAACCCGCAAACAGCGGTTTTATTAGAATGGTAAATCATCGTCATCAATGTCGATTGGCTTGCCATCACTAGCAAACGGATCGTCATTTGACTGATTTCCTTGACCGAAACCTGATCCAGGTCCCTGATTTGAATTACCGTAGCCGCCTTGCTGGTCATTATTATTGTTCCCGTATCCACCTTGTTGTGGTGGTGGAGAACCATACTGCTGACCACCTTGATTACCGCCACCATTGTTAGATCCACCACTACGTGGCTCTAAGAACTGGACGCTATCTGCGACTACTTCAGTCGTATACACACGACGTCCCTCATTATTATCATAGCTACGGGTTTGCATGCGACCGTCAACACCAGCAAGACTACCTTTTTTGAGGAAGTTCGCTACGTTCTCGGCCGGCTTACGCCAAACGACGCAGTTGATAAAATCAGCTTCACGGTTGCCCTGCTGATTTGAGAAAGGTCGGTTTACAGCTAATGTGAACGATGCAACGGCAATTCCGTTTGCTGTATAACGTAATTCAGGATCCTTCGTTAATCGTCCTACAAGAACGACGCGATTTAACATCCGAATTCCTCCCTGGACTGTGGTTTCAATCTATTTTTTATTAGTCATCTTCACGTACGATTAGAGAACGTAAGATGTTATCATTAATTGCACTTAGGCGTGTGAATTCATCAAGTGCTAGCTTTGGAGCATTAACTTGAAGAATTACGTAGAATCCGTCAGCGAAGTCGTTGATCTCATAAGCGAGACGCTTCTTACCAACCTCTTTCGTTTCCGTTACCTCTGCGCCATTGTCCGTTAGGATTGTGTTGAAACGTTCAACAGTTTCCTTCGTCTGAGCTTCCTCAAGATCTGGGCGGACGATGTACATGATTTCATAATTGCGCATGTTCTGTCACCTCCTTTTGGTCTAGGCCCTTTCCGTTAGAGAAAAGAGCAAGGAGCAAGCTAATTGCTCGCAAGTTCTTATTGTACCAGAAGTTTGTCCTTCGTACAACTAATTTTTGAAAGTAAACACACTAAAAAAGGAGAGCAATGCGGTCATCTCGCATGCTCTCCAGCAGAATTTTTATACGTTAAAGCGGAAATGAATCACATCTCCATCTTGGACGATGTATTCTTTACCTTCTAAACGCACTTTCCCTTTTTCTTTTGCAGTGGCCATGTTACCTGCATCAATTAAATCATCATACCCAACAATTTCAGCACGAATAAAGCCACGCTCAAAGTCTGTATGAATAACACCCGCTGCTTGAGGAGCCTTCGTACCTTGACGAATCGTCCACGCTCGTACTTCTTGCTTACCAGCTGTGAAATACGTCTCTAATCCAAGTAGATTATAAGCTGCACGGATAAGCTGATCTAAACCAGACTCTTCGATTCCTAAATCATCTAAGAACTCTTGCTTTTCTTCCCCTTCGAGCTCTGCGATTTCCGATTCAATCTTTGCACAAACAACAATTACCTCGGAGTTCTCTTCCGCTGCAAAGTCACGAACCTTTTGAACGTAAGGATTATCGTCCGCATCAAGAATCTCATCTTCACTAACGTTTGCTACATAAAGAATTGGCTTCCACGTTAGTAAGTGTAATCCCTTTGCAATTTTCTCCTGCTCTTGCGTAAAGGTTACGCTTCGTGCTGGCTTCTCGTTCTCAAAGGCATCACGTAGCTTTACAAGCACTTCATACTCCGCTACAGCATCCTTATCCTTTGACTTCGCCATCTTCTCAACCTTGCCAATACGTTTTTCGATTGTTTCAAGGTCTGCTAGAATTAGCTCTAAATTAATAATTTGAATATCACGAATTGGATCTACGCTACCTGACACGTGTGTGATATTTTCGTCAACAAAGCAACGTACAACATGAGAAATAGCGTCTACTTCACGAATGTGAGATAAAAACTTATTCCCTAGGCCTTCTCCTTTACTTGCTCCTTCTACGATTCCAGCAATATCTGTAAATTCAAACGCTGTTGGTACTGTTTTATGTGGATCAACAAGCTCTGTAAGCTTCTGTAAACGATGATCAGGAACTTCTACAATTCCTACGTTCGGATCAATCGTACAGAAAGGATAGTTTGCTGATTCTGCACCTGCTTGTGTAATTGCATTAAATAACGTCGACTTACCTACGTTTGGTAACCCGACAATTCCTGTTGTTAGTGCCATACATCATGCCCCTTCTCGTTATATACCTAAATCAAAACGTCTCTACATCCTTATTAATTATAGAGATGTCAGTGACTTTTCGCAACACCTACTGCTCACGCTCATCTTGACCGATAACCCGTTTCACCTTTTTGGCAAAGTCTTTGCGGGGTAACATGACACTGTGATCGCACCCCATGCATTTAATACGTATATCCATCCCCATTCGGATGATTTTCCATCGATTAACCCCACATGGATGCTGCTTCTTCATTTCTACAACGTCATTCAGCTCAAATTGTTTTTCTGGCATTGCCTACCACCTCTACTCCAAATTATCTTTTCTTATTATACATAATCTTTCTCCTCACCGACATAGTGAATACGAAGTGGATATAGAAGAATTGCAAGCAATAGATATACATTTAATAATCCATAGATTGGATATAAAACATTTACAAGTGTCACAAATCCAATACTTGATAGTGGTAGCATAAGTAGGAGCAATATCGCCGCGATCTTTGTGATAGAAAAGCGGAAAAATTGCTTTATTCTTGCTGATAGTCCAAATAATCCTGAAGCTGCAGTTGTAAAGATAGCTCCCCAGAGTAGAACCGTCATAACTATTGTTAATAAAGGAGTCACATCCTTTAATAATGCAAACAGAGGAATATCGTAGATCACCATTTCATGTGCGTATTTAATGAGGACATGATTATACAGTAACGTCATACCACCTAATATACCTGCACTTCCAATACTCGTTACATAAATATCATGAGTTGTAAGCTTGTTACCAACCGCTCCAATTACCGCTATAACAGGTAGTATATTAAGGGATGTAAACGTAAAGGCTTGACCAAGTTCTCTTAAACTTAATGTATCTATTTGTAACGGATATCCCACTGTCATGTGTATGAGGAGCATAGCTAAAATAAATAGCAGCATTGGAACAACTAACGCGTTCATGATAGCCATTCCGCTAATACCGTTTTTTATAACGATCAAAAGCATTATTGCCATGATAGCAACACCTAGTAGTGGGCTAACTCCAAAACTTTCAAGAGTAATACTCCCTCCTGCTAGCATGACAACCGTTACAGTAAATAAGTATAAGAGCATAAGTACATCATAAACTCGTCCAATTTTCACTCCGACTATTGCTTGAAGAATTGGTGCATAGTGGGTAGTCCCTTTCTTACTTGCAATGGATAAAGTGATTGTGAGAGCGAGACAAAACAACACACTAAAAATTAGAATAGCGCCATTGTTCCCTTCTCCAAAAAACTGCCATATCTCTCTCCCTGATGCATACCCTGCGCCAATAGTCGTTCCCACTATAATTAACATCCATTTTATACTTCTCAAGAAATACTCCCCTCCCTGTACGTATACATTCCATGCGACAGCCGTATACTGCTACTACTATTGCAATACCAGGAGGGTTATGATGACAAAACTACAAATAGAGCCATTAATACGCATTCCTTATTATCAATATGATGCCGTGTACGCTCTATCTTCTAAACTTTTCAAACTTCTTCCACTATCGCGTCCGATTATTGTCCTTAATATAGGAACAGATCGTTCTACAGGAGACTGCCTTGGCCCCTTAATCGGGACAAAACTTCTTCAAAAACGATGCCCTGCTTTTCATATCATTGGGACATTAGAAGAGCCTGTTCATGCAAAAAACTTAACGCAAAGCATTGAGACTATATATGACTCCTATCATGAACCCTTTGTTATTGCTATAGATGCTGCTCTTGGAAGAAGAGAGCATATCGGTCATATTACGTTGAGAGAAGGTCCCGTTCGTCCTGGTGCCGCACTCAAAAAAACACTTCCTGAAATCGGAGATGCTCATCTTACTGGAGTTGTAAATATTGCTGGATATATGGAGAACGCTGTTCTTCAAAGTACAAGATTAGCGTCTGTGATGAATATTGCAGACTGTATAACGAGATCTATTTACCGCACTGGTCTATGGCAGATGCGAAGACAACAGGTCCTTACTCTCCCATCTACAGGCATTTAAACGCAAAAAGCACCTTAGCTTTGATTAAAGTCTAAGGTGCTTTTTAACAGGTATGAACACATTTTTTAGAAGAAGCTCGACTGCAGGAGAACAAGGAAAATAATGACAGGGATAGCAGGTAGCATATTAGCAACTCTTATAGATGTAATACCAAGTAAGTTAGTAGCAATCCCTATAATCATAACTCCTCCAACTGCTGTTAATTCAGCGATAAACAGCTGGAGTAATTCCTCTGGAATCCATTGAATAATGAGCGTTGCAGCTAACGCAATGGACCCTTGATATAATACTACTGGTATGGCAGAAAACAAGACGCCAATGCCTAAAGTAGCAGAGAAAATAATTGCAGAAAATCCATCGAGCATGGACTTCGTTAATAGGACAGAATGGTCCTGCCTAAATCCACTGTCTAATGCACCTATAATAGCCATTGCCCCAACAACATAAAGTAACGTCGCAGCTACAAATCCTTCTGATAATCTATCATTCTCGTTACGCTTCCATTTTCGCTCCATATAGCCGCCAAGCTCATTTAACTTCCCTTCGATTGATATGCGCTCTCCTATTACGGAGCCAATAGCTAAGCTAATAATGACGTAAAGCATATTTGTTCCTTCTAATGCCATCGAGAAGCCAAGTACTAAGACAGCTAACCCTATTCCTTTCATTACAGTCTCTTGCATAGAGGGAGAAAAATGTTTTAAGCGAACTCCAATGAGTGCGCCAACAACAATTGCTAACCCGTTAACGATTGTTCCGAATAAAACCACGATAGTAATCTCCTTTGTATAAAGCTACATAAAACCTGATAAAAAGGCTGTCCTTACAAGTGAATATATCACCTGATAGGCAGCCTTCATTTTACTCTTATTAACTATTATCTAACCTATAATTTGTGTGGAGAAGAACTAGTTAATACTCTTCCTGTTCCGCATACATTTTCTCCAAGATACGAGCTAAATCTTCTTCATTAGTAAAGTCGATTTCAATCTTTCCTTTGCTCTTCCCTTGTTTAATTTGCACATTCGTACCAAAGTACGTTTTAAGCTTTGATTCTCTATCACGTATAAAGGGACTAACCGTTCGCTTCTTTTTTGTTCCACGTGAAACATTTTTGTTTGAAGTCTGGATCCATTCCTCTAATTGACGAACACTCATGCGCTCTTTTTCGATCTTTTTTAGGAGACCCTCTAATTGTTGTGTATTTTTTAATCCTAATAACGCTCTAGCATGACCCATAGAGATACGAGATTCAGATAAGTGCTTTTGAGCAACCGCTGGTAGCTGGAGTAGTCGAACGTGATTGGCAATATGAGGACGACTTTTACCAAGTCTTTTAGCTAATTCCTCCTGAGTTACTTGCAAATGCTCCATTAACTTCTGATAAGCCTTCGCTTCTTCGAGCGGGTTTAAATTCTCACGTTGGAGATTCTCTATCAACGCAATTTCCATCATATCGTCATCTGTTAGCTCTTTAACGATAGCAGGGACTGCCTTTAAACCAGCTTCTTTAGCTGCTCGAAATCGTCTTTCACCAACGACTATCTCGAAGCCTTTTATACTTTTACGAAGAATAATAGGCTGGACTACGCCGTATGTTTGGATAGAGTCGGCTAGCTCTTGCATTGCTTCCTTGTCGAACGTTTTTCGAGGTTGATAAGGATTGGGACGTATTTGACTTAGCTTAATATCCTCTACTTTACCTTCTACTTCCACTTCTTCTTTATCAGTAGGAAAGAAAGCACCTATGCCTTTACCTAACCCTTTAGCCATGCGTGATCACTTCCTTTGCAAGATCCGTATAAACCTCTGCTCCCCGAGATTTTGGATCATATGTAATGATAGGTTCACCGTGACTTGGCGCCTCTCCTAAACGGACGTTACGTGGAATAATTGTTTGAAATACTTTCTCTCTAAAATACTTTTTGACTTCCTCAATTACTTGAAGACCTAAATTTGTTCGCGCATCTAGCATTGTTAACAAAACGCCTTCAATCTCTAGATCATGGTTTAAATGCTTTTGTACTAATCTTACTGTATTTAAAAGCTGGCTAAGTCCTTCAAGCGCATAGTATTCACATTGAACTGGAATCATAACTGAATCAGATGCCGTTAATGAATTAAGCGTTAAGAGACCAAGTGATGGTGGACAGTCAATAATGATATAATCATAGTCTTCTTTCACATCTTCAATTGCTCTTTTAAGTCTAACTTCACGAGAAATAGTCGGAACAAGCTCGATCTCCGCTCCTGCAAGCTGAATAGTAGATGGTAGCACAGCAAGATTCTCTACTGAAGTTGGTCGTATAACGTTTTTAGCTGGTGTATCATCGACAAGCACATTATAAATACACTCATCAATTTCTCCCTTATTGACACCTATGCCACTAGTTGTATTCCCTTGAGGATCAATATCAATAATTAATACTCGTTTACCTTCGTTTGCTAAACATGCACTTAAGTTAACGGCCGTCGTCGTTTTACCGACTCCACCCTTCTGGTTCGCAATTGCAATAACCTTTCCCAATGCTGTCACCTGCCTACATTCTTTCTGATTGCTTGGTTCATTTTTACATGCCCTTTCATTCTAGCATGAATTTTCGAAAAAAGAATTAATCTCACGACCTATTTTACAAGTCTTTTTCTTGAGACCCCTTCTTTTTTTCGATAGGGTACATTGTATATATGATGGTATATTCGATAGGCACCCTATCAGATTTGATGTAGCGTAAGGATTTTCTCCTAGCAAAAAAAGAGACACCTCTAATTGAAAAAGGGCCTCTTAGCTGAATCATTTAATTTATAACAATGGAAACATGTATTATTTTTTAGGAATTCGAATAGTAAATTGATAGTAATCATCATGTTCTTCTTCATCTGTATCAATAGACATGCCTGTTTGAGCCACCATATCAACAGATTTCCGAATCGTATTCATCGCAAGACGTGTATCGCGAGAGACAGCTTTTCGAACTGGTTTAGGTTTCTTAGGCTTGTCTTCTAACAATGATTTCACGACTTCCTCTGTCTGTTTTACATTTAAATCATCTTTAATGATGCGATGAAGAACAGTTTCTTGCTTTGTAGCATCCTTTAAAGGAATTAACGATCGTGCATGCCTCTCTGATATTTCTCTTTTAAGTAACGCATCCTGTACAACTGCAGGCAGGTGAAGAAGACGTAGTTTATTCGCTACTGTTGATTGTCCTTTACCTAAACGTTGTGCAAGACTCTCTTGAGTCAACTCATGAAGCTCCAACAGCTTCGAATAAGCAACTGCTTCTTCAATAGATGTTAACTCTTCACGCTGGAGATTCTCAATCAGAGCTACGGAAGCCGTTTTTTTATCATCAAAATCTTTGATGACAGCAGGGATTGTTTCCATACCAATTTTTTGAGAAGCTCGAAAGCGTCGTTCTCCCGCTATAATCTCAAACTTACCGTCAATCTCACGGACTACTATTGGCTGAATAATTCCATGAGTTCTTATTGTTTGAGCTAACTCCTCAATTCTCTCATCCACGAAAACGGTCCGTGGCTGAAAGCGATTGGGCACAATATCTGCTACGTTTAATTGACGGACTACTTCTTCCCCATCAAGTAAACGCTCTTCGGTTGATTGATCATTTTTATCCTGTAATCCGAACAGCTTCGAAAATGATTGCTTCATGGTGCACCACCCTTACAAAACTTCCTTGCTAACTTACAATGTTTCACGTGAAACACATTTAAAATAGAGGAACGTATGTTTCCAAACGACTTATACACATACGTCGATTATATCACGAAGTTAGCTGAGAGGATATGTAATTTTGCTCTTCTATGTTTCTAATATTCTCTCTGATGATTTATCGAGTAAAAAGCCTCGTAACACAAAAATGCGCTACGAGACCTATTTAATACATTCAATATCGTTATCGATTCTCATTTACTCGATCGGTTGTTTATTTGGCGTACCTGGCTTTCTAGGATACGTTTTAGGAGTTTTCTTCACCTTATTTGCGATTAGAATAGACCGCTCACTCTCTTCAATGGGAAGCGAAAAGTCTACCTGTTCAATAAGTTCCACTCCTAGAAGTTTATATGCTTTCTTTGCGCTAGTAACCTCTTCAGCTGCACCAGCGCCCTTCATCGCAACAAACTGTCCACCCTGTTTTACTAATGGTACGCATAGTTCTGCTAATACGGGTAGCCGTGCAACCGCTCTTGATATAGCTAAATCATACTGCTCTCGATGCTCAGGCTTCCTTGCAAACTGCTCTGCTCGATCATGATAGAACGATACACCAGTTAAATTTAGTTCCTCCGCTAGCGCGTTTAAAAATGTAATCCGCTTATTTAGTGAATCAACAATCGTTACGTCTAAATGAGGGAAGCAAATTTTAAGTGGAATACTCGGAAAACCAGCACCGGCTCCAATATCTACAACAGATAAAGTTCTTGATAAATCTACTGAAAACGCAGCAGTTATGGAATCATAAAAGTGCTTTAAATAAACGGACTCCTTCTCCGTAATCGCCGTTAAATTCATACGTTCGTTCCAGTCCACTAAGATATGATGATAGCGACGAAACTGATCCTGCTGTTCAGCTGACAATACTATTCCTTTTTCAGATAAAGCATCAACAAACATTTGCTCATTCATCATTTGCACCTCAATTAGAATCTCCAGCTACCTTTTGCAGTCTTCCCTGCTCTAAATAAACAAGTAAAACAGACACGTCAGCCGGGTTTACACCTGATACTCGGGATGCTTGCGCAACAGAAAGTGGTCGTACCTCCGCGAGCTTTTGGCGTGCCTCCATGGCTAATCCGCTAATCGCATGGAAATCTAAGTCCACAGGAATCTTTTTGTTTTCCATTTTCTTTAGCTTTTCCACTTGTTCAAGCTGTTTTGCAATATATCCTTCATACTTTGTTTGAATCTCTACCTGTTCTTTCACATCGTCCGATAGCTCTTTCGGCGCTTTCGAAAGCTTCTCCATGTGCGCGTATGTCATCTCTGGACGCTTTAATAGAACTGCCGCATTCATCGCATCCTTTAACGCAGAAGAATTTGCTTCCTCCATTACCTGCTGAGATTCTTCAGATACTTTAATAGTTGTTTGCTTTAGTCGCTCTATTTCTTCTTTAATTTCTGCTTTTTTCAGTAAGAAACGCTCATAGCGCTCTTCAGATATTAGGCCCACTTCATAGCCTTTCTCAAGAAGACGCAAATCCGCATTATCATGACGAAGTAATAAACGATATTCTGCACGTGATGTGAGCAAACGATACGGCTCATTTGTCCCCTTCGTTACTAAATCATCAATTAATACGCCAATGTATGCTTCTGAACGATCAAGGATTAACGCTTCTTTACCTAGTGCTTTACGAGCTGCGTTAATACCAGCCATAAGCCCTTGTCCAGCCGCTTCTTCATATCCACTCGTCCCATTAATTTGACCTGCTGTAAAGAGTCCGTCAATACGCTTCGTCTCTAGCGATGGCCATAGTTGTGTTGGCACAATGGCATCGTACTCAATTGCATAGCCAGGACGCATCATCCGTACATTTTCAAGACCTGGAATCGTACGTAAAATCGAGTGCTGCACGTCCTCAGGTAAGCTCGTAGATAGCCCTTGTACGTATACTTCTTTCGTATTTTTACCCTCTGGCTCTAAGAAAATTTGGTGGCGAGGCTTATCACTAAATCGCACCACCTTATCTTCAATAGATGGGCAGTAGCGAGGTCCCGTACCCTCAATCATTCCAGAGTACATAGGAGAACGTCCTAAATTGTTATTAATCAGCTGGTGCGTTTCGTCATTCGTGTATGTTAGCCAGCATGGAAGTTGATCTGTAATAAACTTTGTTGTTTCATACGAAAAAGCGCGTGGTACATCATCACCTGGTTGAATTTCCGTTTTACTGTAATCGATCGTATGACCGTTTACACGTGGTGGTGTACCTGTTTTAAAGCGAACCATTTCGAATCCTAGCTCCTGCAAATGGTAAGACAGATTCACGGATGGTTGCATGTTATTTGGACCACTCTCATAGGAGAGCTCCCCTAAAATAACCTTTCCACGCAAATATGTTCCAGTTGTAATAACAACAGCTTTTGCATGGTATTCCGCTCCTGTTTGCGTAATAACACCTTTTACAACGCCATCTTCTACTAATAGCTTCTCTACCATACCTTGACGAAGCAAGAGGTTTTCCGTATCCTCAATTGTTTCCTTCATTTCGTGCTGATACAGGTATTTATCTGCCTGTGCGCGAAGTGCGCGTACAGCAGGACCTTTACCTGTATTTAGCATACGCATTTGTATGTGCGTTTTATCTATATTTCGCGCCATCTCTCCGCCGAGTGCATCAATTTCACGCACAACAATTCCTTTAGCAGGACCTCCGACAGATGGATTACACGGCATGTAAGCGACAGCGTCTAAGTTTAGCGTCAGCATAAGCGTATTTGCACCAGCTCTAGCAGATGCAAGTCCAGCCTCTACTCCCGCATGACCCGCGCCGATAACAATGACATCAAAATTTCCACCATGATAGCTCATGTTTGTTTCCTCCTTCTATTATTTCCCTAAACAAAACTGAGAGAAGAGCTGATCGATTAGACTTTCTTGTACAGTATCGCCAATAACCTCTCCAAGTAACTCCCAGGCTTTCGTAATATCTATTTGGACCATATCAATCGGCATTCCGCCGTGTGTCGCTTCAAGCGCGTCTTCAATTGCCTGCTTCGCCTGTTGCAACAAAGCAATGTGACGCGAGTTTGACACGTAGGACATGTCTCCTGCGTCTAAATCTCCTTCGAAGAAAAGCGCACGAATCGCCTCTTCTAATTCGTCTACTCCTTCATCTTGTAATAGTGAAGTTGAGACAACTGGATTTCGACCCGCAAGCTCTTGTACTCGCGATAGATCAAGGCGTTGCTCCAAATCTACTTTGTTCACAATGACAATCATATCGTTCGACGAAACTAGCTCGAATAATTCTCTATCCGCGTCTGATAATTCTTCGTTATAGTTTAACACGAGTAGTACGAGCTCCGCTTCATTAACAAGCTTTCTAGAGCGCTCCACTCCAAGACGTTCAACAATGTCTTCTGTCTCTCTAATTCCTGCTGTATCTAAAAGTTTAAGTGGCACTCCACGCACATTCACGTACTCTTCAATCACGTCGCGAGTTGTACCAGGAATGTCTGTCACAATTGCTTTATTTTCGTGAACGAGACTATTTAACAACGAAGATTTCCCCACGTTTGGTCGACCAATAATAACGGTCGATAATCCTTCACGCAAAATCTTTCCTTGGTGAGCAGTCAGTAACAGCCTCTCAATTCCCTCTCTCACTTCTGAGCCACGTTCCTTTATCAGTTCAAGCGTCATTTCTTCTGCATCATACTCTGGATAATCAATATTTACTTCTACCGAAGCGACTGTTTCGAGCAACGATTGACGAAGTGTTTGGATACGCTGCGAAAGCTTTCCTTCTACTTGATTAATTGCTACGTTCATCGCCCGATCCGTTTTGGCGCGAATAAGATCCATGACGGCTTCTGCTTGTGAAAGGTCAATCCGACCATGTAAAAATGCACGCTTCGTAAATTCGCCAGGCTCCGCTAAGCGCGCTCCGTGCGAAAGAATGAGCTGGAGTACGCGATTCACAGAGATCAGCCCACCGTGACAGTTGATTTCGATAATATCTTCTTTTGTATATGTTTTTGGTGCACGTAATACAGATACCATCACTTCCTCAATCGTATCGCCACTTTTAGGATCAACAATGTGCCCATAATTGATCGTATGAGTGTCAACATCCTGAAGTGACTTTGTTCCCTTATATACGATGTCTGCGATAGCTACCGCCTGATCACCGCTAATCCGAACGATGCCGATCGCACCTTCTCCCATCGGCGTCGATATTGCTGCAATTGTGTCCATCTCCATGTCACAACGCCTCCTTTCTCTTCTCCCTCTTTTTGACCGAAAAAAATGTATATGACTTCCATTAATAAATGAACTGATTCCAAATAAATAGATTATCATAGTTCAAGCCAAGAAGAAAGAGAAAAACGCTTGATGTTTATGGATCTTGATGGAAGTTTATCCACATGTGGATAACATAATTTACTCCAATTCTTTAAAAACATCTTTTAGAGACCCATTTGCCTCCATGAAAAAAGCCCACTGGAATGTTATGTCCAGTGAGCTTTTCAAGCGATTATCTAGGATGACTGAATTATTTTGGTATGACGACGATGCGTCGATGTGGTTCGCGACCATCAGAGCGTGTCTCAATGCCTTGTACGTTTTGTAACGCAGAATGAATGATCTTCCGCTCATGCGCGCTCATAGGTTCAAGATGAACCTCACGCTTTGTACGAGCCGCTTTATTGGCTACTCGTTCAGCAAGCTCAATCAATGTCTGCTTACGTCTCTCACGATAGCCCTCCGCATCCAAGTAAATACGCACATAGTTCTCTGAGTGTTTATTTGCTACAAGATTAACAAGATATTGGAGAGAATCGAGTGTCTGACCTCGTTTACCAATTAAAACGCCGATATCTGTACCTGAGATTAAAAAGTAAATCCCTTCTTGTCTTTTTTCTGTAGCAACACTCGCGGCAACGCCCATTTTATCAATGGTTTCCCGCAAAAAGACTAGTGCCTCTTTTACTGGATCAGGTTTCAGGCGGAGCTCGACAACTGCTGGCTTTCCACCGATTAAGCCTAAAAATCCTTTTTGAGCTTCTTCAATAACGTCAATGGTGACAGAATCTTTTGTCGCATCAAGCTTTTTAAGACCTAGTTCAATTGCTTCTTCTACCGTCTTACCAGAAACAGTCACTTTATTCACTAGCTTTTCGCTCCTCCCGCTTTCGCCTCTTCACGGCTTTTTCCTACATTTGGTCCAGTAATGAAATATGTCTGTGCGATCATAAATAAGTTACCGATAACCCAGTATAGCGCAAGTGCCGCTGGGAAGAATGCTGCAAAGGCAATAATCATGATAGGCATGAGGTAAAGGAGAATGCGCATTTGCGGATTATCTTGTACCATCATCATCTTTTGCTGAATGTACGTTGTAGCTCCAGCAACTAACGGCAAAATAAAGAATGGATCCGCTGAACCGAGCTCAAACCATAGAAATTCTTGTGCTGCACCTGTATACGTAGGATCAACGTCTGGATTGATCTGTGGTGTACGGATGATTGCGTGATAAAACGCAATTAAGATTGGCATTTGTACAAGGATTGGTAAACACCCAGCAAGCGGATTTACGTTATGCTTTTGGAACAGTTGCATCATTTCCTGCTGTAGCTTTTGCTGAGTTTGCTGATCCTTTGCACTGTATTTCTCACGAAGCTCTGCCATGTGTGGCTGAAGAGCCTGCATAGCCTTTGTTGACTTTGTTTGCTTGATCATAAGTGGCAAAATGAGAATACGAAGTAAAATTGTTACGATAATAATCGCAAGTCCATAGCTGTTGTTTAATGCATCTGCGATCGTTGTCATTAACCACGAAAGTGGATAAACGAAAAACGGATCCCAAATCCCTGTATTCTCTGCACGGATCGGCTCATCGATGTTAAAACACCCTGTCATAAGCAGCATGAAGCCGACAAGCAATGCTGCTAAACTAAGTTTCTTTCCCACGCTTGATCCTCCTATCTAGTTACTCCTATAACGCTCGGAGTCTTCCAAAAACCTTGATGTAAGTAATCAGGACGAGTTCTTCTTTGGTGGAACCGGATCATGACCACCAGGATGAAAGGGCTGACATTTTAACAATCGAATAATCGTTAAATAGCTCCCCTTAAAGACACCATGCACGCGTAGGGCCTCAATGCCGTACTGCGAACAGGTCGGATAAAATCGACAGGTGGGTGGCGTATAGCGCGATATAAATCGTTGATAAAAACGTATTATCCCGATAAAAACATGCTTCATACACTACACCCTCTCTTACCGATGAAAAAGCTTGGCTACTTTTAATACATGCTGAAGCGATTTTTCCATTTCCGTGAGCGACATCTCTGTCACGGGCTTACGTGCTATGATCACCACATCACGGTTTTGATAAAGCGATTCAGTTTGAGGCCTTAATGCTTCCTTCATCAGGCGCTTCACACGATTCCGGACTACGGCATTCCCAAGTTTCTTACTTACCGATAATCCAATTCGAATATCCTGCTGATCTTCCTTCTTTACCTGGTACAAAACAAATTGACGGTTCGCAACAGAGTACCCATGCTGGAATACATATTGAAAGTCTTCGTTCTTTTTTAATCGATGCTCATTTTTCACCGTTGGCACCTCATCTGCTGCTTCTTGATATCGAACGCTCTTATTTTACCTAATATCGACCAGTGATTCAATCAAACCTCTGATCATTTGCTTCTAGAAAAGAAAAAAACCAGACGCGCATCAAATGACAAGGTCATGGCTTCGTCTGGTTACACGTACGATATAAGTGTTCTCTTTCTAGTTGTTAGGAACCTGACTCACAGGCTCCAAGAAAAAAGACCACTGGGTAATCAGTGGCCAGATTAAGCGGAAAGTACTTTTCTTCCTTTACGACGACGCGCCGCTAGTACGTGACGTCCGTTCTTCGTAGCCATACGCGCACGGAAACCGTGGTTCTTTTTGCGCTTACGATTGTTTGGATTGAATGTTGGTTTACCCATCTATTACACCTCCTGCAAAACACTCTTAAAAAAAAGTTAATTATTTTCATTCAGTACGTGTCCGGTGCTTTGGACAGTCTTGTAAATTATAAGTTTTTCGTCTTCTACTGTCAAGCCTCTTTTCTACGAAGCAACGAAAAGAGAACTTGTACATCTTTTAAAGATCTTCGACAAAACATCGTTGCTCCTACTCTATTTTGCTGATTGTGGACAACTTTCGACAGTAAATATTGTTGTCCACGAGACTATTTTGAGTTTGTGCACACTATCTAGTACTGTGGAAAACTTTTGACCACAAGGAGTGGGATTGTGTGGA